>NZ_JAJTNQ010000001.1:0-1057091 GCF_021341835.1 Streptococcus sp. XMC | reverse complement strand
CAGCTCGTGAATGGTTGCGTACCGAAGGTCGTCGCAACATTGAAGAGCTCAACCAAGTCTTAGACCAAGTCGCAACTTCTTGGAAAGAGCGTATTTAATTTTCTTAGTTCCTAACGTATCAAATAGTCTTTCTAGAAAAATCTAGAAGGACTATTTTTTTGTTTCTATGCAGGAGTAGTTCCGTCATTCATCAAAAATTGGTTCCCAATGTTCATAAATCTGATTAAGCTTTCATTCACTATTCAAATGGCTTCGGATTTGTAAGAATTTATGTGATAATTTCATATTGCAATCGAAAAAAAGAGTATTTTACAGTATAATGGACTTATTAGAATGAAGGAGTTGGCGTATGGAAAGGATCGTATATAGAGAAGCAAGGCTAGATGAGTACAAGCTAATTGGAAAAGTCTGCGCTGATGCTTTTATGAATTATCCATTTTTAACCGTCATTGAAGATTTAAAAAAGCCTGAATACTTTCCGGCCTTTATTGAGCTATTGCATACCTTGTTAGTCAAGCTCTACATCAAAGGGGAAACTTGCCTAGTTGCTGAACGAGATGGAGAAATTATAGCTGTAGGACTCTTGCAACAAAAAGATTTCTCAATGGTCTCTTACCTACTAAATGGAATTTTTAAGTTATTCCGTTACATTAGCCCTTGGAAATTAATGAAATATCTGGACCTGGTGGAGCGTTCGGAGCAACATTTGAAAAAATCCGGAAACTTCGACTGGTATTTAATGATGTTTGCTGTGAGCCCAACTATTCAGGGCCAAGGTGTTGGTAGTCATTTTCTCCAAAACGGGATTGAGCCTTACGTCAAGGCCAAAGGTTGTAAGCGTCTAGGCTTGATTACCAGTACCCAGCAAAATGTCTTTTTCTATGAAAAAAATGAATTCGTTCTATTAGATTCTATGGTGCTTGACTATGGAAAACAAAGTGTTGGAAATTGGGCATTTTTGAAGACCCTTGATGACGAATCCTAGATGATTAAAAAAAGGAGCTCTTGTGGCTCCTTTTAGCATGCAAACAGATGATTGTTAGATCATTTAGGTTACCTCTATTCTGGATCTAGTTTAGATTGTTGATGCTTGATATAGGTCAGTTTTTCCTCTCGGCTCTTCCGTTTAAAGAGTGCTTCGGCTGACATAGCAGCTCTTTTGTCGGGGAAAGACTCTTGGTAGATCAAGGTCACAGGAAGTCTGGGACGTGTATATTTGGCGCCTTTGCCAGCATTGTGGGTTTTGATACGGCGTTCGATATCGGTGGTGTAGCCAGTATAAAGGGTCCCATCTGCACACTGGACTACATACATATAAGCTTTAGTTTCCATAATAAATCTCATGAATCTCCGGCGTATAGCTTCCATCTTCCTCATGGATGAACAGTGGAGGCAGAATTTTCAGACCATCTCGCGATCCATCTTTAATGGCCTCAATGAGAAGCATGTTGGCATCTTTATGGACCTTGGGATAGACAAATTGAATCCGTTTAGGAGCCAGATTGTAGTGTTTCATGGTTTCAATGATATCTAAGAAGCGATCCGGACGATGCACCATGACGAGTCGGCCATTGGACTTGAGAGTCCGTTGGGCCACTTGACAAATTTGGTCCAAATTGGTGGTGATCTCATGACGGGCTAGCAAATAATGAGGGCTCTCATTTAAATTGGAGTGCTCGTCTACTTTAAAGTAGGGAGGATTACAGAGAATAAGGTCGATTTTACTACCAGGGAAATGGTGGGGCAAATTTTTTAAATCATCGGTAATCATGGACATGCGGTCGGAGAGGCCATTCAAATGGATGGAACGCTCTGCCATGTCTGCTAGTCTTTCTTGTATCTCCACTCCAACGATGGTGGCTTTGGTGCGCGTGCTAGCAAAGAGTCCGACAGCACCATTGCCGGCACAAAGATCGACAATCAGACCACGGTTGGGCAACTTGGGAAAGCGTGACAAAAGGACACTATCAATGGAATAGCTAAAAACTTCTCTATTTTGAATGATTTTCACATCGCTTGAAAATAGTTGGTTGACGCGTTCGCCGTCTTTTAATTCGATATCGTTCATGGCTCTATTATAGCATGAAAAGAGGGCGGGGAAAAGCATAGAAAGGGATAAGAAAAAATAAGGACAGAACCTTTGTTCCATCCTTATCAAAGAGTTGTTTAATCAAATTCATATTTTTGATAAATGGTCGCCAAGATGAAGATTCCCGTAAAGAGAGCCATCAAGGCAAGGTAGACTGGGAAGGTCACAGCTGTCAATGTTCCGATTTCAATCAGACCTTTCAAGTAAAAGGCAGAGAGATAGAAACCGCAGACAGAGAAGATAATTAAGAGACCTCGCCAGATATTGAGTGGCAAGCAAGCCCGAATAACGGACAAGAAGCCAATAGATCCTAACAAGTAGTAGGAAAGGGTAGACATGTCCAGGCTAGACCAGCCATGATGAGCTCCCCATAAACGAACAAATAAGACGCTAAAGACAACCATCAAGGCATTTGGTAAGGCCAGATGCAAGGAGCGTTTGAGGAAGTGTTTTTCCACTGGCTTAATGTTTCGTTCAAAGGTCAAGACAAATGGAGGGAATCCTTCGACAAACTGGTCAATCAGTGTAATCTGAATCGGAATAAATGGGAAGATCAACAAGTAGTTGATGTCAAATAAAAGGGCACTTGCGATACAAATAATCGCCAGAATGAAGGAGTAGATCGTCTTAATAAAGAAGATAGGAGCGATTCGTCCAATGTTATTGACGACCCGACGACCTTCAAAGAGAATTTCTGGAACATCATTAAAGTCAGAGTTTAACAAGACGAGATTGGCAATTTGACGAGTTGCAGGATCGCCTTCGGCCATCACGATGGAGCAGTCAGCTTCTCGTAAGGCTAGGATATCATTGACCCCGTCCCCTGTCATGGCAGTGGTTCGACCAGCAGCCTTGAGGGTTTGAATCAAGAGTTTCTTTTGATGAGGAGAAACCCGTCCAAAAATGGCTGTACTTTCAGCTAGGTCCACCAACTCATCGTCCTCAATCTTAGAACAGTCAATATAACTTTCGTAGCTTTCAAAACCAGCTTCCTTAGCAATGTAAGAAACAGTGACTGGATTATCACCAGAGATGATTTTGAGATCTACATCTTGGGAGCGAAGATAATCCAAGGTTTCGGCAGCCCCTTCGCGGATTGGATCGAGGATTTCAATGACGGCGATCGCTTCTACATCACTTGGCAAAGTCAAATCATGCATATCAATGGCTTCCACACTGCGAGCTAAGATCAAGACCCGTGATCCATGGGCTTGGGCTTCCAATACCGCTGGAGGATTTTCTTTGAGGAGCATTTCTGGGGCCCCTAAATAAACGGTCCCCAAGTTGGTCAGGGTCATGGCCCCCCATTTTCGATCACTTGAAAATGGAATGATTGATTCTGCTGTATAAGCGTGTTCTAACTCGCCATATGCTTTGCGGATAGCTTGGGCAGTTGGGTTGTTATCCTCAGAATTTTGCATATAGGCAGCGAGAATAACTTCGATAGTTTCTTCAGAAAAGTGTTCAGACAGGGAGTGAATGCCTTTGACGGTCATTTTTCCTTGGGTGATGGTTCCTGTCTTATCCAAACAAAGAGTATCGACACGAGCCAGGGTTTCCACAGAGTACATCTCTTGGACCAAGACCTTGCGCATCCCCAACTTGATCACGGCTGTCAAGAGAGAGGTCACTGTCAGAAGGGCAATTCCTTTTGGCAACATGCCCAGGAGAGCAGTGGAAGAGGTAATCACAGAATCTTTCACTGGAAGCAGTTTAATCAAAAAGGCTTCACAGAAGAGGGCGATTCCAAATGGGATAATAATCTTTCCAGTAAAACTAGAGATTTTTGCGAGATTGTAGAGGATGCGAGAGTTGATGGGTTTGAGAGTTTTCGCCTCAACCATCAATTTATTAGCATAGTTATTGGCCCCCACACGTTTGACACGAGCGTAGACCTGGCCACTCGCTAAGAAGCTACCGGATAGAAGTTCATCTCCCTCTTCCTTGAGAACCAAGTCACTTTCTCCCGTCAGCATGGCTTCGTTGGCTTCAGCAACTCCCTTTTGAACGATGGCATCACTCGGAATTTGGTCTCCAGCAGATAGCTTAATCAGGTCGCCAAGGACGATTTCCTCTGGATCAATGGTTTCCTCTTCCCCGGCTCGGATGACAGTGACGAGCTCCTTACTCATCAAGTTCAATTTATCAATCATCCGTTTAGCGCGGAGCTCTGTAGCAATCCCGGATAAGGCATTAAAGCAGATGACTGCAAAAAAGACCAGATTGCTCCAGGCTTGTACCGCAACCAAAGCGAGGGCGATCACAAAGTTCAAAGCATTAAACAAGGTGAAGACATTGCGCTTGATGATTTGCCAGGTACTGGTACTGGTATTCGCTTTAAATTCGTTGGTTTGGCCACGCTGTATTTTTTTGCGGACCTCTTCATGGGTTAATCCCTTTAATTCATTCATTTCCATAAAAACATCATATCATTTTTTTAAGAAAAAGACTAGATGCAGTCAGTTTGTTGAGTCATCAAGTTTTTGAAAAGATTTGCGGGGAAGAGAAGGATACGGTATAATGGATAAACAAGAGAATTATCAAAGGAGAAAGCATGTTTTATACCTATTTACGTGGCTTAGTGACCTTTATTTTATGGGTTCTGAATGGAAATGCTCATTACCATCATAAGGAACTGATTCCGAGTCAAGAGGAAAATTACATTCTCGTAGCTCCTCATCGAACTTGGTGGGATCCGGTCTACATGGCCTTTGCGACAAAACCCAAGCAATTTATCTTTATGGCTAAGAAGGAACTCTTTACCAATCGGATTTTTGGATGGTGGATTCGCATGTGCGGGGCTTTCCCAATTGACCGTGAAAATCCAGGTGCAGTAGCAATTAAATACCCAGTGAATATGCTCAAAAAAAGCAAGCGTTCCTTGATTATGTTTCCAAGTGGAAGTCGCCATTCTCAGGATGTTAAGGGTGGAGTTGCCGTGATTGCCAAGATGGCCAAGGTACGTATTATGCCTGTCACTTATACGGGTCCAATGACTTTGAAAGGACTAGCGACCTGTGAACGGATTGACATGAACTTTGGGCACCCTATTGATATCTCTGATATTGCAAAAATGAATGATGAGGGAGTGGAAGAAGTTGCAAGACGTATCCAGGCTGAGTTTGATCGCTTAGATGCGGAATCTCAGGCACTGCGCAATGACCGGAAACCTTTTATCCTCATCCGTTTGTTGAAGTTTTTACTGCTGCCATTTGTCTTGGTTGTCGCTTTACTGACCCTCTTGTTTAGTTATATCGCTAGTTTTGTTTGGGATCCGGACAAGCATCGGAAAGACTAAGCAGTACTCTAGATAAAAAGAATGTCAAAAATCATGTGATTTTTGACATTCTTTTTTTTATTTCTTCGTTTTTTTACGAATAATAAAAATAAAAGGGGTATTTATGGAGACGTGGATTGAGAAGATTAAGGAATATAAACTGTTTTTAGGTTTGGCTACTGTGGGGCTAGTGATGGGAGGAATATTTCTCTTTTGGCCTAAGCAACCTCCACAAGCACCGGAAACTGTCATTTCACAGTTAGAAATGGTGGATCAGGAGGCTTCTCCTAAGGAAGACACCAGCCTCCCATCTAGCTCTCAACAGAGGGGTGAGGAAAAGACGGACTCCTCTCAAGAGAAAATCATGGTGGATGTGAAGGGAGCTGTCAGACAAGCAGGGGTCTACGAACTGCCAGTGGGGAGCCGGGTCTATGATGCTGTCCAAAAAGCAGGAGGGATGACAGACGAAGCCAACAGCCAATCCGTCAACTTAGCGCAAAAATTGGAGGATGAGTCCATCGTCTATGTTGCTAAGAATGGAGAGGAGGTAGCGCCTGTTGCGTCCGCATCTGCATCTGCTGGGACGACCGGTGGCGAAAAGCAGTCAAAAGATGGAAAGGTCAATCTCAATACGGCAACAGAAGCAGAACTACAGACGATTTCAGGGATAGGTCAAAAGCGAGCCCAAGATATCATTGCTTATCGAGAGGAAAAAGGGAAATTTCAGTCTGTTGATGAACTGAAAAATGTTTCTGGGATTGGTCAAAAGACGCTAGAAAAGTTAAAAGAGCATGTTACAGTGGATTAGAAGTCTCAACATTCATCCCTTTCATCTCACCCTGCCGGTCTTATCTCTCTATTATTGGATCTACACGGGACACTGGCTCGCTTCGTTCTTCCTTCTGGCCTTCTTCATCTTGTTTAGAAGACGCTACGATGGCAAACGATTTCTGTGCCTCATAGGGTTTCTTTCCCTCTTTACCCTTTGTTTTGCTTTCCGGATCGAACAGGGAAAACAAGAGTCAAGCGATCATAGGGTCCCAAGGGTCATTCAGCTTTTACCGGACACCATCAAGGTGAATGGAGATGCTTTATCCTTTCGTGCCAAGTCAGGTAGCCGTACTTTTCAGGTTTTCTACCAGCTTCAGTCAGAGGAAGAACAAGCCTATTTTAAACACCTGGATCATGGGCTAGAATTACGGATCAAAGGGGAATTGGAAACACCGACAAAACAGCGTAATTTTATGGGCTTTGATTACCAGGCTTATCTGAAAACACAAGGGATTTATCACCTTTTGAAAATCAGTCACATTCTTGAAAAGAGACCTGCTGAGCCTAGAGATTTCATAGGGCTGCTGTCTAGTTGGAGGCGAAAGGCCCTTGTATGGGTTCACCAGCATTTTCCCCAACCCATGAGTCACTACATGACGGGCTTGCTTTTTGGTTTTTTAGATGTGGAGTTTGAAGAAATGAGCCAGCTGTATTCGAACTTGGGGATTATCCATCTGTTTGCCTTGTCGGGCATGCAGGTTGCCTTCTTCTTAGATGTCTTTCGGCGCTTCTTTCTCCGCTTGGGATTGGAGCAGGAAAAGGTTGCCTACCTCCTCTATCCATTTTCGCTTCTTTATGCTGGGATGACAGGCTTTTCGGTTTCGGTCGTTCGAAGCCTCTTACAGAAACTCCTAGCCCAGGCTGGGCTCAAAGGAATGGAAAATATGGGGGTCACTCTCCTCTTATTAGTCCTTCTTTTACCATCCTCCTTGTTGACTGCTGGAGGTCTCTTATCCTGTGCCTACGCCTTTATATTGACGCTAACCTCTTCCGAAGAGGAGAAGGAGGGAATCCGAAAAGTCATCAAGGAGAGTCTAGTGTTAACACTAGGGGTTCTTCCTTTTCTCATTTTTTTCTTTGGAGAATACCAACCCTGGTCCCTTCCTCTAACCTTTATTTTTTCTCTCTTATTTGACCTTCTGTTGTTGCCAGGACTGAGTGTCGTCTTTCTCCTTTCTTTTCTTTATCCCTTGACCTTCTGGAATCCTTTCTTCGTCTGGATGGAAAAAAGTATGGAGTATCTAGCAAGCTTCACTAGTCAATCTTTGGTTTTCGGGCAGCCAAGCATCTATTTTTTCATCTTGCTATTGTGCTTGTTAGCTTGTCTCTATGAGATGCGAAAGGTTAAGAAGTGGAGATATCTTTTTCTACTCTTAATATGCTCTATATTCGCCCTTGTGAAGCATCCTTTAGAAAATGAGATTACCATCATTGATATTGGTCAAGGTGATAGTATTTTGTTGCGTGATTGGCGAGGGAAAACGATCTTAATTGATACAGGAGGAAAAGTGGACTTTGGCCAAAAGGAGGAATGGAAGAAGCGAAGGTCTACTAGCAATGCAGAACGAACCCTGCTCCCTTATCTCAAAAGCAGGGGGATTGACCAGATTGATCATATGATTCTCACGCATACTGACACAGATCACATGGGAGATTTGGAAGTGCTTGCGACTAAGGTTAGGATAAAGGAAATAAATATTTCCAAGGGAAGCTTAAAAAAAGACTCTTTTGTCCGTCTGCTCAAACGATTGAACTTACCGGTAAAAACGTTGGAGGCTGGTGATCAATTGTCGATCTTTGATGGGCGTGCAGAAGTCCTCTATCCGGTAGAAGTAGGAGATGGGAGTAATAACGATTCCATTGTCCTTTATGGCCGCTTTTATGGGTGGTCCTTCCTTTTTACAGGAGATTTAGAAGAAGAAGGGGAAAAGACCTTGTTAGCCCGTTATCCTCGACTGCGCGTAGATGTCCTAAAAGCAGGCCACCATGGTTCTAAGGGATCTTCTCACCCTGCCTTCTTAGAAAAAATCCAAGCAAAAATTGCCTTGATATCTGCGGGCGAAAAAAATCGTTACCAGCATCCTCATCAGGAAACCTTGGAGCGCTTCAAAGAGTTACAAATGACTGTTTTTCGTACAGACCAGCAAGGAGCGATTCGTTTTAGAGGGTGGAATCAGTGGACGATTGAAACCGTTCGATAAGAGCTGTTTGATTTCTAGCTTGAAAATTGCTATGATAAAGTCAAGGAAATGAGGTTACAAGTATGAAATCATTACAGTTGTTTTGGATGCAATATGCTGATTTTTCAAGAAAATCAGATAGAAAAGAATTTTGGATTAGCCAAGCTTGGCATTTATTATTTACCAGTCCATTTTGGATTTACCAATTGGTCTTACTCTTTTCAAATTCGAAATCAGAGGAAGACGTGATTCCCTTGACCGGGATGAACGTTTCAGCTTGGTTCAGCATCTTTTTTCTCCTTTATCTCTATCTTATTTTTGTTCCCCAGCAAGCAGTAGTCGTTCGGCGATTGAGAGATGCAGGTCTTCATTGGTCGTTGATTTTCCTATTTCTAGGCCCTATCTTGCTCTACCTTTTATCTCCTATTTCCATTTTTCTAGTCTTAGCTCTTGCGGGTTTGCTCTGTTTGGCTTGTCTCCTGATCCTTCCAAGTGCTAGACTTGCAAAACCGGACCAGAATGCTTCTCAAGGATTTGCTTCGACGAGTCCCGATGTCTCTTCGCCAAGTATGCCATCCCATTTGATGGATCCCAACAGTTTTTCAGCTATTCCCCAGATTGTTTCGGCTCCACCAACTCCACTAGAGAAAGCACCGCTTGAAAAGAAAATGGAATCGGAACAGACCCAGCATCAGTTTAGAGAGTGGAATGAGGTACCTTCAGAACATGCAGGCTTTACAAACAATTAAAAAAATCAGTGCCGAGAACCTTCCTCCTATCCTGGTTTTATCAGGGGATGACATCGGTCAGTTTGAGTGGATGAAAGAGCAACTTTTAAAGAAAGTTGGCTACGATTCATCTGATTTGAACTATTCCTATTTTGACATGAAGGAAACAGCTTATTCAGAGGTCGAGCTTGACTTGGTTAGCCTTCCATTTTTTGCGGATGAAAAAATAGTGATTTTGGATCATTTTGTCGATGTGACGACCGCAAAAAAAAGATACCTGACAGATGATGAATTGCAGTCCTTTGAAGGATACTTATCGGCACCTTTAGAAACGACTCGCTTGATTGTCATTGCGGAAGGAAAACTGGATAGCAAACGAAGAATTGTCAAGCTCTTAAAAAGGGATGCCCAGTTGCTGGAAGCAACTGAATTAAAGGAACAGGAGTTGCGTGCCCATTTCACGGAAGAGCTCAAGTCTTTGGGACTAGCGATTGATTCACAAGCCTTCGACCAACTTTTGATCAAATCTGGCTTTGATTTTAGTGAGATTCAGAAAAACTTGGAGTTTCTTAAAACCTACAAGGGATCCTCAAACATTACCATCTCAGATATAGAAGAGGCTATTCCAAAGACACTCCAGGATAATCTGTTTGATCTGATCCAGATGATTCTAAAGAAAGAAATTGATTCCGCCCGCAGTTTGGTCAAGGACCTTCGGCTGCAAGGAGAGGATGAAATCAAGCTTTTGGCCATTTTATTGAGTCAGTTCCGTATTTACACACAGGTCAAGCTGTTGAAGCAAGAGGGACGAACAGAATCCCAAATCGTTTCAGACCTATCAGAGCTGACCGGTCGAAAAGTGAATCCCTACCAAGTCAAATTTGCTCTAAGAGATAGTAGAGGGATTTCTCTAGCTTATTTGGAGCAGGCGATTTGTCTGTTGATTGATACCGATTTCCAAATGAAATCGGGAACCTATGAGAAAGATTATCTATTTGATTTGGCTTTGCTAAAGTTGGCCAACCCATCTGTGTAAGCAGAATAGTTGAATAAATTGGATGATTGCGTTATCATTTTTATATACATAAAGAAATAGAGGTATTTTCCATGGCAATTATTTTACCAGATCTTCCGTACGCATACGATGCATTGGAACCATACATTGATGCTGAAACAATGCACTTGCACCATGATAAACACCATCAAACTTACGTAAACAATGCAAATGCAGCTCTTGAAAAACACCCTGAAATTGGTGAAGACCTTGAAGCTTTGTTGGCAGATGTAGAATCAATCCCAGCTGATATCCGCCAAGCGCTTATCAACAACGGTGGTGGACACTTGAACCACGCTCTTTTCTGGGAATTGATGACTCCTGAAAAAACAGCTCCTTCAGCAGAACTTGCAGCAGCAATCGATGAAGCCTTCGGTTCATTCGAAGAATTCCAAGCAGCTTTCACTGCAGCAGCAACCACTCGTTTCGGTTCTGGATGGGCATGGTTGGTTGTTAACCAAGAAGGTAAACTTGAAGTAACTTCAACTGCAAACCAAGACACACCAATCTCAGAAGGGAAGAAACCAATCTTGGGCTTGGATGTCTGGGAACATGCTTACTACGTGAAATACCGTAACGTTCGTCCTGACTACATCAAAGCTTTCTTCTCAGTTATCAACTGGAATAAAGTAGACGAACTCTATGCAGCAGCTAAATAAGCTTTCATAATAAAAAAGTTTGAATCAAGAGGTCACTTAAAGGAGCCCCTCGATTCAGGCTTTTTATTTTTAGAATTGCTCAAAGTAGAGTAAAATGATTCTCCTGTTTTGGGAGGGATATTTCTTGCGTTTATACCTGAAAATGATACACTAGAAGAGTATGTGAAAGTGAGGAGAAAGGCTTCCTACATAAGAAAGAAGCCGTGTCACTTTTTCTGAAAAAAACTGTACCTCACCAAAAGGGAGAATGAAAATGACAAGTATTACAATTACAAAAGGAGCAGTGGATACGCCACTTTATCTAAAAATGCTCAACCGCCACGGGTTAATTGCAGGGGCTACTGGTACAGGGAAAACCGTGACCCTAAAAGTCATAACTGAAAAATTAAGTCAGCAAGGGATTCCGGTGTTTCTAGCAGATATCAAGGGAGATCTATCAGGTCTTGCTAAAGCAGGACAATGGACGCCAAAGATGGAAGAGCGCTATAAACTACTTGGTATTACAGATCCTTTTGAACCTCAAGCTTTTCCAGTTCGCTTATGGGATGTCTTTGGTCAAGCAGGCCATCCCGTCCGTGCTACGATTGAAGGAATGGGCTCTCTTTTGCTAGCGCGCTTGTTGGAACTCAACGAAACGCAAACAGGGATTTTGGCCATCGTCTTTAAATTAGCCAAAGAAAAAAATTGGCCTTTGATTGATTTGAAGGATTTGCAGAGTCTTTTGAAGGAAGTCTATGACCATGCCTCAGATTATTCCGCTCAATACGGCAATATCAGTAAACAATCAGTAGGAGCTATTCAACGAAGCTTGTTAGTGCTAGAGCAAGAGGGAGCAGATCAATTCTTCGGAGAGCCTGCCTTGGATCTTCAAGATTTTATGCAATTGGACAGCAGTGGACGAGGCTACATCAACATTCTATCAGCGACTCGTCTTTTCAACTCCCCTAAGCTCTATTCAACCTTCCTGATCTGGATGTTGTCTCGTCTGTTCGAGACCTTACCAGAAGTTGGAGATCTAGAAAAACCAAAATTTGTCTTCTTCTTTGATGAAGCCCACCTTTTGTTTAATGATGCGAGCAAGCTCTTCCTTGAAAAAGTTGAGCAAGTCGTTCGACTCATCCGGTCTAAAGGAGTGGGGATCTACTTTATTACACAGAATCCTCAAGATCTTCCTGAATCTGTATTGGCCCAGCTTGGGAATCGTGTCCAACATGCTTTGCGTGCCTATACGCCAAAGGAAATGAAGGCTATCAAAGTTGCTGCTCAAAGTTTCCGACCAAACCCAGAGTTTGATACGGAAACTGTCTTGACGGAGTTGGGAACAGGGGAAGCTCTAGTCTCTTTCCTAAATGAAAAGGGGCAACCAAGTGTGGTTGAGCGCTCCTATATTTTGTCTCCACAATCCAGTTTTGATTTGTTAAACGAGAGTGAACAGTTGGCCTTGATTACCAGCTCTCCTTTCCATCAAAAATATGCTGTTCGAGTAGACAATGAATCAGCTTATGAAAAATTGACTGAAAAATCTGCTAGAGAAGAGAAGGAAAAGGAGAGGGAAGCGGAAGAAAAGACAAGAGTTGCAGAAGAGAAGGCTAGCCAAAAACGGAGTCCGGGCCGTCCACGAAAATCTAGTATAGAAAAGGCCAAAGATTCCTTTATCAGTTCCTTGTTCCGTACCATTGCGCGTGAAGTTGCTAAATTGATTATGGGATCTTTTAAGCGCAAGTAAGACAGTCAAAAGGGGACAGATTCATAGGAACAGGAGGAAGGATTCAGTCGGGATTGCTAAAAAAGTTTCTTCCAGAAGAAATCGTTTTCTGATTCAGAAATACCTTGTTATTTTAAAGAGAATCTTTTATAATTAACTTCATATGAAAAAAATATTTAATGTTCGATCGATCATGATTGTATTGGGAATTTTACTATGTATAGGAGGAGTTGGAGCATTAAGTTACCTTCATCTTCATCAGGCTCCAGCTTCGCCTCTTGCTCAAGAGGGAACGACGGCTCAACCAGCTGAGTCCAAGCAAGAGAAGCAGCCCCTCCAACCTCCTCGTGTCAAAACTCCTGAGGAGAAACAAGCCGTCATGGATCAAGATCGTGAAACCATGGAGAATTTGGGTCTTGTCTATGATTATGCCAATAAAGGCTTGGTAGAAGTTGTACAAGACTACATGGCTGAATATGGTATTGATCCTTCCCAAATTACCTTTACCTATAAAAATCCTGCGACAGGTCAACAATTTTCGATGAATGAGTTGCAGCCAATGACAGCGGGAAGTACTTATAAACTGCCCCTCAATATGTTAGTCGTGGATGAAGTCGATGCAGGGAAGTTAAACTTAACGGATGAATTTGATATTACCAATACTTACTACGAGTACCTTGGAGAGCACGATAATTATGTAGCTGCCTTTGGTGGAGCTATGACGATTCCAGATATGCAACGTTATTCTCTTGTCTATTCAGAAAATACGCCGGCATATGCCTTGGCCGACCGCTTTGGTGGCATGGACAATGTCTATGGGAAGTATGAAAAATATGGAAAATCCCGTGCAGAAATAAAAACCATTAGTCCTGAAAACAAAACGACATCTGATTACTATATTCAAGTCTTGGACTATCTTTGGAACCACAAAGAAAAGTATGGGACCTTGCTAGAATTAATCGGAGAGTCCTTCCCAAATGAATACTACAAACGGTATTTACCAGATTTAGTCATTCAGCAAAAACCTGGTTATGTAGCGGAAGCCCTGAATGTCGAAGCTATTGTTTACGAACAAACTCCTTATCTTATCTCGATTTTTACAGCTGGTCTAGGGGGGACAACCCCAGAAAGTACGGAGATCAGTGGTTACGGTCTTCATTTACTTGGTCAACTCTGCTATGTGATCAATGAATGGCACCGTGTAAATGTCAATTAAGGAATTAGAACCTTTCCCAAGATAGTTTTGGGAAGGTTTTTTCTATGCAAAATATGGTTTAATGGTTAAAATCTTGGTGACATTCTTTGAGGTCAGTGAATAAATATGATATAATAACTAAAGAACCTAAAGAAAGAATAGAAATGATTACAAAAGAAGATTATCAGTTGATTCGATCCCATCCAGCTTTCTCTGAAATTCCAGTTGAAAAATTTGATAAATTAGCTGTAGAGCTTCATTATAGAGAAATACCAAAGGGACAAATCCTATTTTTTGCTGGTGATAAACGCGATCGTATCTTTTTAGTGGTGGAAGGCTATGTCCGGATTGAGGAGTTTGACTCTTCTGACACCTTCTCGTATATGGATTACATCAAAGAAGGAGCTGTCTTCCCATACGGTGGTATGTTTACAGATTCAACTTATCACTATACAGCCACTTCCATGACAACGGTAAAATATTTCAGTATCCCTGTTCAGCTTTATGAAGAAATTGTTCAGTCCAGTATGGAACAAGTTCTCTTTATAACGAGAAAACTTTCAAAAATTCTGGAATTCCAGGAGTTGCGGCTTCGCAATGTGGTCGCAGCCAGTGCCAGTGATCGTGTGGTCCAATCCCTAGCTCTACTCTGTAAGGATTATCAAAAGTTTGGTCCAACCATTCCTTTTCCAATGAGCATGAAAGAGTTGGCTAGATTAGCTGCGACGACGAGGGAAACCGTCAATCAAGTGTTAAAGAAGCTCATAGAAGAGGAGCGAATCGAGTACAAGCATAAGAAATTAACTTTTCTTGATCTTCCATTCTTTTTAGATAGTTTTGAAGAAGCCTAGTAGGGCTTCTTTTGGATTGAAGATAAAGTCTTCTGAAAAACTTTCCTTAGGTGAGAACGGACGTCAGCGAACTTCTACGAAGTTCCATGACTTAGTTTTGAACCTAAGGTTTCAAAACTCCCGAGTGCTTGAAATAATCATGTTTCAAGCACTTTTCTCACGGAGGAAAGTTTTTAAACTTATTAAATGACAAAATAATAAAAGTCATTTTTTGAAAATCATCTAGGTGTTTTATGTAAAATAAACTTTGTCTACATTCAAGAAGAAGCCTAGTAGGGCTTCTTTTATTTTCTGTCAAAAACGTTAAAAAGTTTCAAAAATCAAATAAAAAAATATTTACTCACAAAAAGAATATATTTAGCAAAATATCCAAAGAAAGCGGTTCATATTTCATAAAACGAGGGTAATGTTTAAAAAAACGTCAGATTCTTGGCATTCGTAATGGAAGATCGGTTGTGAAAGCGGTACCAGTTGGTGATAAAATAAAACATGTAAACGGGATTAGCTAGGCTAAACCGCAAGAAAAAAGGAGGACTATAGATGTCTACACACCCAATTCATGTTTTCTCAGAAATTGGAAAACTGAAAAAAGTTTGTTTGCACCGTCCAGGTAAAGAGTTGGAAAACTTGATGCCTGACTATCTTGAACGTCTTCTTTTTGATGATATTCCGTTCTTGGAAGATGCTCAAAAAGAACACGACGCATTTGCTGAAGCACTTCGTAACGAAGGAATCGAAGTACTTTATCTTGAACAGTTGGCTGCTGAGTCATTGACTTCTCCAGAAATTCGCGATCAGTTCATCGAAGAATACCTTGAAGAAGCAAACATTCGTGGACGCCAAACAAAAGTTGCAATCCGTGAATTGCTTCATAGCATTGAAGATAACCAAGAATTGGTTGAAAAAACAATGGCAGGGGTTCAAAAAGCTGAACTTCCAGAAATTCCTGAAGAAGCAAAAGGATTGACAGACCTTGTTGAATCTGACTATCCATTTGCAATCGACCCAATGCCAAACTTGTACTTCACACGTGACCCATTTGCTACAATTGGTAATGCAGTATCATTGAACCACATGTACGCAGATACACGTAACCGTGAAACTTTGTATGGTAAATACATCTTCAAATATCACCCAGTTTACGGTGGAAAAGTTGAACTTGTCTACAACCGTGAAGAAGATACTCGTATCGAAGGTGGAGATGAGTTGGTACTTTCTAAAGATGTATTGGCAGTTGGTATCTCACAACGTACAGATGCTGCATCAATCGAAAAATTGTTGGTAAACATCTTCAAGAAGAACGTTGGCTTCAAGAAAGTATTGGCCTTCGAATTTGCTAACAACCGTAAATTCATGCACTTGGATACAGTATTCACAATGGTGGATTACGATAAATTCACAATCCACCCAGAAATCCAAGGTAACCTTCGCGTCTTCTCTGTAACTTACGAAAACGAACAATTGAAGATCGTTGAAGAAAAAGGTGATTTGGCTGAATTGCTTGCTGAAAACCTTGGTGTTGAAAAAGTTACGTTGATTCCATGTGGAGATGGCAATATCGTTGCTGCTGCGCGTGAACAATGGAACGACGGATCAAATACTCTTACAATCGCACCTGGTGTGGTAGTCGTATACGACCGTAACACTGTTACCAACAAGAAATTAGAAGAATACGGACTTCGTTTGATCAAGATCCGCGGAAGTGAATTGGTTCGCGGTCGTGGTGGACCTCGTTGTATGTCAATGCCATTCGAACGTGAAGAAATCTAATCATCCTTCTACAGGTTAGACGGGCTCAGTGTCTAAACTGAGCCCTCTAAACTGATTGACAGGATCTTATCATGCATAATAAAAGGAGATAATTAATGACAACTTCAGTATTCCAAGGACGTAGCTTTTTAGCAGAAAAAGACTTTACACGTGCAGAGTTAGAATACCTTATCGGACTTTCAGCTCACTTGAAAGATCTTAAAAAACGCAACATCCAACACCACTACCTAGCTGGTAAAAACATTGCGCTTTTGTTTGAAAAAACTTCAACTCGTACTCGTGCTGCCTTCACTACTGCAGCCATCGACCTTGGTGCTCACCCTGAATACCTTGGTGCAAACGACATCCAACTTGGTAAAAAAGAATCTACAGAAGATACTGCTAAAGTTCTTGGACGTATGTTTGACGGTATTGAATTCCGTGGTTTCAGCCAACGTATGGTTGAAGAATTGGCTGAATTCTCAGGTGTTCCAGTATGGAATGGTTTGACTGACGAATGGCACCCAACTCAAATGCTTGCAGACTACTTGACTGTTCAAGAAAACTTTGGACGTCTTGAAGGTTTGACACTTGTGTACTGTGGTGACGGACGTAACAACGTTGCAAACAGCCTTCTTGTAACAGGTGCTATCCTTGGTGTGAACGTACATATCTTCTCACCAAAAGAACTCTTCCCAGAACAAGAAATTGTTGAATTGGCAGAAGGATTCGCAAAAGAAAGTGGCGCTCATATCTTGATCACTGAAGATGCTGACGAAGCTGTGAAAGGTGCGGATGTACTTTACACTGACGTTTGGGTATCTATGGGTGAAGAAGACAAATTTGCAGAACGCGTTGCCCTTTTGAAACCTTACCAAGTAAACATGGAATTGGTTAAGAAAGCTGATAACGAAGACTTGATCTTCTTGCACTGCTTGCCAGCTTTCCACGACACAAACACTGTTTATGGTAAAGATGTTGCTGAAAAATTCGGCGTAGAAGAAATGGAAGTTACTGACGAAGTGTTCCGCAGCAAATATGCTCGTCACTTTGACCAAGCTGAAAACCGTATGCACACCATTAAAGCGGTGATGGCAGCTACTCTTGGTAACTTGTACATTCCAAAAGTTTAAGACTTTATAACCGTATACCAACAGCTATAGGGGCTGGACTGCTAGCTTTAGTCCTGCCCCTATTTTTTATAGAAAGGGAAAATCTATGTCAAGAAAAATCGTCGTTGCTTTGGGAGGAAACGCTATCCTTTCATCTGATCCTTCTGCAAAAGCTCAACAAGAAGCACTTGTAGAAACAGCAAAACACTTAGTAAAATTAATCAAAAATGGGGATGACTTGATCATCACTCACGGAAATGGTCCTCAAGTAGGAAACCTTTTGCTCCAACACTTGGCAGCAGATTCTGAAAAGAACCCAGCTTTCCCGTTGGATTCATTGGTTGCAATGACTGAAGGAAGCATTGGCTACTGGCTTCAAAACGCTCTTCAAAATGCTCTTCTTGAAGAAGGAATTGAAAAAGACGTTGCTTCCGTTGTAACACAAGTCGTTGTAGATAAGAACGACCCAGCTTTCGTTAACTTGAGCAAACCAATCGGTCCATTCTACTCAGAAGAAGAAGCAAAAGCAGAAGCTGAAAAATCAGGAGCAACCTTCAAAGAAGATGCTGGTCGTGGCTGGCGTAAAGTTGTTGCTTCACCAAAACCAGTGGATATCAAAGAAATCAATACTATCCGTACCTTATTGAACGACGGTCAAGTCGTGGTTGCTGCTGGTGGTGGCGGTATCCCAGTTGTGAAAGAAGCAAATGGTAGCTTGACTGGTGTTGAAGCCGTTATCGACAAAGACTTTGCATCTCAACGTTTGGCTGAATTAGTAGAAGCAGACCTCTTCATCGTTTTAACAGGTGTGGACTATGTCTTTGTAAACTACAACAAACCAGATCAAGAAAAATTGGAACATGTCAACGTTGCTCAATTGGAAGAGTACATCAAACAAGATCAATTTGCACCAGGAAGCATGCTTCCTAAAGTAGAAGCTGCCATCGCCTTTGTAAATGGTCGTCCAGAAGGAAAAGCAGTCATCACTTCACTTGAAAATCTTGGCGCTTTGATTGAGTCTGAAAGTGGAACGATTATCGTAAAAGACTAATTCATATACATGAGTGAGGGGAGTGAACCCCATGTTTACAGGAGTTTGTACAAAGTATCTCCCCTTGTTTTTTCTAAAAAAGATTAGGAAAAACTAGTTTTTTAATCTTAAATATGATAAAATAAACATATAGGTAAGCGCTTTCTAAAAGTTAAACCTTTTGAAAGACTCACTCAAACTTTGTTGCGTTAGGAGGATAAACAAATGAGTGAAAAAGCGAAAAAAGGGTTTAAGATGCCTTCATCTTATACCGTATTGTTAATCATCATTGCGTTTATGGCAGTGATGACTTGGATTATCCCAGCAGGGGCTTTTGTCGATGGTGTTTATAAATCACAACCTCAAAACCCTCAAGGTATCTGGGATGTCTTGATGGCACCGATTCGTGCTATGCTAGGAACGACTCCTGAAGAAGGATCTTTGATTAAAGGAACTAGTGCAGCGATCGACGTAGCCTTCTTCATCTTGATGGTTGGTGGTTTCCTTGGTGTAGTCAATGAAACTGGTATGCTAGACACTGGTATTGCTTCTATCGTGAAGAAATACAAGGGTCGCGAAAAAATGTTGATTTTGGTGCTTATGCCTTTGTTTGCCCTTGGTGGTACAACTTATGGTATGGGTGAAGAAACCATGGCCTTCTATCCTCTCCTTGTGCCAGTTATGATGGCCGTTGGATTTGATAGCTTGACTGGGGTAGCCATTATCTTGCTTGGTTCACAGATTGGATGTTTGGCATCTACCTTGAACCCATTCGCGACAGGTATTGCATCTTCAACTGCAGGTGTTGGTCTTGGTGAAGGGATCATCCTTCGTTTGATCTTCTGGGTTGTCTTGACTGGTCTTAGCACTTGGTTTGTATACAAGTATGCAGATAAGATTCAAAAAGATCCAACTAAATCCCTCACTTATGCAACTCGTGAAGAAGATATGAAATTCTTCAATGTTGGTGAAGATGAAGAAAATGTTAATTCAACTCTTTCAAAGAAACAAAAACAAGTCTTTGTACTCTTTGTATTGACCTTTGTTTTGATGGTCTTGAGTTTCATCCCATGGGGTGACTTAGGTATTTCCTTCTTTAAAGACTTTAACACTTGGTTAACTAGTCTTCCAGTAGTTGGTAAGATTGTTGGTGGCTCAACTGCAGCTCTTGGTACTTGGTACTTCCCTGAAGGAGCAATGCTCTTCGCCTTTATGGGTATCTTGATTGGTATTGTCTACGGATTGAAAGAAGAACAAATCATTTCTTCATTCATGACTGGTGCAGCTGACTTGCTCAGCGTAGCCTTGATCGTAGCGATCGCACGTGGTATCCAAGTTATCATGAACAACGGTATGATTACAGATACGATCCTTAACTGGGGTAAACAAGGACTCAGTGGTCTATCTTCTCAAGTCTTCATCGTCTTGACTTATATCTTCTACTTGCCAATGTCATTCTTGATCCCATCTTCATCTGGTCTTGCCAGTGCGACAATGGGTATCATGGCTCCATTGGGAGAATTCGTCAATGTACGTCCTAGCTTGATTATCACTGCCTACCAATCTGCATCTGGTGTCTTGAACTTGATTGCACCAACTTCTGGTATCGTAATGGGAGCTCTTGCTCTTGGACGTATCAACATTGCAACTTGGTGGAAATTCATGGCAAAACTTGTTGTTGCCGTTATTGTGATCACCATTGCCCTCCTTCTTCTCGGAACTTTCGTTCCATTCCTATAAGAAGTAAAGAGGTGATTCCATGAAAATTGAGATTACAAATCAAGTCAAAGATGACTTTCTAGCTTCATTAAAGACTCTGATTTCTTATCCTTCGGTTTTAAACGAAGGTGAAAATGGAACACCGTTTGGACAAGCTATCCAAGATGTCCTTGAGAAAACGTTAGAAATTGCTCAAGAAATGGGCTTTCAAACCTATCTAGATCCTGAAGGATACTATGGATATGCAGAGATCGGTCAGGGGGAAGAACTCCTGGCCGTTCTTTGTCACTTGGATGTTGTTCCAGCCGGTGATTTAGAAGATTGGCAAACGCCACCTTTTGAGGCGACTCTGAAAGATGGATGGTTGATTGGACGTGGAGTACAAGATGATAAGGGACCATCGCTTGCGGCGCTTTACGCAGTTAAGAGCCTGCTCGACCAAGGAGTTGTCTTTACCAAACGGATCCGCTTTATATTTGGTACGGACGAAGAAACTCTCTGGCGCTGTATGAACCGCTACAATCAGCTAGAAGAAAAAGCAGATCTTGGCTTTGCTCCAGATTCGGCCTTCCCATTAACCTATGCTGAAAAAGGCTTGCTTCAAGTGAAGCTCCATGGACCAGGCTGGGAGGATCATCCCTTACAAGCTGGTCGTGCCCTTAATGTGGTGCCAGATAAGGCGACTTATAAGGGTGACCGCTTAGAGGAACTCTTACCAGTCATCGAGCAAAGTGGTGTGAAGTATACAGAAGAAGCAGGAGCAGTAACCGTTCTTGGTCTGTCTAAACACTCCAAGGATGCGGCTGAGGGTGTCAATGCTATTGTCGGTTTAGCTGAAAGTCTTTCCTTGATTCAGCCTCATCCAGCCCTTCTCTTTATCGCAGATGCCGTTGGGGAAGATGCGACAGGAGCAGCTCTCTTTGGTAAAATCAAAGATGAACCAAGTGGTGCTCTTTCCTTCAATATTGCAACTCTCTCCATTGATGAACAGCAATCTGAAATCGGGATCGATATTCGGATCCCTGTCTTAGCGGATAAGGATGCCTTGGTAGAGCGTTTAACTGAAGTAGCGGCTAGCTATCAACTTCAGTATGAAGAGTTTGATTATGTAGCTCCGCTTTACGTCCCATTAGACAGTCCATTGGTGAGTACTCTGATGGCGGTCTATCAAGAGGAAACAGGAGATCAGACCCCAGCTATGTCCTCAGGGGGAGCGACCTTTGCGCGAACCATGGAAAATTGTGTGGCTTATGGGGCCCTCTTCCCTGATGCTCTCCAAACAGAGCACCAGGCGAATGAACGAGCTAAACTGGATGATTTATATCGTGCAATGGAAATCTATGCAGAGACCATTCGACGATTAGCAGCCAAGGAAGCCTGATAGAGATTAGAAAAAAGAGGCTGGGACAAAAGTCCTAGCCTCTCAATTATTTTTGGATTGTCGAGAAAGACGCAGTGGTTGAGTGGGCTCTACTACGCTGATTTCATCAGCTTTTACAGCCCTACTCAACTGTGCGGAGGTGGGACGACGAAATCGAATTCTAACGAATTACCGATTTCTGTCCCACTCTCTTTCTTTTATTTGCTAAAGAAGAAGGGAGGGGTGAATTCTTTTAATTTTTCAAAGCAGTCCAAAGCTCCCTGATTGTCTTCACAAATGATGAGGCAGACGTCATCCCCACAGACGGTTGCGACAATTTGCGGCAATTCAAGGGCATCTAAGATGGCTCCGAAGGACTGGGCCAAACCAGGTAGGGTTTTGACGACTACTTGGTTTTGGACGGGACGAAGCATGACAAGGGCATCCTCCATATAAAAACGCAGTCGGTTTTCCCAGCGAGATGGGGCAATGCTATTGATGGCATAGTAAGAGCTATCCCCTTCGTTAATTTTTACCAGATTCAAGGATTTGACATCTCTTGAGAGAGTGGACTGGGTCACGATGATACCGTTCGCTTCCAGGCTGTCCTGCAATTCTTGTTGGGTTCGAATTTTCTTTTCTGAAATAATAGACCGGATCAGGCGGTGGCGACTTTCAATCTTATTCATAAGGGGATCTCCTTATTTGATAAACATAGCATCTCCAAAGCTAAAGAAACGGTAGCCTTGGTCGATAGCGTGCTGATAAGCATCCAGAGTGAGTTCTCGACCTGCGAAGGCAGAAACGAGCATGACTAAGGTTGATTTTGGTAAGTGGAAGTTGGTTGAAAAGGCGTCGACAACCTGCCACTGATAGCCTGGTTTGATAAAGATATTGGTCCAACCAGAGTCGGCTTGTAACTCTCCATTAAACTTGTTCCCAATTGTTTCTAAAGTTCGGATAGAAGTGGTCCCAACGGCAACGATGCGGTGTCCACTTGCTTTGACTTGTCGAAGAGTTTGAGCGGCTTCTTCAGAGAGTTGATAAAATTCAGAATGCATTTCATGTTGGTCGAGATCATCGACGGATACAGGACGGAAGGTACCTAGTCCGACATGAAGGGTTAGATAAACCAAGTGAACCCCTTTGTCTTCGATCCTCTGTAAGAGCTCAGGTGTGAAATGGAGGCCAGCAGTAGGAGCTGCGGCAGATCCATTTTCTTTGGCATAGACTGTCTGGTAACGTTCCTGATCTTCTAATTTTTCATGGATGTAAGGTGGTAGGGGCATTTCTCCTAAACTTTCCAAGACTTCAAGGAAAATTCCTTGGTAAGAAAACTCTACGATACATCCACCGTGTTCCAGCTTTTTGATTAGGGTCGCTTGAAGACGTCCATCGCCAAAGCTGACGACCCCTCCCTCTTTGAGACGTTTGGCAGGTTTAGCAAGAACCTCCCATTGATCGCCCTCAATATTTTTTAAGAGAAGAAGCTCCACATGCCCTCCTGTATCCGGTTTGACCCCATGGAGACGAGCCGGAAGGACACGGGTATTGTTCATGACCAAAGCATCCCCTGGTTCTAATTCATTGATAATGGCGTCAAAATGCTGGTCTTCCATCTGACCTGTTTGTCGATTGAGGATTAGTAGTTTTGAGGCATCGCGCTTCTCTAGTGGAGTTTGCGCAATTAACTCCTCGGGGAGGTGGAAATCAAAGTCATTCGTGTTCATGTTCTCTCCTTGTATCTAAATTCTTCTATTTCTTACATTTAACCTTCCCCATTATATCATGAAATAAGAGTGAAACAAAGGAAATCACTAGCCGAATTTTAAAGGGATGAAGGTAAAAAATCCTTTTCTAACATCAAGAAAGCGCTTGACAAAAATTGGTCTATACCATATAATGAATATAAGAAATAAGCGGAGGATTTATCATGAAAGTTATTGAAGTAGCTAATCAAATCGAAGGGGGACAGGTTGCTTTTGACCTGCTAAAAGAAAAGTTAGAGCAGGGTGCCAAAACTCTGGGGCTTGCGACTGGAAGCAGTCCACTTGAATTTTATAAATTGATTCGGGAGAGTGATTTGGATTTCTCAGACATGGTCAGTGTCAACTTGGATGAGTATGTCGGCTTGACGGGAGAAGATCCTCAATCTTACCGTTACTTTATGCAAGAAAATTTATTCAATGAGAAGCCGTTTAAAGTTAGCTATCTTCCAAAAGGAAACGAAGATACTGCAGAAGAAGAAACAGCCCATTACAATGAAATCTTGGCCCAACATCCAGTAGATCTGCAAATTCTAGGGATCGGTCGCAACGGCCACATTGGTTTTAACGAACCAGGTACGCCATTTGACAGCCAAACGCATTTGGTCCATTTGGATCAATCAACGATTGAAGCCAACTCTCGTTTCTTTGAAAAAATTGAAGACGTTCCAACTCAAGCCATCTCTATGGGGATTGCAAACATTCTCGCTGCTAAATCCATCATTCTCTTTGCCTATGGAGAATCAAAGGCGCAAGCAATCGCAGGAACGGTCAATGGTCCAAAAACAGAGAGTTTACCAGCGAGTGCCCTTCAAGGTCATCCAGATGTCGTGATTATTGCAGACCAAGCAGCCTTGAGCCTACTGTAACCAGTTGAAAAAAAGAGACCTATCTGAAATATCCTGAAAGATAGGTTTTTTTATAGATTGAAGTATGGTACAATAAGATAAAATTCTATATTTGAGGAAAATATATTTTGAAAAAGAAGTTGCTCGTTTTAGGAATCGTCATTCTATCTCTACTCCGCCCTCTGTCGATTGCGGCGGATGAGCTAGTGGATATGGCGCAAAAAATGTATCCCAATGATCATGTGCAGGCCTATAACCGACCAAGGTCTTCTCTCGTTATCGATGCGAATACCGGGGATGTTTTGTGGAGAGACAATATTGATGAAGTGCGGGATCCAGCAAGTATGAGTAAGCTCATGACCCTGTATCTGCTCTTCGAAACCATGAAAGAGGGAAAAATTACCAAAGATACGGTTGTCACTGCAACAGCTGCGGATCAATCCATGTCAAAAATCTATGAGATTTCCAACAATAACATCGTTGCAGGCGTGGACTATACGGTCTCTGAATTGATTACCATGACAGCTGTTCCATCCTCCAATGTGGCTACGATTATGTTGGCCAATCTCCTTTCTAACCACGATGCGGATGCCTTTATTCAGCGGATGAACGAAAAGTCCAAGGAGTTGGGGATGACCAATACCATTTGGAACAATCCGAGTGGAGCGGCCATTTCAACCTTCCAAGGTTTATATACCTGTTATAACTATCCAAATGATGCTGCCAACCAGACAACTGCAAGAGATTTGGCGATTCTCGTCTATCATTTCGTGAAAGAATATCCAGAGATCCTTAGCTATACCAATCAGGCTAAGGTGACTGTAAAACAAGGAACGCCTTATGAGGAGACTTTTGATACCTATAACTATTCCTTGCCAGGAGCTAGATATGCTCTTGAAGGAGTAGATGGTCTGAAGACAGGTTCGAGTCCACGTGGTGCCTTTAACTATATCGCAACCGCTAAACGAGGAGACCAACGAATTATCTCCGTAGTCATGGGAGTTGGTGATTGGTCCGACCAGGATGGCGAATACTATCGACATCCATTTGGTAATGCCTTGATCGAAAAGGCTTTTGCAGATTATAGTTATAAGAAGTTGTTGGACAAGGGTGTTCAGACGATCGATGGAAAGACCTACACCTTAGATCAACCTTTCTATGCCACGGTCAAAAAGGGAGAAGAGGATCCGAAACTCGTTGTCAAAGATGGACAGGTTGAAGCGGATTCAGGCTTGGTGACCCTATCAGAAAAGATTTCTGATGGACTTCCAGTCAAAGAAGGAGCAGTGAATCAATCGGATTCCCAAAGTACTGCGGCCCCAGCAAGAGAGAAATCCTTCCAGTTTCCTCTTGAAAGCCTGGTCATTCTGATTCCAATTTTCATTCTCGCTATGATTCTGTATTTAGAAAGAGCCCGTCGCAAAGGACGTGCGCGCAAGGCTCAGGATCGCTACAAAAAATAACTGATCAAAACTCAACTGAAATCCAGTTGGGTTTTGTCATTGCCTTTTATTTCTCAAATTGAAAGGAAACTTATGAAAGCATTTCGAAATTCCTATCCTGCTTATTTATTTTTATATAGTTTTTACTTCATGTCGACTGCTCTCTTTACGACTTTGATCTCTGTCTATCTGATAGGGCGGCAGTATTCAGCCAGTCAGGTCTCTAATTTGGTATCGACTGCCTTTTTCCTATCCATGATTACCCAGCCCTTATTTGGTTATATCAACGAACGGTTTGGCATTGTTAAAATCACGACCTTGAGCTTAGGAGTTCTCATGGCAGGAGTGGGTGGCTTTATCTGGGCCCCTAACTTCTTTTGGTTGACGATCTTTTATGGCTTGGTATTACTGTGTCTAAATGGGACGGCTCCCATGATGGAGATTTTAGCTACCCAGAGTCCCTATGCTTTTGGAAAAATCCGCGTTTGGGGGACGCTAGGGTATGCGGCTGGAGCCCACCTAGCTGGTTGGCTCTATGCTCATCTTAGTCCCCAGTCTGTATACTATTGTGTATTGGTCACGATCCTTCTTAGTTTCTTCAGTTTAGGGGCTATCCGTATCTCCAAGACCAATCGGGTACAGAAAGAAGCTGTCTCGATACGTCCTTTGCTCCATAATGGACCCTATCTCTTTTTCCTACTACTGATGGGGCTTGTGTCGGGCGTGGGTAATATTGGCCATACCTATATTCCAGCTCTCTTGATGGATAGTGGCCTTCCTGTTCAGATAGCCTCTACGGTTGTGGCCCTATCTGTCGTTGTAGAAGCGCCTCTCATCTTTTTTTCAGACCGTTTTATGGACCATTGGCCCTTGCGTTTACTAATCTTGCTTCCTGTGGGGATCCTCTTGCTCCAGTATTTCATTTATGCTCTTCCGACTCCTGTCTTCTTAAAAGTGATGGTCACCCTCTTGGCTAAGCATACGACAGGGATGGTCTTAATCATGGTCTCCTTGCGTTTTATCTCCCAACAGGTGGATAAAAAAGATCTAGTCTTAGCCATGGCTCTTGTGCAAGGAGTCCGCTATCTTGGTACCATTCTCTTGCAACCGCTAGCAGCTTTCTTTGTGGATCACGGAGGATTTTCAATGATGAGTTACTTCTTGGTGGCTGTCCTGGTCCTCGTCCTTCTACTAAGTCTCTTTTTAAAGATGCCAAAAGGAAAATCTCCAGGTCTCTTTGGGAACACGAAGGAGTAAAAAGTTTAGGAAATAGAGTTTGTGAATAGAAGGACTTATGCTATAATGGAGAACGATGATGTTTATGAAAGAAATGAGAGAGAATGAAGTTTAAACGTGCCTTATTTGCGACACTTTCCCTTGGTTGCCTATGTTTCCCAATGCTAGCAAAGGCAGATGATATTTACCAACAAGAAGATATCATGTCGATCACAGAAAAATCTGGGACTTCGGTGGATGAATTTTTCCGTCCCAAGGCTGATATTGTCGTTGATGCTCATACAGGAGCTATTCTTTATGGTGATAATATTGATGCTCCTCGTGACTCGGGTAGTATGGCTAAATTGATGTCTGTTTATGTTCTTCTGAGAGCTATTAAAGAAGGGCAGCTGGATTATGATACCATGATTACCGCGACAGATACAGATGTGATCATTTCTCAAAATCAGAAGTTGAGCAATAGTCCCATTGTGGCGGGTGCTCAATACAAGGTATCGACCCTCCTAAATATGATTTTTGTTCCTTCATCCAGTGCTGCGACCATCATGATTGCCAATAAGGTGTCTGGAGGAGATCCAGATAAATTCTTGGATTTGATGAACCAGCGGGCCCAGGAAATTGGAATGACCAATACCAAGTGGAACAATCCTAATGGTGCCCCAACTGCAGTCTTAGATGGCTACTATAATCCGACCCGCTATGATCAAAATGCCATTAACCAAACAACCGCAAGAGATATGTCTATTTTGGCCTATCACATAGTTAACGAGTTCCCTGAAATTCTCAACTATACTAAAAATGCCAAGATAACTCTCTTCCAAGGTACAGATTATGAAGAAACCCATGAAAATTATAATTATTCCTTGGAAGGTGGAAGATATTCTCTAAAGGGAGCAGATGGCCTAAAAACCGGCTCTAGCCCGACAGCAGATTATAATTACACCTTGACGGTTAATCGCGGAAATCAGCGATTTGTTCAAGTCATTATGGGAGTCGGCAACTATGATGTGGAAATTGCAGAGAGCCTGCGCCACGTCATTGGGAATGCCCTGATTGAAAGACTATATCAGGATTATGAATACAAAGAGGTGCTGCCTGCGGGGGATCACACGATTCAGGGACAAACCTATCACTTAGACAAACCCTTCTATGCTACAGTGAAAAGAGGGACCAATCCAGAGATCAGTGTTCAAAATGGCCAACTACAAATCGCCAATGGCTTGCAAACAGTATCTCCGTCCATTCAGCAAACGCAGGCTGTAAGCGCCGTAGAAGCGCCCCATCAGAAGACAACGAGTAGTCGTCAAAAAGGCTGGGATCCAATGTGGCTCTTTTGCTTCCTTCCCTTCATTTTCTTAAGAGTTTTCTTTAACATAAGATATAAGAGAAAATAAAAAGATTTCCAGATTTGGAAATCTTTTTTTTGTAGTGAAGCAAAGGAACATCTGCTTTCTGGGAGGAGAGAAGCAGTGCTAGAGCAGTTGTTCTCCCCATTTTCGGATATTATTTCACAATCTATCATCAGTTAGTGCTTGGTTTGACTGTCAAATTATTTGATGATACAATGGTTTCGAATCAATATTAAAGGAGTAATCAAATGAAAAAATTGATTTTATCTACTACAGCCTTGTTGGCAGCTGCTTCGCTTGCAGCTTGTTCAGGTAAGCAAGAAGTAAAAACCGAAGCTTCTTCATCTACTGAGAAGACAGAAAAGGTAACAAGCAAATCTTCTAGCTCATCTAAGGCAGAAAAGACTTCCTCTAATACTAGCTCTCAAACAACCAATGATGAATTACCATCAGACGAAGAGTTTGAAAACTTAAAAACAGTTGGTGATTTTAAAAAGTGTTACGCAAAAATCGTGGAAGAATCCAATCGCCTGATGACTGAATCAATGGAATCTCTTCCTGAAAGTGCCAAAGAGACATTTGCTCAAACGGCAGATTCTCTTAAGGAGACTCTTGCAAAATCTAAGGAAGCATTTAACAAAGCGGTTGAGAAATATGGAGATGATAATGCGGAAGTTCCAAAAGAGTTTCGTGAAACCTTTATTGAACAGTTGAAAGATGCTCGCGACTCTGCTAAAGACTCAGCAGAGTCACCAGTGGACCAAGATTCAGACGATGATGATTCTGATTCTGATGAATAAATAGATTGTTACATTGGACTTTTTGGTTAAAAGCCAAAAGAAGGCGAAGAGTGGAGGGATTTTCTACTTGCAAGAATCTCCCTCTTCCCATAGAGTATCCTCTCTTATACCTCATGTTGGATAAGTTGTAGAGACAGAAGAACTTGTCCACGTGATGCCGATATTTTCTAGGATTCCGACAGTGAATCAATCTTTAAGTATCTGGAGATAAGGGAGAAGTGTGCTTCATCCAAATAAATCGATAGACCGGAGATAGACTGATCTCTGGTCTTTTTTTAAGAAAGTCTCAGGGAGAATACAAGAATTGACGGCAACCTAGCTTGATGCTAAAATGGTAGTGGAAGGTTAAAAAGGAGAGATTGAATGAAAAAAATATTGTTATCGATGCTTGCTTTACTGGGAGTGATGGGGCTAGTAGCCTGCTCGAATCAAGAAGGGACCTCGTCCAGTGAAAAGTCGGTTAAGGGAACACGCCAGTCTACAACCTCCTCTCAGGGCAAGAAAGTGACTAGCTTAAAAGGATCCTCAGAGTCTCCTTTTGTCTTGTATACAGATGAGGAACTTGAAACTGCTAGAACTGTTGGAGACTTTAAAGCGCTCTATGCTTTGATGATGGACCGAACCGTTGCTCATTCGGAGGAAGCAGGAGCATCACTGACGGGCTCAGCTAAAGAGACCTATGAGACCTATCTGAAAGACTTGAAAGAGAAAATGGAAACGAGCAAGGCCCGCTTCAATGAATCCATGGATACGATAGGGTCCGAAGACACCGAAGTCCCGGAAGCTGCTCGTACAACCATTGTTGAAAAATTCGAAACGGCTCGAAAACAAGCTGAAGCATCTGAAAATGGGACTGCTCCATCATCGGAAGCTCCAAATCCGGCATCAGGCGAGAAAACGAGTGAGCCAGGTCAATAAGCGAGGGACGTTTTTAAACGTCTCGTCTAGGATGGATGAGTAGTTGCTTTACATGTAAGAACGATTATATCTAAACAAGGAGCTGGGCTCCTTTCAGATTGAAGATAAAGTAATTTTAGAAACTTTCCTTAGGTGAGTACGGACGTCAGCGAACTTCTACGAAGTTCCATGACTTAGTTTTGAGCCTAAGGTCTCAAAACTCCCGAGTGCCTGAAACACAGTTGTTTCAGGCACTTTTCTCACGGCGGAAAGTTTTTCATTTTTTTAAATGACTAAAAAATGAAAGTCATTTTTTGAAAATCATCCAGCTGTTTTATAAAAAATAATAGTTTGTCTGCATTCAACAAGGAGCTGGGCTCCTTTTTTTCTTTCTCCTCTATAGAAACGTCTTCGGTTACGAATTATATAAGTGGAGGTGATGACATGTTTATTGCGACAGATGCAAAGCAACAGCGTTGGAATTGTTTGGAGAAGATCCCGATGAAAAAGGAAGGTCCTTTTTTCTGTATCCTGTGTGGAAAGGAAGTCCGCTTAAAGAAAGGGCCCGTGATGCGTCCTCATTTTGCTCACATCAGTTTAGAGGATTGTCCCTTTCATCATGAGACGGAGAGTCCAGAACATTTGGAGTTGAAATTGGGGATTTATCAATGGGCCAAGCAAAACTCTAATGCTGAAGTGGAAAGTCCTCTGCAGGCTTTCCAACAGATTGCGGATGTTCTCCTTCCGGATCAAAAGATTGCCTTAGAAGTGCAATGTAGTTCCTTGTCTATGGAGCGTTTAAAAGAACGGAGCGATGCCTATCACAGGCATGGCTATCATGTCTATTGGTTGTTAGGGAAGAACTTATGGCTCAAGAAAAGCTTGTCTGCTCTGCAAGAAGGTTTTGTCTATTTTAGTCAAAATAGGGGCTTTCATCTCTGGGAGTTGGACCTAGAGAAGCAGGAAGTTCGACTCCACTATCTCATTCATCAAGACTTGCGAGGGCGTCTTCATTATCGGACTCAACATTTTCCTTTTTATGGAGGGAACCTGTTAGAAGTTTTGCGGACGCCTTATGCCCAACAGAGCTTGCAACTAATGACAGTCCCTCTAGACAGACAGTTTAAGGACTATCTTCGTCAACAGCTGTATTACCGCCATCCTAAATGGATGGCTCTTCAGGAACAACTCTATCTGAAAGGAAAGCATCTCCTGGAATTGGACTTGGAAGCTTTTTATCCCCTTTGTCGTCCACTGAAGTCTTCCGATTTTATCCAGATTAGGGGAGATTGGCGAAGCTATTACCAGGACTTTATGACCTACTATCGTCGAACTGGAATGAAAGCGACGCAGACTCTTTATTCCCCTCGTTTTTATCAGAATGGGAAAGCTTAAATTTCCGTGAATCAAATACCCCCAAATGCTAATATATATAATTTTATTAACATATAAGACACACCCCCTCCCTATTCGGGAGGTTTTTTTATTTTTCTGAATAAATCCCAAGGTATTCATTGACAAAGCTATTGTATGATGTATAATATAATCATAATGCCTAAACGCAAAAGTTTAAATTTTGGAGGGAACTGCTTTGATTAAATTTGCAAAACAACCCCAATATGCAAAGTCATTTTTACTTGGCATTTCAGCAATTATTTTACCTACATTTATTTGTGGTCAACAAATTCAAAGAATTAATAAAGAAATATTAAGTGATGGTAGAAAAGTTAGAAATGATTATTTGAAATCTGTTGAAGGTATTCAAAACGAGGTAAGAAAATTTGAATATCAAAGATAAAAACGAATTAGAGATCGAAGAAATAGTTGAGGAAGTTGAAAAACTACCTCATGAAAAACGTCAAGTTGTACTGCAAAAACTAGAAATATATCAAGGAGATTTACCTCATCCAGATATTTTGAAAGGGTATAACTCACTATACCCAGATGCAGCCCAAAAAATAATTGATAATGGAATAGCGGAAAGTGATCACAGAAGAAGGATGGAAGAAAAATATCTTTCAGGGAATATTTCTGCTCATAGATTAGGTCAATTTTTTGGCCTAATCGTTGCGATGACCATCATTATTGGTGGAATTTATCTTATTGCAAGTGGAAAACAAGTAGCTGGCAGTATTCTAACTGGCACTACTGCTTTAGGAGTGATCGGCTTGTTTACAGGGAAAAAAGATAGTGATAATTGATATTCCAATTGTTCCTGTTTTTTTCCGTAAGATGATAAGTACGGAGATTTCAATATATGAATTGGACTTTTTTAAGAATCATTCAGAAAAGTCACTCGCTTGAGTGGCTTTTTCTGTTGTAACGGCAATTTTAAAGATTGTCTATTGTAACGGACAAAATAAAAAAGCCCTTGGGCTCGTTCTCTCAATTATGCGGGCAATGAATACGAAATTGAATACGTCTTTTTTTAGCTATCAAAAAATGACGAAAACGATATTTTGATAGAATACGCTATTTTTAAACGATTGAGAACGTGCAACGTACCGATGGAAACGGTCGTCGAATTATGATAAAATAGAAGCATTGGAGGATTTTTGTAATGGTAAAACAACGAAATGAAATTGATGAAAAATACCAATGGGATTTGTCGACCATTTTTGCGACAGACCAAGCTTGGGAAGAAGAAGCAACTGCTTTAGCTGCAGCGATTAAAGATGCTGCCCATTTTGCAGGCTCTTTATTGTCTTCTCCAGCCAACCTATTAGAAACAACAGAAGTTTATTTGGACTTGAGCCGTCGTTTGGAGAAGGTCTATGTCTACGCCCATATGAAGAATGACCAGGATACACGCGTAGCCAAATACCAAGAATTCCAATCAAAAGCCATGTCTCTTTACAGCCTTTTAGGGGAGACCTTTGCCTTCTACGAACCAGAATTTATGGAGATCACCGAAGAGCAATATGCCAACTTCTTGAAAGAAGTCCCTGCCTTAGAAGCTTATGCTCATTACTTTGACAAATTGCTCAAAACCAAAGAGCACGTTCTTTCTCAAAAAGAAGAAGAGTTGTTAGCTGGAGCGGGTGAAATCTTTGCTGCGGCAGGTGAAACCTTTGAGATTCTGGACAATGCCGATATCGTCTTCCCAATGGTGAAAGACGACCAAGGGCAAGAAGTTCAGTTGACTCATGGAAACTATATCTCTTTGGTAGAGTCGAAGGATCGCCAAGTCCGTAAGGAAGCTTACCAAGCCTTGTATGGTGTCTACGAACAGTACCAACATACTTATGCCAAGACCCTTCAGACCAACGTCAAGGTCCACAATTACAATGCTAAGGTTCGCAAATTCTCTAGCGCGCGTGAAGCAGCTCTTTCTGCTAACTTCATCCCAGAGAGTGTCTATGATAGCCTGGTAGAGGCAGTGAACAAGCATTTGCCACTCTTGCAACGCTACGTGAAGTTGCGCTCAAAAATCTTGGGAATTGAAGATTTGAAGATGTATGATGTCTACACGCCATTATCTTCTACTGATTACAAGTTCACCTACGAAGAAGCCCTTGCGAAGTCTGAGCAGGCTTTGGCGGTGCTTGGTGATGATTACCTATCCCGCGTGAAGCGTGCCTTCACAGAACGTTGGATCGACGTGCATGTCAACCAAGGGAAACGCTCAGGTGCCTATTCAGGTGGATCGTATGATACCAATGCCTTTATGTTATTGAACTGGCAGGATACATTGGACAATCTCTTCACCTTGGTGCATGAGACAGGCCACAGTATGCACTCTAGCTATACTCGTGAGACTCAGCCTTATGTCTATGGGGATTATTCTATCTTCCTTGCTGAGATTGCTTCCACAACCAATGAAAATATCTTGACTGAGCAATTGTTGGCAGAAGTAGAAGATGATGAAACCCGTTTTGCCATTCTCAACCACTTCTTGGATGGTTTCCGTGGTACCGTCTTCCGTCAAACCCAATTTGCTGAGTTTGAGCATGCCATTCATAAAGCAGATCAAGAAGGACAAGTCTTGACCAGCGAATTCTTGAATGAACTGTATGCGGACTTGAATGAAAAATACTATGGTCTTTCTAAAGAAGACAATCCAGAAATCCAATATGAATGGGCTCGTATTCCTCATTTCTACTATAACTACTATGTTTTCCAATATTCAACTGGTTTTGCGGCAGCCTCTGCCTTGGCTGAGAAAATCGTTCATGGAACACAGGAAGATAAGGACAAATACCTAGAGTATTTGAAGGCCGGAAATTCGGATTATCCACTCAACGTGATCCGCAAGGCGGGTGTTGATATGGAAAAAGAAGACTACCTCAATGCAGCCTTTGAAGTCTTTGAACGTCGTCTCAATGAATTTGAGGCCCTGGTTGAAAAATTAGGATTGGCCTAAGATGGTAGAGTCTTACAGTAAAAATGCCAACCACAATATGCGCCGCCCAGTTGTCAAGGAGGAAATTGTCTCCTTCATGCGGGAGCGCCAAGCGCCGGTAACGGATGCTTTAAAGGAGCTCGAAGAATTTGCTCGGCGGGAAAATATTCCCATCATCCCTCATGAAACGGTCGCTTTCTTTCGTCTCTTTTTGCAGACTATGCAACCCAAGTCGATCTTAGAAATTGGGACAGCGATTGGCTTCTCGGCTCTCTTGATGGCAGAGCAAGTGCCTGATGCAAGGATTACAACCATTGATCGCAATGAGGAAATGATTGGTTTTGCCAAGGAAAACTTTGCTCGTTTGGACCAACGTAACCAAATCACCCTCTTAGAGGGTGACGCAGAGGACCTGCTGGAGCATATCGAGCAACGATTTGACTTGATTTTTATGGATTCGGCTAAGTCCAAGTACATCGTCTTTCTTCCAGAAGTTCTCAAACGGTTGGAAGTCGGGGGAGTAGTGATTTTAGACGATATCTTCCAAGGGGGAGATGTAGCGCGTGATATTATGGAAGTCCGTCGTGGACAACGCACCATCTATCGAGGTTTGCAACGTCTTTTTGACGCCACTTTGGACCATCCTGGCTTGACGGCCAGTCTGATTCCCCTTGGTGATGGCATTCTCATGATCCGTAAAAACGAGGAAGAGATTTCTTTGCCGACAGAAGAGTAGCTTTTAGTCTTATTTAAGTTATCCTTTTGAATTTGTGGTAAAATAGTAGCAGTGAATTTTAGAATGGAGAAATAAACATGAAGAAAAAATTTGTAGCTGGAGCGGTGACCCTTTTATCCGTTGTAACGCTAGCAGCTTGTGCAAAAGGTGGCAGTGACAAGGATATCGTCACTATGAAGGGTGACACGATCACTGTTGGTGATTTCTATGATGAAATCAAACACAACCAAGGTGCACAACAATACTTGTTCCAAATGACCATTAATAAAGTCTTTGAAAAAGAATACGGCTCAAAAGTCTCAGACAAAGATGTTGAGAAAAAAGTTGATGAGCAGAAAAAACAATTGGGTGAAGCCTTCAATAGCTACCTCACTCAACAAGGGTTAACAGAAGAAACTAACAAACAACAAATCCGTAGTAACCTTTTGTTAGAGTATGCGGTTGACCAAGCTATTTCAAAAGAGTTGACAGACGAAGCTTATAAAAAAGCCTTTGAAACCTATACACCAGAAATCACTGCAAATGTGATCAAAGTGGATTCAGAAGAAAAAGCGAATGAAGTTCTTGCAAGTGTAAAAGCTGAAGGCGCTGACTTTGCACAAATTGCCAAAGAAAATTCTACAGATGCTAGCACCAAAGAAAAGGGTGGAGAAATCAAATTTGACTCTGGAACAACAACTGTTCCAACTCGTGTCAAGGAAGCAGCATCTAAGCTTGATGTAAATGGTATTTCAGATGTCGTTATTGATCCTGCTAGTCAAAAAAGCGCTGGTGCCTACTATATCGTTAAAGTAACTAAGAAGGAAGAAAAAGGATCTGACTGGAAGAAATACGAAAAACGCTTGAAAGAAATTCTGACGGCAGAACGTAAAAATGATGCCAACTTTATCCGTAGCATCATTGCCAAAGCAATGACAAATGCCAATATCAAGGTGAAAGATGATGCCTTCAAGGCAACCTTCAACCAATACATGCAAAATATTGGTGCAACAACAGGAGATAGCTCATCTTCTAAATAAGGATATTAGTTGACGGCCATTGTATTTATCTGTATAATGAGATAGTTGAGAATAAATTATTTAGAATCGGATGCAGAGAAGTGGCGGGGGTGCGAGCCATGGAAGAGGAATGATTTTGCTACTCAATAGAACAATTACATAATCGAATGAAGAATGACAAGTTCATTGAATGAAGGTGGTACCGCGGTTTTTCGCCCTTCGTTAGTGAGCTTGTCTTTTTTTCAGCATCTTCTACCGGAGATCCTTTCTAATAAGAGAAAGGCCTTCCTATGGATTTGCAGGAGGAAACTGATGAAATCGTATCTGGTCAAACAAAAGTTTCGACTTGGAGGGGAACGCTTTGACATCAAAAATGATCTGGGAATGGTAGAATACCATGTAGAAGGTTCATTTTTTAAGATTCCTAAGACCTTTACTGTATTTGATGTGGAAGGCCAGAAGATTAGCCATATCACGAAGAAAACCTTTAGCCTCTTACCCCAATTCACTGTAGAGTTGGCGGATGGCTCCAGTTTTTTCATCCGTAAAAAACTGACCTTATTCCGTGATAAGTACGATATTTCTAATTTAGGACTACGCATCGAAGGCAATATCTGGGATTTGAATTTCAAGTTATTGGATGATCGGGACCAGCTGGTTGCAGAGATTAGCAAACAAGTCTTTACCTTGACGTCGACTTATCAGGTAGCTGTCTATGAAGAAAAATATGCCAATCTCGTGATTTCCTTATGTCTTGCAATTGACTATGTAGAAATGACTGAAAATGGCTCTTAAGCCAACCAATAGAAAACATGAAATAGAGGAGAAAACATGAAACAATTATCTAGTGCACAAGTCCGCCAAATGTGGCTTGATTTCTGGGCTACCAAAGGTCACTCAGTAGAACCATCTGTTAGCTTGGTTCCTGTCAACGATCCAACCCTTTTATGGATCAACTCAGGGGTAGCAACCCTTAAGAAATACTTTGATGGGACTATCATCCCTGAAAACCCACGGATTACCAATGCGCAAAAGGCCATCCGTACCAACGATATTGAAAACGTAGGAAAAACAGCTCGTCACCATACCATGTTTGAAATGTTGGGTAACTTCTCAATCGGTGATTACTTCCGTGATGAAGCCATCACTTGGGCTTATGAACTTTTGACAAGTCCTGAATGGTTTGACTTCCCCAAAGACAAACTCTACATGACCTACTACCCAGCTGATACGGATTCTTACAATCGCTGGATTGAAGTGGGTGTAGATCCAAGTCACTTGATCCCAATTGAAGACAACTTCTGGGAAATCGGTGCTGGACCTTCTGGACCAGATACAGAAATCTTCTTCGACCGTGGGGAAGCCTTTGACCCAGAAAACATCGGTATTCGCCTCCTTGCAGAAGATATCGAAAACGACCGTTACATCGAAATCTGGAATATCGTTTTGTCACAATTTAACGCAGATCCAGCTGTACCTCGTAGTGAATACAAGGAATTGCCACACAAGAACATTGATACGGGCGCTGGTTTGGAGCGTTTGGTAGCCGTGATCCAAGGGGCGAAAACTAACTTTGAAACGGACCTCTTCATGCCAATCATCCGTGAAGTGGAAAAATTGTCTGGTAAAGTTTACGACCAAGATGGTGACAACATGAGCTTCAAGGTCATCGCAGACCATATCCGTTCTCTTTCATTTGCTATCGGTGATGGGGCTCTCCCTGGAAATGAAGGCCGTGGTTATGTCCTTCGTCGTCTTCTTCGTCGTGCATCTATGCATGGTCAAAAATTGGGCATCAATGAGCCTTTCCTTTACAAACTGGTTCCAACCGTTGGTAAAATCATGGAAAGCTACTATCCAGAAGTGCTTGAAAAACGTGACTTTATCGAGAAAATTGTGAAGAGCGAGGAAGAGTCATTTGCTCGTACCCTTCACTCAGGTCAACACTTTGCAGAAACAATCGTAGCAGACTTGAAAGAAAAAGGTCAAACGGTTATCGCTGGTCAAGATGTCTTCAAACTCTACGATACTTATGGATTCCCAGTGGAGTTGACAGAAGAAATCGCTGAAGAAGCTGGTATGACAGTTGACCGTGAAGGTTTTGAAGCAGCTATGAAGGAACAACAAGAACGTGCGCGTGCGTCAGCTGTCAAAGGCGGATCCATGGGGATGCAAAACGAAACCCTTCAAAATATCACTGTTGAGAGCGTCTTTAACTACAATGCTAGCCAATTGCCTTCAAAATTAGTGGCTATCGTAGCAGATAACGCAGAAGTAGAAGCTGTTTCAGAAGGAACTGCATCACTGATCTTTGCAGAAACTCCATTCTACGCTGAAATGGGTGGACAGGTTGCTGACCATGGTCAAATCTTGGATGCTACAGGAAATGTCGTAGCGACTGTAACAGACGTTCAAAAAGCACCAAACGGACAAGCTCTTCATACCGTTGAAGTTCATGCTCCACTTGCTTTGAACCAAGAATATACCTTGGCAATCGATACGAACCGTCGTCATCGTGTCATGAAAAACCACACAGCGACTCACTTACTCCATGCAGCTCTTCACAATATCCTTGGCCACCATGCTACTCAAGCAGGATCTCTTAACGAAGTAGAATTCCTTCGTTTTGACTTCACTCATTTCCAAGCGGTAACTCCTGAAGAATTGCGTGCCATTGAACAACAAGTCAATGAAAAGATTTGGGAAGCGATCGCTGTAGAAACAGTTGAGACAGATATTGATACAGCTAAAGAAATGGGAGCTATGGCCCTCTTTGGTGAGAAATACGGTAAGGAAGTCCGTGTTGTCACCATTGGTGACTACTCAGTCGAGCTTTGTGGTGGTACCCACGTTGGCAATACTTCTGAGATCGGTCTTTTCAAGATTGTTAAAGAAGAAGGGATTGGATCAGGAACTCGTCGTATCTTGGCAGTAACTGGTAAAGAAGCCTTCGAAGCCTACCGTAAACAAGAAGATGCACTGAAAGCAGTCGCAGCAACCTTGAAAGCACCTCAACTCAAAGAAGTCCCTCACAAGGTAGAAGGCCTTCAAGAACAACTCCGTCAATTGCAAAAAGAAAATGCAGAATTGAAGGAAAAAGCTGCAGCAGCAGCGGCAGGTGATGTCTTCAAGAATGTCCAAGAAGCAAACGGTCACCGTTACATTGCTAGCCAAGTTTCTGTTTCAGATGCAGGTGCCCTTCGTACCTTTGCGGATAACTGGAAACAAAAAGACTACTCTGATGTGCTTGTTCTTGTCGCAGCAATTGGTGACAAGGTAAATGTCCTTGTAGCCAGCAAGACAAAAGACATCCACGCAGGTAACTTGGTCAAAGAATTGGCTCCAATCGTTGATGGACGTGGTGGTGGGAAACCAGACATGGCCATGGCAGGAGGAAGCAACCAAGCGAAAATCCAAGAATTGTTGGATGCCGTAGCAGGTAAATTGTAAGCAATAGGAGAGAGTGGGACAGAAATCGGTAATTCGTTAGAATTCGATTTCGTCGTCCCACCTCCGCACAGTTGAGTAGGGCTGTAAAAGCTGATGAAATCAGCGTAGTAGAGCCCACTCAACCACTGCGTCTTGCTCGACAATCCAAAAACAATTGAGAGGCTAGGACTTTTGTCCCAGCCTCTCTTTTTTCAAAAAAAGAAACGTACCCAATTAGAAAAAGATTGCAACAAAAAAACCTTTCCAGATGGAAAGGTTTTTCTTCTTATAATCCATAGTTGTAATCGTCATCCTGCATGGCTTCTACTTCACCGAGGAGGTAGCCATTTCCGACTTGTGAGAAGAAGTCGTGGTTGGATGTTCCGGTTGAGATACCATTCATAACGATTGGGTTGACATCGTCCGCTGAGTCAGGGAAGAGCGGATCTTGTCCCAAGTTCATAAGGGCCTTGTTAGCATTGTAGCGAAGGAAAGTCTTGACTTCCTCTGTCCAGCCCACACCGTCATAGAGGCTCTCTGTATAGCCTTCTTCATTCTCATAGAGGGTGTAGAGTAGGTCATACATCCATTCTTTGAGTTTTTCTTGTTCTTCTTCTGGTAATTCGTTAAATCCGAGTTGGAACTTGTAGCCGATATAGGTTCCGTGAACAGATTCGTCCCGAATGATCAACTTGATGATTTCAGCCACGTTGGCTAACTTGTTGTTTCCAAGATAGTAGAGCGGTGTGAAGAAACCAGAGTAGAAGAGGAAAGTTTCAAGAAAGACGCTGGCTACTTTCTTTTCAAGGGGAGTTCCATTGAGGTAGATTTCATTGATGATTTCTGCCTTCTTCTGAAGGAAAGGATTGGTATTGGTCCATTCGAAAATCTCTTCGATTTCTGACTTGGTATTCAAGGTAGAAAAGATTGAAGAGTAAGACTTAGCATGGACAGATTCCATGAATTGGATGTTGTTAAAGACAGCTTCTTCGTGGGGAGTACGGATATCTGCACGAAGAGCTTGCACACCAGTTTCGGACTGCATGGTATCCAAGAGTGTCAATCCACCAAAGACTTTACCAACCAAGTCTTTTTCTTTGAGAGATAACTTTCTCCAGTCGTCCAAGTCGTTTGACAAAGGAATACGTGTATCCAACCAGAATTGTTCGGTTAGCTTTTCCCAAGTAGATTTATCGATGACATCTTCGATGGCATTCCAGTTAATGGCTTTGTAGTAAGTTTCCATTTGAAATCTCTTTCTTTTTCTAATTCATTCGATCATACAATCATTGTTATTCTAACACAATTGTTAGAATACTGCACAAAAAGTCGGCGGACCGACTTTTGGTAGCAATGGATCAGAGTGTCTTAGATGACACAGCTTTCACATTGGTTCGCGCCAACTTCTCCACCATCATCTGTAAAGGTACGGACGTAGTAGATAGACTTGATTCCCTTATTAAAGGCATAGTTACGAAGGATAGACAAGTCACGAGTGGTTTGTTTATTTTCAGTTTTCCATTCGTAAAGACCTTTTGGAATGTCACTGCGCATAAAGAGAGTCAGTGAGAGCCCTTGGTCTACGTGCTCAGTTGCGGCAGCATAGACATCGATGACTTTCCGCATATCCATATCGTAAGCAGAAGTGTAGTAAGGAATGGTATCTGTTGATAATCCTGCTGCAGGGTAGTAGATCTTCCCGATTTTCTTCTCTTGACGTTCTTCAATCCGTTGTGTAATTGGGTGGATAGAAGCAGACACGTCATTGATGTAGCTGATAGAACCATTTGGTGCTACAGCTAAACGGTTTTGGTGGTAAAGACCATCTGCTTTCACTTTATCACGAAGTTCAGCCCAATCTTCTGCACTAGGGATGAAGATGTCTTTAAAGAGTTCTTTGACACGCTCTGATTTTGGAACAAACTCTCCAGTCGTGTACTTATCAAAGTAGCTACCGTTGGCATAGTCTGATTTTTCAAAGTTGTGGAAGGTAACGCCCCGTTCACGCGCGATGTTATTTGATTCCACGAGGGTCCAGTAGTTCATAAGCATGAAGTAGATGCTAGTGAACTCAACAGACTCAGGTGATCCGTACTCGATCAATTGTTGGGCAAGATAGCTATGAAGTCCCATAGCACCAAGACCAAAGGTATGCGCTCGGCTATTTCCATGGTCGATCGTAGGAACAGCTACGATGTGAGAACTATCAGTAACGAAGGTCAAGGCACGTACCATAGCACGAATAGAACGACCAAAGTCAGGCGAGGTCATCATGTTGACCACGTTGGTTGAACCAAGATTACATGAGACGTCGGTTCCCATTTTAATGAACTCTTGAGCATCGTTGATCAAGCTTGGTTCTTGAACCTGGAGGATCTCTGAACACAAGTTACTCATGATGATTTTGCCATCAACTGGGTTGGCGCGGTTAGCAGTATCAATATTGACTACATATGGGTAACCAGATTCTTGTTGCAATTTAGAAATTTCTGTTTCCAAATCACGGGCTTTAATTTTTGTCTTACGGATGTTTGGATTAGCGACCAACTCATCATATTTTTCAGTGATGTCGATGTAGTTGAATGGCACTCCGTATTCACGCTCTACAGAATATGGACTGAAGAGGTACATTTCTTCATTTTTACGTGCCAATTCGTAGAATTTATCAGGTACCACAACACCAAGTGATAGAGTTTTCACACGAACTTTTTCATCGGCATTTTCTTTCTTAGTAGAAAGGAAGGCGATAATGTCTGGGTGGAAGACGTTGAGGTAAACAACCCCAGCCCCTTGACGTTGACCCAATTGGTTTGAGTAAGAGAAGCTATCTTCAAAGAGTTTCATAACAGGAACGACCCCAGAAGCAGCTCCTTCATAACCCTTGATCGGTGCTCCAGCTTCACGAAGGTTGCTGAGAGAGATTCCAACCCCACCACCGATACGTGACAGTTGAAGGGCAGAGTTGATAGAGCGTCCAATCGCATTCATATCATCTGTTACTTGGATCAAGAAACAGGAAACCAATTCTCCACGGCGGGCACGTCCAGCATTTAAGAAAGAAGGAGTAGCTGGTTGGTAGCGTTGGTGGATGATTTCGTTTGCGATGTCTTTGGCAATGTCTTCATTTCCATCTGCAAAATAGAGAGCATTGAAGAAGACGCGGTCTTCCATGCTTTCGAGATAGTATTCTCCATCATTTGTTTTAAGCGCATACTGGTTATAGAATTTATAGGCAGCCATGAAGGACTTGAATTGGAAGTTTTGGTCTTTGATAAATTGATAAAGTTCTTCCAAGAATTCTGGACGATATTTCTTGATAAAAGCTGTTTCGATATAGTTGTGTTCAATAAGGTAGTTGATTTTATCCGTTATTGAATCAAAGGCCATAGTATTTGGCGCAACATTTTCTTTAAAGAAAGCATCCAAGGCTTCTTTGTCTTTATGAAGCATGATTTGACCGTTTACTGGACGGTTGATTTCATTATTAAGACGGAAGTAGGTTACGTCTTCAAGTGATTTTAATCCCATAATGTTCCTTTTTCTAATTCAAAAACAAAGGGGAGGCAAGCTCCCCTGTACAAGTAAAAGGGCCAGGGAACACAGTAGTCAAGGACTACAGTCATCCATTCCCTAGACCAATCAAATCCTGTTTGATAATGTTAAGATAATTTCTTGAGCTTAGCTGGTTGGAAGCCAGAGAAGACTTCATCTGCCGTTTGGATAACTGGCGCAGCATTGAAACCAAGGTTCTTCACATGGTCTACAAACTCAGGTTGCTCATCTAGATTAATTTCACGGTATTCAACGTGATTGGTATCTAAAAAACGTTTGGTCATTTTACATTGAACGCAATTATTTTTTGAATAAATTGTCACCATAATGTGATCTAACTCCTCTAAATTCATAAATCTGTATCTAGTATAAACAAAAGGTTTTTCCTTGTCAAGAGTTTTAACTAAATATTGTGCACATAAATTAACTATACCGGAAGATACCACAATATGTAGTATTGTAAGAATTAGTGAAAATTGAGGAAAACGTGATAAAATATAGGTTTTTTAAGTCAAAGGAATTCCTATCTTTTTCCTAAAATTCTATATACTGTGTCCGTGAAAGCAATTCTATTTATTTAATAGAAGAAAGTAAAAAAAGAAGATCAAAAGAAGAGAAAAATTGAGTGCTTCCTGTAAGTATTTTCAGTAAGTGTGTGATAAAAATCTTGAAAAATAATGAAGAAGATGATATAATAGCAAATTGTAAGGGTTATCACAGATAACTCAAAACTAATTTTAAAAGGAGAGTCAAACTATGGCTTCTAAAGATTTCCACATCGTGGCAGAAACAGGTATCCACGCACGTCCAGCAACTTTGTTGGTTCAAACTGCTAGCAAATTTGCTTCAGATATTACTCTTGAATACAAAGGTAAATCAGTTAACTTGAAATCAATCATGGGTGTTATGAGCCTTGGTGTTGGTCAAGGAGCTGACGTTGTAATCTCAGCTGAAGGAGCTGACGCTGATGATGCTCTTGCAGCAATCGCTGAAACAATGGAAAAAGAAGGATTGGCATAAACATGACAGAAATGCTTAAAGGAATTGCAGCATCTGATGGTGTTGCCGTTGCTAAGGCATATCTACTTGTTCAACCCGACTTGTCATTTGAAACAATCTCAGTTGAAGATACAAATGCAGAAGAAGCTCGTTTGGATGCAGCTCTTGAAGCTTCACAAAACGAGCTTTCTCTTATTCGGGAGAATGCAGTAGCGAGCCTTGGTGAGGAAGCAGCACAAGTATTTGATGCTCACATGATGGTTCTTTCTGACCCTGAAATGGTTGGTCAGATCAAGGAAACAATTCGCACGAAGAAGGTGAATGCTGAGGCTGGTTTAAAAGAAGTTACAGACATGTTTATCACCATCTTTGAAGGAATGGAAGATAACCCATACATGCAAGAACGTGCAGCAGATATTCGCGACGTGACCAAACGTGTTCTTGCAAACTTGCTTGGTAAGAAATTGCCAAACCCTGCAACCATCAATGAAGAAGCAATCGTGGTTGCGCATGACTTGACTCCATCCGATACCGCTCAATTGAACAAACAGTTCGTTAAAGCCTTTGTTACAAACATTGGTGGACGTACAAGTCACTCAGCTATCATGGCGCGTACACTTGAAATCGCAGCTGTTCTTGGTACAAACAACATTACAGATCTTGTAAAAGATGGTGATGTTTTGGCCGTATCTGGAATCACTGGTGAAGTGGTAATCAACCCAAGTGAAGAACGAATTGCAGCCTTTAAAGCAGCTGGTGAAGCTTACGCGAAACAAAAAGCTGAATGGGCCCTTTTGAAAGATGCGAAAACCGTTACTGCAGATGGGAAACACTTCGAGTTGGCTGCTAACATCGGTACACCTAAAGACGTTGAAGGTGTGAATGAAAACGGTGCAGAAGCAGTTGGACTCTATCGTACTGAATTCTTGTACATGGACTCTCAAGACTTCCCAACTGAAGATGATCAATACGAAGCATACAAGGCGGTTCTTGAAGGTATGAACGGTAAGCCTGTTGTCGTTCGTACGATGGATATCGGTGGGGATAAAGAACTTCCTTACTTCGATCTTCCGAAAGAAATGAACCCATTCTTGGGTTACCGCGCTTTGCGTATTTCCATCTCTGAAACTGGTAACCAAATGTTCCGTACTCAATTACGTGCCTTGCTTCGTGCATCTGTTCACGGTAAATTGCGGATCATGTTCCCAATGGTTGCTTTGTTGACGGAGTTCCGTACCGCTAAAGGTATTCTTGAAGAAGAAAAAGCGAAATTGGTTGCTGAAGGTGTTGCCGTTGCTGACGACATCGAAGTAGGTATCATGATTGAAATCCCAGCAGCAATGTTGGCTGACCAATTTGCCAAAGAAGTTGACTTCTTCTCAATTGGTACAAACGACTTGATCCAATACACAATGGCTGCTGACCGTATGAACGAACAAGTATCATACCTTTACCAACCATATAACCCATCAATCCTTCGTTTGATTAACAACGTTATCAAGGCAGCTCACGCTGAAGGTAAATGGGCTGGTATGTGTGGTGAAATGGCCGGTGACCAAACGGCTGTTCCACTTCTTGTCGGAATGGGCTTGGATGAGTTCTCTATGTCAGCTACTTCAGTCCTTCGTACACGTAGCTTGATGAAGAAATTGGATACAACTAAGATGCAAGAATACGCTAATCGTGCTCTTACTGAATGTTCAACAATGGAAGAAGTTCTTGAACTTTCTAAAGAATACGTGAACGTAGATTAATTGATTTTAAGAATCTGATAACAAAGTTATCACCTTGGAAGAGGTGGTAGCTTTTTTATTTTACTACTTTATTTGTCTTATAAAGGAAGTAGCTGAATAAAAATAGAGTAGATATCCCTATATCAAAACAAAAAATCTAAATTTTCTAAAAATTTTCGGAAATAGGTTTAATTACAATGATTTTTATAGTATAATGTTAGAAAGATAGTTTGAAAGCTGAACAATTGTGAATTGATTTTAGGAAATTTCAGGGAAATAATGGAAGTTTCAAATTCTTTTCATAAATTTTCATCGTATTATTCAAGAAAAAATCTTGAATATTTCAACTATTTATAGTAGAATAATACTAATAGGAAGCGCTTACATAAAAGCGAGAGAGGTGAGTGAATGGATACGAAACAAGCATTGTATACATTTGGAACTGGGGAGAACTTTCATCTTCAACATTATCTAGGGGCTCATAAAGAGCAAGTAGATGGTGTGGAAGGGTATAGTTTCCGTGTATGGGCTCCAAATGCTCAGGCAGTACACCTAGTAGGTGATTTTACCCAATGGGAAGAAAATGAAATTCCTATGGTGCGAAACGAAGCTGGTGTTTGGGAAGTTTTTACAACTGCACCTCAAGTTGGCGATATCTATAAGTTCCATGTTACAAGACAAAATGGCCATCGCTTGATGAAGGTGGATCCTTTAGCAGTCCGCATGGAAAAACGTCCGGGTACTGGAGCAGTCATTACGGAGATTCCTGAGCGGAAATGGAAAGATGGACTCTGGATGGCGAGACGGAGAAAACTTGGCTTTAGATCTCGTCCAGTAAATATTTATGAAGTTCATGCCGGTTCTTGGAAACGCAACGAAGATGGAAGCCCTTATTCGTTTGCTCAGTTGAAGGAAGACTTGATTCCTTACTTGGTAAAAATGAACTATACCCATGTGGAGTTCATGCCGGTGATGGCTCACCCGCTTGGATTAAGTTGGGGCTACCAATTGATGGGTTACTTTGCCTTAGAGCATACCTACGGAACACCGGAAGAGTTTCAGGATTTTGTTGAGGCCTGTCACTTGAATAACATCGGGGTGATTGTGGACTGGGTTCCAGGACACTTTACCATCAATGATGATGCCTTGGCTTATTACGATGGAACACCAACCTTTGAATACCAAGACCATCATCGTGCCCACAACTATGGCTGGGGAGCTTTGAACTTCGACCTAGGGAAAAACCAGGTCCAATCCTTCCTCATCTCTAGTGTGAAGTTCTGGATTGAGTTTTATCATTTGGATGGAATTCGGGTCGATGCGGTCAGCAACATGCTCTACTTAGACTATGATAGTGGACCATGGACACCAAATATTGATGGTGGAAATCTCAACTATGAGGGGATCCATTTCCTTAAGCGGATGAATGCTGTGATTAAATCAGAACATCCGGATGTTATCATGGTAGCGGAGGAAAGTTCATCTGGCACCAAGATTACTGGTCCAGAAGAGTATGGTGGTTTAGGATTTGACTACAAGTGGAATATGGGTTGGATGAATGATATCCTTCGCTTCTACGAGGAAGATCCTATTTATCGGAAATTTGATTTTAACTTGGTGACCTTTAGCTTTATGTATGCTTTCTCTGAAAACTTCTTGTTGCCATTTTCTCACGATGAAGTGGTCCACGGGAAGAAGAGTCTTATGCATAAGATGTGGGGAGATCGCTACAACCAGTTCGCTGGCTTGCGAAACCTCTTGACCTATCAGATTTGTCACCCAGGTAAGAAATTGCTCTTCATGGGTTCAGAGTTCGGCCAATTCTTAGAATGGAAGTCTGAAGAACAGCTAGAATGGTCCAATCTGGAAGATGACATGAACCGCAAGATGCAAGAGTTTACTTCACAGCTCAATCAATTCTACAAAGATAACAAGATGCTCTGGGAAATTGATGATAGCTATGATGGTATTGAGATTATTGATGCAGATAACCGAGATCAAAGTGTCTTGACCTTTACTCGTAAGGATAAAAAAGGGAATCATCTGCTATGTATCTTTAATATGGCCCCAGTAGAGCGCAAGGACTTTACAGTCGGCGTCCCTGTTGCTGGAGTCTATGAAGAAATTTGGAATACAGAATTAGAGAAATGGGGAGGTGTCTGGAAAGAGCACAACCAGGAAGTGAAGACTCAAGAGGGATTATGGAAAGATTATCCACAAACCTTGACCTTCACCTTACCGGCTCTTGGAGCTAGTGTATGGAAAGTGAAACGTAAACTTCGTTCCAATGTGTCTAAAACAAAAAAATAGTTGTTGGTGATCAACTGATCGCAGTCTATGATCCCATTCCTAACTTTGTAGAAGAAGTTACAGCACCTCTTCTCAGAAGTGGGAAGAAGGTCTCGTCAATCCAAAAAGGAGTAATCAATGAAGAATGAAATGCTAGCTCTGATCCTTGCTGGTGGGCAAGGAACTCGCCTTGGAAAACTCACTCAAAGCATTGCCAAACCTGCAGTGCAATTTGGGGGACGTTATCGTATTATTGACTTTGCCTTATCCAACTGTGCCAACTCAGGTATCCACAATGTTGGCGTGATTACTCAGTATCAACCGCTTGCCTTAAACAACCATATCGGAAATGGTTCTAGTTGGGGTCTTGATGGTATTAATACTGGGGTTTCTATCCTTCAACCTTATTCTGCAAGTGAAGGAAATCGTTGGTTTGAAGGAACAAGTCATGCGATTTTCCAAAATATCGACTACATCGATAGCATCAATCCAGAGTACGTATTGATCCTTTCTGGAGACCATATCTACAAGATGGACTATGACGAAATGCTTCAGTCTCACAAAGACAATAATGCCAGCCTTACCGTAGCTGTATTGGATGTCCCTTTAAAAGAAGCTAGTCGTTTCGGAATTATGAATACGGATGCCAACAATCGAATTGTCGAATTTGAAGAAAAACCTGCAGAGCCAAAATCAACAAAAGCTTCTATGGGGATCTACATTTTTGACTGGTCTCGTCTTCGCAACATGTTAGTAGCTGCAGAGAAGAGTGACATGGATATGTCTGACTTTGGTAAAAACGTTATTCCAACTTACCTTGAATCTGGAGAAAGCGTCTATGCTTATGAATTCAAGGGCTATTGGAAAGACGTGGGAACTATTGAATCTCTCTGGGAAGCGAATATGGAATACATTGATCCAAACAATGCCTTGGACAGCCGTGATCGTCACTGGAAGATCTATTCTCGTAACTTGATTTCACCACCAAACTTCTTTGGCGAACATGCCCATATTGAAGATTCCTTGGTAGTGGATGGGTGCTTGGTAGACGGAACAGTAAAACATTCTATCTTGTCTACGGAAGCACAAGTTCGTAAAGGTGCAGTCGTTGAAGATTCTGTCGTCATGAGTGGTGCCATTATCGGTCAAGGTGCTGTAATTAAACGTGCTATTATCGGTGAAGGAGCAGTTGTTTCAGAAGGTGTTGTCATCGATGGAACGGAAGAAGTACAAGTCGTTGGATATAACGAAAAAGTGGGGGTAGCAACAGATGAAGATTGATAAGTATTCAGCTATTTTAGGAAACACAGTAGGCTTCCATGATATGTCATCATTGACAGATCATCGTCCTGTTGCCAGTCTGCCATTTGATGGGAAATATCGCTTGATCGACTTCCCGCTTTCTAGCCTCGCTAATGCAGGAATCCGTAGTGTATTTGGTATCTTCCAGCAAGAAAATATCAGTTCTGTCTTTGACCATATTCGCTCTGGTCGTGAGTGGGGCTTGTCAACTCTTTTGAGCCACTACTATCTCGGTATCTACAACACTCCAGTAGAAAGTTCAAACGTTGGCAAGGAATATTATGAGCAACTATTGACCTATTTGAAACGCTCTGGTTCGAACCAGACAGTCGCTCTTAACTGTGATATCTTAGTAAACATTGATTTGAACCAAGTCTTCCACTTGCACAATACCGTTGACAGACCAATCACAGTGGTCTACAAAAAGATGCATCATCGTGACATCTCTGAAGTAAATGCGGTTTTAGAAATCGATGAGACAGATCATGTACGTGGACAAAAGTTGTTTGATGGAACAGATCCAGATGCTCTCTATAATATGTCAACGGATATCTTTATCGTTGATACACCATGGTTGATTGAAAAATTGGAACAAGAGGTTCACAAGGAACATCCAGAAAAATTGCGTTATATCCTACGTGATTTGGCGGTTGAATACGGAGCATTCGCATTCGAATACACTGGCTATATTGCCAATATTCATTCTGTTGAATCCTACTACCGCGCTAATCTTGATATGTTGGAAACCAATAAATTCATGTCTCTCTTCTCACCAAATCAAAAAGTTTATACCAAGGTGAAAAATGAAGAGCCAACTTACTATGCTCCTGGTTCGCAAATTAAGAATTCGCAATTTGCATCAGGAAGCATTGTCGAAGCTTTGGTACATGATTCTGTCATTTCTCGTCGTGTTCATCTCCACAAGGGGGCAGAAATTCGTAGCAGTCTCTTATTCCCGGGAGTCGTTGTCCATGAGGGAGCTGTCGTAGAGCATGCGATTCTTGACAAGGGCGTCGTAGTTGAGACTGGTGTAACCATTCGTGGAACCAAAGAAGCACCTCTTGTGATTAAAAAAGGTGCTGTGATTACAGAGGATATTGGATAATGAAATTATTGTTTGTTGCCGCTGAAGGAGCTCCCTTTTCAAAAACAGGGGGCCTAGGAGATGTGATTGGGGCACTTCCTAAATCCTTGGCTAAAAAGGGACATGATGTCCGTGTCGTCCTTCCTTATTACGATATGGTGGAGGCGAAATTTGGCGATCAGATTGAAGATGTGCTACACTTTACTACAAAGGTAGGTTGGAGAAGTGAGTATGTTGGGGTAAAACGTATTTTTAGAGATGGTGTTACCTTTTACTTCATTGATAATCAAAAGTACTTCTTTAGAGGACACGTCTATGGAGATTTTGATGATGGGGAGCGTTTTGCCTTCTTCCAATTGGCAACGCTTGAGATGATGGAACGTGTAGATTTCATTCCAGATATCGTCCACGCTCATGATTATCATACAGCCATGATTCCTTTCCTACTAAAGGAGAAATACCGTTGGATTCAAGCTTACAATGGGATTAAGTCTGTCTTAACCATTCATAATCTGGAGTTCCAAGGTCAGTTTGACCCAGGAATGTTGTGGGATCTGTTTGGAGTTGGTTTTGAGCGCTACGAAGATGGTACCCTTCGGTGGAAGGATTGCTTGAACTGGATGAAGGCTGGGATCCTCTATGCTGATCGAGTGACCACTGTTTCACCAAGTTATAGTTATGAAATCAGGACAGCTGAATATGGTTGTGGCCTTGATCAAATCTTGCGCATGGAATCTGGTAAATTGACGGGGATTGTGAATGGAATCGATACAGACCTCTACAATCCTGAGACAGACCCGCTCTTGACCTATCATTTCAGTAAAGATGATTTATCAGGAAAAGCAGCAAGTAAGCGAGCTCTTCAGGAACGTGTCGGACTTCCGGTTCGTGATGATGTTCCCTTGTTTGGAATCGTTTCTCGTTTGACTCACCAAAAAGGGTTTGATGTGGTAGTTGAAGAATTACATAACCTCTTACAAAAGGATATTCAAATCGTTCTTTTGGGAACAGGAGATCCTGGCTTTGAACATGCCTTTTCTTGGTTTGGTCAAGCTTATCCAGATAAACTCTCTGCCAATATTATGTTTGATGTCCAGTTAGCGCAGGAAATTTATGCTGCTTCTGATGTCTTCTTGATGCCAAGTCGTTTTGAACCATGTGGACTATCTCAAATGATGGCCATGCGCTATGGCACGCTACCATTGGTTCACGAGGTAGGAGGACTTCGAGATACAGTACAAGCCTATAATGTGCTTGATGGTAGTGGTACTGGCTTTAGCTTTAACAACCTTTCTGGTTACTGGCTAAACTGGGCTGTAGATCAAGCATTGACAGTCTATACTCATGATAAGGATGCTTGGCTTGGTCTCCAAAGACAAGCCATGAGCCGTGACTTCTCATGGGATACAGCTAGTCAACATTATGCTGATCTCTATCAATCATTATAAGATGAATGGAAAACGCCTATTTTAGGCGTTTTTTTTGCTTTTGCAGGGAAGAGTTTGCCCAAGGAATGTTGCAAACACCATCTGTATCTAATTCAAATGGGGAATACAAAGCTCTGGGTCTCAATATGGCCTACGAACGTCCCAACGATGGAAACCAATGGTACAATACCAATCCAAATGACCTCACCTCACGCGAGGAGATTGATCGGTAAATGAAGGGGTAAAACGATACGCTCATACTTCTGGATTATCTAGAAGGGGAAGCTGTCCTCAATAAATTCAGTCAAGATTGGAATAAAGCTTACTTCAATCAAGTTGTGACAAGTGCCAAAAAAGGAATTCAATCTATTGAAATCGATGGTAAAACCTACAATAGCTATGAAGACTTGAAACGTGCATTTGCTGAAGCAGTTGATAAAGATAAGGCTACCCTAAGTAACGGATCTGTCAAATTTGGCAATACTGTTTCACTGAAAGAAAAAGTCTTTAAGAAATTGCTGCAAGAAACGGACAGTTTCAAAACCTCTATTTTTAAATAGGAAGAAAATGCTCATCTGCTCGTCAGGTGAGTTTTTTCTATCATTGGTAATAATGCTTCCTCTTCTGATAAAAATAATATAAATTTGTGTGGAATACAAAAATAGACAAAGCGTCTAAAAACGATTAGGGTCTTTTGAAAACTAGTGGCAAGAGGAATTTTGAAAGTAGTAACAGAATTGCTATAAAACGTTTTCTTTCTAGGCAAACATTTGACTATTATATCTTTTAGGAGTAAACTAGAGGAGTAAAATATATTTAAGGAGAATTCATCATGAATTTAACATTTTTAGGTCTTTGTTTAGCCTGTTTTGGTGTGTCACTTGCGGAAGGTTTGATGATGAGCAATCTGTTCAAATCTGCATCACGTCAACCAGAAATTATTGGTCAATTGCGTAGTCTCTTGATTCTTGGTGTTGCCTTTGTAGAAGGTACCTTCTTTGTAACCCTAGCGATGGCATTTGTCATTAAATAGACAACTCTATTTAGAAATGGAGGTGTCAAACCATGGAAGAAAGTTTGAATCCAACCGTTAATATTGGACCAATATCCTTTGATTTGACCCTGCTTGCCATGTCTCTTGTAACTGTTTTGATGGTTTTTGCCTTTGTCTATTGGGCAAGTCGTGAAATGACCATCCGTCCAAAGGGCAAACAAAATGCTCTTGAGATGATTTATGACTTTGTGATTGGTTTTACCAAACCAAACATTGGAGAATCATACATTAAGGATTATTCCTTGTTTCTGTTTTCTCTCTTTCTGTTTATCTTGGTTGCCAATAATATTGGCTTAATGGCAAAAGTACAAACAACAAACGGTTATAACTTGTGGACTTCCCCAACAGCTAACCTTGGATACGATTTATCCCTCTCATTATTGATCACTTTGATCGCCCATGTAGAAGGAGTTCGTCGTAGAGGCGTTAAAGAATATTTGAGAGCATTTGTTACACCTGGCTTTATGACTCCGATGAACATTTTAGAAGAGTTCACCAATTTTGCTTCCTTGGCGATTCGGATCTACGGAAATATTTTTGCCGGTGAGGTCTTAGCTGGATTGCTATTGACCTTGTCACAAAATGCTTTGTATTGGTATCCTTTTGCCTTTATCGCAAACATGTTATGGACAGCCTTTTCAATTTTCATTTCATGTATCCAAGCCTATGTATTTACCATGTTGTCATCCATGTACATAGGTAAAAAAATAAACGGTGAGGAAGAGTAAGTAGAGGAGTAGAAGATGGATTTAACAATTGGTACCATTATTGGTGACTTTATATTGATCGCTGGTTCCTTCCTCTTATTAATCTTTTTAGTAAAGAAATATGCTTGGGGTAATATTACTAGTATTTTGGATGCGCGTGCTGAAAAAATTACCAACGATATTGACGAAGCAGAGGCAGCCCGTAAAAAGGCTGAGGAACTAGCTGCAAAACGCGAAGCGGAGTTGGCAGGTAGTCGTCAAGAAGCAACGACCATTCTTGAAACAGCTAAGGAAACAGCCGAAAAAAATAAGGCTCATATTCTCAGTGAAGCTAACCAAGAAGCCCTTCGCTTGAAAGAAAAAGCGCAATTAGAAATTTCGCAAAATAAAGAGGAAGCGATGAACAGTATCAAGGGAGATGTCGCAGACCTAACCGTCAACTTGGCAGGTAAATTGCTAAGCCAACAGTTGGACTCTGAAGGCCATCGCCAACTGATCGATCGCTACCTAAATGAATTAGGAGATGCCTAATGGACAAAAAGCAATTAATGGTAATTGAGAAATATTCCCAGCCTTTTGTTCAATTGGTATTTGAAAAGAATCAGCAAGATGACGTTTATGAAAAATTAAGTCAAATTAAGGCTGTTTTTGAAGAAACAGGCCTTGCTGCATTTTTAGCTCATATCGGTGTAGAGGATGAAGAGAAAGCGAAGAGTCTTCGACTCTTTCAAAACTCGGATTCAGCATTACTAGACCATTTGATTGAAGTGGTTATTCTCAATCATCGTGAAGCCTTATTTTATGACATTGTCAGAGTGAGTATGGATCAAATTCAACAGCTGAGCAACTGTTTCGAAGTAACCGTTTCTTCGGTTGCCGGACTGGATCAGGCTCAAAAAGAAAAGTTGATCCCTATTATTGAAAAGAAATTTGGTATCCAAGTTCGTTCGCTTAAAGAAGAACTGGATCCAGATCTGATTGGTGGTTTTGTGGTTTCAGCAAATCACAAGACGCTTGATACCAGTCTCAAACGTCAATTGCAAGTCATAAAAGCAAATTTGAAATAGAAAGTGGTGTGAATTTTGGCGATTAACGCACAAGAAATCAGCGCTTTAATTAAGCAACAAATTGAAAATTTCCAGCCAAATTTTGACGTCACAGAGACCGGAGTCGTTACCTATATTGGTGACGGGATTGCGCGTGCTCATGGCCTTGAAAATGCAATGAGTGGGGAGTTGTTGATCTTTGAAAACGGCTCATACGGAATGGCGCAAAACTTGGAAACGACAGATGTCGGGATTATCATCCTTGGAGACTTCACAGACATTCGTGAAGGAGACTCGATTCGTCGGACTGGTAAAATCATGGAAGTCCCTGCTGGGGACGCCTTGATTGGTCGGGTTGTCAATCCTCTTGGTCAGCCAGTGGATGGCTTGGGAGAAATCGTAACTGATACCTTCCGTCCAGTTGAAACACCAGCTCCTGGTGTTATGCAACGGAAATCTGTATCAGAGCCTCTTCAAACGGGCTTGAAAGCCATTGATGCCCTTGTTCCGATTGGACGAGGCCAACGGGAATTGATCATCGGAGACCGTCAAACAGGAAAAACCTCAATTGCCATCGATACTATCTTGAACCAAAAGGATCAAGATATGATCTGTATCTATGTAGCAATTGGACAAAAAGAATCAACGGTTCGGACACAAGTAGAAACACTTCGTAAGTATGGAGCCATGGATTACACCATTGTGGTGACGGCATCAGCCTCACAACCATCTCCACTCTTGTTCCTTGCACCTTATGCAGGGGTTGCTATGGCCGAAGAGTTCATGTACAATGGCAAACACGTTTTAATCGTCTATGATGATTTGTCTAAGCAAGCCGTTGCTTACCGTGAATTGTCTCTTCTTCTTCGTCGTCCGCCAGGACGGGAAGCCTTCCCAGGGGATGTTTTCTACCTTCACAGCCGTTTATTGGAACGTTCTGCGAAAGTATCGGATGAATTGGGTGGTGGTTCCATTACTGCGCTTCCAATCATTGAGACACAAGCAGGGGATATTTCTGCTTATATCGCGACTAACGTGATTTCGATCACAGATGGCCAAATCTTCTTGCAAGATAGCCTCTTTAACTCAGGAATTCGTCCAGCCATTGACGCAGGATCATCTGTGTCACGGGTTGGTGGATCAGCCCAAATCAAGGCTATGAAGAAGGTTGCGGGGACTCTCCGTATTGACCTAGCTTCTTACCGTGAGTTGGAAGCCTTCACCAAGTTTGGTAGTGACTTGGATGCCGCTACTCAAGCTAAGTTGAACCGTGGTCGCCGGACAGTAGAAGTCTTGAAGCAACCAGTCCATGAACCATTAACTGTCGAAAAACAGGTAGTCATCTTGTATGCTTTGACACATGGATTCTTGGATAGTGTACCTGTTGATGATATCCTTCGCTTTGAAGAGGAATTGTTTGCCTTTGTAGAAGTGCATCATCCAGAAATCTTTGAAACCATTCGGACGACCAAAGATCTTCCAAGTGAAGAAACAATGGATGCAGTGATTACTGACTTTGTCAACCAATCAAGTTTCAAATAGAAATAGGAGTGGCAGATGGCAGTTTCTTTAAATGATATCAAAAATAAAATTGCATCGACAAAGAATACCAGTCAAATTACAAATGCTATGCAGATGGTATCTGCTGCCAAACTTGGGAAGTCTGAGCAAGCTGCCAAGGACTTCCAAATTTACGCATCTAAGGTTCGTAAGCTATTGACCGACCTCTTACATGGACATGAGGCTGAGAGTGCTAAGTACCATCCATTTTTAAAGAGTCGGCCTGTCAAAAAGTCTGCTTATATTGTCATCACTTCTGACCGTGGACTAGTGGGTGGCTACAACGCCTCTATTCTCAAGTCTGTCATGGAATTGAAGGAAGAATACCATCCAACGGGTGAGGATTTCGAAGTCATCTGTATTGGAAGTATTGGGGCAGATTTCTTTAGAGCAAGAGGCATCCAGCCGGTTTATGAACTACGTGGCCTAGCTGATCAACCAAGCTTTGATGAAGTGTGGAAGATCATTAACAAGACAGTCCAAATGTATCAAAATGAGTTGTTTGATGAATTGTATGTCTGTTATAACCACCACGTCAATAGTTTGACCAGTCAATTGCGGGTTGAGCAAATGCTTCCGATCATTGACTTGGACCCCAACGAAGCAGATGAAGATTATATCTTGAATCTGGAGTTGGAATCAGACCGAGATGCGATTTTGGATCAATTGCTTCCACAGTTTGCTGAAAGTATGATTTATGGAGCCATCATTGATGCCAAAACAGCTGAAAATGCTGCCGGTATGATGGCCATGCAAACAGCAACAGACAATGCCAAGAAGGTAATTGATGAATTGACCATTCAATACAACCGAGCTCGTCAGGCAACCATTACGCAAGAAATTACGGAAATTGTTGCAGGAGCGAGTGCGCTTGAGTAGTTGATTCGATGCACATTTTAACAATACAAAAATAAGCTTGCTTATATGTATGACCAAGCTTAGAAACTTAATAGAATAGGAGAATGACATGAGTTTAGGCAAAATTTCTCAGGTTGTAGGTCCTGTCGTTGACGTAGCTTTTGCTGCGGGCGATAAACTCCCTGAGATTAATAATGCGCTTGTAGTCTATAAAAATGACCAACAAAAATCAAAAGTCGTTCTTGAAGTAGCTCTTGAACTTGGGGATGGTGTCGTTCGCACCATTGCCATGGAATCAACAGATGGCTTGACTCGTGGGATGGAAGTATTGGACACTGGTCGTCCAATCTCTGTGCCTGTCGGAAAAGAAACTCTTGGACGTGTTTTCAACGTCTTGGGAGATACCATTGACTTGGAAGAAGCATTTCCAGAAGATGCTCCTCGTGAATCCATTCATAAAAAAGCTCCATCCTTTGATGAGCTTTCTACTTCAGAAGAAATTCTTGAAACAGGGATCAAGGTCATTGACCTCTTGGCCCCTTACCTGAAAGGTGGGAAGGTCGGCCTCTTCGGTGGTGCCGGAGTTGGGAAGACCGTCTTAATTCAAGAATTGATCCACAACATTGCCCAAGAGCACGGTGGGATCTCCGTCTTTACCGGGGTTGGTGAACGGACCCGTGAGGGGAATGACTTGTACTGGGAAATGAAGGAATCTGGCGTTATCGAAAAAACAGCCATGGTCTTTGGACAAATGAACGAACCACCAGGAGCACGGATGCGTGTAGCCTTGACTGGTTTGACCATTGCGGAATACTTCCGTGATGTGGAAGGTCAAGACGTTCTCTTGTTTATCGATAATATCTTCCGTTTCACCCAAGCCGGATCAGAAGTATCAGCCCTTTTGGGACGGATGCCTTCTGCCGTTGGTTACCAACCGACCTTGGCAACTGAAATGGGTCAATTGCAAGAACGGATTACCTCAACCAAGAAAGGTTCTGTTACATCAATCCAGGCCATCTACGTGCCAGCCGATGACTATACAGACCCTGCCCCAGCAACAGCCTTCGCCCATTTGGACTCAACGACCAACTTGGAGCGTAAATTGGTTCAATTAGGGATTTACCCTGCCGTTGACCCATTGGCATCTAGCTCTCGTGCCCTTTCTCCAGACATCGTCGGAGAAGAGCACTATGCAGTGGCTTCTGAGGTCAAACGCGTCCTTCAACGCTACCATGAACTGCAAGATATCATTGCCATCTTGGGGATGGATGAATTGTCTGATGATGAAAAGACCTTGGTGGCTCGTGCCCGTCGTGTCCAATTCTTCTTGTCTCAAAACTTTAACGTGGCGGAACAATTCACTGGTCAACCAGGTTCTTATGTACCGGTTGCAGAAACTGTACGTGGTTTTAAAGAAATTTTGGACGGGAAACACGACCACTTACCTGAGGATGCCTTCCGTGGTGTCGGTTCGATCGAAGATGTGATTGCAAAAGCTGAAAAAATGGGATTCTAAGAAGAGGTGAAAGATGAGTCAAATGAACGTCCAAATCGTTACACCGGATGGACTGGTTTATGATCATCATGCCGCATTTGTATCTGTCAAGACAATTGATGGTGAATTAGGGATTTTACCTCGTCATATCAATACCATTGCGGTTTTGGCTGTAGACCAAGTCAAGGTCCGTCGGGTCGATGACGAAAAACACATTGATTGGATTGCAGTCAATGGTGGGATTATCGAAGTGGTAGATAATGTCATTACCATCGTAGCGGATTCGGCGGAACGCGCTCGAGACATTGATATTAGCCGGGCTGAGCGTGCGAAATTGCGTGCTGAAAAAGCCCTTGAAGAAGCCAAGGACCAACATTCTGTTGATATGGAACGTCGTGCCAAGATTGCCCTTCAACGCGCTATTAACCGGATTAATGTCGGAAATCGATTATAAAAACTTAAAGAGGCTGGGACAAAAATCCTAGCCTCTCAATTGTCTTTGGACTGTCGCGCAATACACAGTGGTTGAGTGGCTTCTACTACGCTGATTTCATCAGCTTTTACAGCCCTACTCAACTGTGCGGAGGTGGGATGACGAAATCGAATTCTAACGAATAACCGATTTCTGTCCCACTCTCTTTTTTTGAATCTAAAGAATATAAAGGGAAACTTTTTCTTGTGGTATAATAGAGGTATGATTCAAATGATTTTTACTTTTTGCAGTCACCTATTATTTATTTCTTTTGCCTACCACCTTCTTTCAACGGTGGTTCAGTGGGAGCGTTTTTTAAAGGTAAGTGCTGATACAGCCTTGAAAATTCGTCTTCTTATTCTATTGATCAGCATTAGTTTAGGGTATTTGACGAGTAGCTTCTTTATCAGTATCTATGAATTCAGTCGGCAGTTGTTTAACGGGAACTTTTAGCTTCTTTTTTGATGAATTTATGGTATGATAGTAGTCGTGACTGAATGAAATGGAGTAATAACGAGTATGGATAAAATTATTGTAAACGGTGGTCAAAATCGCCTAGTTGGAACTGTGAAGATTGAAGGAGCAAAGAATGCCGTCCTTCCCCTTTTAGCAGCAACTGTTTTGGCCAGTGAAGGAACAACGACTTTGACCAATGTTCCTGTTTTATCTGATGTCTTTACCATGAATAATGTCGTTCGTGGCTTGAACACTCAAGTGACATTTGATGAAGAGACCAATACAGTAGTCGTTGATGCAACTCAACCATTAACAGAAGAAGCGCCTTACAAATATGTCAGCAAGATGCGGGCTTCGATCGTCGTTTTAGGTCCTGTCTTGGCTCGGAATGGTCATGCCAAAGTTTCCATGCCGGGTGGATGTACCATTGGTAGTCGTCCAATCGACTTGCACTTGAAGGGATTAGAAGCCATGGGGGCGAAGATCACTCAAACTGCGGGATATATTGAAGCAAAAGCAGATCGTCTTCATGGAGCGCATATCTATATGGATTTCCCATCTGTAGGTGCCACCCAAAATATCATGATGGCAGCAACTTTGGCAGATGGAACTACGGTTATCGAAAATGCAGCCCGCGAACCTGAGATTGTGGATTTGGCCTCTCTTTTGAATAAGATGGGCGCTAAGGTGCGTGGAGCAGGCACAGAAACCTTGACGATTGTTGGGGTGGATCGCCTGCATGGAGCGGTTCATAATGTCGTTCAAGACCGAATTGAGGCAGGCACTTTCATGGTTGGTGCAGCCATGACAGGTGGAGACGTTTTAATCGAGGATGCTATCTGGGAACACAACCGTCCTCTTCTTTCTAAGATGCAAGAAATGGGTGTTGAAGTAACGGAAGAAGAAAATGGTATTCGCATTCGCTCAGATGTCTCTAAATTGAAACCAGTGACGGTAAAAACCTTGCCTTATCCAGGCTTTCCTACAGATATGCAAGCCCAATTCACTGCTTTGATGGCCATGGCCTCTGGTGAATCGACTATGATTGAAACAGTCTTTGAAAATCGCTTCCAACACTTGGAAGAGATGCGTCGGATGGGCTTACACTCAGACATTATGAGAGATACAGCCCGCATCCAAGGTGGAGCTAGCTTACAAGGGGCTGAAGTGATGTCGACAGACTTGCGTGCTAGTGCGACCTTGATTTTAATGGGGCTTGTAGCTGAGGGAGAAACCAAAGTTAGCAAGTTAACACACCTTGACCGTGGATATTTTAAATTCCATGAGAAATTGGTAGCTCTTGGAGCTGATGTACGTCGTGTGAAGGAAGATGATGATGAAAACTAAATTAAAAGCAATTGGAAAACAATTGGGAATCGTCCTATTGGTTCTTACTATTTTAGCGATTGTCTTCGCTCTTGGCTTGGTCATTGGATATGGTGTCATTGGTAATGGGAAGGATCCTTGGTCTATTCTCTCGCCAGATACATGGAAGGAAATCCTTCAGAAATTTACAGGTAAGTAACTATTTATCAAAAGAGGAGCTTGAGATTGTGATCCCAGGCTCTTTCCCATTCAGTAGAAATATGAGGAAACCATTGTGGTAAACAATCAAAAGAAACCACTTAAAATGAAAAAATCGGGACAAACCTTACTAGGCTTGGTGGTGGCTGCAGCTCTCTCGATCGGCGGGTATTATTTTAGTCAACCCCAGCCAATCGCTAGTCACTCTCAAGTTCAAACGGTTGTCACTTCGAGTCAACAAGCAACACCGAGTAAGGAACTAGCCGAGAGTGTTCTGACGGATGGTGTTCGTACGAAACTAGGAAAGAACATTCAATGGAACGAAGCAGGAGCTTTCATCATTAACCAGAACAAAACCAATCTGGATGCGGATGTTGCGAGTCTCCCTTATGCAGATACGAAGACAAAGACTGTAAAAGGACGAGAAATTCCCACAGTTGCCAACGCTTTGATGACCAAGGCGACTCGTCAATACCAAAAGAGAGAACAGACAGATGTAGATTGGACGCCAGCTGGCTGGCATCAAGTAACCAATTTAGCTGGGGAATACGACCATGCGGTTGATAGGGGACACCTTCTCGGCTATGCCTTGATTGGTAAGCTTGATGGTTTTGATGCCTCAACGAGCAATCCAAAAAATATAGCGGTTCAAACAGCTTGGGCGAATCAAGCGCGTGATAGTTTTTCGACAGGACAAAATTATTATGAGACCCTTGTTCGGAAGGCCTTAGACAATAATAAGCGGGTTCGTTATCGGGTGACTCTCCACTATGCATCGGATGATGATTTGGTACCAGTCGGCAGTCAAATTGAAGCAAAATCTAGTGATGGTAGTCTAGAGTTTAATGTTTTTGTTCCAAATGTTCAGAGTGGGATTAGTTTGGATTATCGTACGGGAAAAGTAACAGTGCATCGTTAAGCTAAACGGAAAAGAAGAATCAAGATAAGAAGGATTCGGTTGGCTTTGTAGTCAACTGAATCTTTTTCTATTCATGACTGCAATCTTTAGTTTATTTTAAGAAAACTAAGGTATACTATTCTCTTCTAGACCTAAACAGAGGTCTTCCCAAGGAAAGGAGGAGCTTGTGAGAACTATTATAGCCATGATTCGTTTTCTAATACGGGCCATTTGGAGTCTTATTTGGGGCTTGTTTTGGACCCTAGCTCTCAGTTTTGCCCTAGTAGTTGGTGTTCTGTTCTTTAGTGGCAAAACCGGTAGCGGGATAGAGGGCGTCAGTCGTGCGGCCCAAACGGTTGTCACGCAGGTGGATGCTTACTTTCATCGAACTGGTCCTATGCTAAGTCAAGGGAGCCCATCTGCTCAAGAAGGCCTAGCAACTGATGGCCATACCTCTACAGGAGCAAGGTGGGATCAGGCAACTGCAAAAGTTTATCTAGATCCTGCGATGGATGAGACCTTTACCCTTGCTTATGAGGAAGCGCTTGAGTCTTGGAATCAGACAGGGGCCTTCACTTTCCAACTTGTCACCAGTGAAGAAGAGGCGGATATCCTCCTAACAGAGATGGATGATAGCACGGTTTCTGCAGCAGGTGAAGCAGAATCCCAGACCAATGTTTTAACCCATCGATTCAAACGTGTGATTGTTCGTTTGAATCGCTATTACCTATTAAATAAGCAGTACAACTATTCCCATCAACGGATTGTGAATACAGCTGAGCATGAACTAGGCCATGCCATTGGTTTGGACCATAATGAGGAAGAGTCCGTCATGCAGTCGGCTGGTTCCTTTTATAGCATCCAAGCGAGGGATATTGAAGCTGTTCGTCAACTATATAAGGAGTCAGAATGATCAAACGGATACTGTATCTTATTCGAACCTTTCCAGAACAAGTGGCACTCTTTGTGTTTAACTCTGGAATCTTTCTTTGGATATCCCAAAAAGGGCAAGTAATTTCCCATGAATTAGGCATTCAACAGGCTTGGGAAAATTATGCTCCTGAGGGAGTCCGTCAATTTTTCGGGAACAATAGGGAAGCTGTTCAAGCTTTCTTCTCCCATTCGGCCATTACTTGGCTGATTGGCTCCATGATTATCCTGCTTGTGATTCGCTTTGTGAAGGGCGTCATCAAATGGGGCTTGTTTTTGCTAGTGATTGGCATCGGGCTTTTCCTAGCCTATCAGTACAGTCAAATGGCTTCCAATGTCTCAGCGATTTAAAAAGTGAAGAAAGGTCAAGCGCATCTAGCGTTTGGCCTTTTCTTCAATTGTCAATTTGTCAAAAGTAAGGTACAATGAAACTATGATTATTTTACAAGCCAACAAAATTGAACGCTCTTTTGCAGGGGAGGTTCTTTTTGATAATATCAGCCTGCAAGTGGATGAACGGGATCGAATTGCTCTGGTCGGAAAGAACGGCGCAGGCAAGTCCACGCTCTTGAAAATCTTGGTGGGAGAAGAAGAGCCGACCTCAGGAGAAATCAATAAAAAACGCGACCTTTCTCTCTCTTATCTGGCCCAGGATAGCCGCTTTGAGTCGTCTAATACCATCTACGATGAGATGCTCCATGTCTTTGACGATCTTCGTAAGACGGAAAGAACCTTACGGCAGATGGAGCTCGAGATGGGGGAAAAAACTGGAGCCGATTTGGAGAAACTCATGCAGGATTATGACCGGCTCTCGGAAGAATTCCGTCAGGCTGGTGGCTTTACCTATGAGGCAGATATCCGTGCCATTTTAAACGGCTTCAAGTTCGATGAATCTATGTGGCAGATGAAGATTGAAGAGTTGTCTGGAGGGCAAAATACCCGTTTAGCTCTGGCCAAGATGCTCTTGGAAAAGCCAAATCTTTTGGTACTGGATGAGCCGACCAACCACTTGGATATTGAGACCATCGCCTGGTTGGAAAATTACTTGGTCAATTATAGTGGGGCCCTTCTCATTGTCAGTCACGACCGGTATTTTCTAGATAAGGTAGCAACCATTACTCTGGACTTGACCAAGCATTCTTTGGACCGCTATGTCGGCAATTACTCCAGCTTTGTCGAGCAAAAAGAGCAAAAACTCCTGACCGAAGCCAAGAACTACGAGAAGCAACAAAAAGAAATCGCTGCTCTCGAAGACTTTGTTAATCGCAATTTAGTGCGGGCTTCGACCACCAAGCGGGCCCAGTCTCGTCGCAAGCAGTTGGAAAAAATGGAGCGCCTAGACAAGCCCGAAGCTGGGACCAAGTCTGCCCATATGACCTTCCATTCTGATAAGACCTCTGGCAATGTCGTCTTGACAGTAGAAGAGGCAGCTGTCGGCTATGACGATCAAGTCCTATCAGAGCCCATCAATCTGGATATCCGCAAGATGAATGCGGTCGCTATTGTAGGACCAAATGGGATCGGGAAATCGACTCTTATCAAGTCCATCGTTGGACAGATTCCTTTTATCAAAGGAGAAGCCCGTTTTGGGGCCAATGTCGAGGTAGGCTACTATGACCAGACCCAAAGTAAGCTAACCCCTCATAACAGTGTCTTGGATGAGCTCTGGAATGACTTTAAACTGACACCAGAAGTAGAAATTCGCAATCGCCTAGGAGCCTTCCTTTTCTCAGGGGACGATGTCAAGAAAACCGTCGGCATGCTGTCAGGTGGAGAGCGGGCGCGCCTGCTCTTGGCTAAACTATCCATGGAGAATAACAACTTTTTGATTCTCGATGAGCCGACCAACCACTTGGACATCGATAGCAAGGAAGTGCTGGAAAATGCCTTGATTGATTTTGACGGGACTCTTCTCTTTGTCAGCCACGACCGTTACTTTATCAATCGGGTAGCCACCCAAGTCTTAGAACTCTCAGAAGAGGGTTCAACGCTTTACCTAGGAGACTATGATTATTATCTGGAGAAAAAAGCAGAGTTAGAAGCCCTTGCTGCAGCGCAAGCAGAAGCGGTGCCAGCTGCTTCAATGGAAGAAGTCACCAGCAATGATTATCACTTGCAAAAGCAAAACCAAAAGGAACTCCGTAAAATCACTCGTCGCATTGAGCAATTGGAAGCGGAGATGGAAGAGCTGGATCAAAAAATTCAAGCCATTACCGAAAGCATGCATAGCACCAATGATGCGGAAGATTTAGTTCAATTGCAAAGCAATCTGGACCAATTGACCATCCAACAGGAAGCGGTCATGGAAGAGTGGGCAGAACTGGCGGAGAGAGTGTAGTTTTCTAATTTGCCTAAGGAGAACATTGTGATGACTGAAAATGATTGGTTTATGAATCAGATTAAAGGTGTGGCCGATATAATTGGTACAACTTTGCGCCTACAGATTCAGAATCTAGATTTGGGGCAGTATGAGGATGAGGAAGGAAGACTCATCAACGGGAATCACTATCTTCAGCAAGTTTTAGAAGAGCAGCGCTTTGCAGAGGCCATTTCTTTTGTTGAAGAGCAGATGAAACGCCTACCTCTTCATCAGTATGATCTATTGGTTGATTGGCTGATTTCTTACTTAAGACAATTAGATTTTTCCGTTAAAGAAAATCAGGGATTCTACGAAGGATACTTGCAAGAGTTAGAAAGGTACTTAAAGGAATTTAAGTGGTAATCAAATGGAAGATTTAGGAAAAGTTTTTCGTGAATTTCGAATGAGTAAAAATTATTCATTGAAAGAAGCTGCAGGAGAAGCCTGCTCGACGTCTCAGTTATCCCGCTTTGAATTGGGCGAGTCGGATTTAGCTGTCTCGCGTTTCTTTGAGATATTAGATAATATCCATGTGACGATTGAGAATTTTATGGATAAGGCCAGAAATTTTCAACACCATGAGCATGTGGACTTGATGGCTCAGATTATTCCGCTTTACTATGCAAATGATATTGCTGGTTTTCAAAGGCTTCAAAGAGAACAACTGGAAAAGGCTACAAGTTCGACCAATCCCCTTTATTTTGAATTGAACTGGATTTTGTTACAAGGCTTGATTTGCCAGAGAGATGCCAGCTACACGATGAAGCAAAGTGATCTGGACAAGGTGGCAGATTATCTCTTTCAAACGGAAGAATGGACCATGTATGAGTTGATCCTTTTTGGCAATCTCTATAGCTTTTATGATGTGGATTATGTCACTCGGTTTGGTAGAGAAGTGATGGAGCGTGAAGATTTCTACAAGGAAATTGGTCGCCATCGAAAACTGGTCTTGATTCTAGCTCTGAATTGTTACCAGCATTGTTTAGAACACCGTTCTTTTGAAAATGCTAGTTATTTTGAAGCCTATGTGGAAAAGATTATCGGCAAGGGAATTAAACTCTACGAGCGCAATGTCTTTCATTACCTCAAGGGATTTGCCCTCTATCAGAAGGGGCAAAAGAAAGAAGGCTGTCAGCAAATGCAGGAAGCCATGAATATTTTTGATGTGTTGGGACTACCAGAGCAGGTAGCTTACTATCAAGAACACTTTGATAAATTTGTAATAGATGAATGTTCCTAAATAAGCAAGAGATAAAGGAGATTTTATGAACCGACATGCGGTCCAATTAATTAGTCGTGGAGCGATTACCAAAATTGGAAATATGCTCTATGATTATGGGAATAGTGTCTGGCTGGCTTCAATGGGGACTATAGGAAAGACGGTATTAGGAATCTATCAGATTTCTGAGTTAGTGACAGGGATTCTCGTGAATCCTTTTGGAGGAGTGATTTCAGACCGTTTTTCTCGTCGCAAGATTTTGATGACGACCGACTTGGTTTGTGGACTCCTTTGTTTGGCGATTTCTTTTATCAGAAATGATTGTTGGATGATTGCGGCACTGATTTTTGCCAATATTGTTCAGGCCATTGCATTTGGTTTTTCTCGACCTGCCAATAAAGCCATTATCACAGAGGTGGTAGAGAAAGAAGAGATTGTAACCTATAATGCGCACTTGGAGTTGGTCTTACAGGTTGTTAGTGTTAGTTCACCTGTGTTTTCTTTCCTAGTTCTACAATTTGCCAGTCTCCATGCGACCCTCTTACTAGATGCGATGACCTTTTTCATTGCCTTTGTCCTAGTGGCATTCCTTCCGAAAGAAGAAGCTAAGGTTCAAGAAAAGAAACAGTTTACGGTGAAAGATATTTTTTCTGATATCAAGGAGGGGTTAGACTATATCTGGCATCAGAAAGACATTTTCTTTCTCCTCTTGGTGGCTTCCGGTGTTAATTTCTTTTTTGCGGCTTTTGAGTTTTTACTTCCCTTTTCCAATCGACTCTACGGGGTCAAGGGGGCTTATGCGACCATCTTAACATTGGGAGCTATCGGATCTATTCTAGGAGCACTTGTTGCCAATAAAATTGCATCAAGTATGAAAACTCTCCTGTTTTTACTGATTCTGGCAGGTGTAGGAGTGTTCATGATGGGCTTGCCCCTTCCACCTTATCTTTCCTTTTCGGGAAATCTGGTCTGTGAATTTTTTGTGACCATTTTCGACATCCACGTTTTTACTCAAGTGCAAACCAAGGTGGAAGATGATTATCTGGGGAGAGTCTTGAGCACGATTTATACTTTGGCTGTTCTTTTTATGCCCATCGCCAAAGGTTTGATGACTTGGTTACCAAGTGTCCATGTAGAATCCTTTCTCCTGATTGGAGCTGGAGTTATTCTCTTTTCACTCTTGGCTCAGCTAGTAGCTAAGCAGTTTCAATCAAAAGAACAGTAGGTATCCTTTTATAAAATTGCAACCTATTATTTTTCCCAAATAAGGGACAAAATGAAAACCTCTTTCATGAACTGATACAATAGTTTCAGAAAATGAAGGAGGTTTTTTTATGAAGCGACATGCAGTCCAATTAATTACTCGTGGTGCGATCAATAGAATGGGAAATATGCTCTATGATTATGGGAATAGTGTCTGGCTGGCCTCGATGGGGACGGTAGGAAAGACAGTATTGGGGATTTATCAGATTTCTGAACTTGTTACCTCCATTCTAGTTAATCCATTTGGAGGCGTGATCTCAGACCGTTTTTCTCGTCGTAAGATTTTGATGACAACCGACTTGGTGTGTGGTCTCCTTTGTTTGGGCATTTCTTTTATCAGGAACGATCGTTGGATGATTGCAGCCCTGATTGTTGCAAATATTGTCCAGGCCATTGCCTTCGCTTTTTCTAGAACTGCCAATAAAGCCATTATTACAGAACTTGTAGAGAAAGACGAGATTGTGACTTATAATGCCCACTTGGAGTTGGTCTTACAGGTTATTGGTGTCAGTTCTCCCGTGTTCTCTTTTCTTGTTTTACAATTTGCCAGTCTCCATGCGACCCTCTTACTGGATGCACTGACCTTTTTCATTGCTTTTGTACTGGTTGCTTTACTGCCGAAAGAAGAAAAGGTTCAAGAAAAGAAAGGGTTTACGGGAAAAGATATTTTTTCTGATATCAAGGATGGAGTGCACTACATCTGGCAGCAGAAAGAAATTTTCTTTCTCTTATTGGTGGCTTCCAGTGTCAATTTCTTCTTTGCAGCTTTTGAGTTTTTACTTCCCTTTTCCAATCGACTTTACGGAGTCAAGGGGGCTTATGCGACCATCTTAACCTTGGGGGCTATTGGCTCCATCATCGGAGCCTTGATCGCTAATAAATTTAAATCAAGCATGGAGATGCTTCTCTTCTTATTGATCTTAACAGGAGTAGGAGTATTCATGATGGGCTTGCCTCTTCCTCCTCTTCTTTCCTTTTCTGGAAATTTAGTCTGTGAACTCTTTATGACGATTTTTAATATCCATTTTTTTACCCAAGTACAAACCAAGGTGGAAGGAGACTATCTAGGAAGGGTCTTAAGCACCATTTTTACCCTGGCCATTCTCTTTATGCCCATCGCAAAAGGCTTGATGACTTGGTTGCCAAGCGTCCGAGTAGAATCCTTTCTCCTGATTGGCGCTGGCGTCATTCTCTTTTCCTTCCTAGCCCAACTCGTAGCCAAGCATCTACCATCAAAAAGTCATTAGATCAGTATGAAAAAAGCACCGACTGGTGCTTTTTTGATCTAGACAAACTGTTTTACAGAAAACAACCGAAGCGATGCTAAAAAATCAATCGGTGCTTTTGTTTTCGATTTGTTCGATTTTTTCTTCTTTTTCACCCGACATCTTTTGTTCTAGTTGTTTTTTCGCAGATTTTAATTCATGTTTTAATGAGAAATTTTTTGGAAGGCTGACTAAGAAAGTCACCAGCGAACCGAGAAGGACACAGACCAGAATCAAAATGATGAGAGGGAGTTTAAATTGGACCAGCAAAAAGTTCACAGTCACCGTTTGCATATTGGCCAAGGAAATAATTGCAATGAGCAGTACAGAAATCAGTAGTGCAACATATTGTAGTTTTCGTTTATTCATTTTGTCTCCTTATTCTTCTAATTCAGCCTTGCTTTTCACATCAGCGTATTCTTCTGCTTTTTCAAGGCTTAAGATATCATTGTAAGTCGCTAGGTCGATGTCTTGCCCATATTTTTTCTTTAGAGCGGTTGTCACCAAGCGATAGGCTAAATTGGCGTTACGAGAGAGGATAGGGCCGTGGAAGTAGCTACCAAAGACGTTTTTGTAATGAACGCCTTCGCACCCATCTTTCTTGTTGTTCCCATTTCCATAGACGACCTTGCCCAGCGGTTTTTCATCCTCTGCCAAGAAGGTCCGACCCTGGTGATTTTCAAAGCCATAGTAGGTTTCATTGAACTCTTCGTTATGGATCTTGATATCGCCAATATAGCGGTTGTTTTCTTGGTTGAGAGTGTAATGCCCCATAATACCAAGACCTTCAATGCGTTTACCAGAAGCTTCAATGTAGTACTGGCCTAGAAGCTGAAAGCCACCACAGATAGCAAGGACTACACCATCGTCGTGAATAAAGCGTTCGAGATCTTCTTTTTTATCTGGCAGATCTTCTGATACAATGGTCTGTTCGTAGTCTTGGCCTCCACCAAAAAAGGCGATATCGTAGACTTCTGGATCAAAGCGGTCTTTGAGAGAAACGATATCCACAGTGACACGAGCACCAAGCTTCTCAGCAACGTACTTGAGCATGAGGATATTTCCATTGTCCCCATAGGTATTCATCAGATTCCCATAAAGATGGGCGATTCTCAATTCGAATTGGTAGGTTTCCTGATCAGGGGATTGTAGTGAAGTGTAGGTCATTAATTCATCTCCTTTCCAATCAGGTGTTCTTGAGCTAGAAGTTCACGGAATTCTAGCATGGCCGTATAGGTGGCTAAAATATAGGCGTGAGGGGTTTCCTGTTGCTGGATGCGTTGGAAGACCTCTTTTAATTCAGCTATTTCTGTAATCTTTTCAGCAGGATAGCCTGTAACCCGAAGTCGCCGAGCAATTTCAGAGTGGCGCACCCCTCCAGCATTGATCTCTGGAATGTCCATTTGAGTGATTTGTTCAAAGTCCGCATCCCAGATCCAGCTGGTGTCTATTCCGTCAGCATAGTTGGCATTGAGAAGCACGGACAAGCTGAATGGATAAGGTGCTAGCTTGATCATTTCAATAGCCTGCGTCGCACCGACTGGATTTTTGATCAGGACCAAGGTACATTCCTTGTCCCCAATCTTAAAGGTTTCTTGACGACCAAAGACAGCCTTACTCTTGTCGAAACCACGCTTAATGACGTCTGGACTTACTTCAAAATAATGGGCAACAGCAACTGCAGCGAGGGCATTATAAATATTATAGAGGCCCCCAATATTGATGTGGTAGTTTGTCCCGTTGATCTTAAAGTGAGAAGAAGTATTGGTTAGCTCGGTCAATTCATCGACAGCGACTGTCAAAGGAGGACGGTGGAAGCCACAGTGTTCACAGAGGTAATCCCCCAAATTCGCATAGGTATTCAACTGGTAGGTCAAGATGCCATGACATTCTGGACAGACAATTCCTTCTGTATTGTAATGGGCCAACTTGGGAGCAGTTTTTTCTATATCAAAGCCAAAATATTGAACGGTATTTGGTAGGGGAAGGGTATGGAATAGAGGACTATCCCCATTCATCAGAACAGTCGCCTGTGGCGCTTTTTTAATCCCATCCAAGATCATCCGATAAGTCGTGTAGATTTCCCCATAGCGGTCCATTTGATCCCGGAAAATATTGGTGATTACAAACAAGGTCGGAGTGATGTAGTCACAAATTCGAGACAGGCTGGCTTCATCGATTTCAAGAACAGCGATAGGACGACCAGAAGAACCCTTTGCGTTCAAGAAAGTAGTCGTAATCCCTGAAATCATATTGGCTCCACTAGGATTGGTCACGATAGGTCCGAAAGCCTCCTGAAGGATTCCAACAGTGAGAGCTGTTGTCAGTGTTTTCCCGTTCGTACCAGTGACAACTACAATTTCGTAGTTCTGGGCCAGGTGTTGTAAAATGTCTTTATCAATTTGAAGGGCGATTTTTCCAGGAAGGGTAGAGCCACGTCCAAGCATGCGCAAGAGGTGACTACTCATTTTTCCGGCAATAAGCCCCATACTAGTCTTAATCTTCATAATTCATATTTTATCACAAAAACCAATAGAAGGTTACAGAAAAATCTGTTGAAACATGATATAATGATGTAGAGTAGTTTGAACGCGCTATCCTTTGCTAGAATCCTTACTTTTGCTAGTAAGCATCCACAATGGTTAGCTGCGCGAAAAGCCTAGAAGAGAAGTGGTAGGTATGAGATTGTGAACATCCAACAATTGTCAAATCCCCAGTATTGGGCCAGTTTATTTCCCACTCCCTGGAGTGTGGTTGTCAACCTGATTGACATTGCCCTAGTAGCTTGGTTATTGTATTATTTTATAAAAGCCATTGTCGGCACTAAAATTATGATTTTAGTCCGTGGTGTCTTGACCTTTTTCTTATTTGAGTTAGTTGCCAATATGATTGGTCTGACGACCATTTCTTGGTTGATCAACCAAATCATCACCTACGGGGTCATTGCTGCGGTAGTGATTTTCTCTCCGGAAATTCGGACGGGATTAGAACGATTAGGTCGAGCAACTGAATTTTTCTCAACCAACCAGATTAGTCCAGAAGAAAAATTGGTTCAATCCTATGTAAAAGCCGTTGCTTATAAGAGTCCTCGAAAGATTGGTGCCTTGGTTGCTATTCAAGGGAGTAGAACCCTTCAAGAATATATTTCTACGGGTATTCCCCTCGATGCAGATGTTTCGGGTGAACTGCTGATTAATATTTTTATTCCCAACACCCCGCTTCACGATGGGGCAGTGATTGTCACCAATGATAAAATTGCTGTATCTTGTGCTTATCTCCCCTTAACAGAAAGCACGGGAATTTCAAAAGAGTTCGGTACGCGACACCGGGCTGCAATCGGCTTGTCTGAGGTAAGTGATGCCTTCATCTTTGTTGTTTCGGAAGAAACGGGTGGTATCTCCATTGCGAGAAATGGGAGCTTTAGACACGACCTCAGTATCGAAGAATTTGAACAAGAATTGCGTTCCTTCATTATTCCAGAAGATCAAGGAAAAAAAGATTTGAAATCAAGAATTTTTGGAGGACGTATCAAATGATTCCAAAAAGAAAAATTGTCTATATTGTGACATCAGTCTTTTTCTCAAGTCTCTTATTCATCATTGCCACCTCTGTTAATTTCCAGAATAACAGTAGTGCGCGTCAAGTGAGCTCTGAAACTTACACGAACACCTTAACCAATATTCCGATTGATGTAAAATATAACGATAGTAAATATTTTGTTAGCGGGATTAGTTCAGAAGTAACAGTTTTTCTGAAGGGATCTAACCGTGTCGCCTTAGCATCCGAAATGCAGGCTAGTACTCGTAAATTTAAAGTGGTAGCTGATCTTAGCAATCTGAAAGAGGGCCAGCATGAAATCACCTTAAAGGTCGAAAACCTGCCTTCAGGATTGACTGCAACCATCGAACCTCAGAAAGTTACTGCAAAAATTGGTAAGAAAAAAACGAAAAAGTTTGATGTTTCCGTCACGGTACCGGACAAACAAATTGCCCCAGGGTGGAGTCTCTCATATGTTACGTTTTCTGAAGATAAGGTCTCTGTAACTAGCGACCAGGACACTTTAGCCAAAGTTGATCATGTAGAAGCCATCTTCCCTGAAGGAGATCTTTTAAGCAATACCTACACAGCAACCGTCTCCTTGAAGGCAGTAGATAGCGAGGGAAATGATTTACCAGTTATTATCTCTCCATCAGAACTATACATGAAGGTTGAGTTGAAACAGACAAGTTCTAGCTCCTCCTCATCTAGTTCCTCATCAAATAATAGCAATTAATAAAGAATCATCGAAAGGATTATCATAATGGGTAAATATTTTGGAACGGACGGAGTCCGTGGAGAAGCAAACGTCGAATTGACGCCAGAGTTGGCCTTTAAGCTCGGTCGATACGGAGGTTACGTTCTCAGCCAACATGAGAAAGAAACTCCCCTTGTTTTCGTGGGACGAGATACCCGTATTTCTGGTGAAATGTTAGAAAGTGCTCTCGTAGCAGGTCTCCTATCTGTAGGGATTAAAGTTTATAAACTCGGTGTCATCGCGACACCAGGTGTAGCTTATTTGGTTCGTTCTGAAGGTGCAAGTGCTGGGGTCATGATTTCTGCCAGTCATAATCCAGCCTTAGACAATGGGATTAAATTCTTTGGAAATGACGGCTATAAATTAGACGATGACCGTGAACTAGAGATTGAAGCCTTATTGGATGCGGAGTCTGATACTCTTCCTCGTCCTAGTGCGGAAGGTCTTGGAACGGTAATGGACTATCCTGAAGGACTTCGTAAGTATCAAGAATACTTAGTTTCAACTGGAACCCAGCTTGAAGGAATGCACGTGGCTCTAGATGCTGCGAATGGTTCAGCATCTACAAGTGCCCGCCAAGTCTTTGCTGACTTAGGAGCACGTTTAACAGTTATTGGAGAAAGCCCAAATGGTCTTAATATCAATGATCAAGTAGGCTCTACCCATCCTGAGGCTTTGCAGGAGGCTGTTCGAGAGTCTGGTGCAGCTATTGGTTTGGCTTTTGATGGTGATAGTGACCGTTTGATTGCGGTTGACGAAAATGGGGACCTAGTCGATGGTGATAAAATCATGTACATCATTGGAACCTACCTTTCTGATAAGGGCCTCTTAAAAGATAACACCATCGTAACGACGGTCATGTCCAATCTAGGATTCCATAAAGCCTTGGATGCTAAAGGTATTCATAAGGTTGTAACTGCGGTAGGAGACCGCTATGTAGTTGAAGAGATGCGGAAGTCCGGATATAATCTTGGTGGAGAGCAATCTGGTCACGTGATTGTTATGGACTACAATACCACTGGAGATGGCCAGATGAGTGCCGTTCAATTGACTAAGATTATGCAAGAAACTGGTCGAACCTTATCAGACCTTGCATCAGAAGTGACCATCTATCCTCAAAAATTGGTCAATATCCGTGTTGAAAATAGCATGAAAGATAAGGCTATGGAAGTTCCGGCTATTCGCGCAATTATTGAAAAAATGGAAGCTGAAATGGCAGGGAATGGCCGCATCTTAGTGCGTCCAAGTGGTACCGAGCCACTGCTTCGTGTTATGGCAGAAGCTCCGACTGATGACGAAGTGGATTACTATGTGGATACAATTGCCGCTGTGGTCAAAGATGAAATTGGTCTTGAAGATTAAATAAAGAAGTAAACTCTCCAAGCGAGAGTTAAGGAGGTCAATATGAAATATTTACGTCGAATGATGTGGTCACTAGCCCTTGTAGCTGCAGTCCTTTTTTCGAATGCATTTGTGCAAACGATTCAAGCGTCAGAAGTCCTGTCTTATACGCAAACAGCAAGCCTAAGCAAGGACAACCAAGTAGTAACCAATGGAACTACAGTCTTATCAAATGAAAAATTGTCAGCTACCATCAATGTAGCCTTTCCAGATACACAATCCATTCAAGCAGGAGACACCCTGACCTTGTCTTTGCCTAAAGAATTAACCTTCTATACAGCTCTAGAATTTGATGTGGTAGAAGAAGGCCAAACAAATGGTCAGACAGTCGGGAAAGCTGTTGTCAATTCGGCAAACAAGACCGTAACGGTTACATTTAACGATTACTTTGCTTCACACCCCCTCAATAAACGCGTTTCTTTGCGTTTTGATGTGAAAGTGGATCCAGAGGTTGTTACAAAAACATCCCCATTGACCTTTAAAATTGGCAATACAGATTTTTCATTAAACTACGAAAAAACAGATGGTCAAGCTGGTGACTATGAAATGAAATATGGCTACCAAGACCAAACGGATCCAACGATTGTAAAATGGCGGATTATCTTAAATGCTCGTCAAGATATTCTTCGTGGCATGGTCATTAAAGATCAATTTGGAGATGGCTTGACACTGGTAGAAGGTAGTTTCCGTGCGGTTCGCTTTAATCCAGTAGAAGGTGGCATTAGAAATGAAGCCCATATTTTAAGTCTGCCAGTTTTAGACAATTTCAGTAAAAAAGCTGTCTTTGACAAGAATGCAACTGGTCAGATTACAGGATTTACAATTGACTTTGGAGATAACTACCATTGGCCAATGTACATCGAATACTCTACTAAAGTAGCTCCTGGTACAAAAGTTGGCGATCTAGTTCATAATACTTTGACATGGACAGCAACCAATTTCCCTGAGCCTCGTAGTTTAACACGAGAGGTGAGACTGGAATCAGGATCTGGAGAAGGATTAGGTGAGAAAGAACAAACCCCATCGACTTCAAGTTCAACAACCACACCAGAATCAACAACGACACCAAGTTCGCCAAGTTCATCAACGACCTCAAAACCTTCCGATCCGACTACAACAGAAAGCAATGATATTCCAAAAACTGGGAAGAAAAAAGTCCTTCCTCGTACGGGTGAGAAGATGACGCCTGTTATCTTCCTGGTCGGTATCTTGGGCTTTGCGGTTGGCTTTACTGTATTACGCTCTAAGAAGCTAACAAAATAATACTCGTTTTTAAAGGCTGGATTTTTTCCAGTCTTTTTTGTTAGTTAGATGAAAAGGGATTTGAACAAGTGTGGATGTTGAAAAAATTATTTCATCCAATAGTCCTCTTTCGTCTAGAGGTGGATGTTTGAAAAATGCCCTTATTCGTGGTAAAATAGGGCTAATGAATTTATTGTAATTGAGGTAAAAAACGTGGCTTTTGGAGACAACGGAAAACGCAAAAAAACTTTCTTTGAAAAATTGACTATGTTGGTCATTGTAATTATGTTGATTGTAACGGTTGGAGCAATCTTTGCTGCAGCTTTGGGTGCACTATCCTACTAAGGGACTACCAAGCAACACTTGGTTATAAAAGGAAAACGATAAACTATGAGTATGTTTTTAGATACAGCTAAGATTAAGGTCAAGGCTGGAAATGGCGGCGATGGCATGGTGGCCTTTCGCCGTGAAAAGTATGTTCCCAATGGCGGCCCTTGGGGTGGTGATGGTGGACGCGGAGGCAATGTCATTTTCGTTGTAGACGAAGGCTTGCGCACGCTGATGGACTTCCGCTATAACCGACATTTTAAAGCCCAAAATGGGGAAAAAGGAATGACCAAAGGGATGCACGGACGGGGAGCAGAAGATCTCTATGTACGGGTCCCTCAAGGAACGACTGTCCGAGATGCTGAGACTGGTAAGGTCATTACCGACTTGGTTGAAAATGGACAAGAGTATATTGTAGCCCATGGAGGACGTGGAGGACGCGGGAATATCCGTTTTGCCACTCCTAAAAATCCAGCACCTGAGATTTCAGAAAATGGGGAACCGGGTCAGGAACGCGAACTCGAATTAGAACTCAAAGTCTTGGCAGACGTTGGTCTGGTTGGCTTCCCATCAGTAGGGAAATCAACTCTTCTCAGTGTCATTACTTCTGCCAAACCAAAAATTGGAGCTTATCACTTCACAACCATCGTTCCAAATTTGGGCATGGTTCGGACGCCGTCAGGTGAATCCTTTGCAGTAGCAGACCTTCCTGGATTGATTGAAGGGGCTAGCCAAGGGGTTGGACTGGGGACTCAGTTCCTTCGTCACATCGAGCGCACCCGTGTCATCTTGCATGTCATCGATATGTCAGCCAGTGAAGGACGCAATCCTTATGAAGATTATGTTCAAATCAACAAAGAGCTTGAAACTTATAACCTTCGCTTGATGGAACGTCCTCAGATTATCGTGGCGAATAAGATGGATATGCCAGATAGCCAGGAAAATTTGAAAGAGTTCAAGAAAAAATTGGCAGCCAACTACGACGAGTTTGATGACCTGCCACAGATCTTCCCAATCTCTAGTTTGGCGCATCAAGGTTTGGACAACTTGTTAGAAGCAACGGCAGACTTGTTAGACAAAACACCAGAATTCTTGCTCTATACAGAAGAAGATATGGCGCAAGAAGAAGTCTACTACGGCTTTGATGAGGACCAACCAGCCTTCGAAATCAATCGCGATGATGATGCTTCTTGGATCTTGTCTGGTGATAAGCTAGAGAAGCTCTTCAATATGACCAATTTTGATCGCGACGAGTCTGTCATGAAATTTGCACGCCAATTGCGTGGAATGGGTGTCGATGAAGCCCTTCGTGCGCGTGGAGCCAAAGACGGAGATATCGTTCGGATCGGTAAATTCGAATTTGAATTTGTTGACTAGTTAGAGCTAAAGAGGAGAAGAAGATGGGAGATAAACCTATATCCTTTCGTGATAAAGACGGAAATTTTGTCTCTGCTGCAGACGTTTGGAATGCGGAAAAATTGGAAGAACTCTTTAATAAGCTGAATCCCAAACGTAAGTTACGGTTAGAACGGGAAAAATTAGCAGCATCCAGTGAAAATTAGGAATCAGGAGAAGAAAATGGCAAAAACAATTCACACAGACAAAGCACCGGCAGCAATTGGACCTTATGTTCAAGGAAAAATTGTGGGCAATCTTTTATTTGCAAGTGGGCAAGTTCCTCTTTCACCAGAAACAGGTGAAATTGTTGGAGAAACCATCCAAGAACAAACCCAACAAGTCTTGAAAAATATTGCTGCTATCCTTGAGGAAGCTGGAACGGACTTTGATCACGTGGTTAAAACAACCTGTTTCTTAAGTGATATGAATGATTTTGTACCTTTTAACGAGGTCTACAAAACAGCATTTTCAAGTGAATTTCCAGCACGCTCTGCAGTAGAAGTGGCTCGCTTGCCACGCGACGTCAAAGTTGAAATTGAAGTCATTGCAGAAGTATAGTCTGAATAGAGGAATGCATTCGGGAAATAAGAATGCTGGAGTGAGAGCCATCGACTGACCAACTGGAAAGATGATGGTCTCCTCCTTTTTTGTAAGGAAAAGGTGATTAGGATGACAGATACAGAAAAAACAATTCAACTGGTCATTGTGACAGGAATGAGTGGTGCAGGAAAGACTGTAGCCATTCAATCCTTTGAAGATATGGGCTATTTCACCATCGACAATATGCCACCAGCTCTCTTGCCGAAATTTATTGAGCTGATTCAACTGTCGATGGACAACAATAAGTTGGCTCTTGTAGTGGATATGCGGAGCCGGTCTTTCTTCGCAGAAATTCGCTCCATTTTGGACGAATTAGAGAACCACGAGGGGATTGATTTTAAAATTCTCTTTTTGGATGCGACCGATAGTGAATTGGTTGCTCGCTACAAAGAGACCCGTCGAAGTCATCCACTGGCAGCTGATGGGCGCGTCTTGGATGGGATTACGTTGGAACGGGAACTTTTGGCTCCACTTAAAAACATGAGTCAAAATGTCATTGATACGACGGAACTAACTCCTCGTAATCTTCGAAAAGTGATTGCTGAACAATTCTCCAGACAAGATAGCCAGCCTGAGTTTCGGATTGAAGTCATGTCCTTTGGTTTTAAGTATGGTTTGCCTTTAGATGCGGACTTGGTCTTTGATGTTCGTTTCCTACCGAATCCTTATTACCAACCAGAGCTACGGAATCAAACAGGCTTGGATGATGATGTCTATAACTATGTCATGGACCATCAAGAATCAGAGGAGTTTTATCGTCATCTTTACGATTTGATTGCTCCTATCTTGCCTGCATACAAACGAGAAGGAAAATCCGTTTTGACGATTGCAGTGGGCTGTACAGGTGGACAACACCGTTCAGTAGCCTTTGCAGCTCGTCTTGGACGGGATCTAGCGAAAGATTGGACGGTGAATATGAGTCATCGCGACAAAGATCGACGGAAAGAAACGGTGAATCGTTCATGAGAAAACCAAAGATGACCGTCATCGGAGGCGGTACAGGGATTTCCGTTATTTTGGACAGCCTTCGAAAAAAAGATGTTGAAATTACAGCTATTGTGACAGTGGCGGATGATGGTGGTAGTTCTGGAGAACTTCGAAAAAATATTCATCAATTGACACCACCGGGCGACTTGCGAAATGTGCTAGTAGCCATGTCAGACATGCCTCGCTTTTATGAAAAAGTCTTTCAATATCGTTTTGCGGAAGACGATGGACCACTAGCTGGGCACCCTCTAGGGAATTTGATTATTGCAGGGATTTCTGAAATGCAGGGATCGACCTATAATGCCATGCAATTGCTGACTAAATTTTTCCATACGACAGGAAAAATCTATCCTTCTAGTGATACACCATTGACCCTTCATGTCGTCTTTATGGATGGGTCAGAGGTGGCTGGTGAGAGTGAAATCGCCCATCATGAGGGCATGATTGATTATGTCTATGTCACCAATACCTATAACGATGAGACGCCGAAAGCGAGTCGAAAAGTAGTAGATGCGATTTTAGAAAGTGATATGGTGATTTTAGGACCAGGATCACTCTTTACATCGATTCTTCCTAATCTAGTGATTGAAGAAATTGGTCAGGCCTTGCTTGAAACAAAAGCAGAGGTCGCTTACGTCTGCAATATCATGACCCAACGTGGGGAGACAGAACACTTTACCGATAGTGACCATGTTTCCGTCCTTCATAAACACTTGAAGAAGCCCTTTATTGATACTGTTTTGGTCAATATTGAAAAAGTCCCTCAAGAATATATGGACACGAATCGCTTTGATGAATACCTGATTCAAGTAGAACACGATTTTGCAGGTCTAAAATCGCAGGTTCCCCGAGTTATTTCAAGCAATTTCCTTCGCTTGGAAAACGGCGGCGCCTTCCACGATGGAGGAGCTGTGGTAGATGAACTGATGCAAATTGTACAGGTGATTAAATGAGTTTTACCATTAAAGTAAAAGAGGAGCTTTTGACCCTACATCGCTTCGAAAAAAGTGAGTTGTCTGCTCTGATTAAGATGTCTGGGAGCTTGGGATTGAGTATGGGGGGCTTAAGCTTGTCCTTGACCACGGAGAATGCTAAGATTGCCCGCCATATCTACGAATTGATTGTAGAGTTTTATCAGGTCAAATCGGACATTCGTCACCACCAAAAAACCAATTTAAAAAAGAATCGCGTCTATACTGTTTCTATCGATGAAAAAGTCGAAGAGATTCTTGCAGACCTGCACTTAGCAGATTCTTTCTTTGGTATAGAGACTGGGATTGACCCAAGAATTTTAGAAGAAGATGAAGCGAGTCGAGCTTATCTGAGAGGCGCTTTCCTAGCAAGTGGGACCATCAAGGATCCGGAGTCTGGCCGCTATCAATTAGAAATTAGCTCTGTTTATTCCGACCATGCTCAGGACTTGGCTAACCTGATGCAACACTTTTTGTTAGATGCCAAGACCATCGAACGCAAAAAAGGAGTCGTTACCTATTTGCAACGGGCAGAGGATATTATTGATTTCCTCATCTTGGTAGAAGCCAAGCAGGCTTTGGAAGAATTTGAGTCTGTCAAGGTCATGCGAGAAGCGCGCAATGATCTCAATCGAGCCAATAATGCTGAAATGGCCAATATTGCGCGCACGGTCACAGCTAGTATGAAGACCATTAACAATATCGTCAAAATCATGGATACCATTGGATTAGGTGGTCTTCCGGTCGAACTTCAGGAAGTTGCCTATGTTCGAATCCAGAATCCCGACTATTCCATCCAGCAAATTGCGGATGCCCTGAAAACTCCCTTAACCAAAAGTGGCGTCAATCATCGCTTGCGAAAAATCAATAAGATAGCAGACGAGCTAGATGAACTATAAGAAAAAACCTTTGAATCATTGATTCAAAGGTTTTTTCTTACAAACTAGTCGAATGGACTGGTTGGACTTTCTTATCTGGATAAATGTAGTTTATAGCATTATTTACTGCAGTAGGAGCTTCACCTAATCCAGTCGCAATCAAGTCGATCTTTCCTTCGTAGAAGCAACAATCCCCACAAGCGTAGATGCCTTCTCGGCTGGTCTCTTGTTTGCGGTTCACCAGGATCTTATGACGTTGGAGGTCCAAGCCCCATTCTTTCAATTTCCCAACGGATGATTTAAAGCCATAATTGACAAAGAGTTCATCGATGGGGAGTAATTGGGTTTCATCTGATTTAACCTTGCTAATTTCCAGATGGCTGGCACGGCCATTTTCTCCGATTAAACGGCTAGGAACATAAGGAGTTTGAATAGAGACGGACGAAGCCTTCAATTCTTCAACGCTGTGTTCGAGAGCGCGGAAATTATCACGACGATGGACCAGAGATGTCGGTGCGATTTTTTCAAAGGCTAGGGCCCAATCGACAGCTGAATCTCCTCCTCCTAGAATAGCAACTTGTTTGCCGGCATATTGTTGGATATTTGAAACATGGTAGTGAACGTTCTCGAATTCTTCAGCCCCATCCACTTCTAAAGGACGAGGTTTAAAGGCACCACCACCCATCGCAATAATAACAGCACGACTGAAATGCTGGTCTTTATTGGTTTCAATGAGGAAGTGATTCTCGTTTTTACGAATGTCCAAAACGGTTTCGTTCAGACAAATGTCAGTCTCGAATGTTTCTAATTGATCGATCAACCGTTGGGACAATTCTTCTCCAGTCAGGTTCGTAAAACCAGGGACATCCAGGATTCGTTTTTCAGGATAGAGAATAGCGGGTTGACCACCTAGTTGAGGAAGGGAATCAATCAATTTTACTTTTACTTGACGCATATGGCCATAGAAGGCAGCAAAGAGTCCTACAGGGCCTCCACCGATAATGGTAATGTCATAGATTTCAGACATGAGATCTCCTTTGTGATGTGTAACTAGTCCTATTGTATCATAATTCGGAGATAAATAGAAAGTGGAGGAGGGTACAAGGATTAAAAAGAATGAATCAGGGGATTGAGATATATTTTTTAAAAATAATGTTCGGTTTATTTACAAGTGTTCGATAATCTGTTAGAATAAATTATTATTATTTTTTTTATAAGGAGATTATTCAAAAATGCAATTTGATTTTTGGGTTAAAGTTGCGACCGAATTTATTGCAACAGCATTATTGATTATTTTAGGAAATGGTGCCGTTGCAAACGTTGAGTTGAAGGGTACCAAGGGGCATCAAAGTGGATGGCTCGTGATTGCGATTGGCTACGGAATAGGTGTTATGATGCCAGCCTTGATGTTTGGTAACGTTTCTGGTAACCATATCAACCCTGCCTTTACGATTGGTCTTGCAGTTAGCGGACTCTTCCCTTGGGAAAATGTTTTATACTACATCGTTGCTCAACTTCTTGGGGCTATGTTTGGGCAATTGGTTGTCGTTGCGACTCACCGTCCTTACTACCTTCAAACTGAAAATCCAAACAATATCTTGGGAACATTCTCAACGATTTCTAGCTTGGATAAAGGAACTCCAGAATCACGTAAAGCAGCAACCATCAATGGTTTCGTCAATGAGTTTGCTGGATCATTCGTCCTTTTCTTCGGTGCACTTGCCTTGACAAAACACTTCTTTGGTGCAGAGGTTGCTTCTCTAGCTCAAAGAGCAGCGACTGAGCAGGGAGGGATTTTTGATGCTTCTTCAACAGCCGCAAAATTGGCTTTGTCACAAGCACATGCTCCTGGTTTAGGAGTGGCTCACTTGGCACTTGGATTCCTCGTTATGGCTTTGGTGACATCACTTGGTGGTCCTACAGGACCTGGTTTGAACCCTGCACGTGACCTTGGTCCACGTTTGGTTCACGCTTTCCTTCCAAAATCTGTTTTAGGTGAACACAAGGGAGATTCAAAATGGTGGTACGCTTGGGTACCAGTTGTAGCACCAATCTTGGCTGCAATCGTTGCTATTGCCCTCTTTACCTTCCTTTATAAGTAAGACCAGAACACTTTTCGTAGACATTACGGAAAGTGTTTTTTTAAGAAAGTTTCGTGTAGAAACAATAATTAAGTCTGTTTTTTTATGGGGCTTTAATTGTGTTATTTTAATAAAGGAGTTAGTAGCTTGTTAATTATAATTATTACCATCTGCTTATTATTTTTATATTTCTTAATGCATCATCTAATTCAGCAGTCAAAGAATCCTACAGGAATACTCGGGAAAGGAATGATGAAAATTTGGAATTATACTTATTTTCCTATGTATGTGTGGGCAACCAGACAACTGGATAAAAATGATGTCCATAGAATACTAGATGTAGGAGTAGGAAACGGTCGTTCAAGTATCTTTTTGAAAGAAATCTATCCAAGAAGTACAGTTATAGGAATCGATAGTTCAGCAACTGCTATCTCAGAAGCGAAGGATTCGGAAAGTTTAAACCTTAAGTTTGAACGAAAAGATGTTAGAAAGACAGGTTATCCTGATGAAACGTTTGATTTAATAACAGGCTTTCAAACGCATTTTCATTGGGAGGATATAGAGACTTCATTTACGGAGTTAAGAAGAGTTCTTACATCAGATGGACTGCTTTTGCTAGCTTGTGAATGGCAAAAATTAGTTTATTTCTTGCCACAATTCAAAGTGGAGGATGAGTTTAGTAAGTTCTTGTCGTCAAAAGGACTGAATCTTTTAACAAGTCAGAAGAGTGGGCGATGGATTCTTTATAAGATTGTAAAAGAGACGAATTAAGTCAGTAAATGCTTATTATTAGGAGTAGGGATGAAAGAAAGGAATATAATAAAAGATAATAGAAGAGCTGGTTATTTTAGTTTTCTATATTATTTGCATGAGGAGAAAGAGTTTCATTCAGACGCACTTGTTGCTCTTTGTCAGTATCTAGAAAGGATGGATTCTGTTAGTCTTGAGCAACTGAAAGACTTACGTTGGATTGAATGTCAAATTTTGCGCCATATGGTCTATCATTTTGATCCAAATGATCTAAGTAGAATTCGCAATCTCCCAACGAATTATTGGGAGGAATTGGAAGCATTCGAACAAGTAGTGTCAAAGCTTTATGATCGTTATGAATGAAAGGATTTTCCAAAATCTGAAATTCTAGCACAGTTTTGAAGCTAAGATGATGGTGAGAGATGAATTCCTTTAACTTTTTCTTGACAATCTACAGAATTCCGTGTAGAATAGAATAGATCTTGAACTTGAAGGGAGTGAAAAACATGTCAAAAACAGTAGTACGTAAGAATGAATCTCTTGACGATGCTCTTCGTCGTTTCAAACGCGCGGTTACTAAAGCTGGTACTCTTCAAGAAACACGCAAACGTGAATTCTATGAAAAACCTTCTGTAAAACGTAAACGTAAATCAGAAGCAGCTCGTAAACGTAAAAAATTCTAATTGAATACAAGAACAGACTTCGGTCTGTTTTTTGTTTCTCTAGAAAAATTGAAGATAAAAAACCCGACCTTCTAGCTAGAAGATCGGATCTTTTTATCTGATTATTTGTTTGCAAGCAAGTCGCGGATTTCAGCAAGCAACTCTTCTTGAGTAGGAGCAGCTTCTTCTTCAGCAGCTTCCTCTTTTTTACCAAGGTTTTGAGCTTTCTCAGCAGCTTTTACTACGAAGAAAAGAACAGTACCAACAACAAGGAAGTTGATAACAGCGCTCAAGAAGCTACCGTAAGCAACACCGTTCCATGACAATTGTGCAATCTTTTCAACACCAGCAGCTTTCATAGCTGGGTTCAAAATAAGTGGAGTGATGATATCGTTAACAAATGATGTTACGATAGCTCCAAATGCAGCTCCGATAACGACTGCGACAGCAAGGTCAACAATATTCCCACGAAGGAGAAAAGCTTTCAAATCTTTTAACATATCCTAAATATGTCCTTTCATAATAAATTTTTACAGAGCATAGTATAACTGAAATTTTTTTCGTATTCAATAAATATGCTCAAATTTTTTTAAAAAGTTGATTTAAGGAAAATGGAGGCTTTCAAAACTCAGGAAAAATGTGGAAAAATCGGGTGAAAATCAATGCGGATGATTTACAATTGACAAAAATTAGTTTAAAATAGTTAATGATATTCTATGGTAAAATGGAGGCACTGTTTATGGTTGACAAACAACTGATTTCAGAAATTAAAAACAGTGTGAATATTGTAGATGTAATCGGAGAAGTCGTTCAATTGACAAAGGCAGGACGAAACTTTTTAGGTCTCTGCCCTTTTCATGGTGAAAAGACCCCTTCTTTCAATGTGGTCGAGGATAAACAATTCTATCATTGTTTTGGTTGTGGTCGCTCAGGCGATGTTTTTAAGTTTATTGAAGACTATCGTGGTGTCTCCTTCATGGAAGCTGTTCAAATTGTCGGAGATCAGGTGGGCATTCGTGTCCAGACTCTTCCTCCAAGTCAGTCTAGGCCCCAACAAGCAGATGGGAAACAGCCCTTCTATGAGATACATCAAGAGGCTGCCAAGTTCTATCATGCCATCCTGATGACGACAAAGATGGGTGAAGAGGCTCGGCAATACTTGTATGACCGAGGGCTTGATGATGAGGTTCTTCGGCATTTTCAAATAGGGCTTGCACCAGCAGAAGGAAATTATTTGCTTCAGAGTGTTTCAGGGAAGTTTTCAGAAAATATTCTGGCCGACTCAGGTTTATTTCATATTAGTGATAGGGGGACCATGTATGATGCGTTTCAAGATCGCATCATGTTTCCCTTGTCGGATGATACTGGTCGAGTCATTGCCTTTTCTGGTCGACTCTGGCGTGAATCAGCTGAGGGAGCAAAGCCTCAGGGGAAATACAAGAACAGCCGCGCTACGCTCCTTTTTAACAAGAGTTATGAGCTCTACCATTTGGACAAGGCCAAGCAGGTCGCTAAGAAAAACCATGAGCTTTATCTGATGGAAGGATTCATGGATGTCATCGCAGCCTACCGAGCTGGGATTGAGAATGCCGTCGCTTCCATGGGAACAGCCCTCACGCAGGAACATGTGGCCCATCTGAGCAAATTTACCAAAAAGGTTATCTTGGCCTATGATGGGGATAAGGCGGGAAGGCTAGCGACAGCAAAGGCTTTGGAAGTCCTGGAAAAACAGGAGGTAGAGGTCGTCCAGATTCCTGATCAGATGGACCCAGACGAGTATCTCAATAAGAATTCTCCTCAAGCTTTGGCGGACTTATTGGAAAAAACACGTCTCAGTCGCGTAGAGTTTCTCATGGATTATTGGAAGCCAGATAATATTGAAAATTTGCAGGCGCAGATTGAATTTGTCGAAAAAATGGCTCCTTTAATAGCTCAGACGCCATCTGTAACGGCACAAAATACCTACATTTATAAATTAGCCGATCTCTTGGTCGACTTTGATTATTTGCAGGTAGAACAGACGGTTAATGCTAGTCGACTTCAGATGCGTAGCCAGCGTCAGGAGCAAGGACAAGTTCAGACACAGGCTCCAGTTGCTAGTCCAACTGTCGTGCAAAAGCAACTACCTCGCCTGGTTCGGGCTGAGAATCATCTCCTTCATCGGATGAAGGACTTTCCTTATGTTTTAAATGAATATCGTCTTCGGACAGATTTTTCATTTGATACTCCTGCCTTGCAAACCTTGTACCAACTTCTTTGTCAAAATGGAGAAGTGACATCGCAGGATTTGTCAGAGCAGACAGAGGAAGTGCAACGGGCTTGGTATCTGATGCTAGAAGAAAACTTACCGGATGAAATAGCGGAGAATGAGTTGGAAGAAGTGGAAGAAACGAGAAATCGGGAACTTCTCCGTAAAGAAAGTCAACAAATAGGAAAAAAAGTCCGAGAAGCCTCTCACAGTGGAGATGCGGATCAGGCTTTATTGGAACTCGAGCGCTTAATCGCTCAAAAAAGAAGAATGGAGTAGGAATGGCGAAAGAACAAAAAGATATCACAACTTTAGATGTCCAAATTGCAGAGTTTATTCGTAGTCATAAAAAAAGTGGTACTGCAACAGATGATGAAATCAATGATCAATTGGTCATTCCTTTTACCTTGGATGCCGATGGGATTGATGATTTGTTGCAACGGATTCAAGATGCTGGAATTTCCATCACAGATAAGGAAGGAAATCCAAGTGCGCGTGTCTTGAACAATGAAGAGGAAGAACCAGAGTTGACGGATGAAGAATTGCTTGGAAGCAACTCTGCCAAGGTCAATGACCCAGTACGGATGTACTTGAAAGAAATTGGGGTCGTTCCTCTTTTAACCAATGAAGAAGAGCAAGAATTGGCCATCTTGGTGGAACAAGGAGACTTGGAAGCCAAGCAACGTTTGGCAGAAGCCAACCTTCGTTTGGTTGTTTCTATTGCGAAGCGCTATGTTGGACGTGGGATGCAATTCTTGGATTTGATCCAAGAAGGAAATATGGGTTTGATGAAGGCCGTTGATAAGTTTGACTATACCAAAGGGTTCAAGTTCTCTACTTATGCGACTTGGTGGATTCGTCAGGCCATCACTCGTGCTATTGCAGACCAAGCCCGTACTATTCGAATTCCTGTACACATGGTGGAAACCATCAACAAGCTGGTTCGTGAACAACGCAATCTCTTGCAAGAATTGGGACAAGATCCAACACCTGAACAAATCGCTGAACGCATGGATATGACGCCTGATAAGGTCCGTGAAATCTTGAAGATTGCTCAAGAGCCTGTTTCTCTTGAAACACCAATCGGGGAAGAAGACGATAGCCATTTGGGAGATTTCATCGAAGACGAAGTGATTGAAAATCCAGTCGACTACACCACTCGAGTGGTTCTACGCGAACAGTTGGATGAAGTCCTCGATACTTTGACAGACCGGGAAGAAAACGTGCTTCGTTTACGTTTCGGTTTGGATGATGGAAAAATGCGGACCTTGGAAGATGTGGGGAAAGTCTTTAACGTGACACGTGAACGGATCCGTCAAATCGAAGCCAAAGCCCTCCGCAAACTCCGCCACCCAAGCAGAAGCAAACCATTGCGTGACTTTATAGAGGATTAAAAAGGTCCGGGGGACCTTTTTAACCCGAGCCCAGAAATTCGGAAGCGAGGAATGTCCAGGGGATCTTTTTAACGGTCGCCTAGAAATATAAAAGCGACCCATGTCCGGGGGACCTTTTTAACCCGAGCCCAGAAATTCGGAAGCGAGGAATGTCCGGGGGATCTTTTTAACGGTCGCCTAGAAAAAGAAGAGCGACCCATGTCCGGGGGACCTTTTTAACCCGAGTCGAGCAATTTGATAGCGATTCAGGGTTGGGGGAATAGCTATGGAGCCCCTAGGATAATGGGATTGCTGTAAACAAAAAAATTCTTCCTGGGGTTGAACCGAGTGAAGAAGGAGAGAAGAATGAGTTATACGACAGAAGAAATCGAACAAATTAAAAACCGTATTCTTGAAAATCTAGAGCAGGTCATCGATCCTGAATTAGGTATTGATATTGTCAACCTCGGTTTGGTCTACGAAATTCGGTTTGATGGTGAAACCGGCGAAACAGAAATCGATATGACCCTAACCACCATGGGTTGCCCATTAGCAGACTTGCTGACGGATCAGATTTATGATGCCTTAACAGGAATGGAAGAAGTGACCAAGGTTGATGTGAAATTGGTCTGGTATCCAGCTTGGACGGTTGAGAAGATGAGTCGCTATGCGCGGATTGCATTGGGAATTAAATAAATAGTTTTAAAGGAGGGACAGATGTTCCTCTTTTTTTAGTGAAGATGGTTTGGATGTCAAATAGTACGAACATTCTATCTTCTTTTACGATTATATCTTGCAATCACTTCTTAGTAAGGTTATAATAGAATCATTATTAAATTAAGGAGAAGATTATGAATCAGTACCCTTTGGTCTACTTAGACCATGTTCAAAAAGTGTATGGTAAGCATATTGCCTTATACGATGTTAGTGTCAATATTCAACCGGGTCGTATCATTGGCTTGTTAGGACCAAACGGAAGTGGGAAAACCACTATTATCAAATTAGTGAATGGGCTTTTGCAACCAACTTCTGGTAATGTCTATATCCATGGCCAAGTGCCGTCTGCAAAAACCAAACAAGTCGTTTCTTATTTACCAGATACAACTTATTTGGATGAGAATATGAAGATTTCAGAAACCCTTCGTTTCTTCCAAGACTTCTATAAAGATTTCAATGTGCAACGTGCTTATCAATTGTTGAACGATTTACAATTGCACCCAGAGCAAAAGTTGAAACAACTCTCTAAAGGGAATAAAGAAAAAGTTCAATTAATTTTGGTCATGAGCCGTGAAGCGGATTTGTACATTCTCGATGAACCAATTGGTGGAGTGGACCCTGCTGCGCGTGACTACATTCTTAGAACCATCATTCAAAATCGTCGTCCAAACTCATCTGTATTGATTTCAACCCACTTGATTGCGGACGTTGAACAAGTCTTGGATGAAGCACTCTTTATCAATCAAGGTCGTATTCTGTTGCATGAAAACACAACTGTTCTTCGCAACCAATACGGTAAATCGATTGATGAGATCTTCCGTGAACAATTTAGAATGTATTAGGAGGTTCTTATGTTTGGGAAATTAATGAAATATGAATTAAAAGCAACCTATAAGTGGTATCTCATTATTTCGGGTGTGCTTGCTATTCTCTCTATTTTTGCTGGTTTGCTAGGTTCAAGTATCATTACTGGTGCAGCAAGCTATTCAGCAGATACAGCTTCTACTATTGGGGGAATTATTGTCTTGGTCATTTTTGCGGGTTACATTGGCTTGACCTTGACCAACTATATCATTATTATTCGTCGTTTTTACAACAATATTTTTGGTCGCGAAGGGTATTTGACCTGGACCCTGCCAACTAGCTCTCATACTGTTTTACTTGCAAAAGCGACATCTGCTTTGATTTGGAGTATCTTCTGTTTTATTAGCTTGATCCTTTCTTTGCTTATTTTCTTAGGAGTGATCGGTCTTGCTCATCAACAGAATATCTTTGAGTTGTTTGGTCTGTTTCTTGGACGTATTGGTGCCCCTCTGCTCTGGCAAATCTTGTTCTTCCAATTGTTAGCAACCATCTCAGGAATTTTAATGCTTTACTGTGCGATTTCACTGGGTCAACTCTTTATTAACAATCGTGTCGTGATGGCCTTTGTCTTTGGATTTATTCTTTGGATCGTCCTCAGCATCATTGGAAGAATGTTCCCTACAGTGGATCTATCCAGTCTTTCATATCTGTCAAGTGGCTATTATGATACTCTTAGTGATGTCTTGGTTGTTAACTTTGTTCCAGCCTATATCTATGAACTAGTAAAAATTGTAGCGATGTACTTTACCGTTCATTATGTAACAAAATTCAAATTGAACTTACAATAAGAATGAAAGAGGAAGGAATTCCTCTTTTTCTTTTGCCATTTTATCCAAAAAATGATACACTTGAGTATATCATTTTGGGGTCGTTACGGATTCGACAGGCATTATGAGGCATATTTTGCGACTCGTGTGGCGACGTAAACGCTCAGTTAAATATAACTGCAAAAAATAACACTTCTTACGCTCTAGCTGCCTAAAAACCAGCAGGCGTGACCCGATTCGGATTGCTCGCGTCTGATGACAGGTCTTAATTTTAGCGAGATACGATCAAACTTTGTCTAGCAGTTTGATAAGAGATTGATAGACTCGCAGTTTCTTGGCTTGAGTTATGTGTCGAGGAGCTGTTAAAGCAATACATAACCTATGGTTGTAGACAAATATGTTGGCAGATGTTTGGACGTGGGTTCGACTCCCACCGGCTCCATTTTTATATATGCAAACGACAAATCCTTGTCGTTTTTTGTTTCCTTAAATTCTATCAAGCAATGATATTTTGTGAGGGATTCCTAAATTTTTTGTTGACAGGAGGAGCGCTTTTCCGTATAATGGATACTAGTTTGGAAGATTACTCAAGAGGCTTAAGAGGCCGTGTTGGAAACGCGGTAGGCGTGTAACAGCGTGCGTGGGTTCGAATCCCATGTCTTCCGTAAGAGAAAGGAAAGCAGATCAGTTGATCTGTTTTTTTTTGTTAGGCAGGATTGGCAATGGGTAAGAGTGTCTTCTTTGTCGGATTTCCTGTATAATAGAAGGTAAGAACGGACGAAAAGGAGTGCAAGGTGATTACACAACTGGACACAAAATCGGTTTATACCTTTATGGACAGTTTAGTCTCTATTCGAGACTATATTCAGCGTGCCAAAGAAATGGGTTACCAACAAATTGGTCTCATGGATATAGATAATTTATATGGGGCCTACGAGTTTTTAGAAGAGTGCCAAAAAGCTGGTATTGGGGCTGTCCTAGGTCTTGATTTGGAAGTTGATTTACCAACGGGTCCTTTGTCTATCCGTTTGCTTGCGTTAGGTACCGTAGGTTATAAACATTTAATCAAGATTTCCAGCATGAAAATGATGGGGACAACTGACTGGTCGGCCTTTCAACACTTGTTGGATGATCTAGCCATCATCGTTCCCTATTTTGAAGGGATTGAGTATTTAGACTTGGGCCAAGACTTTGCGATTGGTGTCTTTCCAGATACTCCAGCGAAACAGTTTTCTCGTCCTGTTTTCCCCCTCCATACAGTCCGCTATTTTTCTACGAGTGATTTGGAAAGTCTTCAGATGCTCCATGCCATTCGTAATAATTGCAGTCTGAAGGAAGTAGGAGCTGTTGACACTTCTATGATGTTACTGCCACCAGAAAAGTTGGAGCGGGCCTTTGCTCATAATTATCCAGATAGTATTTCTTATCTAGAGAAGACCCTTGCGACTGTTCATTATGAGATTGATACGCAGTTGAAGCTTCCCCGTTTTAATCCAGAGAAACCTGCAGTCGAGGAATTGCGTGAGTTGGCTGAGGAGGGCTTGAGAAGCAAGGGGCTGGACCAGACGGTTTACCAAGAGCGTTTGCGTCATGAATTAGCTGTCATCCATCAGATGGGCTTTGATGACTACTTCTTGATTGTCTGGGATTTGTTACGGTTTGGTCGAAGCCAAGGTTACTATATGGGGATGGGCCGTGGCTCAGCAGTTGGTAGTCTAGTAGCCTACGCCTTAGATATCACAGGGATTGATCCGGTCAAGAACAATCTCCTCTTTGAGCGTTTCTTGAACTTAGAGCGCTATACCATGCCAGATATTGATATTGATATTCCGGATGTCTATCGTCCCAAATTTATCCAGTATGTTAAAAATCGCTACCGCAGTCCTCATGTGGCCCAAATTGTGACCTTCTCAACTTTTGGAGCCAAACAAGCTATTCGAGATGTTTTTAAGAGATTTGGAACCCCAGAGTATGAGTTAACCAATCTCACCAAGCGGATTGGCTTACGGGATACCTTAGCTTCTGCTTATGAAAAGAATGTAGCTTTTCGCCAAGCCATCCAAAGTCGCCCAGAATACCGGAAGGGCTATGAAATTGCGAAGAGGATTGAAGGGCAACCACGCCAGACCTCGATTCATGCAGCAGGAGTCGTCATGAGTGGAGAAGACCTCACTAATCAAATCCCAATCAAGATGGGTGAGGAGATGAATCTGACCCAATATGATGCCCATGGTGTTGAGGCAAATGGTCTGCTCAAGATGGACTTCTTAGGACTCCGAAATTTGACCTTTGCTCAACGGATGCAGGAAGCAGTAAAGGAAAAATATCAAAAGGATATTAAGATTGAGGATATTCCTCTAGAAGATCCGGAAACGATTGCTTTGTTTGCTGCGGGAAATACCAAGGGAATCTTCCAGTTTGAGCAAGCGGGAGCTATTCGTTTGCTTAGAAGAGTTCAACCCAATTGTTTTGAGGAGATTGTTGCGACAACTTCCTTGAACCGACCTGGGGCTAGTGACTATATTGATAATTTCGTCAAACGCAAGCACGGCAAAGAGAAGGTGGATATGATCGATCCTAGTTTGGAAGGCATTCTAGCACCAACTTATGGCATCATGCTCTATCAGGAGCAAGTCATGCAGGTGGCCCAGACCTTTGCTGGCTTTAGTCTAGGAAAAGCCGATATCCTCAGACGGGCCATGGGGAAAAAGAATGTTGCAGAAATGCATCGGATGGAAGATGACTTTATCAAAGGTGCTGTCGCGCTTGGGCACAGTGCAGAAAAAGCCAAGCAAGTTTTTGCTATTATGGAAAAATTTGCTGGCTATGGCTTCAACCGTTCCCATGCCTATGCCTACTCAGCCTTGGCCTTCCAATTGGCTTACTTTAAAGTCCATTATCCAGATGTCTTCTTTGACATTATGCTCAACTACTCTAGTAGTGATTACTTGACCGATGCGCTCCAATTTGATTTCCAAGTAGCTCCTTTGACTATTAATACCATTCCTTATAAGGATAAGTTCCAAGATCAGAAGATTTATCTAGGAATGAAAAATATCAAAGGTCTTCCAAAAGATCTAGCCTATTGGATTATTGACCAACGCCCCTTTGAGAGCATTGAAGATTTTATCTTGCGCTTGCCTAGCCAATACCACAAACTTCCTCTTTTAACGCCACTGGTAGAATTAGGCTTGTTTGACTGCTTTGAAAAGAATCGCAGAAAAGTCCTTCAGAACCTTCCTAACCTATTTGTCTTTGCGGATGAATTGGGGAGTTTGTTTGGGGAAGCCAATTATTCCTGGATGGATGCCGAGGATTATAGCAAGGCTGAGAAGTATGAAATGGAGCAGAGGGTCATTGGGGTCGGTCTCAGCCCTCATCCTCTGGTGGAAATTGTAGCAGCAAGTAGCAAACCGACTCGACCGATCGCCTCTTTAAGCGAAGGAGAACAGGCCACTATCCTGGTTGAAGTTCAATCGATCCGGACCATCCGAACCAAAAATGGAGAAAATATGGCCTTTTTACAAGTTTCCGATCTCCAAAAGAAGATGGATGTCACTCTTTTTCCTGATACTTATCGCCACTATAGCTCAAAAATAAGAGAGAAGGGCTATTACTATCTCAAAGGAAAAGTGCAATCTAGAGATGGTCGTCTTCAGATGGTTTTAATGGAAGCAGAAGAAGCCACCAATCAGCGTTTTTGGATTCAATTGTTTGATCACCAGGAGGACCGGGCAGTCTTAGATATTTTAAAAGCTTATCCAGGTCCTTATCCTGTCGTTATTCGCTATGAAGAGGAGAAAAAGACCATTCAATTAAAAGGAGTTTCCGTCCAGAAAAACGAGAAGTTAGAAAATGAACTGGCAAGTATTGCTATGAAAACGATTTATCGATAAAATCTACGGAAAATAGGAGAAATTTGAGCCTCTTTGTGTTATAATCATTTAGAATGTAAAAGAAAAAAAAGGAGCAAATATCGAAATGAAACGTATTGCTGTTTTAACCAGTGGAGGAGATGCCCCTGGAATGAATGCTGCTATCCGTGCAGTTGTTCGCCAAGCAATTTCTGAAGGAATGGAAGTATTTGGTATCTATAATGGATACGCTGGTATGGTTGCTGGTGATATCCATCAATTGGATGCTTCATCAGTTGGAGATATTATTTCTCGTGGTGGAACAATGCTTCATTCAGCTCGCTATCCTGAATTTGCTGAACGCGAAGGTCAATTAAAAGGGATCGAGCAGTTGAAAAAACATGGAATCGAAGGTGTTGTCGTTATCGGTGGTGATGGATCATACCACGGAGCGATGCGTTTGACTGAACATGGTTTCCCAGCTGTAGGACTTCCTGGAACAATTGACAATGATATCGTTGGTACAGATTTCACAATCGGGTTTGATACAGCAGTTACAACTGTTATGGACGCGATTGATAAGATCCGCGATACCTCATCTAGTCACCACCGTACTTTCGTTATCGAGGTAATGGGACGTCACGCAGGGGATATTGCCCTTTGGTCTGGTATTGCTTCTGGTGCGGATGAAATTATCATTCCAGAAGAAGGCTTTGCTATCGAAGATGTCGTTGAGAGCATCAAGAAGGGCTACGAAAAAGGTCGTACACACAACATCATCGTTCTTGCTGAAGGTGTGATGTCAGCTGCTGAATTTGGTAAAGCCTTGAAAGATGCCGGAGATACAAGCGATCTTCGTGTAACAGAACTTGGACATATCCAACGTGGTGGTTCACCTACTGCGCGTGACCGTGTTCTTGCTTCACGTTTGGGTGCACATGCTGTTAAGTTGCTGAAAGCTGGTATCGGTGGCGTAGCCGTTGGTATCCGCAATGAACAAATGGTGGAAAACCCAATTCTTGGTAGTGCAGAAGAAGGTGCACTCTTTAGCTTAACTGAAGATGGTAAGATCAAAGTGAACAACCCTCACAAGGCTGACTTGAACCTTGCAGAGTTGAACCGTAGCTTATCTTCTATTTAATATTTATTTGTTAAAATTTGTCTAAAAAGACAGTGTATTTTAAAAGGAGTCATAGAAATCATGAACAAACGTGTAAAAATCGTTGCAACCTTAGGTCCTGCGGTAGAAATCCGTGGTGGTAAAAAATTTGGTGATGATGGATATTGGGGTGAAAAACTTGACGTTGAAGCTTCAGCACAAAACATTGCTAAATTGATCGAAGCTGGAGCAAACACTTTCCGTTTCAACTTCTCACACGGTGACCACCAAGAACAAGGTGATCGTATGGCAACAGTTAAACGTGCAGAAGAAATCGCTGGTAAAAAAGTTGGTTTCCTTCTTGATACAAAAGGTCCAGAAATCCGTACAGAGTTGTTCGAAGGCGATGCTAAAGAGTACTCTTATACAACTGGTGAAAAGATCCGTGTTGCGACTAAACAAGGAATCAAATCAACTCGTGAAGTGATTGCCTTGAACGTTGCTGGCGCACTTGACATCTACGATGACGTTGAAGTTGGTCGCCAAGTATTGATCGACGATGGTAAATTGGGTCTTCGTGTTGTAGAAAAAGACGATGCAAGTCGTGAATTCATCGTTGAAGTTGAAAACGACGGTGTGATCGCAAAACAAAAAGGTGTCAACATCCCTAACACAAAAATTCCTTTCCCAGCTCTTGCTGAACGCGATAACGACGATATCCGTTTTGGTTTGGAACAAGGTATCAACTTCATCGCGATCTCATTCGTACGTACTGCAAAAGACGTGAACGAAGTTCGTGCTATCTGTGAAGAAACTGGTAACGGTCACGTTCAATTGTTCGCGAAAATCGAAAACCAACAAGGTATCGATAACTTGGATGAAATCATTGAAGCAGCTGATGGTATCATGATTGCTCGTGGTGACATGGGTATCGAAGTACCATTCGAAATGGTTCCAGTTTACCAAAAAATGATCATCACAAAAGTGAATGCTGCTGGTAAAGTTGTTATCACTGCAACAAACATGCTTGAAACAATGACTGAAAAACCACGTGCAACTCGTTCAGAAGTATCAGACGTATTTAACGCTGTTATCGACGGAACTGATGCTACAATGCTTTCAGGTGAGTCTGCAAATGGTAAATACCCACTTGAGTCTGTTCGCACAATGGCTACCATCGACAAGAACGCTCAAACTCTTCTTAACGAATACGGACGTTTGAACTCAGATTCATTCGAACGTAACTCTAAGACAGAAGTTATGGCTTCAGCTGTTAAAGACGCTACAAACTCAATGAACATCAAATTGGTTGTAACTTTGACTAAGACTGGTCACACTGCACGTTTGATTTCTAAATACCGTCCAAATGCTGATATCTTGGCATTGACATTTGACGAATTGACAGAGCGTGGATTGATGTTGAACTGGGGTGTCATCCCAATGTTGACAGATGCTCCATCATCAACTGATGATATGTTCGAAATCGCAGAACGTAAAGCAGTAGAAGCAGGTCTTGTACAATCTGGTGACGATATCGTAATCGTTGCAGGTGTGCCACTTGGTGAAGCTGTTCGTACAAATACAATGCGTATCCGTACAGTACGTTAATCTAACCAATAAACAAACCTTGTTCTCTAAGCATAAAAGCTTGGAGGCAAGGTTTTTCTTTTTAGACCAATTTCTGACAATTTAGGATTGTGGGCCTTTTTTATTGTCTAATAAAATGGTATAATGGAATGAACTGAAAGGGGGGATAGGAATGTCGAAAAGGGATTTGATTCGGAATATTATCATCATTGGAATATTGGGCTTGGTACTCCTTACTTTGCGCCTATTTGTTTTTCAACCATTGTGGGTATCTGATCAAATGGCCAATGCCTCCGTTAAGAAAGATGATTTAGTATTAGCGACTAAAAAGGGGAAGATTGATCGAACAGACTTGGTCCTCTATCATGTAAAAGAGAAACAATATCTTGGACGTGTCATTGCGATAGAGAGCGATGAGGTCAGCTATGTGGATGATGTCTTTTATCTGAATGGTGTAGCTACAGCAGAGCCATATTTGGACAAGATGAAGACCAAACATTTGGCGGCACCAAGTGGTGATTATTTTACAAATGATTTTTTCTCTAGGGAACTTAAGGGAACTAAGGCTGGAAAAGTACCAAGTAATAGTTACTTAGTCCTAAATGATGATCGCAACAATACCAAAGACAGTCGTGAATTTGGTTATATTCAAGCAGATCAGATTGAAGGTGTTGTCGATTTCAGATTGTACCCCCTAAATAAATTTGGTTTTATTAAAGAAGAAGAATAGTCCGGAAGGGCTATTTTTTCTTACAAAAAAACTACTGCAGAAATGAATTGCAGTAGCTTTTTATTCTTGTTAGATTGAGGTAGAGAGTTCTATTTTTCCTGTTTACTGGTAATTTGGTGAAAGACCTTTTGCCAGTGTTCATGACGCCGCCAGAGACTGGTGTGGATCTGGTTATTTAACTCATAGCGAATCAATTTGGTCTTTTGACTGATGGATTCGATTTCGAAATTCTTAAACGGAATTTGATGTTCTTCCTGCAAACGGACCAGGTCCTCCTTGTGACTTTCTTGGCCATACTCATTGATGAGGATGAAGTTGTCTGCCAGGAGGGTTTGGTATTCCTGTTGAGCCTGCAAACGTTCCTCATAGGTCTTTAATTTGAGAAGGACATTGTCCAAAATCTCATCTTCAGGGATAGAACTTGGCTCCACATGGACGTCAATGTCAAAGACTCCAAATTTTTCCTTGAGAAGGCGCTCGACCTCTTCGGTAATGGCATGGCTCTCATAAACAGAGAGGTCTGGATTCATTTCAATGACGACATCCAGGTAGATATTGCTTCCGTAGGTTCGTCCCCGTTGGGATTTGACCCGGCTGACCTTTGGCAATTCCAGAATAGCCGCCTTGTATTTATCCAGGAGACTTTCATCAAACCCATCAGATAGACTGAAGGAGGATTCGATGAAAATATCGTAGGCGGTTTTTAGGATAAAGAAGGTGATGACAATGGCCACCAATTGGTCCACAATGGGGTAGTTGAGAGCGCTAGCCCCAATCGCAACAGAGGTTCCTAAAGAAGTGACCACGTCAGAGAGGTTATCTTTGGCAGCTGCATTGAGGGCCTTGGATTGGGCTTTCTTGGCTAAAGTGCGGTTATGAAGATAGACCGCAAACATGACAAGGGCTGACCCAACTCCAACAATGGCTCCTAAAGGATCAATAACAGTTGTTTCCCTGCTGAGAATTTTTTGAACCGTATCTCGTAGGACATCGAAGCCCACATAAAACATGATGATGGACGTCACCAGGCTAGCTAGATCTTCGATCTTCCAATGACCGAACCGGTGGTCACGGTCAGCTGGCTGGCGGGCTAAGCGAATGCCAATGAGAAGGGCGACGTTGCTGATAATATCGGATAAGTTATTAAAACCATCAGCGACCAAACTGGAGGAGTGAAGCAGGTGGCCTGTTGCTAATTTAGCTGCGGAAAGAATCAGGTAGGCGACAATACTGATCAGGGCTCCACGTTCGGCTAGTTTTAAATTACTTTGTGATCGATTCACTTAGACCTCCTCCAGACTTCTGTAGATTTCCTCCTAAGCGACAAACTTGGATCGTTGTTGATGAGGAAATATTCGTTCTTCTTAAGGCTTTATTATAGCTTTTTTGAGTACAAAATTCAAATGATGCCAACTGTTTCCAAAAGGAGAAAGGGCGAAAATGTGGTATAATAGAACGATTGAATGAATGAGGAGTATGAGATGAATCCTTTATTGAATGGTATGAATGATCGCCAAGCAGAGGCGGTCCAAACGACAGAAGGTCCCCTCTTGATCATGGCGGGGGCTGGTTCTGGTAAGACACGTGTCTTGACCCACCGCATCGCTTACTTGATCGATGAAAAAATGGTCAATCCTTGGAATATTTTGGCCATTACCTTTACCAATAAAGCCGCTCGGGAAATGAAGGAGCGGGCTTATCAGTTGAATCCAGCCACCCAAGATTGCTTGATTGCCACCTTCCACTCTATGTGTGTGCGCATCCTCCGTCGTGATGCGGATCACATTGGCTACAACCGCAACTTCACCATTGTCGACCCGGGTGAGCAACGGACCTTGATGAAGCGGATTTTGAAGTCCTTGAACTTGGATCCTAAAAAATGGAATGAACGGACCATCTTGGGGACTATTTCCAATGCCAAAAATGACCTGATCGATGAAGTGGCCTACGTCGCCCAAGCGGGGGATATGTATACCCAGATCGTCGCCAAGTGTTATGAGGCTTACCAAAAGGAACTCCGTCAGTCAGAAGCAGTGGACTTTGATGATTTGATCATGCTGACCCTGCGTCTTTTTGATCAGCATCCAGATGTGCTGACCTATTACCAGCAGAAGTTTCAATACATCCACGTAGACGAGTATCAAGATACAAACCATGCCCAATACCAATTGGTCAAACTCTTGGCTTCACGTTTTAAAAATATCTGTGTCGTTGGGGATGCGGACCAGTCTATTTATGGCTGGCGGGGAGCAGATATGCAGAATATCCTGGACTTTGAGAAGGATTATCCTGATGCCAAGGTCGTCCTCCTAGAAGAGAATTACCGCTCGACTAAAACCATCCTGCAAGCAGCCAATGATGTCATTAAAAACAATAAAAATCGTCGTCCTAAGAATCTTTGGACCCAAAATGCTGACGGGGAAGAGATTGTCTACTACCGGGCTAATGACGAGCAGGATGAAGCGGTCTTTGTTGCTAAAACGATTGAAGAGCTCAGTCGCGAAGCTGGCTACAAACACCGTGATTTTGCCGTTCTCTACCGGACCAATGCTCAGTCCCGGACCATTGAAGAAGCGCTGCTCAAGTCTAACATTCCCTACACCATGGTAGGGGGCACCAAGTTCTACAGCCGGAAGGAAATTCGGGATATCATTGCTTATCTAAACTTGATTGCCAACCTTAGTGACAATATCAGTTTTGAGCGCATTATCAATGAACCCAAGCGGGGAATCGGGCCAGGTACAGTGGATAAGATTCGTGACTTTGCTCAAATGCAAGAGTCCTCACTTCTAGATGCTTCGGCTAATATCATGCTCTCAGGCATCAAAGGAAAGGCTGCCCAAGCCATCTGGGACTTTGCCAATCTCATTCTTGATTTGAGAGAAAGATTGGACCAGCTGACCATTACAGAATTGGTCGAAGAAGTCCTTGACAAGACAGGCTATATGACAGCCCTAACCAATCAGGGAAATTTGGAAAGTCAGGCCCGCATCGAGAATATCCAAGAGTTCCTATCTGTTACCAAGAATTTTGATGAAAACGGAGAGACCGTCGAAGACGAATCAGGTGTGGAGACCCTGAGTCGCTTCTTGAACGATTTGGCTTTGATTGCCGATACAGATGATGGAGCTCAAGAGACCTCAGAAGTCACCTTGATGACCCTTCACGCGGCTAAAGGATTGGAGTTTCCAGTCGTCTTCTTGATTGGGATGGAAGAAAATGTCTTTCCTCTTAGTCGAGCAGCTGAGGATCCGGATGAATTGGAAGAAGAGCGTCGCCTAGCATATGTAGGAATCACGCGGGCAGAGAAGGTTCTCTTCTTGACCAATGCCAACTCTCGTTTGCTCTTTGGACGGACCAGCTACAACCGCCCGACGCGTTTCATCAATGAAATTAGCTCGGATTTATTGACCTACCAGGGCTTGGCCCGTCCAGCCAACACTAGCTTTAAGGCTTCTTATAGCAATGGAGGCGGAACAACCTTTGGAAAAGGAATGAGCCTGTCACAAGCCCTTCAAGAGCGCAAGAGACAAGCAGCTCCAAGTGCCCTCACGTCATCAAGCCTCCCCTTTGGCAATAGCAACCGTTCTAGCACCAAAGAAAGTGTCGCTTGGGCCATTGGTGATATTGCCATTCACAAGAAGTGGGGCGAAGGAACCGTGCTTGAAGTATCTGGTAGTGGTAGTACCCAAGAACTCAAGATCAACTTCCCAGAAGTGGGTCTCAAAAAACTCTTGGCCAGTGTCGCGCCGATTGAGAAGAAATAAACTAAAGCCAGTAAGCTAAGTCCACTGTTTCAGATTATAAATAAGCAACATCTTTTCAGAAATCTAAAGTTATTACTGAATGAGACTATTGAAAAAAATATTTTGGAACTAGTGCAAAATAGATTGAGACTTTTCGCCGTGAGGAAAGCATCAGAAACGCATTAGTTTCTGGTGCTCGGTAGATTTGAGACGAAAGGCTCAAATCTAAGGTATGGAATCCCAAAGGGAGTCGCTACCGTCCGTCCTCACCTAAGGAAAGTCTCTATAAAAGAATGAATATTTACTTAAAACCAGCAAGCTTCGTTTGTTGGTTTTGATTTTACTGGTGGCATGATATAATATACTAAGAATAGAGAAAGAGGCATACTATGAACGAAATCAAGTGTCCCAACTGTGGGGAAGTCTTTACAGTCAATGAAAGTCAATACAGCGAACTCTTGTCACAGGTACGGACAGCAGAGTTTGACAAGGAAATTCATGAGCGAATTCGGCAAGAGTTGGCTTTAGCAGAGCAAAAGGCCCTTAATGAACAGCAAGAGAAGTTAGCAAAGAAGGACCAAGAAATTGCCCAGTTACAGAACCAGATTCAACAGTTTGATACCGAAAAAGAATTGGCCAAAAAAGAGGTGGAGCAAACGGCTAGCCAAAGCCTACTAGAGAAAGAAAAAGAAGTGCAAGCGCTGGAAAATCAGTTGGCCACCTTGCGCTTGGAGCATGAGAATCAGCTCCAAAAGACTTTATCTGCACTGGAAAAAGAGCGAGACGAGGTTAAGAATCAGCTAGCCTTGCAAGAAAAGGAAGCAGCACTCGCCCAGACTTCTCTCAAAGAGCGCTATGAGGTAGAGCTGCGGCAGAAAGACGAGACCATAGAGTTCTACAAGGATTTCAAAGCTAAGCAGTCTACTAAGATGATTGGCGAGAGTTTGGAACAGCACTGCGAGTATGAGTTTAACAAGAATCGTATGGCTATGTTTCCACGAGCTGAGTTTGGCAAGGACAATGATGCCAGAACCGGCAGCAAGGGTGACTACATTTACCGTGAGGTGGATGAAAATGGTGTAGAAATCCTCTCTATCATGTTTGAGATGAAAAATGAAGGCGATGAGACAGCGACCAAGAAGAAAAACGAGCATTTCTTCAAAGAGCTGGATAAGGACCGGCGTGAGAAAGGCTGCGAGTATGCTATTCTGGTGACACTTCTTGAGGCTGACAGCGAGCTCTACAATTCGGGTATTGTCGATGTGTCCTACGCCTATGAGAAGATGTATGTTATCCGGCCTCAGTTCTTCTTGCCCATGATTACCCTCTTGCGCAATGCTGCGCTTAACTCGCTCCAGTACAAGCAGGAATTAGCGCTTGTTCGTGAACAAAATATCGACATCACCCACTTTGAAGAAGACTTGGATGCCTTTAAAGTAGCTTTTGCCAAGAACTATCAGTCTGCTTCGACAAACTTTGGCAAGGCCATCGAAGAGATTGACAAGGCCATCCGTCGGATGGAAGAAATCAAGAAGTTCCTGACGACCTCTGAAAACCAGCTGCGCTTAGCAAATAACAAACTGGACGACGTCTCTGTCAAAAAACTGACACGGAAAAATCCAACCATGAAGGCTAAGTTTGATGCTCTGAAAGGAGAATAGGAGGATCCTATGCAGATACGAAAAGCAACCATGAAAGATGCTGAAGCCCTACTGTCTCTATACGAAGACTTGGGCTATCCAACGACCGCTTCTAAGCTGTCTCAACGTTTAGAAATGATTCTTTCTCAACCACATTATGGCTGTCTTCTAGCTGAAAGAAACGGAGAAATTTTAGGTTTCTTAGGTTATGCAAAGCTCTTCTTTTTTGAAGCAGATGGATCTTACTATCGTATTTTGGCTTTGTCAGTTGCAAAAGAAACAAGACGACAAGGAATTGCTAGTAGGCTAATCGATGAATTGAAAAAACAAGCGGTAAAAGAAGGAGCTGAGGCACTGGCTTTAAATAGTGGATTAACCGCTGAACGAAATGCTGCACATCAGTTTTATCAGGCGGTTGGATTTGAAAAAGTGACTGCAGGCTTTGCCTTGCATTTAAAAACTCAACCTAAATAAATCATGGAAAAATAGTAGAGGGAACGAAGTAATGTCTTCAACAAAAGGGAAAACCTTATATTTTAACAATAAGAGCATGGATTATGTGACCTTTGGTAAAGGAAAGAAGTCTCTTGTTATTATACCAGGCTTGGGGGATGGGCTTCAGACCGTTAAAGGAAAGGCCCAGCTCTTTTCCCTCTCTTATCGTCTACTTGCTAAGCACTATAAAATCTATGTTTTTTCTCGAATCAATGAGCTGAGACAGGGCTATACGACACGGGATATGGCAGCAGATGTAGCAGAAGCAATGGAGACACTAAACCTAGATACCGCCTATATCATAGGGATTTCACAAGGTGGAATGATTGCCCAATGGTTGGTGGCGGATTTCCCTGAAAAGGTTCAAAAGCTCATTCTAGCTGTGACAACAGCGAAGCCTAGTCAACTTGCTAGAGAGCGAATTGAGCATTGGCAAAAGCTTAGTCAATCTGGAAATTTTAAGCATCTCATGCTGGATATTGCAAAGCATTCCTATACGCAAAAGAGCTATCAAAAGTGGCGGTTGCTTTATAATATCATGGGTCGCTTGGGACGAATGAAAGATGAGAAACGAATTGCCATTCAGTCTCAGTCTTGCCTGGAACATAATAGCCTTGTGGTCTTAAAAGAAATTCAATGTCCGACTTTGGTTCTTGGTGCTCTTGAAGATGATGTGATCGGTGTGGACGGATCTAAGGAACTGGCAAAAGCGATTTCGGGTTGTCAGCTCCTTATTCTAAAGCATTCTGGGCATGCTCTGTATGAAGAAAATAAAGCATTTCAAGAGGCTGTCTGTGGATTCGTAAACTAAAAAAAGCTGGAATATTTTCCAGCTTTTTATGTTAGTTAAATCGCAAAGAGATCGTTTAGGTTTTCTGCCATGGTTGGGTGGGTAAAGATTTGTTTTGCGATGTAAGTATAAGGGATCTTGTTGTCCATAGCCATGGTGATCAGGTTGATAAGTTCGCCTGCAGCTTCTCCAAAGAGAGTTGCTCCAAGGATTTCTTTGGTTTCTGGGTTGACCACGGCTTTGAAGGCACCTCGAAGATCTGCATTAACATGTCCACGAGGCATGGCAGCAACTGGCAATTCTTTAACAGCGACTGGGAGCCCTTTGTCGCGTGCTTCTTGCTCGGTCAAGCCGACTTGGGCAAGTGGAGGAGCAATGAAGAGTGTTGTTGCATAATTGTTACGAGTTTCTAGATTGTAGCTACCATCGCCTGTAAGGTAGTTGAAGACGATGCGGAAGTCATCGAGTGACATGTAGGTGAATTGAGGGCCACCATTGACATCTCCAACTGCAAAGACGCCATGGACGCTAGTTTCCAAATGGCTGTTAACTTGAATCGCTCCACGATCAGTGACTTGGATGTCTGTGTTTTCAAGACCAAGTCCAACTGTGTTTGGTTTACGTCCTGTTGCGTAGAGAAGGATATCAAACTCGAAGTCTCCCTTATCTGTGACAACCGTTAAGCTGTTTTGGTCATCTTTGATTTCTTGGGTATGAACGCCTTGCAAGAATTGAATACCGTCTTCTTCAAGGTAGCCTTTTGCAAGAGCTGCGATGCTTGGCTCGATCCGTGGCAAGAACGTGTCCGCAGCATCCAATACTGTTACTTGGCTACCTAAGGTATTGTAGAGGTGGGCGAATTCCAATCCGATAGGTCCACCACCAAGGACGCCCAGGCGTTTAGGTAGGTTTTCCAAACGTTGAATACCGGTTGAATCTACAGCAAATTTACTTTCAGCTAATCCTGGGATTGGAAGGATAGTTGGCACCGCACCAGTATTAATAATAATGGTTTCAGCTGTCAATTCTTCCTTTTCATCCCCAGCTTGAATTTCGATGACCTTGTTGGAGACGAAACGAGCCGTCGCATCGATAATGTCTACACCAGTTCCAGCAATGGTTGCGTAGTTTTTGCCGTTGAGACGAGTCGTCACCGCATTTTTTTCGCTCATGGCTTGCTCAAAATCCAAGCCTTTTTCTGCTGCAACAATCAAGGTCTTGGTTGGAATACAAGCGATATTGATACAAGTACCACCGTACATCGACTTGCTCTTTTCAATCAGAGCAACTTTTTTTCCTTGGCTTGATAATTTCGCTGCAAGTGTTTTACCAGCTTTACCAAATCCAATAACAATAACATCATACATTAACATATGTTACACCTTCTTTCGCTTTCTATTGTATCAAACCCATTTTAAAAAGTCTGAAATCTGCTACGGTTTTTTTGGAAGCTCATGGGAAGTGGGAAAGAGGGACAAGAAGTCTCGTTTTTTGCTGTAAAAAATTAAAAAAAGAGCCAAAAGAACGCAAGCCACACAAAGCAAAGCGGTTCAAGTAAGGCTCTGGTAGGTTGGGGCGAAAGCACCTTAGACCTACCATGATTATATCATATCGATCAAAGAAATGAAATATTTACCAAAAGCCATTACCCGGCTACGGTCCGGAAAGAAGCGATTTGAAGATTTAAGTATAGAAACAGTAAGTAAGGTTCAAATTGGCTAGATAAAAAATAAAAAGGTTGTTTATACAGCCTTTTCTATTTTCTGTTATAACGGCAATCGAATGACTACGTTTTTATTCGTTTGAGCATTATCTGACAGTACCTAAAATATAGTAAAATCAACTATCCGCACTTAATTGGTAACTAATAGAATGTATTTAATTTTCATGGTATAATAAAGGGTCGGTGACTAGGGTGATCACACATGAGCTAGAAAGAGCAAATCAGATAGACGGAATTATCAATGTAAAAAAAGAAGCAGGGATGACTTCACATGATGTGGTCTTTAAACCGCGAAAAATCCTAGGAACCAAGAAGATCGGTCATGGGGGAACGCTGGATCCTGATGTGGTGGGAGTGCTTCCGATTGCAGTTGGAAAAGCGTTCCAGATGGTCGAATTTATGCAAGATGAAGGCAAAATCTATGAAGGAGAAACCACTTTGGGCTTTTCTACCACGACGGGGGATGCAAGTGGGGCTTAAAAGGAGACTTTCAATCTGCCATGGAAAATATGTCCAAATATAATTTGAAAAAAATGGGGGCAGATTAAGAGATTATACATTTTTAATATCAAGCTTTGAGCTATTAAAAGTTTCCATTTTACCGATTGGGAGTGTTGTTCGAGTGAGAGAAGGTGTGGAGCCTGTCATGATTGTTAATCATTGTCCAGATACTAAAAAGCAGAGGCAAAAATGAAACTAGGACCATTTGGATTGAACTTATCAATAGGGGGGTAAAACATGGAAATACAATTAAAATTACGTGGAAACTCAGAAGGATTTATCCTTGAGTCAAAATTACCTGATGATGAACTTTGGACTGAAAGGATTGAAATCGTTCAAGAAGAGGCAGGTTATCGTCTATATGCAACAGATGTAGAAATTCTTGTCTTGAAAGAATCAGAATATATTTCTAAAAGAAAAAGAATAGTCGCAAGAGGGTTAAATAAGGATTTGATTTATTATGAAGAAAAAAGATTTGAACATTTATGGGAACAAGCATACTGGCATGGAGTTTTTCAATTTAATTTAAATAACTATGAAATGACGTGTGTAGGTTCAGGTAGTAAAGGAGATATTTCACCTGTCACAAAAGATGGCATTCCGATTGCCGTTTATGCTGCAAGTAATATTGCAATTGCTGGAAAGAGAAATTTTTCTCTCTATACTGAAAATATTGACGAAATTGACAATTTACTGATGTTTTACGTAATTGATTATATTAGGGGATATGACTTTTTAGATATTGATTCTTTATCTGCAAGATATCGTTTCTTTTATCAATTCACTAATCGCTCAGCTCTAACGAAGGAACATTTAGATATGCTTCCAGAGGCTAGAAAACCTTCTAAGTTAGAGGCGTTTATCATTTATTTTTTATCAGCCTTCTTTGTTGTGGGTATCAGTTTGGTATCATTACGCCCTTTATTCTCATTTTTAGTAGCAATACTGATACATTTTATTTATACTATCATAAAGAATTGGAGAGATAGAGGTGAATAGTAGATTACTTACCTATTGATTTATTATTGAGACTATATTAAAAGAAATCTTAAAAAAGTGCCAATAGCTTGATCAAAGGCATGAGAGAATGGTTTAAATGATACTGGAACGAGTTAATATAACTTTATTGACCACAACTGAAGAGAGGAAAATAGAAAGCAAGACATGAACGGTATTATCAACTTAAAAAAAGAAGCAGGGATGACCTCGCATGATGTGGTCTTTAAACTGCGAAAAATCCTAGGTACCAAGAAGATTGGCCATGGGGGAACGCTGGATCCGGATGTGGTGGGAGTGCTTCCGATTGCAGTTGGCAAGGCGACCCGAATGGTCGAATTTATGCAAGATGAAGGCAAGGTCTACGAGGGAGAAATCACTCTGGGATTTTCTACTACGACGGAGGATGCCGGTGGTGAAGTTGTAGAGCTGACCCCTGTGGAAGCACCTTTAGATGCAACAGAGGTGGACCGCATGATTGCCCAGATGGTGGGAGAAATGGAGCAGATACCGCCTATATACTCAGCGGTCAAGGTCAATGGACGTAAGCTCTATGAATATGCGCGGGCAGGAGAAGAAGTGGAACGGCCTGTCCGACAGGTGACGATTTATGAATTCACGCGCATCGGTGAGATTGGCTACGAGGAAGGACTAGCCCGTTTTCGCTTCAGGGTCAAATGTAGCAAGGGGACCTATATCCGGACCTTGTCGGTGGAATTGGGTCAAAAGTTGGGTTACGCCGCCCATATGTCTCATCTGACCCGAACCAGTGCTGCCGGTTTGACACTGGATGATGCCCTGACCCTGGAAGAGGTTGCTGAAAAAGTAGGGCAAGGAGATTTGAGCTTCCTTCATCCACTTGAGATTGGCACCGGGGATCTGGAAAAAGTAGAGCTGACAGCCCAAGAGGTCGGTGAAGTCCAAGTAGGACGCTTTATTCCGGTTGAGAGCGAAGCCAGAGAGTTGGCTGCTTTTTACCAAGGGAAATTGGTAGCCATTTTGGAAAAAAGGGAAGAACTTTACAAACCTCGCAAGGTTTTTCTGACAGAAAGTGTGTTACAATAAATTTATGAACATTTGTTATGTAACTAGTGAAAAAGAAATAAAAGCTCAAGCAGATACCGTTCTTGTCTTGGGCTATTTTGACGGTCTCCATCGAGGGCATCAGGAGCTCTTTCGGACAGCTCGCACCATTGCCGATGAGCAAGGACTTCGAGTAGCTGTTTTGACCTTTCCAGAATCTCCAAAGCTGGCTTTTGCCCGTTACCAACCAGAACTACTCCTCCACCTCCAAAACCCAGAGGAGCGCTTTAAACGAATGGAAGAACTGGGAGTCGATGATCTATATCTTATCGATTTTACCAGTGATTTTGCGGCTCATACGGCCCAAGAATTCGTTGCGGCCTACCTAACTGCACTTCGGGCGCGTGTCTTAGTGGCAGGCTTTGATTATAGCTTTGGTAGCGATAAGAAAGTTGCTAGTGATCTAGAAACCTATTTTAAGGGTCAAGTCATCGTCGTTCCACCTGTCCTAGACCAGGACGAAAAAATCAGCTCAACCCGTATTCGGCAGGCCATTGCATCAGGCCAGGTCAAAGAAGCAGCTGATCTTTTAGGCCATCCCTTATCCAGTCGTGGCATTGTAGTCCATGGGGATGCACGGGGTCGCACCATTGGTTTTCCAACAGCTAATCTGGCACCGATCGATCGCACCCATCTCCCCCAAGATGGTGTTTATGTCGTCGAAGTAGAAGTGCTAGGTCAACGTCACCGGGGGATGGCCTCTGTAGGGAAAAACTCGACCTTTGATGGGACGGAACTTCGCTTTGAAGCCAATATCTTTGATTTTTCAAAAGATATTTATGGACATACGATTCGGATTTTTTGGTTAGACAAGATTCGAGAAATGGTCAAATTTGACAGTGTAGAAGCCCTCGTCAAGCAACTGCATCAGGACGAGATCCTGGCTCGTCAATGGACCAGATAATTTTTGTTAGAAATTCTCCCTTAAGGGGAGAATTTTCTTTGTCTAAATTAAAAAATCACTATGCAAGCACGGAATAATTTTGTATAATAGAGTCAGCTAAGTGTGTCCAAAAAAAGAAGAGAAGAACATGATTACATTATTTTTGTCTCCGAGTTGTACATCCTGTCGAAAGGCCCGGGCTTGGTTAGAAAAACATGAGGTTCCTTTTAAGGAACACAATATTATGACGAGTCCTTTAACAACTGAGGAGTTGCGTAATATTTTAGCTCTAACTGAGAACGGTACAGACGATATTATTTCAACTCGTTCTAAAATTTTTCAGAAGTTAAATGTTGATGTAGAGGATTTATCGATTTCTGCTTTGATCAAGTTGATTGAGGAAAATCCTAGTCTTTTGCGTCGCCCAATTATTCTAGACAAGAAACGGATGCAAATTGGTTTTAATGAGGATGAAATCCGTGCATTTCTCCCTCGAGGATATCGTAAGGAAGAGTTAAGGTCTGCTACATTAAGAGCGGAGATCCATTAATATGAATAAGAATTATAGTTACCCACTCGATTTATCGTGGAGCACTGAAGAGCTTGCTTCGGTGCTTTCTTTTTTTAATCAGGTTGAACAAGCCTATGAACAAAAGGCAGATGCCCGCATCTACCTAGAAGCCTATAAGGCTTTTAAGAAAGTTGTCCCAAGTATTGGCGAAGAAAAGCGTCTGGGCAAAGAATTTGAAGAGGTCAGTGGCTACTCACTTTATCGCGCAACCAAAGTTGCGAAAGAAAAAGGGGAAGGATGGTTTTCGATTGATCAATAAATTAGAATTTGCTAAGACCATTGTCAAAGAAGCAGGAAGCTATCTTAGAGAGCACCTGCATGACCAGCTAGCAATTACAGTCAAAACAAATCCGACGGATTTGGTGACTCAAATGGACCAAGAAGTGCAAGCAACCCTGGTTGGCAAGATTTTAGAAGCCTATCCAGAAGACCACATTTTTGCGGAAGAGGATGATCTTCGTGCACCTATTCGTTCCGGTAAGGTCTGGGTGATTGATCCCATTGATGGGACCAATAATTTTGTGACCCAAAAAGAAGACTTTGCTGTTATGGTCGCCTATTTTGAAGAAGGGATTGGCCAGTTTGGCTTGATTTATGATGTCATGCGGGATCATCTCTTTTTTGGTGGAAAGGATTTTGGAGTCTTTTGCAATGAGCAAGAACTGCAACCCTTTCAAAATCGTCCCCTTAGTGATTTATTAGTGGCTTCCAATGTTGGCATGCTTAAATCCAACGCTTGGGGCATGGCGGATCTGGGGGCAGAATGCTTAGGAATTCGGGTTTATGGGAGTGCTGGTATCAGCTTTACCAAGATTTTATCCGGTGGTATTTTAGGCTACTTCAGCTATATCTGGCCATGGGACTATGCAGCAGCAGCCATCATGGGCGAGTGCCTAGGTTACTCTGTTTTGACTCTAGAAGGAAAAGAACCCAACTATGAGACCTTGGACCCCATCATGATGGTGCCAACTTGTAAATTAGATGAGATTCAACCCTTTTTGAAGAAAGGAACACACGCATGACCTTTCCTCAAGGATTTAAAGAAAAATATGATCAACTACTAGGAGAGGAGGCTGAGGCCTTCTTTCAAACCTTTGACGAGTCGGCCGTATCTGCCTATCGAACTAATCCGTTAAAGGCGGAGCAAATCAGTGGCGATGACCCTATTCCAGGCATGCCTTGGAGTTACTATGGCAAGGTGTCGGGAAAATCGATTCCCCATGTCACTGGACTGGTCTATTCGCAAGAACCGGCTGCCCAAATGGTAGCCCAAGTAGCCCATCCAAAACCAGGTATGAAGGTCTTGGATCTTGCGGCAGCACCGGGTGGCAAGACAACCCACTTGCTCTCTTATTTAGACAATCAAGGACTCCTTGTTTCCAATGAAATCCACAAGGGCCGCTCCAAGATTCTGGTCGAGAATGTCGAACGCTTTGGAGCCCGTAATGTCGTGGTGACCAATGAATCAGCCAATCGCTTGGCTAAGGTTTTCCCAGCCTATTTTGATTTGATTGTTTTGGACGCACCATGCTCTGGTGAAGGAATGTTTCGAAAGCAACCAGATGCTATGGACTATTGGCATCCTGATTATCCAGCTCAATGTGCTGGTCTCCAGAGAGAAATCTTAACAGATGCCCTCAAGATGCTGGCACCAGGGGGGCAGCTGGTTTATTCGACTTGTACCTGGGCACCAGAAGAAAACGAAGAAATTGTCTCTTGGCTCTTAGACGAATATGAGCTGGAATTGCTACCGATTGAAAAAATCAATGGCATGGTAGAAGGGATCGGACATCCTGAAACAGCTCGGATGTACCCTCATCGTTTCAAAGGGGAAGGGCAATTTGTAGCTAAATTCCTTTATCAGGGAGAGCCTGAAGTCAAGAAGATCAAGGAAGGCCGTTCCAATCTAACGGCTGAGCAGAAAAAGTTGTGGCAAGCTTTTGCCAAGGATTGCCTGGCCATTGACCTAGAAGGCCTCTACCAATGTTTTGGAGATCAGCTTTATCTCTTGCCGGTTGGACTTCCTGATTTGAAAAAGGTCAAGATTGCTCGCAATGGCTTGCACCTTGGAACTTTCAAGAAAAATCGCTTTGAACCTAGCTTTGCTTTGGGCCTAGCTCTGAAGCCAGATCAAGTGAAGAAAGCGGTCAGCTTATCAGATCAAGACTTCATCAAGTACGTAGCTGGGGAGACCATTCAACTGGATCAGGCCTCTACCAATGGATGGTATCAAGTCTTAGCTGGAGGCAATGGTTTAGGCTTTGCTAAAGTAACGGGACGGACCTTGAAAAATTTCTTTCCAAAAGGCTTGAGATTTAGATAAATTATTAGGAAATGCGGTCTTTCTATGTTATAGTGGAAATAGAGTGATTCTTGCTAGAATACTAGAAGATGACCAAGTGTTTAGAGATAAGATTTAAACGATATTTGATTATGATTCAAGGAGACTTACATTGAATAAATGCAAAAAGCTAGTTCTTGGGCTAGCAACAGTAGCACTTGCAGCTTCTCTATCTGCCTGTGCATCTTGGATTGACCGTGGAGAAGCGATTACAGCTGTTGGTTCGACAGCTCTACAACCGTTAGTTGAAGGGGTAGTGGATCGTTATATAGAAGAACATCCCGGTAAGATTGTCAATGTCCAAGGGGGGGGATCTGGTACAGGTCTGTCTCAGGTCCAATCAGGAGCTGTCGACATTGGAAATAGTGACCTCTTTGCAGAGGAAAAAGATGGCATCGATGCTTCTAGCTTGGTAGACCATCAAGTGGCAGTAGCGGGAACAGCTATTATTGCCAATAAGAATATTTCTGTAGACGATTTGACAACCGAACAATTGCGTAAGATTTTTACTGGTGAATATACTAACTGGAAGCAATTGGGTGGTGAAGACCTGGAAATTACCATTGTGAACCGGGCTGTAGGATCTGGTAGCCGTGCTGTGTTTGATGCCATCATCATGAATGGGAAAGATCCAAAACAGGCTCAGGAGCAAGATTCCAATGGAATGGTGAAAAACATTGTTTCCCAGACTCCAGGTGCCATTTCTTATCTGGCCTTTACCTACGTGGATGATAGTGTTAAAACTATGAAGTTAAATGGCTATGAACCAACTAAGGAAAACGTGGTGAACAATAACTGGCCAATCTGGTCTTACGAACATATGTATACCAAGGGTGAGCCAAGTAAATTGGCTAAGAAATTCTTGGATTACATGATGACTGATGAAGTCCAGCAGGAAATCGTTGGTAAGATGGGCTATATCCCAATCAATGATATGAAAGTCAGCCGTGATCTTGACGGTAACATTACGAAGAAATAAGAAGAATTAGGTAAAACATGAACGAAGTAGCAAAAAAAATGCTCGCAAAGTCCAATAATTCTCGGTTGGAAAAATTTGGTAAAACCATTACTTTCTGCTGTATGAGTTTGATTGTCTTTGTTGTAGCTTTGATTTTGATTTTTGTAGCCCAAAAGGGATTATCGACCTTCTTTGTCAACAAGGTCAATGTCTTTAGTTTCCTTTTCGGATCCACATGGAATCCATCAGGGAAAGAATTTGGGGCTTTGCCAATGATCTTGGGTTCCTTCATTGTAACCCTTTTGTCTGCCTTGGTAGCGACACCATTTGCCATCGGTGCGGCAGTCTTTATGACAGAAGTTTCTCCTAAGGGAGCTCGTCTCTTGCAACCAGCCATTGAATTGTTGGTAGGAATTCCTTCTGTTGTATACGGATTTATTGGTTTGCAAGTGGTGGTTCCATTTGTTCGTTCCATCTTTGGTGGGACAGGATTTGGGATCTTGTCAGGGGTCTTTGTTCTCTTTGTCATGATTCTTCCAACTGTGACCTTTATGACAACAGACAGCTTACGGGCAGTGCCTCGTCACTATCGGGAAGCGAGTATGGCTATGGGAGCGACTCGTTGGCAAACGATTTGGCATGTCACTTTAAAGGCGGCTCGCTCAGGTATTTTTACAGCAGTTGTCTTTGGAATGGCCCGTGCCTTCGGTGAAGCCTTGGCTATTCAGATGGTGGTCGGAAACTCAGCGGTTGTTCCAAATTCTTTAACAACCCCAGCTTCCACCTTGACCTCTATCTTGACCATGGGTATCGGAAATACGGTTATGGGAACAGTTAACAACAACGTTCTCTGGTCACTTGCCCTGGTGCTCTTGCTGATGAGTTTGGCATTCAACAGCGTTATCAAATTGATCACGAAAGAAAGAGGTAAGAAGAACTATGCACGCTAAAAAAATGGATAAGATAGCGACAGGGGTTCTCTATGCAATTGCTGGAATTATTGTCACTATTCTTGCTTCTTTGATTCTCTATATCCTGGTTAGAGGGTTGCCACATGTGTCTTGGACCTTCTTGACTAGTAAATCCTCTTCTTACCAAGCAGGGGGAGGAATTGGGATTCAGCTCTATAATTCCTTCTTCCTCTTAGTCATTACCTTGATTATTTCCTTCCCACTTTCATTAGGGGCAGGGATCTACTTGTCAGAGTATGCCAAGAAGGGCCCATTGACCAATTTGGTTCGGACCTGTATTGAGATCTTGTCTTCTCTCCCATCGGTCGTAGTTGGTCTCTTTGGTTACTTGGTCTTTGTAGTGCAGTTCCAATATGGCTTCTCGATTATTTCTGGGGCCTTGGCCTTGACGGTCTTTAACCTGCCTCAGATGACACGAAACATTGAAGATAGTTTGCAAAATGTCCACCATACACAAAGGGAAGCCGGCCTTGCGCTTGGAATTTCTCGTTGGGAAACCGTGATTCACGTGGTGGTACCTGAAGCCTTGCCAAGTATTATTACGGGTGTCGTACTAGCTTCTGGGCGGATCTTTGGGGAAGCAGCGGCCTTGATTTATACTGCTGGTCAGTCTGCCCCAGCCTTGGATTGGAGCAACTGGAACCTCTTTAGTGTCACCAGTCCGATCTCTATTTTCCGTCAAGCAGAAACCCTAGCGGTCCACATTTGGAAGGTCAATAGTGAAGGAACCATTCCAGATGCGATTGAAGTATCCGCTGGATCGGCTGCAGTCTTGTTGATCTTCATTTTGATTTTTAACTTTGGAGCGCGTAAGCTCGGTACTTACCTCCATAAGAAATTAACCTCAGCATAAAAGGAGAAGAAATGTCAAAGTACAATTGGGATGAGAAACATATCATTACTTTTCCTGAAGAAAAAGTGGTCCTTTCGACCAAAGACTTGCATGTCTACTATGGTTCAAATGAATCCATCAAAGGCGTGGATATGCAATTTGAGAAGAATAAAATTACAGCTTTGATCGGTCCTTCTGGATCTGGGAAATCTACCTATCTTAGAAGTTTGAACCGGATGAACGATACCATTGATATTGCGCGTGTGACTGGGGAGATCTGGTACGAAGGGATTGACGTTAACCGTCCAGATATCAATGTCTATGAAATGAGAAAGCATATCGGAATGGTCTTCCAACGACCAAATCCCTTTGCCAAGTCTATCTACCGCAATATCACCTTCCCCCACGAGCGGGCAGGTGTCAAAGACAAGAAGGTCTTGGACGAAATCGTCGAAAAATCTTTGAAGCAAGCAGCCCTCTGGGATCAGGTCAAGGATGACTTGCACAAGTCTGCTTTGACGCTTTCAGGTGGTCAACAGCAACGCCTTTGTATTGCCCGGGCTATCTCCGTTAAACCAGAGATTTTGCTCATGGATGAGCCAGCTTCAGCCTTGGATCCTATCGCGACTGCTCAGTTGGAAGAAACCATGCTAGAGTTGAAGAAGGACTATACTATTATCATCGTGACCCACAGCATGCAACAGGCAGCTCGTGCTAGCGATTATACAGGATTCTTCTATCTAGGTGATTTGATCGAGTATGATAAAACAGCCAACATTTTCCAAAATGCAAAACTGCAATCAACCAACGATTATGTATCTGGTCACTTTGGATAGGATTTGGCAACATTGAAATAACATAAGGATGAAAACATGACAGAACCAATTTTGCAAGTCAAGGACTTGTCGGTTTATTACAATAAGAAAAAGGCACTGAATAGTGTGTCACTGGATTTCACCCCTAAAGAAATCACGGCTTTAATCGGCCCGTCTGGATCTGGGAAGTCTACCCTGCTCAAAGCCATCAACCGGATGGGAGATTTGAACCATGAGGTGACAACAACAGGAACAGTCATTTACAATGGTCACAATATCTATAGTCCTCGGACGGATACAGTAGAACTTCGTAAGGAAATCGGGATGGTCTTCCAACAGCCCAACCCCTTCCCTATGTCTATCTATGACAATGTCACATACGGACTCATGATCAATGGGGTCAAGGACAAGCAAGTCTTGGATGAAGCAGTCGAAACCTCTTTGAAAAATGCTTCTATTTGGGATGAGGTCAAGGATCGTCTCCATGATTCAGCGATTGGTCTTTCAGGGGGACAGCAACAACGGGTTTGTGTGGCGCGTGTATTGGCAACCAGTCCTAAGATTATCCTCTTGGATGAGCCAACATCAGCTTTGGATCCGATTTCTGCTGGAAAGATTGAAGAAACGCTTTATGGATTGAAGGATCGTTATACCATGCTCTTGGTGACGCGCTCTATGCAACAAGCTAGTCGGATCTCGGATAGGACGGCCTTTTTCTTGGATGGGGACCTCATCGAGTATGATGACACCTCAAAAATCTTCTTGAACCCTGCTCGTAAGGAAACAGAAGATTATGTATCAGGGAAGTTTGGATAAGAAAGGGAAAGTAAATGTTACGTGTACAATTTGAAGAAGATTTAGAAAAGCTTCATAACCAGTTTTATGCCATGGGAAATGAAGTCTTGACCCAGATCAACCGCACGGTTCGAGCTTTTGTCACTCATGATCGTGATCTGGCACGTCAGGTGATTGAAGATGATGCGGAGATTAATGAGTATGAAGTGAAGTTGGAGCGCAAATCCTTTGAGATGATTGCCCTTCAACAACCGGTTTCTCAGGATCTTCGGATGGTGATGACTGTCTTAAAAGCTGTATCTGACGTGGAGCGTATGGGAGACCATGCGGTATCTATCGCCCGTGCAACCATCCGTATGAAGGGAGAACTTCGTAGTAAGGTTGTAGAAGAAGAAATCAGCAAAATGGGTCGAGAAGTCAAAGACTTTGTTGAAGCAACCTTGGAGCTCTACTTAAAAGGGGATGTTGAAACGGCCTATGAAGTAGCAACTCGCGATGAAAAAATTAATGAGTACTATGATCGTATTCAAGAGTTAGCAACGGAAGAAATCAAGCATAATCCTGACTTGATCATTACTGGACGTGATTACTTCCAAGTCATCAACTACTTGGAGCGTATTGGTGATTACGCTAAAAATATCTGTGAGTGGGTTGTCTACTTCGAAACTGGAAAAATTGTGGAATTATAAGAAAAGTAAGTCTGAGGTCATGATCTCAGACTTTTGTCTTTTTGTAGGTCTGGTTTTGCCCCCTCTTACCTTACAGTTAGTAGGATTTATGTTAGAATAGAAGATGAGAAAAAATGAAGAAGGAGTTACTCATGCAAGCAGTTGCACATTTTATTGATACATTTGTACCTGAGCACTACGATCTATTCTTAGATTTGAACCGCTCTAGTAAAACTTTCTCAGGGAAAGTGATCATTAGCGGAGAAGCAAAAGAGACTCGCATCTCTCTTCACCAAAAGGATTTGATCATCGAAACTGTACAAGTAGACGGGCAGGACTGTGCCTTTACAGTCAATGATGAGGAAGAGGCTGTCTTTATCGAAGTTCCTGCTACTGGAAAAGTAAACCTTACCCTCACTTATGCAGGTAAGATTACAGACAATATGACAGGAATTTATCCTTCTTACTACACAGTAGATGGTGTAAAGAAGGAAGTAATCTCTACTCAGTTTGAGAGCCACTTTGCACGTGAAGCCTTCCCAAGTGTGGATGAGCCAGAAGCCAAAGCGACCTTTGATTTGGCTGTGAAATTTGACCAAGAAGAGGGAGAAATCGTTCTTTCTAACATGCCTGAAATCGATGTGGAAAACCGTAAAGAAACAGGGATTTGGAAGTTTGATACGACTCCACGTATGTCTTCTTATCTCTTGGCCTTTGCGGCTGGAGACCTTCAAGGAGTGACAGCTAAGACCAAGAATGGAACCCTAGTCGGTGTCTACTCTACCAAAGCTCACCCATTAGAAAACTTGGACTTCTCATTGGATATTGCCGTACGTGCTATTGAATTTTATGAAGACTACTATGGCGTGAAGTATCCAATCCCTCAATCTCTTCATATCGCCCTTCCAGACTTTTCTTCAGGTGCGATGGAAAACTGGGGCTTGGTAACCTACCGTGAAGTCTACCTTCTTGTTGATGAGAATTCGACTGCCCAAAGCCGTCAAACAGTAGCTTTAGTGGTGGCTCACGAGTTGGCTCACCAATGGTTCGGAAACCTCGTGACCATGAAATGGTGGGATGACCTCTGGTTGAATGAAAGCTTCGCCAATATGATGGAATATGTCAGCTTGGATGCCATCGAACCAAGCTGGAATATCTTTGAAGACTTCCAAACAACTGGTGTGCCTGCTGCCTTGAAACGCGATGCTACAGATGGTGTTCAATCGGTCCATGTGGAAGTCAAACACCCAGACGAGATCAACACCCTCTTTGACCCAGCCATCGTTTACGCTAAGGGGAGCCGTCTCATGCACATGCTTCGCCGTTGGTTAGGCGATGATGCCTTCCGTAAAGGGTTGAAGATTTACTTTGAAAAACACCAATACGGAAATACCATCGGTCGTGACCTTTGGGATGCTCTTGGGCAAGCTTCAGGTCGTGATGTCGCAGCCTTTATGGATTCTTGGTTGGAGCAACCAGGATACCCTGTTGTCTCAGCTGTTGTAGAGAACGATACCTTGATCATCCGTCAAGAGCAGTTCTTCATCGGAGAAAGAGAAGAAAAAGGCCGTAAGTGGGTTGTTCCATTGAATAGCAACTGGACAGGTATTCCAGATACCTTGGAAACTGAAGTCTTAGAAATTCCAAACTACAGTGCCTTGAAAGCAGCTAACAGCGGAGCTCTTCGCTTCAATACAGAAAATACAGCTCACTATATCAGTGACTACCGTGGGGAATTGTTAGAAGACATCCTTGCTGACCTTGCTAACTTAGATAGCACTTCGAAACTACAAGTGGTTCAAGAACGCCGTCTCTTAGCAGAAAGTGGTCAAATATCTTATGCAAGCCTCTTGCCAGTGATTGAACATTTGACAGAAGAAAGTTCCTACTTGGTTGTTTCAGCTGTTTCGAGTGTCTTAGCTGGAATCAGTCTCTTTGTGGATGAAGGAACTGAAACAGAAGTGGCCTTCCATGAGTTGTTGAAACGCTTGAACCGTTACAATTTTGAACGCTTGGGACTGGAAGCTAAGCCTGGTGAATCAGAAGAAGACGAAAAAGTTCGTCAGCTAATGATTGCTAATATGATCAAGGCCAATGATGAAGCTGCAAAAGCACAAGCGAGCGCTATCTTCGAAGCGCACGCAGCTGATCTAGAAAAACTTGCAGCTGCCATTCGCTTGCAAATCTTGGTCAACCAAATCAAACACCAGGAAACCAAGGAACTTAGCCAACAATACCTGGATACCTATGTGAAGACAGTTGATGGAAACTTTAAACGCCAGTTGGCGGCTGCACTTTCTTATACCAAGGATAAGGAAACTTTGGAAGCTCTATTGAAAGAGTGGAAGAACAAGGATGTGGTGAAACCTCAGGACTTGGCTATGAGCTGGTACTTCAATTTCTTGCACCATGACTTTACCCAAGGTAGAACCTGGACTTGGGCGCGTGAAAACTGGGATTGGATCAAGAAAGCACTTGGTGGTGATATGAGCTTTGATAAGTTTGTCATCTACCCAGCTAACTGTTTCAAGACCCGTGAACGCTTGAATGAATACAAGGCCTTCTTTGAGCCTCAATTGGATGATATGGCGATCAGCCGTAATATCAAGATGGGAATCAAAGAAATCGCGGCTCGTATTGATCTCATCGAGCGGGAGAAAGCAGCTGTTGAAGCAGCCCTTCTAGCAACGAAATAAAGAAAAAAGCTCCTAGAGAGGAACCTGCAGGTTTGTAGGCCTCTCTAAGAGTTTTTATTTTGCTTTTTTGAAATATGGGAGATGTTTGAGATTGCGATAGAGAATAACTGCGAAAACCGTTGTCAAAGTCATCTTAATCAAATCTGGTAATACAAAAGGTAGGACGACCAGTTTTACGGTGAGATCCAAACTCTGGTGGGTAATGAGCATAAAACCTAAGGCCCCCCCAATAAAGAGAACGACTTCCCCTAAGGCGTTAGCAAGGAAGATGCGAATGGGTTGTCCCTTTTGGCCAGCGAAGATAGAAGTCACCAAAGCTCGAAGAGGGAAGAAGAAAAGGAATCCAGCAGTGGGACCGTAGAAGGCGCTGATGCCTCCGTGACCACCTGAAAAGACGGGAAGGCCAATAGCACCTAAGAGAAGGTAAATGAGAACAGAAAGAGTGGCTTCTGTAGGGCGATAGATGCTAGCAATCAAGCCGATTGCTAAAGTTTGAAGCGTGATTGGAATGGGGCCAAGGGGGATTTGAAATGGAGATAAGACAGCAATCAGTGCTGCTCCAAGGGCAATTAATGTCATTGATTCTATTTTTTTCAAAACAGTAAACCTCGCTTTATTTTTATGGTAACTATTCTACAAAAAAGAAGGCAAGCCTGTCAAGTCCTCTATTCAGCTGTGACAATTGTCTCCATCCTCATTTTAGGAAAATTTAAGAAAAAATTTAGTCACGATTAAGGAAGAATCGGTAAACTATCTCTATCTAAACAAAGGCCTTGTTTAAATAAATAATTTAAGGAATGGAAAGAATGCAAGCTTCGAATGAACAAAAGCAAGAAAGAACTGAAAAAATGATTGTCGTTAAGAAAAGTCCTAAGTGGTGGGCAACTGCTGCAGCAACAGGAGGACTCATCGTTGGGATGACTGGTGGATTTGGCTTGGGAATGTTGGCGACAGCCAATACAACTTCCCAACGCCAACAAGCAGCGGTAGCTACACAAAATAGTAACCAGCCTGCCCAAAATTCTCAAGGACAAAATGGCCAGGGGAATCATCAAGAACAAAATGGACCTTCTAACTCACAAGGTTTTGATGGACAAAATGGCGGACCAGGACAAGGACAAATGAATGGCCAACCACCACAAGGAGAGGGACCACAAGGTGGTCAAGGACAAGATGGCTTTGGTGGTGGACCAGGCGGTATGCCCCCGCAAGATGGCCAAAACGGTGGACCAGGACAAGGGAATAGGAATGGCCAACCACGACAAGATGGTGGGCCTCAAGGTCAACAAGACAAGCAACAAAATGGTAAACCGAGTAAAAAGTCCTCTAAGAAGTCCAATTCAAAAAAATCGTCTAGTAATACAAACAATTCATCAAAGGATGAGACAGGGACAGTAGGCTAAGAAAAAAGTTGAAATCGCTATCTGAATGCTACTGAATAAGGCCTTGTCATGTTATAATAGAGTAGAAAATACTCATCATCCTTGTGTGGAAGAATGAGAAGGAGAAGTACACATGATTAAGATTCTATTAGTCGAAGACGACCTCGGTTTGTCTAATTCAGTATTTGATTTTTTAGATGACTTTGCAGATGTCATGCAGGTCTTTGATGGAGACGAAGGCCTTTACGAGGCTGAAAGTGGGATCTACGACTTGATTTTGCTTGACCTCATGCTTCCTGAAAAAGATGGTTTTCAAGTTCTGAAAGAATTGAGAGATAAGGGTGTCTCCACTCCAGTATTGATTATGACAGCCAAAGAGAGTTTGGACGATAAGGGCCATGGGTTTGAGTTAGGGGCAGATGACTATCTGACCAAGCCATTCTACCTAGAAGAACTCAAGATGCGGATCCAAGCATTGCTGAAGCGCTCTGGTAAGGTCAATGAAAATACCCTTTCTTATGGGAATGTAACCGTTAATCTTTCGACAAATTCTACGCTTGTTGAAGGGAAAGAAGTGGAGCTATTAGGTAAAGAATTTGATCTTTTGGTCTATTTCCTTCAAAATCAAAATGTTATCCTGCCCAAGACACAAATCTTTGATCGACTTTGGGGATTTGATAGCGATACGACTATCTCGGTTGTCGAAGTGTATGTTTCTAAGATTCGTAAGAAGTTAAAAGGAACAGACTTTGCAAAAAATCTCCAAACATTGCGTAGCGTGGGGTACATTCTGAAAGATGCTCAATAAAATTAAAAAAACTGTCAATGCGGATGACTTTTCTTATTTCATCCGCTATTTCGGACTCTTTACCTTGATTTTCTCAACCATGACCTTGATTATTATTCAAGTGATGCGGTCAAGTCTGTATACAACGGTTGATGAAAATTTAAAGATGCTGAGTAAAGATCGTTATTCTATTATTAGCTTGGCCAATCGTACAGGAAATGGAATGGGAAGAGACGAACCAGATGATGACCGACCAGAAGATGATGAACTTGGTCCCGAGGATGGCCCTAGACCATCGGTCACTTCTAATAGTACAGCCATCCTCTTGAATGATAATTTTGAAAATGTGACGACGGATAATGGTTTCCTGGATCTAAAAACAGTGACCTTTAGTCGCAGCTATTTAAACAAGATCAAGCAGATTCAAATTACCAATCATTATAAGCAGAAGGAAAGTTACCGGGCTTATTTGGTGGATATTGACCCTGATGATTATATCGATGGGGTGAAATATGCCGTGATCATGACCAATATTAGCCAGTTGGAGCAGACCAGTGAAAAACACGAGAGCCAAATCGCCTTGGTCATGATTTGCTTCTGGGGCATTTCCCTCTTTGCAAGTATCTTTCTGGCTAAAATCAGTGTGAAACCTCTCTTAGAGAGTATGAATCGGCAGAAGGCATTTGTCGAAAATGCTTCTCATGAATTGCGGACACCTTTAGCAGTTTTGCAAAATCGTTTGGAAACCCTGTTCCGAAAACCAGAGGCAACAATTATGGAATCCAGTGAGAATATCGCCTCCTCTTTGGATGAGGTTCGCAATATGCGCTTACTGACGACCAATCTCTTAAACTTAGCCCGTCGAGATGATGGGATTAAACCTGAGTTTTGTGAAATCCCTCCTTCTTTTTTCGACCAAACCTTTGCCAATTATGAAATCATTGCCGAGGAAAATGATAAAATCTTCGAGTATGAGAATCAGGTCGAAAGGAGTCTGGTGTCTGACAAGGTCCTACTGAAACAGCTGATGACCATTTTGTATGACAATGCCCTCAAATACACAGAGGAAGAAGGAAAGATACGGTTTGTCGCCCAATTCAAGGATCGCTATCTCTATCTTCGGGTAGAGGATAATGGACCAGGGATTGCAGACGAAGATAAAAAGCGGATATTTGATCGATTCTACCGAGTGGATAAGGCGCGTACGCGTCAAAAGGGTGGTTTTGGTTTAGGACTGTCCTTAGCCAAGCAAATCGTAGAAGCCTTTAATGGCACCATTACTGTTCGAGATAACAAGCCGAAAGGTGCTATTTTCGAGGTCAAACTAGCAACCAAGTCAGATAGTAAAAAGAAATCAACTTCTAAATCAACGAAAAACAAGTAAAGCTGAGGAATCTTTAACTTAGATGAAGCAAAAGACTTCTAAAACTTTCCAAAGGTGAGAAGGGACGTCAGCGAACTTCTACGAAGTTCCATGACTTAGTTTTGAACCTAAGGTTTCAAAACTCCCTTGTGCTTGAAACATAACTGTTTCAAGCACTTTTCTCACGGCGGAAAGTTTCAGAACCTACATGGATGGCGCTCATAATAAGGAGTTGTTCTTATTTTTTAGAATAACTTGGCTTATTTTATATAACATAAGTTTTTCGATAATTTAGGCTGAGGAATCCTCAGCTTTTTCATCTATTTCAAATAATCGCTATTTTTGCCTGACTAGTGTATAATAGTAAAAAAAGAAAGAGGTGTCGTATGGCTTCAAAAATGTTACACACTTGTTTGCGAGTGGAGAATTTAGAAAAATCAATTGCTTTTTATGCAGATGCGTTTGGCTTTAAGGAATTGCGTCGCAAAGATTTTCCTGAATACAAATTTACGATTGTTTATCTTGGTTTAGAAGGGGATGACTATGAGTTGGAATTAACTTACAACTATGATCATGGTCCTTACGTCATTGGAGATGGCTTTGCCCATGTTGCCTTGAGTACGCCAGACCTTGAAGCCCTTCATGCGGAGCATAAGGAAAAAGGTTACCAAGTAACAGATCCTAAAGGCTTGCCAGGAACTCTTCCAAACTATTACTTTATTGTGGACCCAGATGGCTACAAAGTCGAAGTGATTCGTGAAAAGTCCTTATAATCAGCATCATATAACTTGTGACAAAGAGCAGATGTGACCACATCTGTTCTTTTTTTCTGCTTGAAAGTTGCCGGTTCAAAGTGACAGGAGATAGGACTGAGCTACTTTAATTTCCCTATCATATTTTAGGTTTTATTTTCTAGATTCTAGAGTTTTCTACTGTTTTTTGGTGATAAAATTGCTATAATAAGAGTATGAAGAAATCCTACTTGAAAATACTTATTCTCATCCTCCTCAACCTCCTTTTTATCGGAGGGATTTATCTTGCTTATCAGAAGATTGAGGAAGCACGCGCTATCAAAAATTATAATCAACAGTTTTCCAAAGCAATCCAGGAAGAAGAAGCAGTTGAAAAAGACAAAGATACCATTCTTCAAAAAGGAATGGTCGGTCAATCTTATGTTGCTGCCTACTACCCGAAAAATAACGAAGAACCTATCGCAGTGGTCAAAGAGAGAATTTTGGCTGACGTAGGCTCTCTTCCCCAAGAAGAGAAGAAGAATCAGCAAGCAAAAGAGCTATTGTTCTATCATACCGAACGCTCAGAGGACCCATTTGTCGGGGTTCACCCTTATCAGGTGAAGAAGACCCAGTACAAGTGGAAAAACGGTAAGTTCATCAAAGATGGGATTGACAAACTTCCCCTCCTTTATCTAACGGATGAGGGGACGGTCTTCCAATTCTCCCAATTGTTTACGGATGCTGATTTAGCCAAAGAAACCCTCTTAACAGAGTTGCGCTCTCAGCTGGTCTTCCTACAGTTAGGGGAAGATCGAATTGAAGAGCTGATGCAAGCTGTCTCAGCAAGTGATATAGCAAGTTGGCAGTTCACCTACAATCAAGGGGTTCTTTCTATCACACTTCCAGTTACTATTGAGGGCATGGAAACCTTCGATATGCCCCTTTCGAAGCTCTATGATGTGATTGATTCTGCTCGCCTGAATCCTGGAGATCGTGAAGCTTATGAGGCCTACCAAACCCAACGTCACGCTAAGATGGTTGCCTTGACTTTTGATGATGGTCCAGATCCAACGACGACTCCTCAAGCCCTGGATATCCTTAACAAGTACCATGTTAAAGCAACTTTCTTTATGCTTGGGAAGAATGTCTCAGCCTATCCTGAAGTGGCTAAACGGGTCCGTCAGGAAGGACATGAAATCGGGATCCATACTTGGAACCATCCTGTCTTAACTAAGTTGCCTTTGGAGTCAGCTCAAAAAGAAATCATGGATACCAAAGAAGTGATTCAAAAGGTGACTGGAGTGCAAACGAAGATTACTCGTCCTCCTTATGGTTCGATTAATAGTGCCATTCAATATGCAGTGGATCAAGCCTTTATCATGTGGGATGTGGATACCTTGGATTGGAAGAGTCATAACACCGAAGCAATCTTAGCAGAGGTGAAAAAACAAGTCAAACCAGGATCAATTATCCTGATGCATGATATTCACCAAACTTCTATTAATGCTCTCCCAGCTGTGATCCAATACCTTCAATCGCAAGGCTACACCATTGTGACGGTTGATGAACTCTTAAACCACCAAGTGGAAACTCATCGCCTTTATTACAATCGTAATTAAAAAAATCGTTCGTAATGTTACGAACGACTCAGATTGAAGATAAAGTAATTTTAAAAACTTTCCTTAGGTGAGTACGGACGTCAGCGAACTTCGTAGAAGTTCCATGACTAATTATTGAGCCTAAGGTCTCAATAATTCCGAGTGCCTGAAACGATTGTGTTTCAGGCACTTTTCTCACGGCGGAAAGTTTTTTTCATATTCTTAAATGACTAAAAATATAAGTTGTTTTTTGAAAATTATCCAGCTGTTTTATGTAAAACAATAGTTTGTCTACATTAAAAATCGTTCGTAATACTACGAACGATTTTCTTATTCTTCCCCTATATAGAGTTGAGCTCCCTTAAGGATCAAAGGACGAACAGAGGTTAATTTTTTCAAACTTTTTAATTCTTCTGGATGACTAACCAAGGTGATGACATAGCCTTCTTTGCCCATGCGTCCTGTACGCCCAGATCGGTGGATGTAAGTTTCAGCATCTCTTGGGACTTCATAGTTGACGACACATTCTAGAGAGTCGATATCAATCCCTCGCGCTACCAAATCTGTTGCCAGAAGGAGTGTCAGCTGATTATCCTTAAAGCGTTCCAGAATGACTTTACGGAACTTGACATTAACGTCACTGGCAAGTGAGACAGCACTGACTTCTCGGTACTGGAGTTTTTCTTCAGCGCTCCCCAGGTCGGACAAGCTATTGAAGAAAACGAGACCACGAAAGTCTTCGACATTGGAGAGTTTTCTGAGGAGTTCAACCTTTTCTCGCTTGTCCACTTCCATATAGAAGTGCTGGATATTGTCCAAGCTTTGCCCTTCTACCTGAATGGTCAGGGTATTGGGCTCGATTTGCTCTGGATCAAACTTGGTCGTTGCACTCATATAGATAAATTGATGATCTCGTGGCGCGTAGTGGCAAATCTTGTCGACAAAGTGATACTGAGAGTCGCTGAAAAGTTGGTCAAATTCGTCCAGGATGATGGTATCGACATTCATCATCTTGATTTTCTTGAGCTTGATCAACTCAAAAATACGGCCTGGAGTTCCGATGAGAATTTCGGGTCCTTTTTTGAGGCGTTCGATTTGCCGTTTTTGACTAGAGCCAGAAAGGAAAAGTTGAGCACTGAGTCCAAGAGGCTCTGCCCATTGTTTAGTGACATCAAAGATTTGTCCGGCCAACTCTGTATTGGGGGAGAGGATCAGTAATTGTTGTGCTTTTTTAGGCTTTAGCTTGAGAAGACTAGGGAAGAGATAGGCCAGAGTCTTCCCAGTTCCTGTCGGGCTGACTCCAAGTACGTTCTCCCCTTGGGTTATCGGCTCAAAGAGGCGTTCTTGGATTTCAGTGAGTTGCTCAAAGCCGAGGGTTTTGAGTTGCTCTTGCCAGAGCGGTGGGAATGCTAGTGTCATATTAGTTTTCGTCCTTAAAGTGTATTCCAGCATCTTGGCGCATAGCATAGAGGGCTTGATGGACCATTTGTCCGGTTTGGAGCCAAGTCTGGTAAAGTATCTGGTCGCCTTCTGTCATCATACTAGCAAAGGCCTGGGCTTCTTCTAGCATGTTATGAGGGGCAGGAGTGATTAGAAGCTGGTAGCTGATTCCAGAATGGTCTTGAAAAACAGCCTCGTTAACGGCTTCAATGCCACTCAGAAAGAGGGTGCCATCTGTTGTGTAGATTTCAGCAGGAAGATTGCTGGTCACATCTTTGCCGGCTTGAATGCCGATGACAAAGTCAGAATAAACCAAGCTACCATGTCCGTTCAAATCGATTGAATTAGGCAATTGCCGCGCCTGATAGGTTACTGATTCAGGTTGACCGAAGAGGCCGATGGCAAAGTAGAGGGGATAGACACCCAGATCCATAAGGGCTCCGCCTGCAAACTGGTCAGAGAAAATATTGGGAGTAGACCCTTTTAGGAGTTCGGGCATTTTAGAGGAGTATTTGGCATAGGTCATGTGGCCACCCAAGATGGTCTTGTCTTTGAGAAAGTCTTGGATGGTCGCAAAGGCTTTTTCATGATAGTTGCGAGCTGCTTCAAAGAGATAGACCTGGTGCTCCTTGGCCAATTTAACCAACTCTTCCCATTCCTTGGGAGTAGTGACGGCTGGTTTTTCAAGAATGACATGTTTCTTAGCTAGAAGGGCTAACTTTGCCTGAGGATAGTGGAGTGAATTGGGACTAGCAATGTAGATGACATCCAGGTCACTATCTAAAAAGGCAATTAGATCATCATAGAGGGCCACTTGTCCATAGGGTTGGGCGAAGCTACTAGCCTTCCCTAAGGTCCGCGAATAGACTGCCCTTAACTCATAGTGGCCTGTTTCTTTTGTTGCGGCCAGGAAGGAATGAGAGATGGCACTGGTGCCGATGATACCAAGTTTCAGCATGGCAGCTCCTTTCAATCAGGTATTTACTGGTTTCATTATATCATGTTTCACCCTAAAAAGATGGAATGGGCCTTTCGAACTGGGACGGAAGGGGAAAGGAGATCCTTCTTTGATTTTGGATGAAAGCCATAGAAAAATGGTTCAAGTCGTGGTCAAGTGACCGCTTTTGTGATAGAATAAATAGGATTATAGAAAATGGAGAAGAAGATGCGAAACAGACCAATTATTATCGGTGTAACAGGTGGTTCTGGTGGGGGAAAAACCAGTGTTTCTCGTGCAATTTTGTCCCACTTTCCAGATGAAAAGATTGCTATGATTGAGCACGATTCTTATTACAAGGATCAAAGTCATCTAACCTTTGAAGAGCGGATTCAGACCAACTATGACCATCCTTTTGCCTTTGATACAGACCTCATGATTGAGCAAATCAATGAGTTGTTGGCTGGCCGTCCGGTTGATATTCCTACTTATGACTACGCAGAGCACACGCGTAGTTCTAAGACCTATCGTCAAGAGCCTCAGGATGTCTTTATCGTTGAGGGGATTTTGGTCTTGGAGGACAAGCGTCTTCGTGACTTGATGGATATCAAAATTTTCGTTGATACCGATGATGATGTACGCATCATTCGCCGGATTAAGCGAGATATGGAAGAGCGCGGTCGGAGTTTGGACAGCGTCATCGAGCAGTACTTGGGAGTGGTGAAGCCGATGTACCATCAGTTTATCGAGCCAACCAAGCGTTATGCGGATGTTATCATTCCAGAAGGCGTGACCAATACTGTAGCCATTGATTTGATTACGACCAAGATTGAGAAGATTTTGAGCGAATCACGTGAAGGATAAGATAACAAGTGAGAGAGGTTAGGAAGTAGTGTCCCAGCCTCTTTTCCATGACAAATAGGGGGAAATATGAAAAAGTTAAGAAGGGAGTTTCACTCCAGAAGTAAGGCCTTTGCCTGCCTACTGACCATGTGTGCAGGTTTTTCAGATGCCTACACCTTTATCGAAAGAGGAGGGACCTTGGCCGCGGGCCAAACGGGAAACGTGGTCTTTCTATCTGTTGGTTTAATTGGCCATGAAATCGCGGATGTGGAGGTCAAACTAGCCACCATGTTGGCCTTTATGATCGGGATTTTCTTGATGACCGTCTTTCAACGCTTCTTTAGCCATTCCGTTTGGCGACTCAGTACCTTGGTTCCCTTTGTTTTGACGACCTTGGTGGCAGGATTTCTTCCCAAAGAAGTGCCCAATGTTCTAATTGTACCTTTCTTTGGGCTAAGCTTGGGGATTGTAGCCATTTCCTTTGGAGAAGTAGATGGTTACGCCTACAACCATTCTTTTATGACAGGGAATCTCAAGAAGACCATGGTTGCCTATGGAAGTTTTGTACGGGAGAGGAAGATGGAGTTTTTCTGGGAGTCTCTCTTTATGACTTCTTTGATTGGGAGCTTTGTGGGAGGGGCTATTCTTTCCACCTTCCTCATCCAATATTACGGCCTTCGGGCCATCTGGTTTGTTTCCCTTGTTCTGACCCTCTTTCTCTCTTATCGGGCGATTCAATATGTTCGAAGGGATATCTAGTCACATTCAAACAGTTTGATCAATCGAGGCTGGGACAAAAGTCCTAGCCTCTAAATTTTCTTTGGATTATCGAGCAAGACGCAGTGGTTGAGTGGGCTCTACTACGCTGATTTCATCAGCTTTTACAGCCCTACTCAACTGTGCAGAGGTGGGACGACGAAATCGAATTCTAACGAATGACCGATTTTTGTCCCACTCTCTTTTAATTGGGAATATTTGCTGGATACTTCTGATGGCAAGCTGGGTTGTTATCAAAGGTTGCTCCGTTGTAAATACTTAATTTTCTAACTAAAGTTTGGTATAATAAAGGTTATGAATATACAGGAAAAAGAATCACGTTACCAACTCTTACTAGCCCAGTTAGAAGCTCTTTTAGAGGGTGAAAGCAATGCCTTGGCCAATTTATCCAATGCCAGTGCTTTGCTCAATCAAGCCCTCCCTCATTCGGTCTTTGCAGGTTTTTATCTTTATGATCAAAAAGAGCTGATTTTAGGCCCCTTTCAAGGTCAGGTTTCCTGTGTCCACATTGCCTTAGGAAAAGGTGTCTGTGGAGAAGCAGCAGAGAAAAGAGAGACGCTGGTAATTGAGGATGTGACCCAGCATGCCAATTATATCTCTTGTGACAGTCGCGCCATGAGTGAGATTGTGGTTCCCATGGTCTTGAAAGACCAGTTGCTGGGAGTGTTGGATCTAGATTCGGACCAAGTGGGAGATTATGACGACCTGGATCGCCTTTATTTGGAACGTTTTGTAGCTATCTTGCTTGAAAAAACAAATTGGAATTTTAGGATGTTTGGAGTAGTAGACTAATGTATCAAGCCCTCTATCGTAAATACCGTAGCCAGACCTTTGGCCAACTTGTAGGGCAGGAGGTTATTGCGACGACCCTTCGACAAGCTGTCGAACAGGGGAAAATTAGCCATGCCTATCTCTTTTCTGGACCTCGTGGGACGGGGAAGACCAGTGTGGCAAAAATCTTTGCCAAGGCGATGAACTGCCCCAACCAAAAAGGGGGAGAGCCTTGTAATGATTGCTATATCTGTGAAGCCATTACCAATGGCAGTTTAGAGGATGTTATCGAGATTGACGCAGCCTCAAATAATGGGGTAGATGAGATCCGAGATATCCGCGATAAATCTACCTATGCGCCTAGTTTAGCTCCTCATAAGGTCTATATTATCGATGAGGTCCATATGCTCTCGACGGGAGCCTTTAATGCTCTTCTCAAGACCTTGGAAGAACCAACAGAAAATGTAGTCTTTATACTAGCAACAACGGAATTGCACAAGATTCCAGCAACCATCCTTTCACGGGTTCAACGCTTTGAGTTCAAATCCATTAAGACGCCAGCCATTCAAGACCACCTAAAAGCTGTTTTGGATAAAGAAGGGATTGATTACGAAGAAGAAGCTGTAGCCATTATTGCCTGTCGGGCAGAAGGTGGGATGCGGGATGCTTTGTCCATTTTGGACCAGGCCCTCAGCCTGACAGCTGGTGCCCAATTGACCACTGCGACGGCTGAAGAAATCACAGGTTCCATCAGTCAAGAAGCTTTAGATCTCTATGTTGTAGCCTTGTCAACACAAGATGCAACAGCTGCCTTGGACCAGTTGAACCTGATCTTTGATAATGGGAAAAACATGGCCCGCTTTGTGACGGACCTCTTGCAGTATTTACGGGATCTCTTGATCGTTCAGACAGGTGGGGAAAATCTCCATGTCAGTGAGCGATTTAATCAGAATCTAGCCATTCCACAAGCCACCCTCTTTGCTTGGATTGATCTTGCGACAAGGAGTTTAGCGGATATCAAAAACAGCCTGCAGCCGAAAATCTATACGGAGATGATGACCATTCGTTTGGCAGAATACAAGGGTGAGGGCCCTTCGGCTAGCCAAGTGGCTCTTCCAGCAGATTTTTTGGCACAAGTAGACCAGCTCAAAAGAGAAGTCGAGTCTCTGAAGAATCAGTTGGCTCAAGTAGCGAGTGGGGCTCCTGTAGCTAAATCAAGCCCTGCTCGTCCTCAGAAGTCTAGCAAGGGCTATCGAGTGGACCGTAATAAGCTTCAAGCTATCTTACAAGAAGCAGTTGAAAATCCAGATTTAGCCCGTAACAATCTCATTCGCCTACAGAATGCTTGGGGGGAAATTATTGAAAGCCTAGCAGGGGCAGATAGGGCTTTACTGGTTGGTTCACAGCCGGTTGCGGCCAATGAACGCCATGCGATTTTAGCTTTTGAGTCTGCCTTTAATGCCGAACAGACCATGAAGCGAGATAACCTCAATACCATGTTTGGCAATATTTTAAGCAATACGGCAGGTTTCTCTCCGGAGATTCTGGCTATTTCAATGGAGGAATGGACCCAGGTTCGGGCGGAATTCTCTAAGAAAGCTCGTGGTCACAAGGAAGAGGCAGAAGTGGCAGAAGAGTCCGTCATTCCGGAGGGCTTCGATTTCCTCTCTGATAAAATTATAGTTCAGGAAGACTAGGATGTGCTTTTTCCAGAAAATCATGGTAGAATAACAATATGAATAAACGTCAATTTTGGACTATGGCTATCTTTACAGCCTTAGAAACCTATTTTTTTAATGATGCTGTGATGAGGGAAAGCTACCTGGCAGCTATCTTTTGGGCTCTCTTGATATTGAGAAATTTACAAGTCAGCTATATCTTAGGAAAGTTGGTCGAAAGTATCGATCAACAGCTTAATCAGAAAAAACGAGATAAGTATAAAAAATAAGCACCGATTGGTGCTTATTTTGTTTTAGAAAAGGACTTAGTCCTGTGCAATACAGAACTAAATCCTTTGGATAAATTAATTGTCTAACTTTTTGGGGTCAGTACCCACCAGGTGTGTTTTCTTTATGCATACAATTCTTAAATTTTTAAGCACCTTAAGTATATCATGGTGCTATCTAAAAAGTTAATTTTATAACATTTGTTGGGATTGTTGCTGAGTTATTTTGTTTATCATTCGAACTTTATTATTATATCATAAAAATGATTAGAAAAACAGACTTGAATTATTTTGAAATTGGTATATGATGAAGGTATAAAAACTATTAAAATAGCCTGATAGAAAGGGGAATAAAAGAATTAATCAGGATATATAAAATTGGTGATTGGTATTTAATGTTGTAAAACAAGAAAGGAAAAGGGTAAAATATGCAAATACATAAAAAAATTTTTATAGTGGCGTTGGTTTTATCCATTTGTATCTCACTTTATTTTCTTATCAATGAGTATAATATTTTAAACTTTCCGATTTTTGTGAGTGAATTTGAAGACACCACATTTAAATATTACATGTTTGTGAAGATTGGAATTGTATTATTATTTATCAAATTCTTACTGGATATATGCTTAGAGTATATCAAGAATTGGTTTAAAAAGTTTTGATCTGTCTTCACACAAAAGAGTCTGAGAAATGTTTTGTCTCAGATTCTTTTTTGAGCTGTTGGCTCTGTTTTATAGATCCCACTGTTTGAGGGAGATTTCGCCACTATTAAGCCAGCGTTCTTGGCCGTCCTCCAGTTGGACTAGTAGTTGTCCACTGTCTGAGATATCCTTGGCCAGACCTTGGTAGCTGGTCTGATTTTGTTCGAAGCGGACTTCCTTATCAAGAACTAGTGAGCGTTGCTTGTAGAGGTAGATCAGCTCCTCCTCTGGACTATTGAAAAATTCCTTCCAAATCTCAGCAATCAGTTCATTGCGAGTAATGGGAGGCTGGGAGTCAAAGAGGGAACCAGCCTTGTCCTTCAGTTCTGTAGGGAAATTGGTGATGGCAAAATTAAGTCCGATACCAATGATAACATCTGTGATGAGGCCTGTTTCGATGGAGCTGATGGCTTCAGTCAGAATGCCTCCGACTTTTTTCCCCTTGTAGTAGATATCATTTACCCACTTAATATCGACATCCAATAAGGCTAGATTTTTCAGAGCCTTGTAGATAGCAGCTGCGACCATGAGGGTATAGGCGGGAGCTTGATCAAAGGGGAGATTGGGTTTGAGGTGGAGCGACATATAGATCCCCCCTTGAGAAGGACAGAAGTAGTCGCGGCCAAAACGTCCTTTAGCAGCCGTTTGATAGGGAGCCAGATAAAGGGTAGAGGAGTTTCCCCCAGCTTCCATAGCATTCTTAGCGTCCAATTGAGTGGATTGGGAATGAGGATTGTAGGAGACTGTTAGAGGACAATGCTCCTCGATAACTTGAGGAATTAGGAGATCTCCGGAAAGAATCTTGTAGCCTCGTTTTTTAACGGACTCAATCTCAATGCCTTCCTTTTCTAGACGCTGAATGGCCTTCCAGATAGAGGTGCGAGACAGTCCCATTTCTTGGGCTAGTTGTTCGCCGTTGACATAGTCTTGAGCTTGTGCCAAGGTTTGGTATAAAATTTCGTGTGTTTTCATAGTTTCTTAACGTGTGCTTTCACGGATGGTAAGACGAGTGGCCAGAGTATGCATAGTTGGAACACCTGAATCTCCTCTTTGAAGGTCTTGTAACAGACTGTGAATGGCCTGTTTCCCCATTTCTTCCGTATAGACAGTGACGGTAGAAAGTGGCGGATAGACATGCTTAGCAATCGAGGTGTCATTAAAGGAGATGAGACTGACCTGATCTGGAACCGGAATGCTAGCTTCTTGGAGGGCACGAAGAGCCCCAACAGCCAAGGCATCGCTGGCCATAAAAAAGGCTGACGGAAGTCGATCTCCCAATTCATCAATTAATTCTTTCATCATTTCATAGCCAGAGTCACTTGAGAAGTGGCCCACTCGGATATAGTCTGGTTGATAGAGCTCTTTCTCTTCTAGAAAGTACTTAAAACTCAAGTAACGGGGATCAGTTTGAAGAGGACGATTATCGGCGGTCGTTTCTTGTCCAACAAGGAGACCAATCTGGTTGTGACCAGATTCTATCAAGTAAGCTAGCGCTTGGTAGACAGATGTTTCAAAATCTGTCATGACACAGGTATGGCCATATACTAAAGTATTGGAGTCCACAAAGACGAGTTTTTTCTGATAGCTTTCAAGTTGACGGATGGTTTCTGGGCTATATTTACCTAGAGCGATAATTCCGTCAGCTTTTTCAAGAGGTCCCCAATCCTCTAAGTTAAAGACACGGAAGATTTCATGCCCGAGTTCTTGGGCTTGTTTTTCAATCCCAACGCGAATAGAGTAGTAATAAAGGTCCTCTAACTCTTCCTCTTCGGTCACCCATTCTAAAATAGCAATACGGTAGCGCTTGCTTTGAAGAGGGTTATTTTTTCGCTGTTTCTTTTGGTAATGGAGTTTCTCAGCCGTTTCAAAGATCAGTTTCCGAGTTGTATCACTAACGGATAGGTTTTGATCCTGATTGAGGACACGAGAGACAGTTGCTTGAGATACTCCGACTTCTTGAGCAATATCTTTAATAGTAGCCATAGTTCATCCTTTATTGCTTGTTAGTTCCAGTATACTCTAAATACTAGTAAAAGGAAATAAATTTTTACTAAATTTTATGTTTGTTACGATATTGGCTAGGAGTCAGTTGGCTATAGGCCTTAAACGCCTTTGAAAAATAGAGAGGGTCTGAAAAGCCAACAGAGTAAGCCACAATCTTGATGCTCTCGTCTGTGTTGGTCAGCAATTGCTGGGCACGTTGCATGCGGACCGAGTGCAGGAATTCTTTGGGAGAGATCTGGTGAAACTCCTTAAAAACAGTTGTCAGGTAAGACCGATGGACATTGAGGTCATCAGCGATCTCTTGAATACTTAGATGCTCTTTATTGTAATGCGTCTCAATCACATGCTTGCAGGTCAGATAGAGTTGATAGGTTGGTGATGGATCGTTCCGATAGCTATCAGGAGCCACTTCACTGATAAGAAATAGCAGTTCGTAGATTTGCGAGAGAAGGTGGAGTTGGTAGTGCGAGGTCATCTTTGAAACCTCTGCCTTGTGGACGAGTTGCTCCATAAACAGCCCGATCCGCTCTGTGTCCACTTCATCTTTCTTTAGAAAGCCTTTGGCATGAAGAGTTGAAAAGCGCATGAAATCACTCACCTTGGTGCCGCTAATCCCAATCCAGTAGTAGGACCAAGGATCTTCTGCGTCTGCCTGGTAGTAGGTTACCATATTTTTAGGGAGAAGGAAGAGATCCCCGGCTTCTAAATGGATTTCATTTTTATTGATGTGAAAGACACCTTTTCCCTTGGTGATAAAATGCAGAACAAAATTGTCACGGACGCTAGGTCCGAATTCGTAGTTCTTCGGGCAATCTTCGTAGCCGTAAAAATCAAGGGCTAGATCAATGGTGTCGGTTTGGTATTCAGAAAAGACTAACATAGCTGAACCTCCTACCTAACATTTTACCATATATGCCCAACAAAATTCTATTTTCGGAAGCGTTTACAACTAGTAAAATAAAGACATGTAAATGAAAAAAAGATATTGTAACTGAATTTAAAAATACATAGTGATATTTTATAGGAACCAAGGGGAGGAAGATATGGCAATACGTATTGAACAAAATTTGTTCTATATAGAGAGTAAAGGACTGAGTCTCATCCTTGAAAATCGCGATGGCTATTTGATGCTCAAGCATCTAGGGCGCCCAATTCCGTCCTATCATTTTTCCAATACGGTGCATGAGAAGGACCATGCTTTCGCTGGAAATCCAACACCTGACAATCGAACTTTTAGCTTGGATACCCAGCGACAGATCTTGGGACAGCACGGGCTAGGAGATTTTCGAAAACCATCGATCAAGATCCAACACGGTGTTACAGAAGTGACAGATTTTCTTTATGTTGGAGCCAACATCTATTCTGGTAGTGTCGAGGCGACCTGTCTTCCGAACCCTCACTCAGTAGATCAGGCTGAAACCTTGGCACTGGTCTTTGAAGATGATCAAGCGGCCCTTCGTTTGACCCTCTACTACACCGCCTATGAGGATCGGGCAACCATCACTAGCTTCTCAAAGATTGAAAACTGTAGTGATGAAAATGTCGTAATCCACAAGGCTCTTAGTGTGTTGGCCGATCTGCCAGCCAGTGATTACGATATCATCACTCTGCAAGGAGCCTATGCGAGAGAAAAAACAGTTCGCCGTCAGCAAGTGGAGCAAGGAATCTTCTCCATCAGCTCCAACCGTGGTGCTTCTGGACACGCCCAGACTCCGGCCCTCATCCTTGCAGATCATGAAGTGACAGAAGATGCGGGCTCTGCTCTGGCCTTCCAACTGCTCTACAGTGGAAATTTTGAAGGATTTGTTCAGAAAAATCAACTCAATGAAGTTCGGGTTGGACTGGGGATCAATCCTGAAAACTTCTCTTGGGAATTGGAACCAAATCAGAGCTTTGATACGCCAGTAGCAATGATCACCTACTCCCATAAGGGATTGACCGCTCTCAGTCAAGAGAGTCAAGCATTTGTCCAAAACCATATCATTCCTAGCCAGTTTGCCCATAAAGAACGTCCAATTCTTATCAACAACTGGGAAGCGACCTACTTTGATTTCAAAAAAGACAAATTATTGGAGCTAGCAGACGAAGCTCAAAAAGTGGGGATTGAACTCTTTGTTCTTGATGATGGCTGGTTTGGCAATCGTTATGATGACAATCGGGCCCTTGGTGATTGGTCCGTCAATGAAGAAAAATTAGGTGGAAGTCTAGCAGAATTGATCCAAGGCATCCATGACAAGGGACTTCAATTCGGCCTTTGGGTGGAGCCAGAAATGATTTCTGTTGATAGCGACCTCTACCGGGCTCATCCGGACTGGGCTATTCAAGTCCCAGGTTACGAACACACCTATTCACGGAATCAACTAGTGCTTGATTTCTCCAATAAAGAAGTAGTGGCTTATATCAAGCAGGTCTTGGATGACTTACTTGGAAACCATGAGATCGACTATATCAAATGGGATATGAACCGCAATATCACCAAGCTTGGAAATGGGAAAACCTACCTGGAAACCAAGATGCAATCCCATGCTTATATCTTGGGTCTCTATGAAGTGGTTTCGTACTTGACGGAGAAATACGAGCACATCCTCTTTGAGTCTTGCTCAGGTGGTGGTGGTCGTAATGACCTGGGGATGATGCGTTACTTCCCACAGGTCTGGGCGAGTGACAATACGGATGCCATTGCCAGACTTCCGATCCAGTATGGATCTAGTTATCTCTATCCAACTATTTCTATGGGAGCTCACGTATCAGCGGTGCCAAATCATCAGATGGGACGGATCACACCACTAGAAACGCGTGGTCATGTAGCCATGATGGGAAATCTAGGCTATGAATTGGATCTGACCAGCCTTTCTCAAGAAGAGTTGGATCGGATCGCAGATCAAGTTGCTCATTACAAAACGATTCGACCCCTTGTTCAGTTCGGAAAACACTACCGCTTGATCAATCCAGGTCATGGTAGCAATCAAGCAGCCGTCCAGTTCACTTATCAAGACCGTACGGTTGTAACCTATGTACGGGTCTTATCAACGGTTGAGGAGATCGAGCCAACTCTGAAGCTCAAAGGTTTGGAAGAAGATGCGCTCTATAGCTTAGAAGGGACCAACCAAGTCTATTCAGGAGCTGAGCTCATGTATGCCGGCTTAACCGTCGTTCTTCCTCAGGGAGATTTCCTCACTAAACAATATGTTTTTGTCAAAAAATAAAAGGAGACAGCCAAATGAAATGGTATAAAAAAATCGGACTTCTTGCGACAACAGGCTTAGCCTTGTTTGGGCTCGGTGCTTGCTCCAACGATGGAAAATCGGCGGATGGCACAGTGACCATCGAGTATTTCAACCAGAAAAAAGAAATGACTAAAACTTTGGAAGAAATCGCGCGTGATTTTGAAAAGGAAAACCCAAAGGTCAAGGTCAAAGTTGTCAATGTACCGAACGGTGGTGAAGTATTGAAAACACGTGTCCTCGCAGGAGATGTGCCAGATGTGGTTAATATATACCCACAGTCCATCGAACTACAAGAATGGGCAAAAGCAGGTGTCTTTGAAGATTTGAGCAACAAAGACTATCTGAAACGCGTGAAAAATGGCTACGCTGAAAAATATGCTGTAAACGGAAAAGTTTACAACGTTCCTTTTACAGCTAATGCTTATGGAATTTACTACAACAAAGATAAATTCGAAGAACTGGGCTTGAAGGTTCCTGAAACCTGGGATGAATTTGAACAGTTAGTCAAAGACATCGTTGCTAAAGGACAAACACCATTTGGAATTGCAGGTGCAGATGCTTGGACACTCAATGGTTACAATCAATTAGCCTTTGCGACAGCAACAGGTGGAGGAAAAGAAGCCAATCAATACCTTCGTTATTCTCAACCAAATGCCATTAAATTGTCTGATCCGATCATGAAAGATGATATCAAGGTCATGGATATCCTTCGCATTGATGGTTCTAAACAAAAGAACTGGGAAGGTGCTGGCTATACCGATGTCATCGGAGCATTCGCACGTGGGGATGTCCTCATGACACCAAATGGGTCTTGGGCGATCACAGCGATTAATGAACAAAAACCGAACTTTAAGGTTGGAACCTTCATGATTCCAGGAAAAGAAAAAGGACAAAGCTTAACTGTTGGTGCTGGTGACTTGGCATGGTCTATCTCAGCCACTACCAAACATCCAAAAGAAGCCAATGCCTTTGTGGAATACATGACCCGTCCAGAAGTCATGCAAAAATACTACGATGTGGACGGATCTCCAACAGCGATCGAAGGGGTCAAACAAGCAGGAGAAGATTCACCGCTTGCTGGTATGACCGAATACGCCTTTACGGATCGTCACTTAGTCTGGTTGCAACAATACTGGACCAGTGAAGCAGATTTCCATACCTTGACCATGAACTATGTCTTGACCGGTGATAAACAAGGCATGGTTAATGATTTGAATGCCTTCTTTAACCCGATGAAAGCGGATGTGGATTAGGAGTAGAGAGACTATGAAAAAAGTATTACAAAAATATTGGGCATGGGCTTTTGTGGTCATCCCCCTCTTGTTACAAGCAATTTTCTTCTATGTGCCGATGTTTCAAGGAGCCTTTTACAGTTTTACCAACTGGACAGGATTGACGTATAACTACAAATTTGTCGGCTTAAACAACTTTAAGCTCCTCTTCATGGATCCAAAATTCATGAATGCGATTGGCTTTACCGCAATCATTACGATTGCCATGGTGGTTGGTGAGATTGCACTTGGGATCTTTATCGCGCGTGTCTTGAACTCTAAAATCAAAGGCCAAACCTTCTTCCGTGCTTGGTTCTTCTTCCCAGCTGTTTTGTCTGGTTTGACAGTGGCTTTGATCTTCAAGCAAGTCTTCAACTACGGTCTTCCAGCGATTGGGAATGCCCTTCATATTGAGTTTCTCCAAACCAGTCTTTTAGGGACTAAGTGGGGAGCGATCTTTGCGGCTGTCTTTGTCCTTCTTTGGCAAGGGGTGGCTATGCCCATCATTATCTTCTTAGCTGGTCTGCAATCCATCCCAACTGAGATTACAGAAGCTGCGAAGATCGATGGCGCGACTAGCACGCAAGTCTTCTGGAATGTTGAATTGCCTTACTTGCTACCAAGTGTCTCTATGGTCTTTATCCTAGCTCTAAAAGGTGGGCTGACTGCCTTTGACCAAGTCTTTGCCATGACCGGTGGTGGTCCAAACAATGCCACAACCTCACTTGGGCTTTTGGTTTATAACTATGCCTTTAAAAACAACCAATTCGGTTATGCCAATGCCATTGCCGTAATCTTGTTCTTCTTAATTGTAGTGATTTCGATCATCCAATTGAGAGTATCTAAGAAATTTGAAATTTAAGAGGAGAAGCACGATGAAACAAGATGAAAGAAAAGCCATGATTGGCAAATACATTCTATTGATTCTAGGATCGGTTCTGATTTTAGTGCCGCTCCTTGCCACCCTCTTTAGTTCCTTCAAACCCACCAAGGATATCGTAGACAATTTCTTTGGCTTTCCAACTAACTTCACATGGGATAACTTTAGTCGCCTCTTAGCGGATGGCATCGGAGGCTATTATTGGAACTCTGTCGTCATCACTGTCTTGTCTTTACTTGCAGTAATGATCTTTATCCCCATGGCAGCCTACTCCATCGCCCGCAATATGAGTAAGAGAAAAGCTTTTACCATCATGTATACCCTCTTAATCCTTGGTATCTTCGTCCCATTCCAGGTTATCATGATTCCAATTACCGTCATGATGAGTAAACTCGGTTTGGCTAACACCTTTGGTTTGATCTTGCTCTACTTGACTTATGCGATTCCACAGACCCTCTTTCTCTATGTTGGCTATATCAAAATCTCGATCCCAGAAAGTTTGGATGAAGCAGCTGAGATTGATGGTGCTAATAAATTTACAACCTATTTCCGCATCATCTTCCCAATGATGAAACCGATGCATGCGACAACCATGATCATCAATGCCCTTTGGTTCTGGAATGACTTTATGTTGCCACTCCTTGTCTTGAACCGGGATTCCAAAATGTGGACGTTGCCTTTGTTCCAATACAACTACGCAGGCCAATATTTCAACGACTACGGACCAAGCTTTGCCTCTTACGTGGTCGGCATTATCAGTATCACCATTGTCTATCTCTTCTTCCAACGCCATATCATCGCAGGAATGAGCAATGGCGCAGTGAAATAATAAGATACAAAGGGACGATTCAGCTTGCTGATTTAAATCGTATCCTAGAAAGCAATTCTAAAATAGAAAAACTCAAGAAAGCTAGGTCTCTTCAGACTTGGCTTTCAAATAAAGAAAAGGAGACCATTATGCCAATTCAAAACAAAACCATGTTAATTACTTACTCAGACAGCTTGGGAAATAACCTCAAGGACCTCTATGAAAATCTGGAGAAACACTTTGGAGATGCAGTAGGTGGTGTTCACCTCTTGCCATTTTTCCCATCAACCGGTGACCGTGGTTTTGCGCCTGTGGACTATGACCAAGTGGATCCAGCTTTTGGAGATTGGGAAGATGTCAAACGCCTGGGCGAAAAGTACTATCTCATGTTTGACTTTATGATCAATCACATTTCCCGTCAGTCTAAATACTACAAAGATTATCAAGAGAAGCACGACCAAAGTGCTTACAAGGATCTTTTCCTCAACTGGGACAAGTTCTGGCCAGAGAATCGTCCTACTCAAGCGGATGTGGACTTGATTTATAAGCGCAAGGATCGAGCTCCCAAGCAAGAAATTACCTTTGGGGATGGGACAACTGAGCATCTCTGGAATACCTTCGGGGAAGAGCAGATCGACTTGGACGTGACCAAGGAAGTGACCATGGACTTTATCCGCAAGACCATCGAAAATTTAGCGAGCAATGGTTGTGACCTCATTCGTTTAGATGCTTTTGCCTATGCAGTCAAGAAGTTGGACACCAATGATTTCTTCGTGGAGCCAGACATTTGGGATTTGTTGGATAAGGTGCGCGATATGGCAGCCGGCTACGGTGCTGAGCTCTTGCCAGAGATTCATGAACACTATTCCATCCAATTTAAGATTGCCGATCACGACTATTATGTCTACGACTTTGCCCTTCCAATGGTGACCCTCTATACCCTCTATAGCTCAAAAGTGGAGCGCCTTGCTAAGTGGTTGAAGATGAGTCCGATGAAGCAATTCACGACACTCGACACCCATGACGGGATTGGGGTGGTTGATGTCAAGGATATCTTGACAGATGAAGAAATTGACTATGCATCAAACGAGCTCTACAAGGTAGGAGCGAATGTGAAACGCAAATATTCAACAGCAGAATACAACAACTTGGACATCTACCAAATCAATTCGACCTACTTTTCAGCGCTTGGAGATGATGATGGCAAGTATTTCTTAGCCCGCTTGATTCAAGCCTTTGCGCCGGGTATTCCACAAGTGTATTATGTTGGATTCCTAGCTGGGAAGAATGATTTGGAACTCTTAGAAAACACCAAGGAAGGCCGCAATATCAACCGTCATTACTACAGCAATGAAGAAATTGCTCAAGAAGTAGAGCGTCCAGTTGTGCAATCCCTTCTCAAACTCTTTAGTTTCCGGAATAACTCGCAAGCTTTTGACTTAGAAGGTAGCATTGAGGTGGAAACACCAGATGAACATACCATTGTCATCACGCGCCAAAACAAGGACCAGACCGCCACAGCAGTAGCTCGAATCAATCTTGCTGACGGGACTTACCAAGTGACAGAAAACGGTCAAGACATTGTGTTTTAAAAACAATTGAAGTCAGGCGAGACAAGTTTCGGATATTCCCTTTTTGATTGGACAGATTGCTGGAGATTTTATGATTTTACAGTTTTTATCCAATATTTTTAAAACAAAGGATTTTGCACCCCTTTCTAGTAGCATCTCTACCCTGCAAGTGATCCTTTTGTTACTTTGATCTTGTCAGGGTCTGATCATTCAAGTTCTGCTATGATCTTCGCAAATTTTGTCTCTATCTACCTTAAAAGTTTCGTATGATACTAGGAACTTTGATACAAGAAAGGATAAATATGAGGGACCTCATTCACTACCAGGAAACATACAAGCAGTTTCATCTGCGAAATGATTTTATTTCTTATATCTTTATGATTTCCCATGATGGGAAGTTGCTCCATCTTTATTATGGACCGACCTTGCCAGAAGGGGATTATCGTCATTTGGCGGAAATGAAGCACCGCCCTATGACCACTTACCGGCAAGAAGGGGATCTTCTGTATTCACTCGAACACCTGCAGCAAGAATTCCCAGAGTATGGGGCGACAGATTTTCGCCATCCTGCCTTGGAACTGTCTTTGGAAAATGGTTCTCGGCTGACAGATTTTATCTATAAGGATCATGAAATTTCAAATGGAAAACCAAGATTAGAAGGTTTACCAGCAACTTATGTTGAAAATGAGGATGAATGCCAGACCTTGCAAGTCAATCTGACCGATTCGGTGTCGGGTGTGGAGGTGAGTATTCAGTATAGTATTTTCCGAGACTTCCCTGTGATAACGAGAAGTCACCTGATCAACAATCAAGGTTCAAGGCCTCTATCCATCGAAGGAGTCACCAGTCTTTCTTTAGACCTACCTGATCGAAACTATGAGATGATACAGCTTTCTGGAGCGTGGGCTCGTGAAAGGCATATTCATTCCACATTGTTACGTCAAGGAATCCAATCGATTGAATCAACACGTGGAATCTCTAGTCATCTGCACAATCCTTTCATTGCCTTAAAACGGCCAGAAACTACTGAAAATCAAGGGGAGGTTATTGGACTCAGCCTGATTTACTCAGGAAATTTCCTCCTCCAAGCAGAAGTGGATACTTTCGATGTTACCCGACTTCAAGTGGGAATCAATCCCTTCCAATTTTGTTGGAAATTAGCCCCTGGTGCTAGCTTTACAAGTCCAGAAGCAGTTCTGGTATACAGTAGAAACGGTTTAAACGATATGAGTCAAACTTTCCATCGTCTTTATCGTACCCGTCTAGCTAGGGGAGAATGGCGAGATAAGGAGCGGCCGATTCTACTAAATAATTGGGAAGCAACTTACTTTGATTTTGATCAGGAAAAACTGCTCAGGATTGCGCAAAATGCCAAAGAAGTTGGTGTCGAATTATTTGTGTTGGATGATGGCTGGTTTGGAAAACGAACCAATGATCGAGTTGGTCTTGGAGATTGGGTTGCCAATCGCGAGCGATTTCCAGATACCATCGGGGCTTTATCAGAGAAAATTCATGATATGGGCTTGAAATTTGGTCTTTGGTTTGAACCGGAAATGGTCAACAAAGATAGTGATCTTTACCGTTCTCATCCAGACTGGATCCTAGAAGTAGCAGGTCATTCATCACGTCATGGACGAAATCAATTTGTCTTAGACTTTAGCCGTGAAGAAGTAGTAGATGCCATTTATGAGCAAATGGCGCGTGTGATTGAAGAGACGAAATTAGACTATATTAAGTGGGATATGAACCGTCCGCTTACAGATGTCTTTTCTAAATCCTTGGCTCCAGATCAGCAAGGAGAAGTGTTTCATCGGTATGTTCTAGGATTATACCACTTATATGATCGTTTAACGACAGCCTTCCCTTCTGTTCTCTTTGAATCTTGCGCTTCGGGAGGCGGTAGATTTGATCCAGGTTTGCTTTATTATGCACCCCAAACTTGGACCAGTGACGATACAGATGCAGTTGAACGGCTTAAGATCCAATACGGAACCAGTTTAGTCTATCCACTCTCGACGATGGGAGCACATGTGTCCATTGTCCCTAACCATCAAACCAATCGGATCACACCGCTTGCGACAAGGGGAAATGTCGCTTATTTTGGGGTCTTTGGTTACGAGTTGGATCTAGCAGACCTGACGCAGGCTGAGAAGGAAATAGTAAAAGAGCAAATTGCTTTTTACAAAAAAGAGCGATCCCTGATTCATCAAGGAAATTTTTACCGTTTGCGCTCTCCTTTTGACTCAAATCAAGTCGTATGGTCGGTTGTTAGTCAAAATCGTTCCCGAATGATTCTGGCTCAGTATAAGCTATTGAACGAAGTGAACCGTGCTTATGATCGTGTGTATCTGCAAGGACTGAATGCAGATGCTCTCTATGAAGTGGACGGGAAACAGTTTAGCGGTGCAGAACTGATGTTAGCAGGTTTTAGTCTTTCAGACGCTTCCTGTGGACAGCCTTTAAATCAAGAAAAATTGAGTTGTGATTTTGACTCTCACATTTGGGTGTTTGAAGAAGTAACATAATAAGAGAAGCGAGTATCTAATTTTAGATACTCGCTTTTAATGATTTAAAATTGAAACCGTTTACAAAACTATAAAACAATGGTACAATATCTATTGAAAGAAAGGAGGTCGCTTTATGAAAAAAATCATGTATCCATCTGCGGCCCTATTAACGGCTTTTGCTCTATTATCCGTACAAACAGCAAAAGCAGACACAGCTCAAGCGTCGGATCAAGCCAATGAACCGGCGACAACAGTCGAAGAGGTGGTGGCTTCTCCAACGCCAGAGACCACCACAGAAAATCAGGGAGAAGTGGCTGAAACGCCGACTTCAACAGACCGTGCAGTAACCCCTACAACCTCCCCAACGGAAACAACAACGGAGACGGCATCTCCTCAAGTGGAAAAACTACTTGAAGACATGCCTCTCAAGCAAAAGGTTACTCAAATGATTATGCCGGACTTCCGTAAGTGGCAGGAGGCAGGTCAGGAGTCACCACAAGATCTCACCAAGGTCAATGCTGAAGTGGCAGAAGCTATTGATAAGTATGATTTTGGAGGCGTCATTCTTTTTGCTGAAAACGTTAAAGAAACCAAGCAAACCCTAGCTCTGACCCAAGATATGCAAAAGGCGGCTATTGAAAACAAGGCCAATAACGGGAAGATTCCGCTATTGTTAGCGATTGACCAAGAAGGGGGCATCGTCTATCGATTGGGTAGCGGTACAGCTCTCCCCGGAAATATGGCCATTGGAGCGACCAATGATCCCAAGTTAGCGACAGAAGCTGGACAAATTATTGGTCGAGAGCTTTCTGCTCTTGGTTTGAATGTGGACTTCGCACCTGTATTGGATACCAATAACAATCCTCAAAACCCTGTCATTGGGCTTCGTTCCTTCTCCTCTGATCCAAACCGGGTTGCTTACTTAGGAATTCCAATGATGAAAGGGATTCAAGACTACAATGTCGCTGTAGCTGCTAAGCATTTCCCAGGTCATGGAGATACAGCGGTCGATTCCCATACAGGTCTCCCATTGGTGGATAAATCTCTTACCGAACTTGAAAAATTGGAACTCCTTCCATTCAAAAAAGCCATGGATGCTGGCGTAGACCTCTTGATGACGGCCCATATCCAATACCCACAAATTGAAAAAGATCAGGTTGTGTCAAAAGAAACTGGTGAGAAAATTTATGTTCCAGCGACACTCTCTGATGATATTTTAACGGGTTTGGTACGGAAGAAATACGGTTATAAGGGCGTGATTGTCTCCGATGCCATGGGAATGGATGCTATCGCTAAGAACTTCGGTGAAGTCGAAGCTGTAAAAATGGCCATCAAGGCAGGAGTTGATTTGGTCTTGATGCCAACGACCCTTCGCAGTAAAACCGATTTAAGCAAGATTGATACCATTGTCGATGAAGTGGTGCGTGCGGTGCAAACGGGTGACATCTCAGAAGAACGTTTAAATGAGTCAGTTCGTCGGATTCTCACCCTCAAAGAAAAACGTGGGGTCCTGAATTTTGATCCGAGTGCTCGGACGCCTGAAAAAGCAGAAGAAGCAGTCGGCTCTACCCTTAATCGTGATTTGGAACGCAAGATTGCGGCAGCAGCGGTGACGGTTGTAAAAAATGAAGACCATACCTTACCATTTAAGGTTCAAAAAGGAGATCATGTCCTCCTCCTAGGAGCGTTTGAAAATGAAGTCCCTGGACTAAATTTGGGCATGCGTCGCTTAATCGAGGATGGGGTGCTTCCAAAAGATACCTCCTTTGTGGCGAAGAACTTCACCAAAGAATCCACCCTTGATAGTCTAAAAGAAGACCTCGAAAAAGCCACTCATATCGTAGTGATTTCAGAGATCGGTTATGAAGGGCAACTGGATAAAGATTTCTGGCGAACCAAGATCCCAACTGAAATCGTCCATTATGCTAACACCAACCATAAGAAGGCAGCTGTCCTTTCCATCTCGAAACCTTATGATGTAGCCAACTATCCAGCAGCCAAAGCTATTCTAGCAGTCTATGGAAATAAGGGAATGGATCCGACAGAATCCCTCAAACCAGACAATGCTTTCGGTCCTAATATTCCTGCAGGAGTGGAAGTCATCTTCAATGGTAAGGAACATCTAGGTACCTTGCCGGTGGATATTCCAAAAATTGTAGATGGAAAAATGTCGGAAACAGAGTATGCTTACCGTATAGGTCATGGTCTCTTCTATCCAGCACCTGCTCCATTACCAACACCATTACCAACACCAGAAGCCCAAGACCCAACTTCACCAGTTCTAGATCCAACCCATCAGACAAAACCAGTAGTGGTTGGAAACACAGAGATACAGGCCCTTCTTAGCAAGCAAGAAAAGGCAAGCTCTCTTGATGGACCACAAGTTACTCCGGTCTCTGTGTCATATGACACTGCTCAGATTCCTGCAAGTGTATCCGCTAGTCCTGCTTCATCGGTATTGCCAAAGACCGGTCAAACCGAGAACCTCCTAGCCCTTATGGGTGTCAGCCTCTTAACCTTCCTTGGATCTTTTGTCTATCCAAGAAAGAAAAACTAAGGAATGAAGAATCTCAATGGGGTCACTCCCAATTGAGATTTTTTGGTAAAACTTTACTAAAATTAACTCAAAATAGAAAAGTGTTAGAGGTTGGGATGGGGTAGGAAAGCTCTATTGTATGCTTTTTGAAGACAATATAAAAAATAAATAAAATTTTACTAAAAATACTTGAAGTTTTACTTTTGATCGATTATAATAAAAGTATAAAAGCGTTTACAAAACTAAAAGGAGTTTCTCATGACTACATCAATCACGTCTCAAGATCTACAAGAAAAGTTTCAGGCTGTCTTTGGCGAGAAGGCTGATCATACCTTCTTTTCACCAGGACGGATTAATTTGATCGGGGAACACACAGACTACAACGGAGGGCATGTCTTCCCGGCAGCCATTACGCTTGGTACCTACGGGGCAGCAAGAAAGCGTGAGGATAAGGTCTTGCGTTTCTTCTCAGGAAACTTTGAAGACAAGGGGATCATTGAAGTCCCACTTGAAAACCTCCACTTTGAAAAAGAGCACAACTGGACCAACTATCCAAAAGGCATGCTCCATTTCTTGCAAGAAGCTGGTCATGTCATTGATAGCGGTATGGATGTCTATGTCTACGGCAATATTCCAAATGGATCTGGTCTTTCTTCTTCAGCTTCCTTAGAGCTCTTGATTGGCGTCATCGCTGAGAAACTATTTGATCTTCAGTTAGACCGCTTAGATCTAGTTAAGATCGGGAAACAAACCGAAAATCACTTCATTGGGGTTAATTCTGGTATCATGGACCAATTTGCCATCGGTATGGGGGCTGATCAACGGGCTATTTATCTCGATACCAACACCCTAGAATATGATTTGGTACCGCTCGACCTTAAAGACAATGTCGTGGTCATCATGAATACTAACAAACGCCGGGAATTAGCGGATTCCAAATACAATGAACGCCGTGCAGAATGTGAAACAGCCGTCTCTGAACTCCAAGAAAAACTAGACATCCAAACCTTAGGGGAATTGGATCTCTGGGCTTTTGATGCTTACAGCTACTTGATTAAGGATGAAAATCGCATCAAACGGGCTCGTCATGCTGTACTTGAGAACCAACGGACCCTCCAAGCACGCAAGGCGCTTGAAGCAGGTGATTTGGAAGGCTTTGGCCGTCTCATGAATGCTTCCCACGTATCCTTGGAGCATGACTACCAAGTGACTGGTCTAGAATTGGATACCTTAGTGCATACAGCCTGGGAACAAGAAGGAGTGCTTGGTGCTCGTATGACGGGAGCAGGCTTTGGTGGTTGCGCTATCGCCCTTGTTAACAAAGATAAGGTTGAGGCTTTTGAAGAAGCAGTCGGCAAACGCTATGAGGAAATCGTTGGCTATGCGCCAAGTTTCTACATTGCAGAGGTTGCTGCGGGGACACGGGTGTTTGATTAAAAAGGAGATAGGATGACAGAACTGGTATTAGATGCATTTGTCACAGCCGTCATTGCGACAAGTGACTATGAAGAGATGGATCGGATTTATCTAAAAAACCGGGTTATGAGTCGCATTGGAGAAGAAGGGCTAGACGCCCCAGCCCATCAGGCTGACTTGATCGTACTCAAAGATCAACTGATGGAGATTGCGGTTGCGAATAATAAGATCCAAGACAGTATGGCCGCCAAGGACAGCCTGGGAGCGGAGTTGATGGATTGGATCACCCCTAGTCCTAGTCAGGTCAATCATCTTTTCCGGGAGACCTACCGTCAGTCCAAGGAAGACGCGATTGCGGATTTCTATGCTCTCTCTAAGCGCAATGATTACATCAAGGTCAAGGCGATTGCGCAAAATATCGCTTTTGAGGCAGAAACTCCCTATGGCTCCCTTGAAATCACCATCAATCTGTCAAAACCTGAAAAAGATCCTAAAGACATAGCAGCAGCGAAGCTGGCTAAAGCTAGTCATTATCCAGCCTGCCAACTGTGCTTTGAAAATGAAGGATATCAAGGTCGCCTAGACCATCCTGCCCGTGCCAATCATCGGATCATCCGCTTTGACATGGACGGTCATGATTGGGGCTTTCAATATTCCCCTTATGCCTACTTCAATGAACACTGCATTTTTCTCGATAGCCAGCATGTTCCTATGGCCATTAGTCGCAAAACCTTTGAGCGACTCTTGACCATTGTAGAGACTTTTCCAGGCTATTTTGCAGGCTCCAATGCAGATCTACCCATTGTAGGGGGATCCATCCTGACTCATGACCATTATCAAGGCGGACGTCACACCTTCCCTATGGAGCTAGCTCCTGTGGAGGAAAGCTTTAGCGTTGAGGGATTTGAGGCTGTATCGGTAGGGATTGTTAACTGGCCCATGTCAGTTCTTCGTTTGAATTCAGATGACAAGGCGCAATTGATTGCCCTGGCAGACCATATCCTCACAGCCTGGCGAGGCTACTCGGATCCAGCTGTTCAAGTCTTAGCGGCATCCGACGGTCAGCCCCACCATACCATTACCCCCATTGCACGGATTCGTGATGGGCATTATGAACTGGACTTGGTTCTCCGTGACAACCAAACCTCACCAGAGCATCCAGATGGCATCTATCACCCGCATGCGGATGTGCAACACATTAAAAAAGAAAATATCGGCCTGATCGAGGTCATGGGCCTAGCCATTTTGCCGCCTCGTCTCAAAGAAGAGCTCAAGCAGGTTCAAGACTATCTACTTGGACGTGAAAACACTGTAGCGACCTACCACCAAGAATGGGCAGATGACTTGAAAGCTACTCACCCATCCATCACAGACGAAGCAGAGGCAGAAGCTATTGTTCGTGAATCAGTTGGTCAAATCTTTGCGCGCGTGCTCGAAGATGCCGGTGTCTACAAGCGAACAGTAGAAGGCCAAGCAGCCTTTGGACGCTTTGTCGCGACACTTTAAGTGTGGAGAAGAGGCAGAAATTTGGTACAATAAGAGAGAAGACAAAGAAGCGAAAGGAAAACAAATGGCAATACTCGTACTCGGAGGAGCTGGCTATATCGGTTCCCACATGGTAGACCGTTTGGTCAATGAAGGACAGGAAAAAGTCGTGGTGGTAGATAGCCTGGTCACAGGACACCGTGCAGCGGTGCATCCAGATGCCGTCTTTTACCAAGGAGACCTAGCAGATCAAGACTTCATGCGCAGGGTTTTTAAGGACCATGCAGATATTGATGCGGTCATCCACTTTGCGGCCTACTCACTGGTCGCGGAATCTATGGCAGATCCATTGAAATATTTTGATAACAATACAGCTGGCATGGTCAAACTCTTGGAAGTCATGCATGAATGTGGGGTACACTACATCGTCTTTTCTTCAACCGCTGCCACTTACGGTATTCCAGAAGAGATTCCGATTCTTGAAACCACTCCACAAAAACCGATTAATCCTTATGGCGAAAGCAAGCTCATGATGGAAACCATCATGCGTTGGGCTGATCAAGCCTACGGCATCAAGTATGTGCCCCTTCGTTACTTTAATGTAGCGGGTGCTAAACCTGACGGCTCGATTGGCGAAGACCATGGACCAGAGACCCACCTCTTGCCAATCGTATTACAAGTAGCCCAAGGCAAACGCGAGAAGATCGCTATTTTTGGAGATGACTACAAGACACCAGATGGGACCAATGTTCGGGACTATGTCCATCCATTTGACTTGGCAGATGCCCATCTGCTTGCGGTGGAGTATCTCAGAAAAGGGAATGAATCGACTGCCTTTAATCTGGGCTCATCGACCGGATTCTCCAATCTTCAGATTGTCGAAGCAGCCCGCAAGGTGACGGGACATCCGATCCCACTTGAGATTGCAGATCGCAGACCAGGAGATCCAGATACCTTGATCGCATCCTCTGAGAAAGCGCGTGCTATCCTCGGATGGCAACCAAAATTTGATAATATCGAAACCATCATCCAAACAGCCTGGGCATGGCATTCCAGCCACCCAGATGGCTACAATGATCGATAAGAAGAAAACTCAAGTCAATTGGCTTGAGTTTTTGTGTAGGGTAATATGCTATAATGAAGTAAATAGAAGGGTGTGCACGAGTAATGTCACCTAATGGGTCAACAAGGATAGTAGGAGCAACAATGACAAAATATTTGGTGCAAAAATTTCTCTGGTTTCGAGAGCGTGGATTCGTACAAATCACCCAGAAGACCTTGGTCTCTCTCTTTCCATTTTTACTTTTTTCAGCAATTGTTCGAGTGATTTCCCAGTCCTTCTTTTCAGATAGAGGATATATAAATATGCTTTTTTCTGTCTCAGATTGGTTCCCGGGGTTTCAGCTAACGGGTCAGGTCTTGTCCAATCTATCGAATTTTACAGGAGGTTTGGCTGGCCCTTTAGCAACCTACTTTTCAGGGAAATACACTGCTGGACATTATGGAAGAAGCACAGGTACGGCTGGTGTGACAGCTATTTTAGTCAGTTTTATTGTTAGTTCCCAGGGATTATTGCTGGGATCACTTCGTGATGGACAATTGTCTCACATCAATCTACCTGCGATGACCAATATTGTGTTAGCGATTTTTTTAGGTTATCTAATTGGCCAGATTTTTCGCCTATCCAAAGCCAGTGACGACCAAATCGTGAATAAAGACTTCATTTATCAACCAAAGACTGTACGTCCGATTTTCTTGTCCCTGCTCTTAGGTATCAGTCTGAATGGTCTCTTGGTTCTGGGGACTCAGTACCGTGTCTTTCAGATCATTGTTCAGTATTTCAGTTCGCTAACTGTGACCAGTCATCACCTCTTATCCACCTTTGTCATGGGACTCTTGAATGGCTTATCGGGTTGGGTAGGGAACAGTCAGGTTTTTGTCTTAAACTCGATTGCGGATGACAGTTTTGCCTTGGAAAATCTGACTTATGCTGTAACCAATCATACGACGACAGGCATTCCTTATCTCTATACCTTGACCAATTTGTACCGAAGTTATGGAATGGTGGCAGGAGTTGGTGCAGTTCTAGCACTTTTGGTTGCAATTTTGCTGGTTTCACAAAGTCAAAAGGACAAGAAGGTTAGTTTCCTTAGTATGTTTCCAAGTCTCTTTAACAATGGGGCTTCTTTCATGGTAGGAATCCCGGTCCTTCTCAACCTGCTATATGTGATTCCCTTCTTATTGATCCCCTTGGTAAATATGTCAATTGCAGCTCTAGCTTTGTGCTTCAAACTCATGCCGGCAGCTGTCTACCCAGTGCCTGATGGGACACCTAGTCTTCTCTATGCCTTTATTGGGTCAGGAGGAAGCATGAGGGCTTTAGCTGCGAGTCTCTTTTGCTTTGCCCTAGATGTGGCCCTCTATATTCCCTTTGTCCGCATGGGCAACCAAGTTCGAAAAGATTTGCTAGAAGAAGGAGGAAGCCATGAAAGTCTCTAAAAAAACAGCGCTTGTCTTCACCTTGGTCTGTCTTTTCTTGCTTGGGTTAGCCGTCCCTTCTTATAGCTGGACTCGAAAAAATGTCCAGAAAATCGAAAAATTCTATAATTCAAAACTATCGCCTATTATCATGATTCCGGGAAGTTCCGCGACGGAAAATCGCTTTGATGGCTTGGTGACTAAGCTCAATCAAGACCGGCAAGGAACCAAACACAGCCTTCTTAAGGTCAAGGTCTGGAATGATGGTAGCATTACTTACAGTGGGAGCATCGATGCCAAGGACAATGAACCAATTATTGTCATTGGTTTTGAAAACAACAAGGATGGCTACAGCAATATTAAAAAACAAGCCAAGATGGTTAACCAAGCTTTTGAAGCTCTACAATCGAAATACAACTTCAATAACTTTAAAGGATTAGGTCACTCCAATGGAGGCTTGATCTACACATCCTTTATTGAAAATTATTTAGGGGATTATGATGTGGATCTTAAAACGCTCATGACTATTGGGACCCCTTATAACTTTACCGAGATCAATATCAAAAATAAATCAGAGATGTTGGCGGACTTTATCAAGGCTAGAGAAGCTATCCCAACAACCCTTCATATGTATTCAGTAGCAGGCACTATCACCTATGACTCGGATGAGTTGGTTCCGGATGCTAGTGTGTCAGCTGGCAAGTACATTTATCAAAATCAAGCAGCAAGTTATACAGAGATCACGGTGACAGGAGAAGATGCCCAGCACTCGGACTTGCCAACCAATGATGAAGTAGTTGCCTTGATTAAGCAGCATATTGAAAGCCAGGACAATCCGGGTCGTCGAGAGCAAAAAAATCCCAATTAAATCAAATAGCATAAGAAGGTTTTACACAAATCATCAGGTGTAGCCTTCTTTTTTGGTATAATATAAAGAGAAAAGTACAAATGGCAAGGATGACACAAAAGGAGAAGCTTATGAAACGAAAAGAGAAATTAGGAGCCTTCATTCTTCTACTAGCAGGACTTGTTACGGTTGGTTGTAGCAAACGGACTCCCCGACATTCTAGTCAGTTGAATAACAGCTCGGAAACAACGACGATATCATCTTCCAGTAAAAAAGTTACTAAAAAAGAGGTGAAAAAGGATTATAAGAAGTTGTACCAGCCTATATTTGAGGATTACCAAAGGATTTTGACCTCGCCAAAGGATACAGCAAGCATCGCAAGTCTTCCTCAAGAATTACATGCCACAGAGCGTCCAATCAATAGTTGGGCAATCGAGAATGCGGTTAACCAAGCAGATGAAATGCGTTATGCCTTTTCAGATTTAAATAACGATGGGATAGAGGAACTTCTGATTGCGGACCTAAATTTGAGTGGCAAATATTTCTTAACCGGCCTATATTATTTGAAAGACGGGAAACCAGTCCTTTTAGCCGAAGGATTTACTGCTGGTCATGGTGGAGCAAGAAATGCAGCCCTTGTCTATAAAGGTGGAGAGGTTCTGGAGCTTAGCTGGTCCTCAGGTACGGGTCAAGGTTATGGAACTCTTTATCAGCTTAATGCTAAGCAAGAGCAAGCGACTATACTCCAAGAAAAAGAGATTCAAATACAAGCAAATGATATTGCTGCTGATTTTGGAAAAAATGCATCGGATCAAATTGACTTAAGAGGTCTTGATTGGCAGGAATTTGAAGTTTCTGGTCGCACAATTAAATCAGAAACACAGCTAAAAGCTCCTTGGAACGCTAACAAATCAGCGAAACTGGAAGCTTTTATAAAAGACTGGGGAGAAAAACTAGGACAACCCAATTACCAAAAGGGAATCGCAGGAGGAGATGTTGGTCCTGACCACCTCTATACACTTAGGGATGATAGACCAAGTGAAAAAATGAATGCTGAGTACTCGGATACAGGTCTCGGAAATGCCCAGTATCGAATTGTAGAGCGTTATAGCAATTGGGATAAATACCCGGATGTTCATAGTTACTTTTTTGCGATAACTAATACGGGAGAAGCGATTGTCTTTCATTCACCGACGACTAATGGTGGAGACATGTACTTAAAACCAACAGAAAATGCTGAACTCCAGGCAGAGTTCAAACGCTTAGTGGAAGAGGAGTAAACAATAAAACGTAAGTGAGTTTGGGCTATCCCAAACTCTTTTTCTTATATATAATTTCAAATCAAAATCGTTGACAGATGTAATATCTAGTATTACAATGTTGTGATAATGATTACACTCTTATAAAAAGTGAGATAATGATCTTAGCTTTTAAGGAGATGGTGAGGAAGAACATGATTGAATACAAAAATGTAGTCCTACGCTACACGGAAAAGGACATTTTAAAAGATGTGAATCTCCGCATTGAAGATGGAGAATTTATGGTTCTTGTGGGACCTTCAGGATCTGGAAAGACCACCATGCTCAAGATGATTAATCGCCTTTTGGAGCCTACAGATGGTGATATTTATATGGATGGCAAGCGGATTAAAGACTATGATGAACGAGAGTTACGTCTTTCTACTGGCTATGTCCTTCAGGCCATTGCCCTATTTCCTAACTTAACAGTTGCGGAAAATATAGCTCTGATTCCTGAGATGAAGGGCTGGACAAAAGAACAAATCGCCTCTAAAGCCGAAGAACTCTTGGACAAGGTGGGCCTGCCTGCTGCAGACTATGCCTATCGGTTACCAAGCGAATTATCTGGTGGCGAGCAACAACGGATAGGCATTGTGCGGGCCATCATTGCAGAGCCTAAAATCTTACTGATGGATGAGCCTTTCTCTGCTCTCGATGCTATTTCCCGTAAGCAGTTGCAGGCTCTTACCAAAGAATTGCACAAAGGATTTGGTATGACAACTATCTTCGTAACACATGATACAGACGAAGCCTTGAAATTAGGCGATCGGATTGCGGTGCTACAAGAAGGAGAGATTGTGCAGGTGGCGGATCCTGATACCATTCTAGCCCAACCAGCCAACGACTTTGTTGCGGATTTATTTGGAGGTGCTCACCATGTCTAAACTAGTTGCAACCTTTCAAGAACGCTTTGGAGACTGGCTCACTGCACTAGGGCAACATTTGCAACTGTCATTACTGACCCTGCTCCTTGCTATTTTTCTAGCTGTTCCATTAGCTATTTATTTAAGTACACGCAAGAGAGCCAGCAACTGGGTTTTACAGGTAGCAGGGATCTTCCAGACCATTCCTTCCATGGCCCTTTTGGGGCTCTTCATTCCCATCATGGGAATTGGAACACTTCCGGCCTTGACATCTCTCGTCATCTATGCCATTTTCCCCATCCTTCAAAATACCATCACCGGTTTACAGGGAATTGATCCAAGCCTTGAAGAAGCAGGGGTGGCCTTTGGGATGACCAAGTGGGAGCGACTCAAGAAGTTTGAGATTCCCTTGTCCATGCCCGTCATCATGTCTGGGATTCGGACAGCAGCTGTGATGATTATCGGGACGGCTACTCTAGCCGCCTTGATTGGAGCAGGGGGACTCGGTTCCTTTATCCTTCTAGGGATTGACCGCAATAATGCCAGTCTGATTTTGATCGGTGCCCTGTCTTCTGCCTTCTTAGCCATCGCCTTTAACCTTCTTCTCAAATGGATGGAAAAGGCCAAATTGCGGACCATCTTTGCAGCCTTTTCTATCATGGTACTCGGATTGGGAGTTTCCTATACGCCGAGTCTTCTTGCCAAATCGGAAAAAGAAAACCTGGTCATTGCTGGGAAGTTGGGTCCTGAACCGGAAATTCTAGCCAATATGTACAAGATTTTGATCGAAGAAAAGACAGACATGACAGTGACTGTTAAACCAAATTTTGGCAAAACCACTTTCCTATATGAAGCTCTGAAAAAAGGGGATATTGCAATCTATCCAGAGTTTACAGGGACCGTGACCGAAAGTCTCCTCAAGCCGACGCCGCAAGTCAACCATGATCCAGAAGCAGTCTATCAAGCAGCCCGAGATGGGATCAAGAAACAAGACAACCTGGCCTTGCTCAAACCCATGGCTTATCAGAATACCTATGCTGTGGCAGTGCCCAAGAAAATTGCCCAAGAGTATGGCCTCAAGACCATTTCAGATTTGAAAAAGGTGGAAGGCCATCTCAAGGCAGGATTTACCTTGGAGTTTAATGACCGAGAGGATGGGAACAAGGGCTTGCAGAAGGTTTACGGACTCCATCTACAAGTCTCCACCATGGAGCCAGCCCTTCGCTACCAGGCTATCCAGTCTGGTGATATCCAGATCACAGATGCCTACTCAACGGATGCCGAGCTTGCTCGCTATGACCTGGTGGTCCTCCAAGATGACAAGCAACTCTTCCCGCCATATCAAGGGGCTCCCCTCATGAAGGAAGCTCTTCTTAAGAAACATCCAGAATTGGAAGGGATTCTCAATCAGTTAGCTGGTAAAATCACAGCAGAGCAAATGAGCCAGATGAACTACCAAGTCGGAGTAGAAGGCAAGTCAGCTAATCAAGTGGCGCGTGACTTTTTGACTCAGGAAGGGATGATTGAGAAATAATGTCACTTAAACTAGAAATATAAGTCACGTTATTTAAGTTACTTCAGATTGAAGGCAAAATAATTTTAGAATCTTTTCTTAGCTGACTACGGACGTCAGCGAACTTCTACGAAGTTCCATGACTAATTATTGAGCCTAAGGTCTCAATAATTCCGAGTGCCTGAAACAAATGTGTTTCAGGCACTTTTTTCACAGTGAAAAGTTTCTCAACTTCTTAAATGACTAAAAAAGTCATTTTATAAAAATAATCTAGCTGTTTTAAGTAAAAGAATAGTTTGTTTATATTTAAAAGTAACTTATTTAATTTGCCTTCTAAGGTTTTCTCTAAGAACCAAAACTATTTAGTTGTTGAAGGGTACCAAGCAGGACTAGAATTAATGATCTACAAACCACTAGAGGTTGGGTATGTTGCCCACCTCTTTTTGTGATATACTAGACTAGTTTTTGGGACTTGAAAATAATGGGTTTTCTAGTTCAAATTTATAAAAAGAAAAGGAGAGAACATGGATATCTTTCTTAAGAGCATATCGGGGATCCTGGTCATTCTGGGGATGATATTAGTGGGCTTTGTCATAGGTGAGAAAGGCTGGTTTGATGATAAGTCACGTGGCTTGATCGCAAAGCTAGTCACTCAAATTGCTCTTCCCTGCTATATGCTCTACACCATCACACAGCGTTTTACAGCGGCTGACCTCCTAAAAATGTTGCCAGCATTGCGTTTTCCTGCCCTGTCTATGGTCGTTTTGCTTGGAATAGCGACAGCAGTAGCCAGGATCTTTGCAGTGAGACAGGACCGCCGTGGCCTCTTTGTTTCCATGTTCTTTAACTCCAATACCATTTTCGTGGGACTCCCCATTAACCAAGCCCTTTTCGGGGATGCCAGTATTCCTTATGTTTTGATCTATTACATGTGTAATACGACCTTTTTCTGGACCTTGGGGACCTACTTGATCCAGCGAGACGGTGAGGGAGAAGCTCAGTTTGATCTCAAAACGAGTGTGAAAAAAGTCTTTTCACCTCCTCTGATGAGCTTCATCTTGGGACTAGTCATGGTGATGCTGCAGATCAAGCTCCCTGCATTTCTAGCCAGTGATTTGCAGTATCTGGGCAATTTAACAACCCCCTTATCCATGATTTTCATCGGTTTGTCGGTATCTCATGTAGGCGTGAAGCAGTTGGTGCTTGGAAAAGATCAGCTCCTCATTCTACTAGGACGCTTCGTGGTTGCTCCACTCCTAATGGCGACCATTGTTTACTGGGCGCCTCTTCCAAGCTTGATGAAGCAAGTCTTTATCATCCAGTCCGCTATGCCAGTGATGACCAATGCCCCAGTCGTTGCCAGACTCTACGGAGCTGATAGTGATTACGCAGCGGTCATGGTGACAGAGACGACCCTTGCTACCATGGTGGTCATTCCGATACTCATGGTGTTGATGGCTTGATCGTTTTAAAAAAAGTGAAGCAAAAGTCTTGCTTTTCTTTTTATTTGTGTTATACTTGTTCTCGTATTAGATACAAGTTATCTAAAGGAGTTTATATGGATACGAAATTTTCAGTAGCCTTACATATCCTAACCATGATTAGTGAGAGCAAGGATACCTTAAGTTCTCAAGCACTAGCAACTAGCGTTGGCACCAATGCGAGTTACATTCGAAAGGTAATCGCCTTATTGAAAAACGCTGGACTAATCCAGTCTCAGCAAGGAAAAACGGGCTACCAACTTAGTAAATCGCCAAAGGACATCACCTTACTTGAAATTTATTTTGCAACACAAGAAGTCAGCCACATCAGCCTATTTCCCGTTCATCAAAATAGCAATCCGGATTGTCCAGTAGGGAAACATATCCAAGCTGCCGTTTCGCCACTATTTGCTAGTGCTGAAGCTCAACTTGAGAAGGAACTAGCTCACCAAACCTTAGAAGATGTCATTAACAATCTTTATAAAGAATCCAAACAAAAACGAAACTGATTTGCATGCAGATCAGTTTTAAAAAGACTAGACTTGTATCTTTATCAGATACAACAAAAATAGAAAAGAGAAGACAATGAAAGCCGCACAACACACTACTTATAACAAAAAGAATATCACTCTTAACATCACAGAAATCTCAAAACCAAGTATCACAGACAAAGAAGTTTTGGTCAAAGTCACCGCTGCTGGTGTTAATCCTCTCGATAACATGATTTCCCGAGGAGAAGTCAAGATGATTGTCCGTTACAAACTCCCAAAAACTGCGGGAAATGAAGTGGTCGGTATCATTGAAGAGATCGGTAGACAAGTCAAAAATCTCAAAGTCGGAGACCGAGTTTTTGGACGTTTACCACTCGACCACATCGGTGCCTTTGCAGAATACGTAGCTGTCGATAGCCAAGCCTTAGCCAAGGTTCCAGACTATCTGTCAGACGAGGAAGCCGCTGCTGTGCCTTTGACTGCCTTAACCATTATGCAAGCCTTAGAACTCATGGGTGCTCAAGCTGGCAAGACGATCTTTATCTCTGGTGGTACAGGCGGTGTTGGTGGAATGGCCATTCCAATTGCCAAGGCTAAAGGTTTGAAAGTTATCACTAATGGGGCTGGAGATAGTGCTGAGCGTGTATTGAAGCTAGGAGCAGATCGTTTTATCGATTACAAAACAGAGGATTATACAAAAACTGTTAGCCAGGTTGATTATGTCCTTGATACTCTTGGGGGCGCTGAGACTGAAAAACAAATGTCTATCATGAAAAAAGGTGGACAGCTTGTTTCCCTTCGTGCTATGCCAAATGGTGACTTCGCCAAACGTATGAACCTGCCAAAATGGAAACAGATCCTACTTGGACTAGCCGGTCGCAAATTTGATAAGATGGCTGACAAATACGGCGTTCACTACCATTTTATCTTTGTAGAAAGCAATGGTGCTCAATTACAAGAGGTAGCTGACCTCTTTAGCAAATTAGAAATCAAGCCATCTATCGATACAGTCTATCCATTTGAAGAAGTGAATAGCGCCTTAGACAAGGTTGCTAATGGGCGCTCACGTGGAAAAACAGTCCTCAGCTTTAAGAAATTAAAAGGAAAACACAATGTCATATCTTACAAGTAAAACTCAATACATCACTGTCGACGGGAACAAAATCGCCTATCGCGAACTCAGCAAAGGCAAATCAAAACTGCCTCTTCTGATGCTGGTCCATTTGGCAGCAACCCTCGACAACTGGGATCCAAAACTCTTGGACTTGATTGCTGAAAGGCACCATGTGATTGTGGTTGACCTTCCTGGTGTCGGTGCTAGTCAAGGAAAAGTGGCCCCAACCATTCCTGGAATGGCTGAGCAGACAATTGCCTTTGTAAAAGCTCTTGGTTACGATAAAATCAATCTCCTAGGTCTTTCTATGGGAGGCATGATTGCCCAAGAAATGGTCCGAATCAAGCCTGATTTGGTCAACCGTCTCATCTTGGCAGGAACAGGACCTCGAGGTGGAAAAGAGGTTGATAAGGTCACAGGGAAAACATTTAACTATATGGTTAAAGCTGGACTCGAGCGCATCGATCCTAAACGCTATATCTTCTATAACCATGATGAACAAGGAAAAATCGAAGCTTTGAAAGTTCTCGGACGAATGGGAATGCGAACCAAGGAATTAGCGGACAAAGACATGAGTGTGTCTGGTTTCTTGACTCAACTCAAAGCTATTAAACGTTGGGGGAAAGATTCTCAAGACGACCTAACATTTATCACCCAACCAACCTTAATCGTCAACGGGGACAAGGATATGCAGGTACCAACGGAAAATTCTTATGATATGCATGAGAAAATAAAAGATAGTAAGCTTATCATCTATCCACATGCTGGTCACGGTTCGATCTTCCAATATGCAGAGGAGTTTTCAACAGAACTCATTGCTTTCTTGGAGGACTAATATGGTCAAAACCATTCTAATAACAGGTGCTACGGATGGCATTGGAAAGCACTTGGCAAAGAAACTGGCCAGTGAAGGCCATCAGGTCATTCTTCATGGACGAAATCCTCAAAAGCTGGAATTGGCTAGTCAAGAGGTGCGGGCCGTTTCCCTGAGAGGCAGAGTTTCGAGCTACTTGGCTGATTTTTCAAAATTAGATGATGTTTATCGATTTGTAGAGGAAATCAAACGAGACTTTCAAAGTATCGATGTCTTGTTTAACAATGCAGGCCTGTATGCTGGAAAAGAACGAAAAGCGAGTGCTGAAAATGTCGAGTTGACTTTTATGTTATCCGTTCTCGTTCCCTATATGTTAACAACTGAGCTAAGCCCCTTGTTAGAAAAATCGCCTGACGGCCGTGTCATTAATACTTCTTCCTATATGCATCATTTTGCCAAGGTCAAGGATTTGGACTTTGGATTTGAGAACAACTATAACCCAGGATTGGCCTATAATAATTCCAAACTCTATACCATTTGGATAACACGCTATCTAGCAAGAGATTTCTTTTTAAAAGGTTCAAATATCACCATCAATGCCTATCATCCTGGTCTTATCTCGACTAACTTAGGAAATAATTCCAGTGATGAAAAGACGAAAAAGTCTCTCTTTGGACGCCTGATGAAGTCTCTCTCGAAAGATTTAGATCAGGGGATTGAAACAGGCTATTATCTCACCTTATCAGAGGAAGTCAGGGGCTTGACAGGCTACTATTTTGATGAAAAGAAAGTCAAGTCGATATCTGAAAAAGGCTACTCATTTGAAAAAGCACAGAAATTAATGGATTACTGCCAAGAAAAGATTAAAATGTTTAAAGAAAAGCAGGATTATTAATTCCTTATTGATTTCGTAACTACCAAAAAACTCAAGTTTTCATTGATAAAACTTGAGTTTTTCTTAGATAAGGGCTAATAAAATGGTAAGAATCAGAGCAATTCCGATCCGAAGAAAGTGGTAGATGTGAAAACTGGTCCTTTTTAGACAACATGAGGTTCATTTATTGTTTGCGTACAGTATCTCCAAATAAAATTTGACCACTTCTTGTTCGGTGTAAGTCTTGCCTTTTTTCAACCACCAGCTGAGGGTTTCAATGAAGTTGGTTACGACCAGGTGTTTGAGATAGGAGTGGGGGATGTTGGGGTGAGATTGAATCAGTTTCTCAGCTACCATGGGGTAGACGTCATGTTCTAGTTCTTTTCGCAGCTGCCGGATAAAATAATCGTTTTTTGAAAGCAAGAGGCTGGTCACATGGTCTTGATTTTTCTTGAAATGCTGAAAGATATGGGCTAGGTAGTCTTGGGGAGAGAGCTGATCATCTCGCTCAAAGAGGTGGTGAAAGAGTTTTTGGCAGAGTTCATCCAGCAAGAGTTCCTTACTCTCGTAATGGCTGTAAAAAGTTGAACGCCCCACATCAGCACGGTCAATAATTTCCTGAACGGTAATGATGTCGTAGTCTTTTTGGTTGAGTAAGTGTAAAAAAGCATGATAGATAGCTTTTCTAGTTTTGGTAATACGACGATCCTGTGTTGTCATATGGACACTTTGAACAAATTGTTCAGTAACGTACATCCTAAACAGTTTGCCCCTATCCTTTCTTTTTAGAGTTAGAGATAATACTAGTGAGAAGATAATACTATGACTATTATACCAAAGGAAGGTGAAAAAATGAGTTCAAAACGTGCTGTTTGGCTGGCTTTTTTCTTGAATCTAAGCTTTGCCATTGTTGAGTTTATTGCAGGGGGAATCTTTGGTTCCAGTGCTGTTCTCGCTGATTCTGTCCATGACTTGGGGGATGCTCTAGCCATTGGCCTCTCGGCCATTCTAGAAACGATCTCCAATCGTCAAGAAGATAGTCGCTATACCCTAGGCTACAAGCGTTTTAGCCTCTTAGGCGCCATTCTGACGGCAGTCATCCTCATTACAGGCTCCACTCTCGTTATTTTAGAAAATATCAGCAAATTCATTGAGCCACAACCAGTGGATCATGAGGGGATGCTTTGGTTGGGAGTCATCGCCATTATTATCAATTTAACGGCTAGCCTCATTGTCCGCAAGGGGCAGACCAAGAATGAATCCATCCTGAGTCTCCATTTCCTTGAGGATACACTAGGTTGGCTAGCTGTGATAGTCGTCGCTATTATTTTGCGGTATACGGACTGGTATTTCCTTGATCCACTCTTGTCCCTTGGGATTTCTGCTTTCATCTTGTCACAAGCCCTTCCTCGTTTTTGGAGTACGCTCAAGATTTTCCTGGATGCTGTGCCAGAAGGGGTAGATATCAAGCAAGTTAAGAATGATTTAGAGCAGTTGGACAATGTCGCTAGTATCAATCAGCTTAATCTTTGGACCATGGATGGACTAGAGAAAAATGCTATTGTTCATGTTTGTCTCAAGCGAATGGAGCACATGGAGGTCTGCAAAGAAGCGATCCGTACCTTGCTCAAAGAGGGTGGCTTTCAAAATGTCACCATCGAAGTGGATGAAGACCTAGCAACTCACCGCTCCCACAAGCGAAATATCGAAGAGCTGGAAGCCAGTCAAAGTCATGGACATGATCACCACCACCATCATTAAGGTTTGTTTTTCAACTCTTAAAGTCTACCTTTAAGAGTTATTTTGATACTAAGTTCCCTAAAGTAAGCCTTTTCATGATAAAATAGAACAAATGTAGAACAAGGAGTAATTATGAGTAAGAGAGCTGTGTTGATGATGACCTTTGGGTCACCAGAAGAGATTACCTATGAAGGAGTAGCGGAGTTTTTCACGAATATCCGACGTGGTGTTCGTCCTGAACCTCATGAAATTCAGACTTTATATGACAATTACGTCCGAATTGGTGGAACTCCACTCCAAAGGATAACTAGAGAAGAAGTGGATTTGGTTACTTCTGCTCTTGGAGAACGAGCGTCGGTCTACTTTGCTAATAAATTTTCCCGCCCTTTTATCACTGATGTAATCAAAGAAATGGAGTTAGATGGAATTAAAGAATGTTTGTGCTTGATTTTAGAGCCTCATTATTCCTACTATTCTGTCATGGGATATGAGAAATTTTTAGAAAGTGAGCAGATTAGGTTCCAAATTATCAAGGACTGGTACCGCGAACCTGACCTACTCCACTATTGGGCTGATGAAATCCAAAAGATTTTAGATCAGATTGGAGACGACAGTTATAAGGTGATTTTTTCAGCCCACAGTGTTCCAGTTTTGGCACTAGATTTTGGTGACCCTTATATCGACCAGATTTATGACAATAGTCGCATGATTGCAGAGATTTTAGGGCTTGAAGAGGATCAGTACACCAATACTTGGCAGAGTGAGAGTGATATAGGTATTCCTTGGATTAAGCCTGATGTTTTAGAATATCTGCGAGATGAGAGTGAACACCCGAACCACTATATTTTTGTCCCGATTGCCTTTATTAGTGAGCATATTGAGGTTCTTTTTGATAATGATGTGGAGTGTAAGGAGCTATGCCAAGAGCTTGGAGTAGCTTATCACCGTCCTCCTATGCCAAATAGCGATTCTCGTTTGATTAAAGCCCTTCTGTCAACTATTCAGTCTCATATAGACGGTGACTATCGTTACTATCAACCTCAACTAGAGACTTTTGATGAGTTGGAAGCTCCTTCAAACACAGGACAGATTTTAGAAGCAGAAGAAGATATTCAGATGCCTGATTTCGTCAAAAAATTGATTGCTAAAAAAGGTCGAGAGAATGTCAAGATGCCCTATCTGATTAAGAAAATGCTAGAAAAGAAGTATGGGAAAAAATATGATTAAACGATGGAGTTTGAAAGCAGGAAGTGGGCTAGAGCTAGATAAAAAGTGTATACTATAGGTAAGTAAGCAATAGAAAGTAGGTCGTCCCTATGAAGAAAACAGTCTATACAAAAGCTGGGCAAGTGGGTATAGTAGAAGTGGAGCGTCCACACATTGAAGCACCAGATGATGTCATTCTCCGCATCGTTCGCACCTGTGTCTGTGGATCTGATCTCTGGAGCTACCGCAATCCAGATATTGAAGCGGGGCACCAAAATAGTGGTCACGAAGCCATTGGGATTGTGGAAGAAATCGGAGAAGCTATTACAACGGTGAAACCGGGAGACTTTGTCATCGCCCCTTTCACTCATGGCTGTGGGGAGTGTGATGCCTGCCGCGCTGGCTATGATGGGACGTGTGACCGCCATATTGGCAGCAACTGGTCTGACGGGGTGCAAGCGGAGTACATGCGCTTCGAATACGCCAACTGGGCCCTTGTCAAAATTCCTGGGCAACCGTCTGATTATACAGAAGCCATGCTCAAATCCTTCTTGACGCTAGCAGATGTCATGCCTACGGGCTACCATGCGGCGCGTGTGGCTCATGTGAAACGGGGGGACAAAGTGGTTGTCATTGGGGATGGAGCCGTGGGTCAATGTGCTGTCATCGCTGCCAAGATGAGGGGAGCATCGCAAATTGTCCTCATGAGCCGTCACGAAGACCGCCAACAAATGGCTCTGGAATTTGGAGCGACAGCGGTCGTAGAGGAGCGCGGGGAAGAAGGGATCGCTAAGGTACGCGAAATCCTTGGTGGGGGAGCAGATGCTGCCCTCGAGTGTGTCGGGACAGCAGCAGCGGTCGATCAGGCCTTGGGTGTCCTTCATAATGGTGGACGCTTGGGCTTTGTAGGAGTACCCCACTATAACAATCATGCCCTTGGTTCGACCTTTGCGCAAAACATTTCTGTTGCAGGAGGGGCTGCTTCCGTAACAACTTATGACAAACAATTCTTGCTGAAAGCAGTGCTTGATGGCGATATCAATCCAGGCCGAGTCTTTATGCATAGCTATAGCTTAGAAGAAATCGACCAAGCCTATAAAGATATGGATGAACGCAAGACCATTAAGTCTATGATTGTGATAGAGTAACGAAAAATTCTAGTAGAGACTGTCTACTAGAATTTTTTAAATACAATTGCCAATTGGGCGTGGCGAATTTTTTGTTTGACTTATATAAAAATGAATAAAGTGAACTTCCAATGCTAAGGTCATCACGGTTGAGTTGGTGATAACTACGGTTGGATAGGCTGAGAAAAGAAGGGAAAGAACAAGTCCAACTGCTTGCAAGGCATAATAGAGTTTGTCATCATTACATCATCCATGGACGGGAAACTGATACAGCACATGATGCATCAAAAAAAACGGTAGTGGTGCCGGTTTTTTCTTGTTAACTAATCAAATTTTTTGAATTTCAAGATGGTATTAAGGATTTTCCCTGTGAAGGATTTATTTTGATAGGCGATGGTGAGAGAGTTGAAAAACTCAACGGCCAGATGTTCTTGGTGACCGAGGACCATTTCGTGTGGTGCTGAATCTGGGAAGAAGACACCGATCTTGATGCGAAGGCCACCTTTTTTCATTTTGAATTGGTGCATCCCGTACATCATCATATCCAGATTTTTGTCTGACATCAGCACCCATCCCTGACCATCGCCAATTTTGTATCTGAGTCAACAGCAACGGGCTTTTCAGCATCTGGATGAATGAAGAGTTTTTGATAGGTAGGCTCACCGTATTGCCCCACCATTTCCATGACTTCTTGTCCGCCGTGTACACCTGCAAAGACAAAGTGTTCAGGATGAAACTTAAATGGAACAGCTGGATCGACCATCTTGTTGAGTTCTTGGTTGAAAGCGAGGAAATCTCCTAAAGTCAGGTCTTAAGAAAATTCGTAATGTATCACAATTTAGTAAACGTTAATTCGAGAGAGTTGCTATATTTACATGGAACATACTTCGGGCTGTTCGTTTTTATGCTTGTAAATCGATTTAAAATAGTTTACCTAATGATTAGTCGTTTCAATTTTGTTGTCGAGACCTAAGTAGATTTTTGATTGGTAATCAATAAGATGATAGTTAGCTTGGTAAAAACTCTTGAGAAATTCACTCTGATGAAATTAAATAATGAGAAAAATGATATAATAAGAAGAATAAAAAGTTAATGAGGAAATATGATGTCAGAACAGGAACAAAGACAAGAACTACATAGAAAGATATGGAAAATTGCTGATGAAGTTCGTGGTGCAGTAGATGGTTGGGACTTCAAGCAGTATATTTTGGGAATTCTATTTTATCGCTTTATTAGTGAAAATTTCAAAACTTATATCGAAGGTGGCGATGAATCAATTAACTATGAAGAGATTTCTGAAGATTTAATTACACCTGAAGTTCGAGATGATGCCATTAAAACCAAGGGTTATTTTATTATGCCTTCGCAGTTGTTTTCCAGTGTTGTCAAAACTGCTCGCCAAAATGAGCGCTTAAATACAAATTTAAAAGATATCTTTGATGATATTGAGTCTAGTGCGATTGGTTATGCGAGTGAACATGACATTAAGGGGCTTTTTGATGATGTAGATACCAGAAGTAACAAGTTAGGTAGTACAGTTCCGGAAAGGAATCAGCGCTTGGCTCTGATTCTTGAAGGAATTGCAAGTCTTGATTTTGGAAACTTTGAAGATAACCATATTGATCTCTTTGGGGATGCTTATGAGTATCTAATCTCTAATTATGCTTCTAACGCTGGGAAATCTGGTGGAGAATTTTTTACACCGCAAAGTGTATCTAGACTCTTGGCGCGGATTGTTATGCTGGGTAAGAATGAAAAAAATAAAATCAATAAAATTTACGATCCTGCCTGTGGTTCGGGTTCGTTGCTTCTGCAAGCTAAAAAGCAGTTTAATGAGCACATAATTGAAGATGGATTTTATGGTCAGGAAATTAATATGACCACCTATAATCTAGCTCGGATGAATATGTTTTTACACAATATCAATTATGATAAGTTTAGCATTGAGCGTGGCAATACCTTGCTTGATCCTAAGCATGTAAACGATAAGCCTTTTGATGCTATTGTGTCAAATCCACCTTACTCTATCAAATGGATAGGAAGCGATGATCCAACGCTTATCAATGATGATCGCTTTGCACCTGCGGGTGTATTGGCGCCTAAATCTAAGGCTGATTTTGCTTTTATTATGCATAGCTTGTCATACTTGTCAAATAAGGGGCGAGCTGCAATCGTAACTTTCCCAGGTATTTTCTATCGTGGAGGTGCTGAGCAGAAGATCCGTCAATATCTAGTAGACAATAACTTTGTTGAAGCGGTTATTCAGCTACCAGACAATCTATTTTTTGGGACATCCATTGCGACCTGTATTCTGATTTTGGCAAAGAATAAGCCAACGACCGATATCCTCTTTGTTGATGCAAGTAAGCAGTTTAAGAAAGAAACTAATAATAATGTCTTAGAAAAAGAGAATATCAAAAAAATCTTAGACAGTGTTGAAAAGAAAGAAAATGAAGATTACTTTTCTTGTATGGTGGCACAAGAAAAAGTAGCAGAAGCAGATTATAATCTTTCAGTGTCCACTTATGTAGAAAAAGAAGATACACGTGAAAAGATTGATATAGATGTACTCAATAAAGAAATCGCTGAGACTGTGACAAAGATTGGCCACTTGCGTGCAGAGATAGATAAGATTGTAGAGGAATTGAGCCATGGCAAATGATGTGATTCTTTACAAAACTGATGACGGTGAGTCCGCTATTGAGCTTCACTTGGATAATGGAACGGTCTGGCTAACCCAACAAGAACTAGCTGAACTCTTTCAAACTTCCAAGCAAAATATTAGTAAACATATCAAGGCGATTTTTGAAGATGGAGAGTTGGATGAAACAGTGGTTGTCAACTATCAGTTGACAACCACTCGTCACGGTGCAATAGCTGGTAAAACTCAGTCAAAAAAAGTTGCCTACTATAATCTGGATATGATTTTGGCGATTGGCTATCGTGTGCGTTCTCCTCGTGGAATACAGTTCAGACACTATGCTTCGACAGTCTTGAAAGAGTATCTGATTAAGGGCTTCGCTATGGATGATGAGCGCTTGAAAAATTTGGGTGGGGGCTCTTACTTTAAAGAACTTCTTGAAAGAATTCGAGATATCCGCTCGAGTGAGAAAGTCTTTTACCGTCAGGTTTTGGATCTTTTCGCGACATCTAGTGACTACAATGCAAATTCACCAGAGGCAAAGAAATTTTTCGCGACGGTGCAAAACAAGATGCATTACGCCATTCACCACAATACTGCGAGCGAACTCATCTACAATCGTGTGGATAGTGAAAAGGAGTTTATGGGCTTGACCACTTTTAAGGGCGACCTCCCTACTTTATCTGAAACAAAAGTTGCCAAGAACTATCTGACAGAAAAGGAACTCCGTGGGCTTAATCAGCTTGTATCAGGATATCTAGACTTTGCTGAAAGACAGGCAGAGAGGGAAGAAGTCATGACTATGGCTGACTGGGTGACTCACGTAGATCGTATCCTTCAGGCTACTGGAGAAGACTTACTTGATAATAGTGGTTCTATTTCTCGTGAACAGATGAAGTATAAGGTGGATAAGGAATATAATAGATACCAAGCCAAGACACTCAGTCAAGTTGAAAAAGATTACCTCAAGGAAATCAAAAGTATTGAAAATCTAGCCAAGGAAGGAGGTAAGTGATGAACATCCTAGAAGAAATCCAGAACTGTCCCGTTGAGTGGAAAGAGTTGGGGGAAGTGTGTGAATTAAAAAATGGGTATACACCTTCGAAAACTAATAAAGAATTTTGGGAAAATGGAACTATACCATGGTTTAGATTAGAAGATATACGTAAAAACGGACGAGTATTATCTAATTCGCTACAGCATGTCTCTAGAAATGCAATTAAAGGTGGTAAAGTTTTTACTGCTAACTCTTTAATTGTTTCCACCACTGCTACTATAGGAGAAGTTGCTTTAATTACAGTTCCTTTTTTATGTAATCAACAGATAACTGCTGTTATGAAAAAACAGAAATATGAGAAAGATTTAGATATTAAGTTTTTATTTTACTACTTACAAATTCTAAGTAGCGACATGAAGAAAGGGATAAATGAGGGGAGCTTTCCAATAGTTTCTTTATCAAAAATGAGGAGTTTTAAAATCCCCATTCCTCCTTTAAAAATTCAAGAAAAAATTGTGCAAATGCTTGACAAATTTACCGATTATGTTACAGAATTGACCTCAGAATTGACCTCAGAATTGACCTCACGTAAAAAGCAATATTCTTATTATCGAGATAAACTCTTATCCTTCGAAGATGAGGTATATCAGGTTGAGTGGAAGACGCTGGGAGATATTGGAAAAGTTTCCATGTGTAAGAGGATTTTAAAGAATCAAACTTCAGATGATGGTGAGATTCCTTTTTATAAAATAGGAACATTTGGAAAAGTTGCAACTTCTTTTATTTCTAGAGAATTATTTGAGGAATATAAACTAAGATTTTCATATCCTAAATTGGGAGATATTTTAATTTCAGCATCTGGTACTATTGGTCGAACAGTTGTATTTAATGGTGAAGATTCTTATTTTCAAGATTCTAACATTGTTTGGCTTGAACATGATGAGAGTCAAGTTTTAAATCGTTACCTTTATTATTTTTATCAGATGAATCCTTGGAAAGTTTCAGATGGTGGGACAATCAGTAGGCTTTATAATGGAAATATAGAAAAAACAACAATCCCAGTCCCATCTCTCGAAATCCAGTCTCGTATTGTTCAAGTTCTAGACAACTTCGATATGGTTTGTAATGACCTAAATATAGGACTTCCTAAGGAGATTGAGCTTCGCCAAAAACAGTACGAATATTTCCGAGAAAAACTCTTGACATTCGTCGCCGAAGGCGAGTACACTGACAGTACAGTACAGTACAGTACAGTACAGTACAGTACAGTACAGTACAGACAAGACCTCATTAGGCTCTTGACTTGGGTGTTTGGGCCAATTCGAGTGGAGTTGGGAGCTGTTTGTGACTTTGTAAGAGGAAATGGACTCCAGAAGAAAGATTTTACAGCAATTGGGAAATCTGTTATCCACTACGGACAAATTTACACTAAATACGATTTTTCAGTCTCTGAAACTCTCTCCAAAACTAGTGAAATAGTGTTCGAAAAGTTAAAAAAAGCACAACCAAATGACTTGGTAATGGCAACTACATCTGAGAATGTTGAAGATGTTGGAAAAGCAATTGTTTGGGAAGGAAAAGAAGAGATCGGTATTTCTGGAGATAGTTATATCATTCAAACTACCCAAAACTCACGTTACTTAAATTATTGGCTGAGATCGACTTCTTTTCAAACTCAAAAGGAAAGAAAAGTGACGGGCACAAAAGTTATTCGTATCAATTCGAAAGATATAGAAAAATTTCAAATCATCCTCCCGTCCCTTATAGAACAAGAAAGAATCGTCTCCATTCTTGATAATTTTAACACTTTAACCAACTCTCTTTCTGAAGGTCTTCCAAAGGAAATTGAACTAAGACAGAAACAGTATGAATACTGGCGGGAACAATTGCTTAATTTTGATTTATAGAAAAGAATAGGAAAGGGATATGGCAAAAGCGCTAAGTGATATTGCACAAGAGTTAAAAGCTTCGAATCAGAAAGTTCAGCTGATCTACGCCTTTAATGGGACAGGAAAGACCAGACTCTCTAAAGAGTTTGCTAAGTTGTTTCAAGCTGAAGAAGGGGGTCTTACGAGAGATAAGATTCTTTATTATAATGCTTTTACTGAGGACTTGTTCTATTGGGATAATGATCTTGACAGCAATCAAGATTTTAAACTGAAGATTCAACCAAATTCTTTTATATCTTGGATTATTCAAGAGCAGGGACAGGATCAGAATATTATTTCGCATTTTCAGCATTATACAAATGATAAAATGACACCTTCATTTCTTTTGTCAGATGGTCATATTCTTTTCACTATTCAAAGTGGTGATGGTGAGGATAGACTAAACGAACAAATTAAGTTATCCAAAGGTGAAGAGAGCAATTTTATTTGGTCTATTTTTTATACATTGCTAGAGCTAGTTATTAGTGAGCTTGATATACTAGAACCTGATGAACGTAGTATTAGAGAGTTTGATGATTTAGAGTATGTATTTATTGATGACCCGGTTTCATCATTAGATGAAAACCACTTGATAGAAGTTGCATCAAATTTAGGTAAGTTAATTAGAACAAGTAAGTCTGATCTTAAATTTATAATAACAACTCACAATCCGTTGTTCTATAATGTCTTATATAATGAGTTAAAAAATATTAACCGGAATGAGAGATATAGTAAGAGAGCTATTGACGAAGAAACTGGAGAGAATAGAACCTATATTGACACCCGAAAGGTTCCTGATAGTAGTAGATTTAGATTTGAAAAATTAGGAGATGGGTCATATGAGCTAATAAAACAACCAGATGACTCTCCTTTTGCTTATCATAATTTTTTAAGAAAATCATTACATAAAGCTATAGAAGACAATTTGGTTTATAAATATCATTTTAATTTTTTAAGAAATCTTTACGAGAAAACAGCAACTTTCCTAGGGTATCAAAATTGGCAGGATTTATTGCCACGTGATAATGAAGGAAGTTTTAGTAACTATGAGTCAAGGATATTAAATATTTCTAGTCATTCTAAAGTATCAACCGAGGAAGATGAACTAGTAACCCTCCCAGAAACTGCGCTTTTAAAAAACTTGTTACAGCATTTAGAGAGCACTTGCAATTATAAGGAGTAATTATGTCTGAAAGTACATTGACTACAGCTATTGTGGAGTCAGATAATTTTATCATTTTAGAAAAGTATACCAAGATAGAACAGCCTAGTCAGTATCAGACAGAGGCGGACTTGGAGAAGGAACTGATTGCTGACTTGCGTCAGCAAGGATACGAGTATCTTACTTATTTGACGACCCCAGAGGCGCTTTTGGCTAATCTCAAGACCCAGATGGAAGTTCTGAATAATGTGGTTTTTACAGATGCTGAGTGGTTGCGCTTCTTGGATGAGTACCTCAATAAACCCAGTGACAGCTTGATTGATCGTACCAGAAAACTTCATGACAACTATATTTATGATTTTATCTTTGATGACGGGCATATCCAGAATATCTATCTATGGGATAAGAAAAATATTAGTCGAAACAAACTGCAAGTCATTAATCAAATGAAGCAAGTTGGCACCAGTAGCAATCGTTATGACGTGACCTTACTGGTAAATGGATTGCCTCTGGTACAAATTGAGCTCAAAAAACGAGGAGTTGCGATTCGAGAAGCCTTTAATCAGGTGCACAGATATAGTAAAGAAAGTTTCAATGAGGAGAATTCTCTCTTTAAGTACCTTCAGATTTTTATAATCTCAAACGGAACGGATACTCGGTATTTTGCTAATACGACTAAGCGAGATAAGAATTCCTATGAGTTCACCATGAACTGGGCTTTGAAAAATAATACTCCGATTAAGGACTTGAAGGACTTTACAGCAACTTTCTTAAGTCAACAGACCTTGTTAAATGTCTTGATAAATTATTCTGTCTTTGATACTAATGACACTCTTCTCATCATGCGTCCTTATCAGATTGCGGCAACTGAGAGAATCATCTGGAAGATACGTTCAGCTATTGCTTCAAAAATAAAAAGCGGTCCAGATACAGGTGGTTATATATGGCATACTACCGGTTCAGGGAAGACTTTGACAAGTTTTAAAGCTGCTAGACTTGCTACTGAGATGAAAGAAGTGGATAAGGTTTTCTTTGTGGTGGACCGCAAGGACTTGGATTATCAGACTATGAAAGAGTACCAGCGATTTTCACCTGACTCAGTCAACGGTTCAAATAGCACTGCAGGACTCAAACGCAATATTGAGAAAGATGATAATAAAATTGTCGTGACGACTATTCAGAAACTTAACAACTTTATGAGCAGTGAGAGTCAGCATGAAATTTATCAAAAGCAAGTGGTTTTCATTTTTGATGAATGTCATCGTTCTCAGTTTGGTGAAGCGCAAAAGCGGCTCAGGCAGAAATTTAAGAAATATTGTCAGTTTGGCTTTACGGGTACACCAATTAAGGTAGAGAATGCGCTTGGTTCCGAGACAACGGCATCTGTTTTCGGTCGTGAGTTACATGCTTATGTGCTAACTGATGCGATTCGAGATCAAAAAGTTCTGAAGTTTATGGTGGATTATAACGACGTTCGTCCGCAGTTTAAGTCAATTGAAAGCGAGCAGGACTTGACCAAGTTATCTGCAGCTGAAAATAAGAAAGCACTGCTTCATCCGACTCGAATCACTGAAATATCCAGGTATATCTTAGATCATTTTGATCAAAAAACGCATCGATTAACTGGTAAAGGTTTCAATGCTATGTTTGCTGTTTCAAGTGTTGATGCAGCAAAAGCCTACTATCAAGAGTTGCAAAATCAGCAAAAAAATTCTGATAAACCATTGAAGATTGCGACTATCTTTTCCTATGCTGCGAATGAGTCTCAGGTAGCTATTGGTGAAATTGATGATGAGAGCTTTTCACCGGCAGATTTAGCGGATATTAGTAGTAAAGAATTTTTGAGTAGCTGTATAGCTGATTATAATCAGTTGTTTGGCACTAATTTTACGATTAACGGTAATGATTTTCAGAATTACTATCGTGATTTGGCTAAACGCGTCAAAAATCGGGATGTGGATCTCTTAATTGTAGTTGGGATGTTCTTGACTGGCTTTGATGCACCGACTTTAAATACTTTATTTGTGGATAAAAATCTGAGATATCATGGTTTAATCCAAGCTTTTTCACGCACCAATCGAATTTATGATGCTACTAAGTCATTTGGGAATATTGTAACCTTCCGGGATTTAGAGAAGGCAACAACTGATGCTATTAAGCTATTTGGAAAGACTGAGACAGCAGAAGTCTTGCTCGAACGTTCTTATCAAGAGTATATGACAGGCTTTACGGAGGCTGGTGAAGAGCAAAAGGGTTATATGGCAGTTGTTCAGGAGTTACAAGAAAAATTTCCGGATCCGCAAGCTATCATTAAGGAGCGCGATAAGAAGGAATTTGTCTCTTTGTTTGGTCAATTTCTTCGTCTAGATAATATCTTACAAAACTACGATGATTTCATGAGTCTACGAGCGTTACAAGAACTTGATGTCTTAGATGATAAGGCTGTAGAGGCTTTCAAGGAACGTTTCCATGTGGATGATGAAACTTTAGAGGAGTTATCTAGGTTAGACATCCCAAGTACTAGGGAAATTCAAGACTACCGTTCAACTTATAATGACATTAAGTCATGGTATGAGAATGAACGCCGTAATCAGGAAGATAGCGAATCTAAAGTTGATTGGGATTCAATTGTCTTTGAAGTTCAATTACTAAAATCTCAAGAAATCAATCTAGACTATATCTTAGAGCTAATTTTTGAGACTAATAAAAAGGTTTCAGATAAGGATGAACTTGTTTCGGAAATTACTCGGACGATTCGAGCAAGTCTTGGAAATCGAGCTAAGGAAGATCTGATAGTTGCTTTCATCCATGACTGTGATTTAGATAGTTTTGCTGATAAATCAGATATCATTGAGCAGTTCTTTATTTTTGCGCAAGGTGAGCAGAAAAGGGAAGCGGATGAGTTGATACAGACTGAGGGATTAAATGAACAAAGTGCTAAGCGCTACATACAAGCTTCGTTGAAGCATGAGTATGCTAGTGAAAATGGGAATGATTTGAATGAAGCTCTGCCGAAATTGAGCCCACTAAATCCACAATATCGTACAAAAAAACAAACCGTTTTTCAAAAAATCAGTAGTTTTGTTGAAAAATTCAAGGGAATTGGTGGAGATATTTAAGAATCATTAGATTGAGTAACGAAATAAATCTGCCTAAACAATAAAAAGTAGCTATCAAATGTTGTACTGCACCCCAAAAGTTAGATTTTTTCTGTCCAACTTTTGGGGTGCAGTTCAGCTGTCCAACACTTTATGAATTGCTTCGATTCCTGCTTAAAGGATGTACTGGAATAATTTTTTATTAACAGAATAGGAGAGAGAATATGATCCATAAACATGAAATTCCTATTTTAGAGTTTGACGACAACCCACAAGCAGTCATTATGCCGACCCATGAGGGGTTAGAACTGCACCTACCTGAAAAATGTGTTTATGCTTTCTTGGAGGATGAGATTGATCGCTTTGCAAAAGCTGTTGGTGCTAAGCAAGTAGCTAGCTTTGTCTCAGCTACCAAGACCTATCCGGTTTATGTCATGGAGCACCAAGGAGAGGATATCTGCTTGTCGCAAGCGCCAGTCGGATCTGCCCCTGCAGCTCAATTCATGGATTGGTTGATTGGCTATGGAGTGAAGAAGATCATATCGGCAGGTAGCTGTGGCGTCTTGGTAGACATGGAAGAAAATGCCTTCTTGATCCCGACCAAGGCCTTACGAGATGAGGGAGCTAGTTACCATTATGTGGCGCCATCTCGCTATATAGAAGTGGATCGTCGAGCACTGACTGCCATTGAAAGGGTTCTAAAACAAGCGTCCATTCCCTATCAAGAAGTGATGACTTGGTCGACGGACGGGTTTTATAGAGAAACGCCCGACAAGGTAGCCTATCGCATTGAAGAAGGGTGTAGCGTTGTGGAGATGGAGTGCGCCTCACTGGCAGCTGTAGCCCAGCTTCGTGATGCGGTTTGGGGCTTGCTCCTTTTTACCGCAGATTCTCTTGCAGACCTGGAAAATTATGACCAGCGTGATTGGGGATCTGAAGCATTCGATAAAGCCTTAGAATTGTGCCTAGAAATGGTTCTTCACTTGTAGGTCTATTCTCTTTTTATGGTACAATGAAGCTATGTTAGTCAAATTATTTTTTAAACAATGGCAGCCCAAGATGAAAAGTCTATCTCCAGCAAGGAGGATCTTTTTCAGCTTTGCTTTGGTCATCCTGGTCGGCTCGCTCTTATTGAGCCTGCCTTTTGTCCAGCAAGCAAGCTCAAAAGCAGGTTATGTCGACCACCTTTTTACAGCAGTCTCCATGGTCTGTGTGACAGGGCTCTTTACCCAATCAGTAGCCTCTACCTACAATGCATGGGGGCAGTTGATCTGTATGCTCTTGATTCAGATCGGTGGCCTGGGGATCTTGACCTTTATCGGTCTCTTCTTTATGGAAAGTCGTCAAAAGCTCAGCTACAAGGACCGACAGACCATTCGGGACAGCTTTAGCTTTAGCAATAACCAGAGCTTGGCCCGTTTTGTCCGTTCTATTTTCATAACCACCTTTACCATCGAAGGACTGGGGGCCTTGCTCCTCATGATTCGCTTCATTCCTCGCTTCGGCTGGGGGCATGGAATCTTTAACTCCTTCTTTGTCGCGATTTCCGCTTTTTGTAATGCAGGCTTTGATAATTTTGGGGGCGATAGTATGATGAGTTTCCAGACCGATTGGCTGGTGAACCTGACCTTGTCTGCCCTTATTATTACTGGGGGCTTGGGCTTTATGGTCTGGTTTGACCTCGCAACTAAGGCTCGTAACCAATCAGGACGGCGAACCTTACGCTTCCATACCAAGGTGGTTCTCTGGTTAACAGCTGCGATCCTCCTCTTTGGGACAGTCACCAGTCTCTTGACCGAGTTTGATAATCCGGCAACCATTGGGGCCCTCCCATTGGGAGAGAAAATTTTAGTCAGCTTTTTCCAAACCGTTAGCATGCGAACAGCTGGTTTTGCCTCCTTAGATTATACAGCAGTCCGACCAGTGACGCTCTTCGTCTATCTCTTGCAGATGTTTTTAGGTGGAGCACCAGGCGGGACAGCAGGGGGGATGAAGATCACCACCTTCCTGGTCCTCTTGCTCCTGGCTCGGAAGGAACTATTGGGGCTACCACATACCAATTTAGGAAAACGAACGATCTCACCAGACATTGTTCAACGTTCCTTTGGGACGGCGGTGATTTTCCAGTTGACCTTCTTAGTGGGGCTATTAGGAATCTGTTTGGTGACACCGGATGGCCAACGTTTTATTTATTTGGTCTTTGAGGTGGTATCCGCTCTAGCGACAGTGGGAGTGACCGCCAGTGTGACCTCGACCTTAAATGGAGCGGGATTAAGCATTATCATGGTCCTCATGTTTATCGGACGGATTGGTCCTTTGACCCTCATGGTTAGCTTGAACAATTACCAAGCCAAGAAAGCAGATACCTTGCAGTATGCCAAGGCAGACATTATTATTGGATAGGAGAAACTTATGGAGAATCGAACCATTGGAATTTTAGGATTAGGAATTTTTGGACAGAGTGTCCTGAAAACTCTGCAGGATCAGGATGTGGATATTATTGCAATTGACGATCACGCAGATGTGATCAACCAATATGAATCCATGATTACGACTGGAATTGTTGGAGACATTACGGAAATGGACCTCCTGGATGCGGCTGATATCGGTACCTGTGACACAGTCGTGATCGCGACGGGAGAAAACTTGGAGTCCAGTGTGCTGGCGGTCATGCACTGTAAGGCATTGGGCGTCGAGCACGTCATTGCCAAGGTCAAGAATGAAGTGACCAAGGAAGTCCTTGAGAAGATTGGGGCTGATTTGGTCATCCTACCAGAGGTAGAAGCGGGGATGTCTCTAGCTAAGATGATCCTTTTCCAACACGGGATTGAAGTCTTCCAGTTGGATGAAGCAGTGGTGGTGGTCGAGTTTACAGTTCCAGCTAGCTGGGTAGGAAAAAGCATCCGAGACTTGGAAATCAGAGACCAATATCAACTCAATATTATTGGCTATCGAGATGCGGAAGACCAGCCTTTGCGAAGTCAGATTGGTCCCGACTTTATCTGGCCAGAAGGGGTGCGCGTGATGGCGGTGACAGACAACCAGTATCTGGATAGAATCCAAGACCTCTTAGAGGAATAGAAATATAGAAACGGCCAAATGGTCGTTTTTTACTGATATAATTTTATTACTAGCTAAGAATTAAAGTTTCTTTAAGCATATTCTTTTATAGTAGAACTATCAAAAATACTTCCAATGTGGGAATAGAAGGATGAATGATGAAAATTCTTAGATTTATACGTCCAGAAAAGCCTTTAAAAGAGCTTAAATGGTATGATATCGCTATTGTGACCGCCATTATGTTTGGACAGTTTATTGTCTGGTCGACAGAGGCCTTTATGGCAAGATTTCAGCCAGTTGCGCAAACCGTCACCACAGCTACTGAAACGGCCACCAATACAGCAACGGATGGGGCAGCCTACTCCAGTAACTTTACTTTACAGATTATCTTATTAGCCCTTTCATTGGCTTACTTGCTGCTCCGGAATTTCGATTTTAAACAGCTGCCGATTCGCTTCAAATGGTCTGTCCTCTTTTGGGTACCTTTGATCTTTGCCATTGTTGGGCTATTTGGGGATATCGTGACAACGGTGAGTGGAGAGTACGATTACTTCAATATCAATCTCCTCCCTTATATCGATCCCATGCAGATTATTCACAAGTTCTTAGCGCTCAGTCCCATGGCTATTGCTTATGCCTTGCTCAATGGTTTCTACGAAGAGTTCTTCTTCCTAGGAGTCATGACATCTGTTAATCAGAAGTACAAGTGGTGGGCACTGGCTTATTCGACCTTGATTCGGATTTCCTTTCATACCTACCAAGGTTTGCTTTGGGCAGTGGTCATCGGAGTTATCTATGGACTCTTCTACTATGTTCTCTACAAGAAGGTGATCAAAAACCTTTTGCCATTCTTCCTCATGCATGCTTTGGCCGATATGTTTGGCTCTAGCATACTCTATCTTTTAATCAACTGGGGAAGTTAATAAAATAGTTAAAAAACTGGACGTTTTGTCCAGTTTTTTAACTGCTTTGAATCTCCTGAATGATGGGAAAATCCCTGTAGAAAAGGCGCAAAGATGGTATAATAGAACTATCATTTTACAGGAATCCTAACATTATGAAATTAGTCTATACAGATATTCGAACCCCTTTAACCCAGGTCTTGGTGGATGAGGCCAATCGATTGGTTGAAGAAGGGAAGCGGGTCTTTTATATCGCGCCCAACTCTCTATCTTTTGAGAAGGAGCACAAAGTCTTGCAACTCATAGACCAGAAGGCTTCTTTTGCCATCACCATTACGCGCTTTGCTCAGATGGCACGCTATTTTACACTCAATGAAAGTCACCAGCAGCAGTCGCTCGATGATATCGGTCTTGGCATGCTCTTTTTTAAGGTGCTTTCTCAGATGCCGGATGAAGAGCTCAAGGTTTATGCCCGTCTTAAGAAGGATCCCCAGTTTATCCAACAATTGATCCAGCTCTTTCATGAGTTGCAGACAGCCCAGATGACAGCATCCGACTTGGATGCCTTGCCAGATCAGGAGAAGAGAGAAGACTTGATCCATATCTTGAAGGCTGTTCAAGACCAGTTAGTTGCAGGTTCTTTTGAGTCTGAGTCTAAGTTGGCTAGTTTTGCCTCTCATCTTATCAAGGGAGATTTGGATGAGGAGTTGAAAGACTTGGCCCTAGTAATTGACGGTTTTACGCGTTTCTCAGCCGAGGAGGACTACCTGGTACATTTGTTACATGACAAGGGTGTCGAGATCATTATTGGGGCTTATGCCAGTGAGAAAGCCTATCGCTCGAGCTTTCGAGAGGGCAATCTCTACCAGGCTAGTGTGGATTTCTTACTAGACTTGGCTAGGACCTATCAGGTCACGCCAAGCTACGTCGGTCAAGGAAAAGAAGATGCCTTTAGCCGCATGACGCGGATCTTGGAAGCGCGCTATGACTTTACGGAGGTAGAGGCTAAGCTGTCTGACCAAGACCGAGATGCGGTCGAGATTTGGACCTGCAACCATCAAAAGGAAGAACTAGAGGCTGTAGCCCGCTCCATTCGCCAACGCCTGTATGAGGGAGCGCGTTACAAAGATATTCGAGTTCTCTTGGGAGATGTGGATGCTTATCAACTCCAGCTCAAGACCATCTTTGACCAGTACCAGATTCCTTTCTATCTTGGAAAGAGTGAATCCATGGCCCAGCATCCCCTGGTCCAATGGGTGGAATCCTTGGACCGCCTTCGTCGTTATCGGTTTTTGGCCGAGGATGTGGTCAATCTCTTGAAGACGGGGCTCTATGGGATGCTGACACGAGAGGACATTGACCATTTCGAACAATATGTTCGCTTTGCAGAGATCAAGGGTCTGGCTGCCTTTTCTCGTGACTTTACAGCCAACCACCAAGACAAATTTGACCTAGAGCGTCTCAATCAGATTCGCCAGCAAGTCATCGGTCCTCTGAAGAATTTATACAAGACCAAGAGCCAGACCAGCCAGGGGCTTCTGAAGAAGTTTGCCCAGTTTTGTCAAGATGCCCAGTTGGCGCAAAATATGCAACAGTTAGCCAGTCGTGGCTCGGAACAGGAAATGGAACGCTATGACCAGGTCTGGAAGTCCTTTAGCCATGTGCTAGAACAATTTGCCCAGGTCTTTGATCAAATCAAGGTGATCTTGGATGATTTTCTTAGCATTCTCTTGTCAGGGATCTTGTTAGCAAGTTATCGGACGGTCCCAGCGACTGTGGATGTGGTGACAGTTCAGTCCTATGATTTGATTGAGCCCTTATCAGCTCCTTATGTCTATGCTATTGGTTTGACTCAGGAGCGCTTCCCTAAGATTGCCAAGGACCAATCCTTGCTGACAGATGAGGAGCGTCATGTCTTGAACCAAGCTTCAGACGACCAGGCTAATCTCCAAATTGCCAGTCAGGACAATTTACGGAAGAATCGCTTCGTCGCCTTGTCTCTCTTCAATGCGGCCACTGAACAGTTAGTCTTGTCCAGCCCTATTCTGGTCAATGAGGTGGACGATAAGATGTCCCCTTACTTGCTTGAGCTGACCAAGGAACCGCTCAGTCTATCTGTTATTCAGAAGAAGGCAAGTGCCTCTAGTGAAGATATGGGTTCTTATCAAGCCCTCTTAGCACGACTGATTGAATTGCACCAGGGAGAAATTGACCAGGAGTTGAGCAAGGAAGAAGCGACCTTCTGGGCAGTAGCCATTCGCGTCCTTCGGAAGAAATTAGCTTCAGAAGGCTTGCACATTCCGCAAATCAGCCAAAGCTTGACGACCAAGGTCTTAGAGGATGAGACGCTGGAAGTCCTTTATCCTAAAGGGCAGGCTCTCTCTTTATCTGCCTCAGCTCTCAACACCTACTACCAAAACCAATACAGCTATTATCTCCACTATGTCTTGGGCTTGCAGGAGGAGTGGCACTTACGCCCAGACGCGAGAAGTCATGGGAATTTCTTGCACCGAATTTTTGAACGGGTGCTGAAAGAACCTTCAGAAGGGGATTTTGATGAGCGCTTGAACCAGGCCATTCGCGAAACCAGCCAGGAGACAGAGTTCGCCCTCCTTTATGAGGAGAATGCCATGGCAGCTTTTTCAAAAGAATTGCTCCTGGATACAGCTCGGGCGACTGGTCGTGTCCTCGCTCACAATGATAGCATCGAAACGATTGGAGAAGAGGCTCTCTTCGGCCGAGAAGATCATCCCTTCTTAACCCTAGAAGATGGCCGTCCCCTCTTGGTCAAGGGCAAGGTCGATCGGATTGATCGTCTTTCCGATACAGGAGCCTTGGGAGTGGTGGACTACAAGTCGAGTGAGACCAAGTTTAACTTTGAGAAGTTCTTTAATGGACTCAACTCCCAGCTACCAACCTATCTCTCTGCTATCCAAGACTTTCAGGCTTTTGATCCTGATAAGGGGATCTTCGGAGCCATGTATTTGCAGATGACTGATCCTTTGGTAGCTCTCAAGGATACCAAGGCGGTCGATGATGCTGTCCAAGCGGTTCTAAAATCCCAACAATACAAGGGACTTTTCTTGACAGACCAAGCGAACCAACTAGGTGAAAGTTATGAGAAAAACAAGGCCATGTTGCTGAGTCAAGAGGAGCTAGATCTGCTCTTGCTCTACAATGCCCATCTCTATCAACAAGCTGCCGAGGGCATCTTGTCGGGAGACTTTGCTATCAACCCTTATACTGAAAATGGTCGAAGCATTGCTCCGTATGTAGAACAATATAAATCGATTACGGGATTTGAAGCCAATCTCCACCTAGGACAAGCTCGCTTCTTGGAGAAATTGGACCCAAGTCAGTATGATAAACGCCCAGTCGGTGACAAGCTCCGTCAGGCCTGGATAGAAAAAATGAAGGAGGAATTGAATCAATGAAACCACTTGAATTTTTAAGTCCCAGTCAGATTCAAGACCTCCAAATCCAGGAGGCCCAGTCTGACAAGGATCCAAAGCGGACACCTGAGCAGATAGAAGCCATCTATTCGTCAGGAACCAATATCCTAGTCTCAGCTTCGGCTGGTTCTGGGAAGACCTTTGTCATGGTCCAACGGATTCTAGATCAATTGCACAGAGGGATTTCTATTCAGCAATTGTTTATCTCAACCTTTACGGTTAAGGCAGCAACTGAGCTTAAGGAACGGCTGGAAAAAGAGTTGGAGAAGAGCCTCAAGTCTACCAAGGACGAGGAGCTTAAGCACCACCTGGCCCAACAAATTGCAGAATTACCAACTAGTGATATCGGAACCATGGATGCCTTCACGCAGCGACTGGTCTCCAAATATGGCTATTTATTAGGCCTATCGCCGACCTTCCGCATTCTCCAAAGTGCCAGCGAGCAGTCCTTACTCAAGAATGACTGCTTCGAGCAAGTCTTTGAGCGCTTTTATGAGGAGCAAGGGCCTGACCGCCTCTTTAGCCGCTTGGTTAAGAACTTTACAGGCAAGGGCAAGTCGCTAGCTGGTTTTAAGGACCAGGTCTATGCCCTAGTAGACTTCTTACAATCCACTGCGGATCCTCTCGCCTGGTTGGAGGAGTCCTTCCTCAAAGGCTATCAGGATCTGGACTATGATGAAGCCTTGCACCAGTTAGCCCAAGAGGTGAAAGAACAACTCTTTGAATTGGAATCTTTCTTTACCTTCCATCTGGCTAATGAAGGACAAGCATTTTCAGGGGCCAAGTACCAAGAAAATGTGACCGCTATTCAAGACTTGATTGCCAGTCTCAATGAGAAATCCAGCCAGGAAGCGATTTTTGAGGTCTTGGAGCGGGTGGTCTTAATCTCCCGTGCCAGTGGAGGACGAAGCCTGACCATCACGACGCGAAAAGAAGACCTGAAAGAGCTAGCGACTGCCTTCAATGACGAACGCAAAGAACGCATCGAAGCCTTGCGGGCAGCAACTTCGCAGCACTACCAGCTAACCTATCAGATTCGCTTCAAGGACGAACCCTTGCCTTTGCTAGTCTTGCTCAGGGATTTTGTCCAATCTTTCTCGATTGCATATTTGGAGCGCAAGAAACAAGAAAATGCCTTTGAATTTGGCGACATCAGCCATTTTGCTATCCAGATTCTAGAAGAATTTCCCCATATCCGCAGTCTCTATCAGGAGCGCTACCACGAGGTCATGGTCGATGAGTACCAAGATACCAACCATACTCAAGAGCGGATGTTGGAGCTCTTGTCCAATGGCCACAATCGCTTTATGGTGGGAGATATCAAGCAGTCGATCTACCGCTTCCGTCAGGCGGATCCTCAAATTTTTAATGACAAGTTTAAGGCCTACCAAGAAGAAGGCGCAGATGGCAAATTGATCCTGCTCAAGGAGAATTTCCGGAGCCATGTAGAGGTCTTAGAAGCCACCAACCATGTCTTTGAACGCCTCATGGATGAGGAAGTTGGGGAGATTCTCTATGACCAGAGCCACCGCTTGATTGCGGGCAATCCGGAGAAGAAAGAGCCGACGCCCGCTTACGAGACGGAGTTCCTGCTCTATGATGGCAGTCAGGACGCAGCTGAAACAAGTGAAGAAGGGGAGCAAGAAGGGGATAGCTTATCCTCAGGTGAAGTTCTTTTGGTCATCAAGGAGATCATCCGCCTCCACAATGAAGAAGGGGTAAACTTCAAAGATATGACGCTTTTAACGGCTTCTCGGACCCGTAACGACAAGGTGCTTTCAGCCTTTGAAGCCTATCAGATTCCGATCGTTGCGGACGGGGGAGAGGAAAACTACCTCCAGTCGGTTGAGGTCATGGTCCTCTTGGATACCCTCCGGACCATTAACAATCCTTTACAGGACTATCCTTTAGTTGCCCTCATGAAATCAGCCATGTTTGAATTTGACGAGGACCAGCTAACTCGTATAGCCTTACAGGGAGTTGAAGGCAAGAAAGCAGAAAACCTCTATGAGAAACTGCAACATGCCTTAGACCAGACTGGAAATGCTCCTCATTTGATTGATTCGAGCTTAAAAGAGAAACTCACTCGCTTTATGGAGACACTGGATGCTTGGCGTGACTATGCCCAGACGCACTCCCTTTACGATCTGCTTTGGAAGATTTACCAGGATCGCCACTATTATGATTATGTGGGTGCCTTACCAAATGGTGCCCAACGGCAGGCCAATCTCTATGCCTTGACCCTTCGGGCAAATGATTTCGAAAGCTCTAGCTTTAAGGGGTTGCCTCGCTTTATTTCCATGATTGATAAGATTTTAGAAAATCAGCACGACTTGGCCAATATCGCCCAAGCAGTTCCTAAGGATGCTGTCCAGCTTATGACCATCCATAAGAGCAAGGGACTTGAGTTCCCCTATGTCTTTATCCTTAACACCGATAAAAAGTTTGTCGGAAAGGAACTGTCGACAAATACCGTGATCAGTCGGAAAAATGGGGTGGGCATCAAGTATATTGCGAATCTCCCTGTCGAGTCTGATCAAGAGGGACTTCCTGAGGCCGTTCGATTGGTCATTGAGACCCTGCCTTACCAGCGAAATGTCGAGGAAATTCGTCTGGCTGCCTTATCGGAACAGATGCGCCTTCTCTATGTCGCTATGACCCGGGCAGAGCGCAAGCTTTATCTGGTGGGCAAGGGCCGGCAAGATAAATTGGAAGAGAAAAAATGGGGAGCCAGTGTCAATGGACGCTTAAGTCCCGCTCTTCGCAAGGAAATCAATTGTTTCCAAGACTGGCTCTATGCTATCCAAGCCGTCTTTGCCCAGCAACATTTGGCCTATCAGACACGCTTTGTGACCGACCAAGACTTGACGCCGGAGCAAATCGGTCACTTGGAGGTTAAGACGTCCCTCCCAGTCGATGACCTCAAGGACAATCGCCAATCAGAAGAGATTCGCCGTGCCCTGGATGTCTTAGAATCTGTGGACCGGCTCAACACCCAGTACCAAGCAGCTATCCAACTCCCTAGTGTGAGGACTCCAAGTCAAATCAAAAAATTCTATGAACCTATCCAAGGTATCGACGGAGTGGACCTCATGGAAAAAGCGGACCTCCCATTACCAAGCTTTGACTTTCCAACCTTTGGGAAAGAAGAAGCTGTAACAGGGGCGGCAGTCGGTAGTGCCCTGCACGAACTGATGCAACGGATCCCATTGACGACGATTCCAACCATGGAGAGCCTAGCAATGGTTCTCCAAGAGGTCAATGCCAGTCCAGCTGTCAAGAAGCGGATCGACCTCAAGAAGGTTTTAGCCTTCTTCCAGACCGACTTAGGCCAACTCTTACTGAAAGAGTCAGACAAGGTCTATCGTGAAGCACCATTTGCCATGCTCAAGACGGATCCAGCTAGTGGCCAGGACTTTGTGGTCCGGGGGATCTTAGACGGCTACCTACTGTTGGAAGACCGGATCCTTCTCTTTGACTATAAGACAGATCGTTACAGGAATCCTCAAGAATTGCTGGATCGCTACCAAGCCCAACTGGAACTCTACGCAGAAGCCCTCCGCCGCTCATATGGTGTGGACCAGGTTGAATCGTATTTGATCTTACTGGGCGGTGAGCAGTTGCAAGTCGTTTCTTTAGCAGATAGAAAGGACAACTCATGACCCCAATTGAACGTATCCAAGAGATGGAAAGTCATCTCAATATCTACCAAGGCTTAATCCAAGAGCTTGAAGCATGTTTGAAACGGGTAGAAGCTGGCCAGTCTAGCTATATCGCCCTTCGCGATTACTACACTAGCCAGGTCTACATGGACGATGTCGAATTGTCCAATCAGCCAGGCTTCCCTGAAGAGGTCTACTGTGGCGTCTTATCGGAAGATGCCGTCTACGATTTGTTGGACGAGCACTACCAAAAGGCAGTAGAGATGCTAGACCTTGCCACCAAGATGTTGAAAGAACGATAAGAATACAAAAAAACTCCGGTTTCCCGGAGTTTTTAGATTAAAGATAAATTATTCTGAAAAACTTTCCTTAGGTGAGTACGGACGCCAGCGAACTTCTACGAAGTTCCATGACTTAGTTTTGGACCTAAGGTTCCAAAACTCCCGTGTGCTAGAAACAATCGTGTTTCTAGCACTTTTCTCACAGCGGAAAGTTTTTGACTTGCTTAAAATCTTAAATAATAAATAACTTTTTTGAAAAAATTATCTAGCTAGTAATGTAAAAATAGTTTGTCTACATTCACAAAAAAACTCCGGTTTCCCGGAGTTTTTTCTTTTGATTAGTGTGATACACGACGACGTGCTGCTTTTTTGCGGTTTTCTTCGATGAAAGCTGCTTTTTGTTCTTCAGGCTCAATTACTTTTTTCTTGAATGTGTAAACTGCACCTGCTACAGCAGCAACTGTACCAGCAACACCAGTAAGAAAACCTTTTCCAAATCCTTTAGCCATGAGAATTTCTCCTTTTTAGAACTTTAAATTTTTATGTTATAATATATGGTAACGAAAAAATGCGATTTTTGCAAGGAAAAACGATGAAAAACAAGATAATTGTGATAGTGGGACCGACCGCTGTTGGGAAAACAGCCCTCGCTATCGAGGTGGCCCAGCGCTTTCAGGGGGAGGTCATCAGCGGAGACAGTCAGCAAGTCTACCGCACCCTAGATATTGGAACGGCCAAGGCCAGCCCAGAAGAGCAGACGGCAGTTCCCCATCATCTGATCGATGTTCGCGAGGTGACAGAGACTTACTCGGCCTATGATTTTGTGACAGAAGCCAGCCAAGCCATCGAGGAGATTCAAGGACGGGGCCACCTTCCTATTATTGCCGGAGGGACAGGCCTCTATGTCCAGAGTCTCTTAGAAGGTTATCATCTAGGAGGGGATGTTGCCCACGAGGACATTCTAGCCTATCGGGAGTCCTTGTCCCCTCTCACTGACGAAGAACTTTTTGAGCGAGTAGCAAAAGAGGGAATTGAGATCCCGCAGATCAATCGTAGACGAGCTATGCGGGCCTTGGAAATCGCCCATTTCGATCAGGCCTTGGAAAATCAAGCTCCAGCCTATGAACCCTATATCATCTGTCTAGATGATGATCGCCAAGCCTTGTATGACCGCATCAATCGACGGGTGGATCTCATGGTCAAGCAGGGCTTGTTAGAAGAAGCCCAATGGCTCTATGACAACCATCCTGAGGTTCAGGCTGCGAAAGGGATTGGCTACAAGGAGCTCTTCCCTTATTTCAAGGGGGAGCAAAGCCTTGAAGAGGCTCTTGAACAGCTCAAGCAAAATACGCGCCGTTTTGCCAAGCGCCAGTTGACCTGGTTCCGCAATCGGATGACAGTTCATTTTTACCAGATTGGAGAAGAAGGCTTCAAGGAGCGGGTCCTTCAAGATATAGAAAGATTTTTAAATGATAGAAACTGAGAAAAAACAGGAGCGGGTCCTCATTGTTGGTGTCGAGCTCCAAGGCATGGAGAACTTTGACATGTCTATGGAGGAGTTGGCCAGTCTAGCCAAGACAGCCGGGGCAGAAGTCGTCGGCGTCTACACCCAAAAGAGGGAGAAGTACGACAGCAAGACCTTCGTCGGCTCTGGGAAGCTAGAAGAAATTGCCCAAATGGTCGATGCAGATGAGGTTTCGACCGTTGTCGTTAACAACCGTTTGACCCCTCGCCAGAATGTGAATTTAGAAGAAATTTTGGGTGTGAAGGTCATTGACCGGATGCAGCTGATCTTGGATATCTTTGCCATGCGGGCCCGGAGCCACGAAGGCAAGCTCCAGGTTCATCTAGCCCAGCTCAAGTACCTCTTGCCTCGTCTCGTAGGTCAAGGGATCATGCTCAGCCGTCAGGCCGGAGGGATTGGTTCTCGTGGTCCGGGGGAAAGTCAGCTGGAGTTGAACCGCCGGAGTGTCCGCAATCAAATCACCGATATCGAGCGTCAACTCAAGGCGGTCGAAAAGAACCGTGAAGTGGTTCGGGAAAAACGCCTAGAATCCCCTATCTTTAAGATTGGCTTGATCGGCTATACTAATGCCGGCAAATCAACCATTATGAATGCCTTGACCAGTAAGACCCAGTACGAGGCAGATGAACTCTTTGCGACCTTGGATGCGACCACCAAGAGCATTCATCTAACAGGCAATCTACAAGTAACTCTGACAGATACAGTCGGCTTTATTCAGGACTTACCGACAGAGTTAGTGACCAGCTTTAAGTCGACCCTAGAAGAAAGTAAGAATGTGGATCTCTTGGTCCATGTCATCGATGTCTCAGATCCCAACCATGAAGAGCATGAAAAGACAGTTCTTCAGATTATGAAGGATTTGGAGATGCTGGAGATTCCACGCTTGACTCTCTACAATAAGGCTGATAAGGTCGAGAACTTTACACCGACCCAGACACCTTATCGTCTGGTTTCAGCCAAGGATCCCGATAGTCGGACTAAACTGCAGGACATTCTACTTGAAAAGATGCAGGAGCTCTTCCATCCCTTTACGATTCAGGTTCCTTTTGATCAAGCCTACCGCATCCATGAATTGGAGACCATAGCCATCTTGGCTGAGCGTTCCTATGAGGAAACTGGTGAGGTCATAACAGGCTACATCGCCCCCAAAAATGCATGGAGACTAGAGGAGTTTTATCATCATGGATTATCTTAATATTGCCCTCAGCTATGGCGGCTATACCAGTCTCGACAAGGTCTATTTGGAGCGGGTCTTAGCGGGATTGACAGAAGAGCAAAAGCTCCAGTTTATCACGCCACCGCCCAGTGTCATCAATGCCTATTTTGCTGAGCTTTACCAAAAGAAGAGCCCCGAAGCAGCAACAGACTACTATGAACAAGTCACTGAAGGCTTTGATCTCTATCAGACGAGTCCCAGCTTTGAGGAGGACAAACCCTTTGTCCGTCTCAATCTGTCTGGCAAGGCCTATGGCTTTTGCTACCGAGAAAAGGGATTGGCTCAAGTCTTTGCCCAGCAAGCAGAAGACATTCGTATGGACCTCTTGTTTGAGATTGCGCAAATCTTCCCTCACTATCTCGTCTATGAAGAGGAAGGCTTGATCTTGATGCGGCATGTTACGGATCAAGAGGTGGTGGAGACCAAGGAATTGTCACCTCTATCTACTCTTGAAGAGTTGGCAGATGGTAGCATCCGCCTGACTGGCTACAACCAGGACGAATTGGCTCAATTAGCTAAGGCCTACCCAGGAAAAATCGCCGTTCGATCAAAAAATCGGACTGCTATGATCTATATTAGTTAGAAAGAATACAATGGAAATTCAATTTTTAGGAACGGGTGCGGGACAGCCGTCCAAATCTCGTAATGTCTCAAGTCTAGCCCTCAAACTTTTGGATGAAATCAATGAAGTTTGGCTCTTTGACTGCGGGGAAGGGACACAGAACCAAATCTTAGAAACCAGCATCCGTCCTCGAAAAGTCAGCAAGATTTTTATCACCCACTTACACGGGGACCATATCTTTGGTTTGCCAGGCTTCCTCTCTAGTCGCGCCTTTCAGGCCAATGAAGAGCAGACCGATCTAGAGATTTATGGACCGGTTGGGATCAAATCCTTTGTTTTGACCAGCCTTCGGGTTTCCGGTTCACGCTTGCCTTACAAGATCCATTTTCATGAGTTCGATGAAGGTTCTCTTGGAAAAATCATGGAGACTGATAAGTTCACGGTCTATGCCGAGGCCTTGGACCACACCATCTTCTGTGTCGGCTACCGCGTCATGCAGAAGGATTTGGAAGGGACCCTCGATGCAGACAAACTCAAGGCAGCAGGGGTTCCTTTTGGACCACTCTTTGGTCAGGTCAAAAATGGCCAAGATGTTACCCTGGAAGATGGCACCAAGATCATTGCTGCGGATTATATCTCAGCCCCTCGACCGGGTAAGATCATCACCATCTTGGGCGATACCCGCAAGACCAATGCCAGCGTCAGACTTGCCGTCAATGCAGATGTCCTAGTGCATGAGTCTACCTATGGCAAGGGCGATGAGAAGATTGCTCGTAAGCATGGCCACTCGACCAATATGCAGGCGGCAGAAGTGGCGCGTGAAGCAGGAGCCAAACGCCTTCTACTCAACCATATCAGTGCCCGCTTCCTCTCCAAGGATGTCAGCCAATTGCGCAAGGATGCTGCGACTGTGTTTGAGAAAGTCCATGTGGTCAAGGACTTGGAAGAAGTGGAATTGTAATGGTACAGGTACATCGAGAGGAAATAAGATGACAGTTGAAAATCGTTTATTAGATAAGGCAGATTGGTATTTTGAGGACACGGTAAGCAACTATTTGCACAGCTATCAATTACAAAAAGAAGCATTAACCCAAAATGATCTCCGCGAGATTTATCGTTGGGCTGCCAATCATATCGGTTTCTTCGTTACTTGGCTCATTCAGCAGGATGCGAAAGAAACGATGTCTCCTGATGAAGAAACAGCATGTCAGAGTGTAAAAGACGAGCAAACGTTGGGCGTTGATTATCTTTTAGACTGGTGTGATGGTAAGTTGGGAACAATGGATATCAAAGAGGAGTTTCAAGCTTTTGTAACTGACTATTATGAACACCAGTATATGGATGATTATTCTGAATTTGTAATCAATGATTTGGATGACTTGCCTTTAGAATTTTTAGGTAGCTGGGAGGATTATCACCTCTTTGCTCCTATCATTGATGATGCTTATGCTGACTATTTAGCTGGAATAAGATTTCATTAATAGGACCAACCCATTGAAAGGAATAGAGATGCGAACTATCATCATCACAGGCGCGAGCGGAGGCCTAGCACAGGAAATGGTCAAGCTCCTCCCTGAGGACCGGCTCATTCTCCTAGGCAGAAATCAAGAAAAACTAGAACAACTCTATGCTGACCATCCTCAAGTCGAATGCATCGGGATTGATATCACCGATTCCTCAGCCGTCCAAGACTTGGTAGAAGAGCTCTATCAGCGCTATGGACAGATTGATGTCTTGGTCAACAATGCAGGCTATGGGATTTTTGAAGAGTTTGACAAGATTACCAATGAGCAGATCCATGCCATGTTTGAAGTCAATACCTTTGCCCTCATGCAGCTTTCGCGCTTGATTGGTGCCCGCATGAAGGCAACAGGCAAGGGGCACATCGTCAATATCGTCAGTATGGCGGGCCTCATCGCAACTGCCAAGTTCAGCCTCTATTCGGCTACCAAGTTTGCGGCCATTGGCTTCTCCAATGCCCTGCGGTTGGAACTCATGCCCTTTGGAGTCCATGTGACGACGGTCAATCCAGGACCAATCCGGACCACTTTCTTTGACCAGGCAGACCCAGACGGAAGCTATGTCAAAGCTGTGGATCGCTATATTTTGGAACCGGACTTTGTGGCCAAGAAGATTGTGAAGAACTTTGGGAAAGCAAAACGCGAGCTCAATCTGCCTTGGCTTTTGAACCTGACCCACAAGCTCTATACCCTTTTCCCTCGCATCTCGGACAAGCTAGCCAGCAAGATGTTTAATTACAAATAGGAGGAACCAGATGGCAGCCAATATTCAAGCCTATTTAGAAAACCTCCAGCAACCCTGGGGACAGATCTATTACGATATCCTTTTTGAACAATTAAAAGACATCAAAGGCAAGCGAGTCCTTGATTTCGGCAGTGGCTTTGGCCTCGTGGCCAACCACCTGGCGCAAGACAATGAGGTCCTTGCTGTCGAACCCAATGAGGAAATGGTGGCCTTGCGGGCCCAGGATCACCCCTATCAGCAATTGGTCGGGAGCTTGGACCAGTTAGCAAGTCTTGAAGATGCAAGCTTTGATGTCATCCTCTGCCACAATGTCTTGGAGTATGTAGGGAATCGCGAGTCTGTTCTCAAGGCATTCACCCGGCTCTTGAAACCAGGAGGCCTGCTCTCTATCGTCAAGCACAATGAGGTTGGCCGCGTCCTACAGACCGTCGTCTTTGAAAATGATACTCAGAAGGCGCTTGATCTCCTAGCAGGTCAAGATCTGGAAACCCACTCCATGGGCTTTGCTCAGGCTTATGATCTCGGTTCAGTAGTAGAAGATCTAGCCCTCGAAGTTCAGGACTACCAAGGAATTCGAGTCTTTTATGCCTTGCAGGACAATCGCTTCAAGAGCCAAGAAGGCTGGCGAGAGTCCATGCTTGAGATGGAGCTGGCAGTCTGCCAAGAGTCCCCTTACCGGGATATTGCCTTCTTCCAGCACTATAGGTTAAAAAGGAGTTAAGATGTTAGAGTACAAACAAGAGATTCCAGCGATGGCAGACCTAGTCGCACTCTACAGCTCGGTCGGCTGGACCAATTATACCAACAACCCATCTATGCTGGAAGAAGCTGTCAAAGCCAGTCTCTGGCAGTTGGCCGTTTATGATGAGAAAGAGCTCGTCGCCTACATTCGCTTGGTAGGAGATGGCCACTCTGTCCTTTTGGTGCAGGATCTCTTGGTGCGACCAGATCATCAGCGCCAAGGCATTGGAGCAAAACTCTTAGAAGAGGCTTTAAGGACTTTCCCCAATGTCTATCAACGGCTTCTTGTCACTGAACGAAGCGAGAAAAATCTAACCTTTTACCAGTCACTAGGCTTTGTCGAACTGTCAGAGCAAGCCTGTACAGGGATGATTTATATGAAATAAAGAGAGTGGGACAGAAATCGGTAATTCGTTAGAATTCGATTTCGTTGTCCCACCTCCGCACAGTTGAGTAGGGCTGTAAAAGCTGATGAAATCAGCGTAGTAAAGCCCACTCAACCACTGCGTCTTGCTCAACAATCCAAAAATAATTGAGAGGCTAGGACTTTTGTCCCAGCCTCTTTTTTGTAGCGCCTAGGATAAAAAAATAACTAGCTAGTAATAAAATTCTTTTTAAGAAACAAAAAAGAGAGAGAATCACATTCTCTCTCTGGCTATTAGTGACTAGGAGGTGGAGCTAGTGCAAGCTAATAGTAATCATCTGAACTGAATTAGTTATCAGTCATTTTACGTTTTAATACAACGGCACCGGCCAAGACCAATACTCCTGTAAGAACAAGACCTGTTGCGACAACTTCACCTGTACTTGGAAGAAGTTTCTTACGTCCGCCACCATTACCGTTTGGTGTAGGTCCTCCAGGTGTGGTAGTAGTACTATCTTCAGTAGCTTTAGATGTCTCAGGTGTTGTCTCAGGTGTTGTCTCAGGTGTTGTAGAAGATCCTTCAGGTGTTGTTGTAGTATCTGAAGGAGTTGGATTTTCAGTAGTAGTTACTGTAGTGCCAGGGTTTTCAGTAGTAGTTACCGTAGTCGAAGGCTCCTCTGTAGAAACAGATGTAGCAGGAGTCTCAGGCGTAGTAGTTACTGTAGTCTTAGACTCTTCAGTTGTTGTAGTAGTTGAAGTAGTCGGCGCTTGAGTTGTTGTAGTAGTTGAAGTAGTTGGCGCTTGAGTTGTTGTAGTAGTTGAAGTAGTTGGCTCTTCAGTTGTTGTAGTAGTTGAAGTAGTTGGCTCTTCAGTTGTAGTTGTAGTAGTTGTTGTAAATGTCGTAGTAGTGGTTGTTGTAGTCGTTGTAGTTGGTTTGTTTGATGTGTTAATGACCTTGATCACGTTAGCATCATCAATTTTTTCAACTTTTGAAGTGTAACCTTCAGGTGTGTTTGTTTCCACTACTGAGTACTCAATCTTCTTACCGTCTTTGATACCTGGCAAATTCGTAAATGCTGCTTGCCAACCAGAAGCTTTTGTAAGAGTTTGTGTCATTCCTTCTAAAGCTTGGCCGTCAGCATACAATTGAACAGTGATATCTTTACGGTCTGCTTCGCTATCTCCAACCCATTCTTTTTGAACGGTCACAGTTGTGTCACCAGATACCCAGAATTTCAACTCAGTGTTGTTCCAGAAAGCTGGGTCTGTTTGAGGTGTTGTGATTTCGTCAGCTGTCAAGGTAGCGTTGTTGTCAACACGGATAGTTGTTTTAGGAATTAATGTTTGGTATTCAATGATTAATTCTTCGTCCGTAGCTGTTTTGAAGACATCACTGACATCTGACAAGTTCACAGTAAATCCGTTACCGTCTGCATCGAATTTCACATGTTGCCAGAAGTCCCATCCTGAAGCAACTACTTGTCCACCTTTTCTTAATGTGAAGGATGGTTTCAAGTAAGTTCCAACGAAGAATTCACTTGCAGCGTGATTGGCAGCTGGAGCAAAAGTGATTTTTGAGTAATCTACAGCTGGAGCTTGGATTTTATCAGATACAACAGGATTTGTGATGGCTTGTTTCTTACCATCTCCGTTGATACGGATGAACCATTTTGTAAGGTAATAGTCATCTCCAACATTCATCCAAGCATAGTTTTCTGATGCATCAAGTTTGAATGTTTTAGCTACATAGTCACCTGTAAGGTTGTACTTGTTCAAGACAGATTCAAATACGCCAGGTCCGTCAGGACGAGTGATGACAACGGATTCCGAACCGACTTTAGAAGTGGCAGTCTTGTTTCCAGGATTTCCTGGAGTGTTATCCCACACTGCTTGATATGAGAAACCACCCTTAACGTTTTGGTTCATGGATTCGATTGCTTTTTTAAAGGTAAAAGTAATCTTTTTGTCTGTCATCGACAAGGTAGCTACCTCAGCACCGTTGGCTTGAAGTGACTCCGTTGCAAGTTTGGTGATATTGACACCTTCAGGAGCGTCGATAGTAAACGTATCACCTTCCTTAACAGAAATTCCTGTCAAGTCCCAGTCAAAAGAAAAATTGACCTTTTGACCAGATGTCTCTGCTTTAAGGTTTGTAATGGTTGGTGTAACAGTTGCTGCAGAAACTGGCTTAATGATTGACAAGCCAAGAGCAACTACACTAATCATTGCTACAAACGCGAATAATTTTTTATAGAAAGTTTTCACTTGTTCCTCCATTCCTTTTTCCTGGTCTGGAAGTACATCACTTTTTTTCCACACATTTTAAGCGTGTCCAGCTCTATACCGACAAAAAGTCGGCTAGATTTTATGACGGTTTTTCTGCTAGGACTGAATGGTAGAGACCATCGTTGTAGCCAGAGAAAAGCGGAAGTCGACTGTGACAGCTTAAAATAAAAAACTGATTGTCCTTTCCACACACAGAATTAATAACTCCAAGGGCCATAAAGTCAAGGATTACAAACCAAGACGGCTGAAAAACCGAACGATCTTTTTCCCTATAATTTTAGACCTCTTATATTATAATACAATCCTTTGCAGTGTCAAGTAATTTGTATCTAAATAATAAAAAATAGTAGGATTTTTTTATTTGGAGGTATTTTCGTAGATTAAAAAGATTGAAAAGATTGGAAGAAGACTTGTAACAGACGCAGTTTGGGAACTGGGCTAAGCTTGATTTTTAAGACCTGGGATAGAAGATTTTACCCCTACTGATTCAAAGCTAGCTTTCGTTTTCCTGATTTCTGGCTTTCATGTTATAATATGCTGATAAGAAAAACAGGAGACAAGGACCGAGATGATCACGTCAAAATATGAATGGCAGTTTGCTGCGCCCTTTTCAGATGATACTTTTTTGGCGCAAGCAAAGAAGAGAGGATTAGAAGCATCTGCAGCCAAGTTACTGGGAGAACGAGGAATCCAGACGGAAGAGGCGCTGGATCGTTTTCTTGAACCTCGGCTAGAAGATCTGCATGATCCCTACCTGCTTCACGATATGGACAAGGCAGTGGATCGCATTCGCCAAGCCATTGAAGATTATGAACAAATCCTAGTTTATGGAGACTATGATGCGGACGGGATGACGGCCGCTTCTATCATGAAGGAAACCCTGGAGCAGATGGGGGCGGAAGTAGCCGTCTATCTACCCAACCGCTTTACGGATGGCTACGGTCCCAATGCCAGTGTCTATAAGTACTTTATCGAGCAACAAGGGATTTCCCTTATCATCACAGTGGACAATGGGGTAGCTGGTCATGAAGCCATTGAATTGGCCCAAAGCATGGGAGTAGATGTTATCGTAACCGACCACCATGCCATGCCAGAAGTTTTTCCCGATGCCTATGCCATCATTCACCCCGATCATCCAGATGCTGACTATCCTTTCAAACACCTAGCGGGCTGTGGGGTCGCCTTTAAGTTGGCTTGTGCCCTCCTAGAAGAGGTGCCCCTAGATTTCCTTGATTTGGTTGCCATTGGGACTATTGCGGATATGGTCAGTCTGACAGACGAAAACCGCATCCTAGTTAAGTACGGCCTAGGTGTCCTTCGTCAAACCCAACGGATTGGTCTCCAGGAAATGCTCAAACTGGCCTCCATCACTCCTCAAGATGTAAATGAAGAAACAGTTGGTTTTCAGATTGCCCCTCGTCTCAATGCCCTGGGTCGCTTGGATGACCCAAATCCAGCGGTCGAACTCTTGACAGGTTTTGACGACGAAGAAGCGCTGGAAATTGCGCTGATGATTCAAGCAAAGAATGAAGAACGCAAGGAAATCGTCCAAGCCATCTACGATGAGGCCAAAGCCATGGTGGACCCAAGTCTTCCCGTTCAAATCTTGGCAAAAGAAGGCTGGAATCCTGGTGTCTTAGGGATCGTGGCCGGTCGTCTACTTGAAGAGCTTCATCAGCCCATCATCGTCCTCACCATAGACCAAGGCAAGGCCAAGGGAAGTGCACGAAGTCCCGAAAGTGTCCATATTTTTGAAGCCCTAGATCCCCATCGTGATCTCTTTATCGCCTTTGGAGGCCATGCGGGTGCAGCTGGTATGACTCTGGAAGTGGACAAGCTCCCTCGTCTGACTGAGATTTTTTCTGACTATATTGTAGAAAAAGGGATTGACCTGACGGCCAAATCCACACTCTTCGTGGATGAAGAATTGGACCTAGAAGAGCTGAACCTGGATACTTTGAAGAGTTTTGACCGTCTCGCTCCTTTTGGGATGGACCATAAGAAGCCAGTCTTTTACATTCGTGATTTTCAAGTGGAGTCTAGCCGGACCATGGGGTCTGGCAATAGCCATCTGAAGTTGAAGATTCAAAAAGGGGATGCCCGCTTTGATGTCGTGGCTTTTGGTCAGGGCCATTTGGAATTGGAATACTCCCAAGCGAAAAACTTGGAGTTGGTGGTATCCTTGTCCATCAATCAGTGGAATGGACAGACCACCCTGCAACTGATGGTAGTGGATGCCCGTGTAGAAGGAGTCCAGCTCTACAATATCCGAGGAAAAAATGCTCCTCTCCCACAAGCTATCCCACTCTTTAGTCAGTTGGAAGGAGGAGAAGATTGCCCTGCCATTGTCATCGATCGCATTCCAGATGACCTGGCTGACTTGAAAGCCCTCTTCCAAGAACAGAGCTTCCAAGCTGTCTATTTTAAAAATCACCTAGACAAGGCCTATTACCTGACAGGCTACGGCAGTCGCGATCAGTATGCCAAACTCTACAAGACGCTGTATCAGTTCCCTGAGTTTGATATTCGCCATAAGCTCAGCCAACTATCTGACTACCTCAAGATTCCACAAGTTTTGTTGATCAAGATGATCCAAATCTTCCAAGAGTTAGGCTTTGTCCAGATTGAAAATGGCATCATGACGGTCAATAAGGACGCGGAGAAGAAGGAGATTACCTCGAGTTCCATCTATCAGGACTTGGTGCAGACGGTCAAAGACCAGGAACTCATGGCTTTAGGATCTGTGCAAGAAATCTATGACTATTTAACGGAATCGATTTAATGAACAAGAAGAAAATATTTCTCTGGCTCAGCCCTTTCATCCTTTTTGCCCTCTATTGGCTGGGGATCTACTGGAGTTTGAGAAATCCCATGGAAGAAATCAACTACGCTGAAAATGGCGGCTGGATGCGCTATGTGATGTTTAGGCCCTTTACAGAAACGATCGGAAGTGATCGCATCTGGAAGGAGGATGAAGGATTTCAGTCCTATCCCTATTCAGATAACATTGTTGGTAGTCAGGAATACCTATCCGTCATGATGTTTCGAGACAGTTCTGAATGGGTTTACTGGTATGAATACCATCTAAATGAAAATGCATACGTTTGGATGACCTTCAAATACAATTCTAAAAAAAGAGCATTGATTCAAGAAAAAGTGTATCTTTACGAGGATAATCAAACAGTTGAAGGAAGTGATTTTTTACAGAAACTTGCTACTTACGGCAAAGACGTTACTTGGCTTCGAAAGCAAAGCAAGAAGGTCGTCGAACAATACATCCTTGGTACTTGGTTCAAAAGGGGAAGTTCGCGCTATTCCTTGAAGAACTTGGGCGATATGAAAATCCAGTACAATGAATTGTTAGAAAAGAAGTAAGACATTTTTTTCGAATCCAGTCCCGCATCTTTTTCAGATGTGGGATTTTTGTTTTCGTTGCAGGAGGCTGGGAAAATGATTTAGTAAAAAATGATGCACGTTAGTAGAATTCATGGTATAATGGAATGTAAAAATTTTTTTATGAAAGAAAGTTAACCATGAATTTAAAAGATTACATTGCAAGCATTGAAAACTATCCACAAGAAGGAATTACCTTCCGTGATATCAGCCCTTTGATGGCAGATGGCAATGCTTATAGTTATGCGATTCGTGAAATCGTTCAATACGCAACCGATAAGAAAATCGACATGATCGTCGGCCCTGAAGCGCGTGGATTCATCGTTGGATGTCCGGTCGCTTTCGAGCTCGGTATTGGTTTTGCGCCTGTTCGTAAACCTGGTAAATTGCCACGTGAAGTCATCTCAGCTGACTACGAAAAAGAATACGGTGTGGATACCTTGACCATGCACGCCGATGCTATCAAACCAGGTCAACGTGTTCTCATCGTCGATGACCTCTTGGCAACAGGTGGTACCGTTAAAGCAACCATCGAAATGATCAAAAAACTCGGTGGAGTAGTTGCAGGTTGTGCCTTCTTGATCGAGCTCGATGATCTTAAAGGTCGCGAAGCTATCGGAGACTACGATTACAAGGTCTTGATGCATTACTAATATAGTTTAGAGCTATATCTAGATAGAGAAAAACCATAATTGAAAACTATATGCTCCTGTCTTATAATAAGAGGTAACAACTTGTAAGATGGGAGCTTTTTATGCCAATTACCTTAGATAAGAAATTACCAGCAGTTGATATTCTTCGCTCAGAAAATATTTTTGTCATGGATGATATTCGGGCAACTCACCAAGATATTCGTCCGATGAATGTTCTGATTTTGAATCTCATGCCGACTAAGGTAGCCACTGAGACTCAACTCTTACGCCTCTTGGCTAATACTCCCTTGCAAATCAACGTGGATTTCCTCTATATGACCAGCCATGAGTCCAAGACGACAGCGGCAGAACATATGGAAGTCTTCTACAAATCCTTCGATGATATTAAAGAGAACTATTATGATGGCTTGATTATTACGGGAGCTCCAGTAGAGAAACTAGACTTCGAGGAAGTGGATTACTGGGAGGAGTTAACAAAGGTCTTTGCTTGGTCGAAGCGCCATGTCTTTTCCACCTTGCATCTTTGTTGGGGTGCCCAAGCTGGTCTCTATTACCGCTATGGGATTGAAAAAGTAGCTCTCTGCGACAAGCTCTCTGGGATCTATGAGCAAACAGTCATGAATCCTCAGAATCGCTTGATGCGTGGTTTTGACGATGCTTTTTTGGCTCCTCACTCACGTTATACGGATGTCCCCCTCAAAGAAGTGCTAGACAAGAGCAACTTGCAAGTCTTAGCTCAAGGCGGTGAAGTAGGTCTATCAATTCTGGCCAGTCCAGACCTTAGAGAGGTCTATAGTTTTGGTCATCTGGAGTATGACCGTGATACCTTGGCCAAGGAATACCAGCGGGATGTGAAAGCGGGCTTGAATCCAGATCTTCCCAAGAACTATTATGATCAGGATGACAGCAGTCGCGATCCTCGGATGCGGTGGAACTTAGCGGCAGCCAACTTCTTTAGTAATTGGATCAATTATGCAGTTTACCAAGAAACTCCTTATCGTTTGGAGGAGTTAGAAAAAGATATTTCATTTTATGGTTACCTATAAAGGGGTAGTATGACATATTCACAAGCATTTAAATCGGGCAATTTGGTTTTACCAAGTGCCTTACTTTTCCATTATCACCATTTATTTAAAGACGCAGAGGATTTTCTTGTTTGGCAGTTCTTCTATTTGCAAAACACGACCAACCAATCCAGCCTCACACCTAATCAAATTGCAGATGCGATTGGCAAGTCTGTCGCAGAAGTAAACCAGTCCATGTCTCGCCTAACCAACCAAGGTTTGCTCCAATATCGGACCATTGAGTTAGATGGCGAGATTGAAGTTCTTTTTGATGCGACCATTGCCCTCGAACGTTTGGATGATTTGCTTCAAAGTAAGACAGATACCGCACAGCGTGGGCAAGGTAAGCAAGCAGAAAATGAACTAGCTGATTTGGTCAAAACCTTTGAGCAGGAGTTGGGACGTTTATTGACGCCATTTGAAATCGAAGATTTGACGCAGACAGTCAAGCAGGATCAAACAGACCCTGATATTGTAAAGGCTGCCTTGAGAGAAGCTGTCTTTAACGGCAAGCCTCACTGGAAATACATTCAGGCCATCCTGCGCAATTGGCGACGGGAGGGCATTACCAGTTTGACACAATTAAAAATCAAACAACAAGAACGGGAAGCCCTTCAGCCTGAAAATGTTACAGTTTCAGATGATTTCTTACAGGCAATGGATTTGTGGAAAGATTAAAAAACTAGCACCCAGAAAGTGCTAGTTTTTTCGTTTATAAATAGTTCGCGTAAGCTTTTTCTAGTTTGGTAAGGAGCTCTTGCTTTTCTTCGTCACTAGCAAAGGAAGCTTGGATAGCATCGACATTGTGCTGGTAAAAGTCAGCTGGGGTCGTTTGGAAGTGGCGATGGTAGAGGGCATATTCCTTGGTCAAATCCGTATCAGAGACGGTCCGGTTATCGGTGTTGATACTGATATGGGCCTGAGCTTCTTTCATCTTGAGGTAAGGGAAGTCCGCCACAGTGGCAGCTGCCTTGGTTTGAAGATTACTGGTCAAGCAGAGCTCACCAGTAACCCTATTTTTCACAAACTCTTTTAGAAGTTCTGGTTCATTCGCTAGTAAGGTCACGTGACCATTTCGTTTGATGCCGTAGGCCATGGATTGAACGACGTTGGCTGGACAGTGGCATTCTCCCGCATGTAGGGTCATAGGACGGTTGTAACTTTTGACCTGTTGGATGAGGGCATCAATGGCTTGTGGTGGATAGTGGTGTTCATCCCCAGCGAAGTCAAAGCCAACAAAATCCTGATCAGTGACCTCGTTGGCTTCTGCCAAGATGCTAGAGGTGAGCTCTTGATCGGACTGGCGCATACCACAAACGAGGGCTTTGGCTATAATGCCGAATTCATCCTGGGCTTGGCGCAGTCCTTCACAGACAGCATCGATTGTTTCTGGAACAGTGAGCCCTTGGTCCATGGACAATTCTGGGGCAAAACGAACCTCAATGTAGACGACATTTTCCAAAGCAGCTTGTTTGGCCACATCGTAAGCAGCAAGGGTCAAGGCTTCCTTGGTCTGAAGAAGAGGGCGAATGTAGTCAAAGGCCTCCAAATAGTCCAAAAGATTCTCACAGTGGGCAGGTGCAGTGACATGGTGCTTGAGCTCTTCATCACTAGCAGGAAGGTCAATATTGGCCATGGCTGCTAATTGGCGAATGGTCGGAAGAGACAAGGAACCGTCTAAGTGGCAGTGTAGTTCTGTCTTTGCCAAACTATGAAAGTCGATCGTGGACATGATTTTTCTCCTTCAAAAATGTATTTTTTCTATACTATCATTTTGCCAAGAAAAGTCAAGTAAAGTCAGCGTAGCAGATTTTTGAAAGTAGCGTCTGGATTTGATATGCTAGTAGTAACATAGACAAAGGAGAAAAGAGATGTCAGATTATCAATTACCAGAAGTATGGGAAGCACCGAGCCAAATGGGAGGAGCCTGGGGTGGCTTGAACCAACCAACAGCAGGTGCCCGCTTTGAACAGACTCTTCCAAAAGGTGATCAGCCTTTCCAACTCTATACCCTTCCAACACCAAATGGGATTAAGGTGACCATTATGCTGGAAGAATTGAAAGAGCTTGGAGTGGAAGCTGGTTATGATGCTTATCGCATCGAGATTGGCGAGGGAGATCAGTTTGGCAGTGACTTTGTAGCCATCAATCCAAACTCGAAAATTCCAGCTATGTTGGATCAATCAGGAGAGGAAGCGATTCGGGTCTTTGAATCAGCTAATATTCTCTTGTATCTAGGAGAGAAATTTGGCCAATTAATCCCGACAGATCCTGCTAAGCGGACAGAAGTGCTCAACTGGCTCTTCTGGCAGACTGGTGCGGCACCATTTTTAGGGGGAGGCTTTGGTCATTTCTTCCACTATGCGCCGGAGAAAATCGAGTATGCTATCAACCGCTTTGCCATGGAAGCCAAACGTCAATTGGACTTACTGGACAAGGAGCTTGCCACTAAACCTTATATCGCAGGGGATGACTACACCATTGCAGATATTGCCATCTGGTCTTGGTATGGTCGTCTAGCCCAAGACAAGGTCTGGGACCGTGCAGGAATTTTCTTAGATGTGAAGGAATACAAGCATTTGCAAGCTTGGACAGAGAAAATTGCCAATCGCCCAGCTGTGAAACGTGGCTTGGAAGTAGACTATAAGGAAATTAACTAAAGTCTAATATCGGCTTGTTGAGGATGATAGCGAGAGTTTCCGCCGTGAGTATAGCACATGAAACGTATAAGTTTCATGTGCCCAGAAGTTTTGAGACATTAGACTCAAAACTTAGTCATGGAACTTTGAAGAAGTTCGCTGACGTCCGGACTCACCTAAGGAAAGTCTAAAGTAATACCTTTCCATAATAGACAAGGCGCCGTTGCGCCTTTTTTTAATGGTGCAAACATGGTATACTAAAGGGTGGAATAAAAGTATAGAAAGTAGCACATGGAATTTACAAAATTATCAAATCGATTGGACTTGGTGGCTAGCTTCGTCCCAGCTGGAGCTCGTCTGTTGGACGTGGGGAGTGACCATGCTTATCTGCCAATCGCCCTCTTACAAGAAGGCAAGATTGAGGCTGCTATTGCTGGTGAAGTGGTAGAAGGGCCTTATCAATCTGCCCTCCAAAATGTCGCCGATAATGGTTTAGAGGACAAGATTGAGGTCCGCCTGGCCAATGGTTTGGCTGCCTTTGAACCAGCAGACGGCATTTCCTGTATCACCATTGCTGGTATGGGAGGACGCTTGATTGCAGACATCCTAGCCGCAGGTCTTGAGAAATTAGCCAATGTCTCTCGCTTGGTCCTACAGCCCAATAATCGTGAAGATGAACTGCGGGCTTGGTTAGTCGACCATGATTTCCGCATTGTTGATGAAGCGATCTTGGAAGAAAATGAGAAGTTCTATGAGATCCTTGTGGTCGAACACGGTTCTCAAGAGTTGTCAGCCAAGGAACTACGCTTTGGTCCCTATTTGATGCTGGAACAAGCTCCAGCCTTTGTCCAAAAGTGGTCCAAGGAAGTAGAGAAATTAGCCTTTGCCTTGGAGCAGGTCCCAGTTGATAATCAATCTGCCAGAGCATCATTAGAAGAGCGCATCGCACAAATCAAGGAGGTTCTACATGTTAGCAAGTGAAGTCATTAAGCGTTATGAAGCCTACTGTCCTCAGGAGCTTTCCATGGAGGGAGATGTCCGTGGCCTACAGGTCGGCACTCTGCAAAAAGACATCAAGAAGGTCATAGTAGCCCTAGATATTCGCGAGCAGACGGTGGCAGAAGCTATCGCCCATGGGGTGGACTTGATTATCGTCAAGCATGCGCCCATTTTCCGTCCCATCAAGGATTTGGTAGCTGATCGGGCTCAAAATCAGATCTATATCGACCTGATCAAGCATGATATCGCGGTTTACGTCAGCCATACCAATATTGACATTGTCCCAGATGGTCTCAACGATTGGTTCTGCCAGCTCTTGGACATTGAAAATACAGAGCCCCTCAGTTTGACGAGAGAAGGGCTCGGAATTGGTCGCATCGGTCGGGTAGCTACTCAAACCTTTGGTCAGTTGGCTGACAAGGTCAAAGAAACCTTTGGCTTAGATGCTTTGCGCTTGGTCAGTTATGATCAGGCTGACCTGGATCGGGTCATTGAGTGCGTCGCCATCTGTGGAGGAAGTGGACAGTCCTTTTACAAGGATGCTCTCGCCAGGGGAGCAGAGGTCTATATCACCGGAGATATCTACTATCACACGGCTCAGGACATGCTGAGCGATGGCCTCTTGGCCTTGGATCCAGGACACCATATCGAAGTTCTTTTTGTGTCAAAATTAGTAGAAAAGCTCAATCAGTGGAAGGCTGAGGGAGCCTGGGAGATTGAAGTGATTGGCAGTCAAGCCAGCACCAATCCTTTTTACCATATCTAAGGGGTCATGATGAAAGTTGCCATTATTGGTGCAGGGATCGTGGGATCCACTGCAGCCTATTATTTATCCAAAGAAGCACAAGTGGATGTGACTGTCTATGACCATGGAGTCGGCCAAGCAACTAAGGCGGCGGCAGGCATTATTAGTCCTTGGTTTTCCAAACGGCGGAACAAGGCCTGGTATCGTCTGGCTCGTCTGGGAGCAGACTTTTACCAAGAATTGGTAGAAGACCTGACCAAGGACGGAATTAAAACAGATTTTTACCAGCAGACTGGTGTCTATCTCCTCAAGAAAAAGGAGGACAAATTAGACGAACTCTATCAGTTGGCGCTGAGCCGTCGGGAAGAATCTCCCTTGATTGGAGACTTGGCGATCTTAACCAAAGAAGAGGTGGCCCAGCAATTCCCAGGGCTGCAAGGTTTTGAGAAGCTGCTCTATGCATCAGGTGGAGCCCATGTGGAGGGGACCCTTCTGACAGATACCCTTCTTCAGGCAAGTGGGGCAAGAGTGATCAAGGAAGAGGTTGCTCTCACGGTTACAGACACTGGCTATCAGATTGCAGGAGAAAGCTATGATCAAGTCATCCTAGCAACAGGAGCCTGGTTAGGGCAAATCCTCGAGCCACTTGGTTACCAAGTCGATGTCCGTCCCCAAAAAGGACAGTTGAGGGATTATCAGCTAGACCTAGATACTGATGATTATCCTGTGGTCATGCCGGAAGGAGAGCTGGATATCATTCCCTTCCAAAAGGGCAAGATCAGTATGGGAGCCACCCATGAAAACGAGATGGGCTTTGACCTGACGGTGGATCAGGCTTTGCTGAATCAGATGGAAACAGAAGCCTTGACCTACTATCCAGAACTAGCTCAAGCGGAAGTTATCGGGGAGCGCGTGGGAACCCGGGCCTACACCAGTGATTTTTCACCATTTTGGGGAGCTGTTCCTGATCGAGCAGGCCTCTATGTCGCTAGTGGACTTGGTTCGTCTGGCCTCACAACAGGTCCCCTCATTGGTTGCCATCTAGCCCAACTCGTGGTAGGAGGAAACCTGCGCTTAGATCCAGCAGATTATCCAGTTGAACAGTATGTGAAGAAGAGAGTAGGACAGAAATCGGAAATTCGTTAGAATTCGATTTCGTCGTCCCACCTCCGCACAGTTGAGTAGGGCTGTAAAAGCTGACGAAATCAGCGTAGTAGAGCCCACTCAACCACTGCGTCTTGCTCGACAATCCAAAGATAATTGAGAGGCTAGGACTTTTGTCCCAGCCTCTTATTTTCGAAAGACCTTCCGTAATTCGGATAAAAATAGTAGAATAGAACAAGTGAATCAACAAGAAAATTGGAGTTGTTATGAATTGGTTTCAATCGCAATCCGTGGTCTTACAGGCCTTTATCGCTGGATTGTTTACATGGGGCTGTACCATTGTCGGGTCAGCCATTGTTTTTTTCTTCAAGCATATTAGTCGTAAGTTACTGGACATCATGATGGGTTTTGCGGCAGGGGTCATGATTGCGGCGTCATTTTGGTCCCTCTTGCAACCGTCTATTGAGTATGCGGAAAAATCATATGGGAGCTTTGCTTGGTTTCCGGCTGCGATCGGTTTTCTAGCTGGAGGTTTTTTCCTCCGCTTGATCGATGCTATCGTTCCTCACCTTCATATGAGTAAGGAGATTGAGGATGCTGAGAGCATCCATACTCCGAGAGAAAAGAAGTTGTCTAAAACGACTCTACTCTTTCTCGCCATTACCATCCACAATTTCCCTGAAGGCTTAGCGGTCGGAGTGGCCTTTGGCGCTCTGGCTAGCAATCCAAGTCCAGAAGCCTTTATCGGGGCGGTTGGCCTAGCTATTGGGATCGGCTTGCAAAATATCCCAGAAGGGGCTGCCCTTTCGATCCCGATTCGGACAGATGGGAAATCCCGTCTCAATGCCTTTTATTGGGGATCCATGTCAGCTATCGTGGAACCAGTAGGAGCCCTTCTCGGGGCAGTAGCGGTCCTATCTATGACAGCTATCTTACCTTACGCCCTCTCCTTTGCGGCAGGTGCGATGATCTTTGTAGTGGTCGAAGAGTTGATCCCAGATTCCCAGACTAACGGCAACACAGATGTTGCGACCCTCGGTCTCATGGTTGGATTTGTCATTATGATGATCCTCGACGTCGCTTTGGGATAAGGAACTGAAAAGGAGAGCATCAGGACAAGCTCTCTATTTGATTGCTGTTATTGTCTTTGAAAAAAAGATAGTCAGATACAGCTCAAATGGTTCTTCATTAGTCAGGAGTATTATCTTATGGTAAAAATCAAGTTTATAAAGAAAAACAAAAGGATGATGAGTGTTATCGCTTTGGCTCTCCTTTTTGCAATTGGGATTTCTTTGTTTTATGTGAATAAAAAATTAGAGGAAAAGCAACGCAATAGAGAGTATGAAGTCCGCCTTGTAAAGACTTTGAAGAATTCTTACGAGGGTATTGAGGAGATTGAGATTCTAAATCCATCCTATAGCTCCATACCTTCAGACGCATGGGGAGCTGAGGTGAAACTCACATTTGTTGACGGGACTTGCAAGAAACATGAACTGGCTTATGATAAAGATGCGAATAAAATTAATATAGGGGTCTATCATAATGAAGATGAGGAATTTCAGAGCTTTATGGATTCTAGGAGAGGCACGACAAAATCAAGAGTAAGAGTAAGATATTCGGACGGTTCAGAGGAGAAGCAGTGATTAGTGTATAAATGGATGTCAGGGAGCCCTAGTCCAGGTGTCCTATTTGAACCGCGAGAAAGAAGAGAGCTTACAAGACTAGAGCGTCTATATCTTGTCATCACCTTGTAGCATGGAAACAAGGTGACTTTTTTATATAAACATGATAAAATAGGAGTAATGAATACGTAGAAAGGCCTAACATTATGAAAGGTATTATTTTAGCCGGTGGTTCGGGTACTCGTTTGTATCCTTTGACTCGTGCCGCTTCCAAACAGTTGATGCCCATTTACGACAAACCAATGATTTACTACCCATTGTCAACTCTTATGTTGGCAGGGATCAAAGAAATCTTGATTATCTCAACTCCGCAGGATCTTCCTCGTTTTGAAGAGCTTCTTGGAGATGGTTCTGAACTTGGGATTTCCCTCTCTTATGCAGAACAACCAAGCCCAGACGGCTTGGCACAAGCCTTTATCATTGGTGAAGAGTTCATTGGTGACGATCATGTTGCCCTCGTTCTTGGAGATAATATCTTCCATGGAAATGGCTTAACAAAGATGTTGCAACGGGCTGAAGCCAAAGAAAAAGGTGCGACTGTCTTTGGTTACCAAGTCAAAGATCCAGAACGCTTTGGTGTGGTTGAGTTTGATGCGAATATGAACGCCGTTTCTATCGAAGAAAAACCAGAACATCCAAAATCCAACTTTGCGGTAACTGGACTTTACTTCTATGACAATGATGTGGTAGAGATTGCCAAAAACATCAAACCAAGTCCTCGTGGCGAGCTCGAAATCACAGATGTTAACAAGGCTTATTTGGAGCGTGGAGATCTCTCTGTTGAGCTCATGGGCCGTGGCTTTGCCTGGTTGGATACAGGAACTCACGAAAGTCTCTTGCAAGCATCTCAATATATCGAAACTGTTCAACGCTTGCAAAACGTCCAAGTGGCTAACCTTGAGGAAATTGCCTATCGTATGGGCTATATCACTAAAGAGCAAGTCTATGAATTGGCGCAATCGCTGAAGAAAAACGAATACGGACAATATTTGCTCCGTTTGATTGGAGAAGCTTAATGACAGAACAATTTTTCGAGAAAGAATTAGCAGCCCGCAAGATTGAAGCGATTCCAGGTTTGATGGAGTTTGATATTCCAGTTCGTGGGGACAACCGTGGTTGGTTCAAGGAAAACTTCCAAAAAGAGAAGATGCTTCCTATTGGTTTTCCAGAAAGCTTCTTTGCGGAAGGCAAGTTGCAAAATAACATTTCATTCTCTCGTAAGAATGTCTTGCGCGGCTTGCATGCAGAACCTTGGGACAAGTACATCTCTGTAGCAGATGAAGGAAAGGTTCTCGGTACTTGGGTAGACCTTCGTGAAGGTGAGACCTTTGGGAACACCTACCAAACTGTGATTGATGCTTCTAAAGGAATCTTTGTCCCTCGTGGCGTTGCCAATGGATTCCAAGTTTTGACGGATAAAGTGGCTTATACCTACTTAGTCAATGACTACTGGGCATTGGAGCTCAAGCCAAAATATGCATTTGTTAATTACGCAGACCCAAGCCTAGACATCCAATGGGAAAACTTGGAAGAAGCAGAAGTCTCAGAAGCTGACAAGAATCACCCATTGCTCAAAGACGTCAAACCCCTAAAAGCAGAAGATTTGTAAAAACGAACTTTGCGCAGCAGCATCGCGACTGCAAGGAGCGTTATCAGATTGTTCCTGCCCTAGTGAAAACAAGATTCCTTCAGGGAATCTTGTAGGGAAATCCGGAGACTTCGGCTCCGGATTTAGCCATGAAACCGAAGGGTTGCTGGCGTCCCTCACTAGCTAAAGGAACAATCCAAAGAAAGAACTATTTGGAGAAAAAATGACTGAATACAAAAACATCATCGTAACCGGTGGCGCTGGTTTCATCGGTTCAAACTTCGTACACTATGTCTACAACAACCATCCAGATGTACATGTGACTGTCCTTGACAAACTCACTTACGCTGGTAACCGTGCTAACATTGAAGAAATCCTTGGGGATCGTGTTGAATTGGTTGTGGGGGACATTGCTGACGCAGCATTGGTGGACAAATTGGCTGCCAAAGCGGATGCTATTGTTCACTATGCGGCTGAAAGCCACAATGACAATTCCTTGAATGACCCATCACCATTTATCCACACCAACTTCATTGGTACTTACACACTTTTGGAAGCGGCTCGCAAGTACGATATTCGTTTCCACCACGTGTCAACAGACGAAGTGTATGGGGACCTTCCATTGCGTGAAGATCTTCCTGGACATGGAGAGGGTCCTGGTGAAAAATTCACGGCTGAAACCAAATACAACCCATCATCACCTTATTCATCAACTAAGGCTGCTTCAGACCTTATCGTTAAAGCATGGGTGCGTTCATTTGGTGTTAAGGCAACTATTTCAAACTGCTCAAATAACTATGGACCATACCAACACATTGAAAAATTCATCCCACGTCAAATTACCAATATCTTGTCAGGGATTAAACCAAAACTTTATGGTGAAGGGAAGAACGTCCGTGACTGGATCCACACAAACGACCACTCAACTGGTGTTTGGGCTATTCTTACCAAGGGCCGTATCGGTGAAACTTACTTGATTGGTGCTGACGGTGAAAAGAACAACAAGGAAGTGCTTGAGCTCATCCTTGAAACAATGGGTCAACCAAAAGACGCTTACGACCGTGTAACAGACCGCGCTGGTCACGATTTGCGTTACGCCATCGATTCAACAAAATTGCGTGAAGAATTAGGTTGGGAACCACAATTCACAAACTTCGAAGCAGGTTTGGAAGAAACCATCAAGTGGTACACAGACAACCAAGACTGGTGGAAAGCTGAAAAAGAAGCTGTCGAAGCTAACTACGCGAAGACACAAGAAGTAATTAAATAAAAATTAGCCTCTGTCAATCAGGATTTCTGGCCGACAGAGGCTTTTCTAATTTAGAAACAAAAAAGACCAAACGGTCTTTTTTTACTGGTTAGCAGATGATTCGGTATCTGTAGCAGATGGTGTTGTATCTGTAGAAGCTTCACTCGCACTGGTTTCTGCCTGTGATGAATCAGTTTGTTCAGAGCTTGCCTCGGATGCTTGGCTACTGCTAGCACTGGTATCCGTTCCCGTAGCACTTGAATCAGTAGCAGATCCATCCTTTTCATGGACAACGACAACGCTAGTAGAGCTATCTTTTTTCTCCTCTGTCTTAGTCGTTGGTTTCATGATACTGTAAATGGTAAATGAAGTAACGATAATCCCGAGGAGACTAGCAATCGTTGCGACAATCATCTGGAATAAAGAGAGGCTCTGTTTTACTTTTTCGCTTCTAGATGGTCTGTTGCTGTCTTGGTGTTTTTCTTTTCGTGAGTATTGTGACATAATCTGTTTCCTCTTCATTTCAATTTTTGTTCTTTTATATGAACACTTTAGTCATTATACGTTATTTTTATGAAAATGTCTAAAAAGAAATGAAAGAGGTTATTAAAATTTCAAATTGCTTTCAAACTGGACACTTTGTGTTTCGCTTGCTTCAGAGGATGTTGCAAAGTTTGCCTGCCCTTTTTCAGAGACTGAAATCGGCTGGCTTGTTTGACTAGGCTGACTGATGATTTCATGGTTGCTAAAACTAGAGGAATCATTAGGAGTGCTAAACTGACCATTTACCTGGATCTCAATCTTGTTTGGATCCGGGATAGAGTAATCAATCCTTCCCTTGAATTCCTTTGTTTTTGAAATCACTTTTACATCTTTCACGCGGATGATACGACGGAACCAGCCATTGTATTCGACCAAGCATTTGAATTCGATGTGACTATCGGATTCGCCAGGGATTGGTTGGATAAGGCTCATTTCGCGGAGACTGCCCTCATCTTCTCTAAAGTAAGGTGGCTTCTCCAAGGGCTGTTGTAGGTCACACTGTCCTTTACCGTGGCAGGCTAGTTGGGCAGAAGGGAGGGCAAATGGAAGTGGTGGTAGGACAGCGAGCAGTCCTCCGAGAGCAAGGCTTCCAGCTAGGACAATGGAAAGATAAATCGGTCGTTTCATGCTTGTCTCCTTGTAACTTCAATCAGTTTCAGTTCTGGACTTGAGTAGGTCATAAAAAACAACAGGGGATCTTGTAAGCGTTTTACAAAACTCTCCATCTTCATCATAAGCTATTTTGAGATATTTACAAGTTTTCTGTCTGAAACTAGGAACAAAATGAAGCCTGCCAAATCCTTGTCCCTCTACCCTAGAAATGTTACAATAAGATGATTGAAAATTGACTAGGAGAGAGTGGAAGATGATTTACTTTGATAATTCAGCAACAAGCAAACCTTATCCAGAAGCCTTGGCTACCTACACGGAAGTCGCAAGCAAAATTTGGGGCAATCCATCTAGCTTGCACAACCTGGGAAGTCAAGCGACTCGGATTTTGGAGGCATCTCGTAAGCAAATAGCTTCCCTCCTAGGCAAGAAAGCAGAAGAAATCTATTTCACCTCAGGTGGAACAGAAGGGGACAACTGGGCGATCAAGGGAGTTGCTTTTGAAAAAGCTCCTTATGGAAAGCATATCATTGTCTCAGCTATTGAGCATCCGGCTGTGAAGGAATCAGCCCTTTGGCTACAAGATCAAGGATTTGAGGTGGATTTTGCTCCAGTTGATGCGCGTGGCTTTGTGCAAGTAGAAGAGTTGGAAAAACTCTTGCGTCCGGATACGACTCTCGTCTCGATCATGGCAGTGAATAACGAAGTGGGTTCTATCCAGCCTATTCAAGCCATTGCAGACCTATTGGTGGATCGTCCGACTATCACCTTCCACGTCGATGGGGTTCAGGCGCTAGCTAAGATTGCCACCTCTCTCTACCTACCAGAACGGGTGGATTTAGCGACCTTCTCCAGTCACAAGTTCCATGGACTTCGTGGGGTTGGCTTTCTCTACCTCAAAGAAGGCAAAAAAATCAGCCCTCTCTTAACCGGTGGAGGACAAGAAAAGGACCTTCGATCGACGACTGAGAACTTAGCTGGGATTGCAGCAACTGCCAAGGCCTTGCGCTTGGCGATGGAGCGTCAAGAGGAATTTGAACGCAAATGCCATCAGTTGAAGGAAGTCATTCGTGAGGAACTAGCCCATTACCCAGATGTGACTGTCTTCTCAGGAGATGAGGGCTTTGCACCCCATATCTTAACTTTCGGTATCAAGGGAGTACGAGGAGAAGTCATCGTTCACGCTTTTGAAGAGTATGAGATTTACATATCGACAACCTCTGCCTGCTCTTCCAAGGCTGGTAAACCTGCTGGAACCTTGATCGCCATGGGAGTAGACAAGGCTCTGGCGCAAACAGCTGTCCGTCTCAGTCTAGATCTCGAAAATGATATGAGTCAAGTCGAGCAATTTTTGACCAAGTTTAAACTGATCTATGAAAAGACGCGAAAGGTGCGTTAAGGAAAAGAAAAGGAAGTAAGTATGCCATTAACTTATTCAGAAATTATGATCCGCTACGGGGAGCTTTCTACTAAAGGAAAGAACCGGATGCGCTTCATCAATAAATTGCGCAATAATATCTCAGATGTTTTGTCCATTTACCCAGCTGTCAAAGTGACAGCCGATCGGGACCGGGCTCATGCTTATCTAAATGGAACGGATTACGAACCAGTGGCTGAATCTCTTAAACAGGTCTTCGGGATTCAAAACTTTTCACCAGTCTACAAGATTGAAAAATCTGTCCCAGCCTTGATTTCAGCCGTTCAAGAAATCATGCAGGAAATCTACCAGGAAGGGATGACCTTCAAGATTTCCAGCAGACGGAGTGATCACTCTTTTGAACTCGATAGCCGCGAACTCAATCAAACCTTGGGTGGAGCTGTCTTTGAAGCGATTCCAAGTATCCAAGCACAGATGAAAAAACCGGATATCAACCTCCAAGTAGAGATCCGGGAAGAAGCAGCCTATATCTCTTACGAAACTATTAAGGGAGCAGGTGGTCTGCCGGTTGGAACGTCTGGTAAAGGGATGCTCATGCTATCTGGTGGGATTGACTCACCGGTAGCTGGTTACCTAGCCTTGAAGCGTGGTGTGGACATCGAAGCGGTCCATTTTGCTAGCCCACCTTATACCAGTCCTGGTGCGCTGAAAAAAGCCCACGATTTAACTCGTAAATTGACCAAGTTTGGGGGCAATATCCAATTTATCGAAGTACCTTTTACTGAGATTCAAGAAGAGATTAAAGCCAAGGCACCAGAAGCCTATCTCATGACTTTGACCCGTCGCTTTATGATGCGCATTACAGATCGCATCCGTCAAATCCGTGGTGGCTTGGTCATCATTAATGGGGAAAGTCTTGGTCAGGTTGCCAGCCAAACACTAGAGAGCATGCAGGCTATCAATGCCGTGACCAATACGCCCGTCATCCGTCCAGTGGTGACCATGGACAAGTTGGAGATTATCGATATCGCCCAGGCCATCGATACCTTTGAAATCTCTATCCAGCCTTTCGAAGATTGCTGTACCATCTTTGCGCCTGACCGTCCAAAGACCAATCCAAAACTAAAAAATGCAGAGCAGTATGAGCAACGTATGGATGTGGAAGCTTTAGTTGAGCGTGCGGTAGCAGGCATCATGATTACTGAGATCAGACCACAAGCAGAGACTGATGAAGTTGACGAGCTGATTGAAGGGCTGTTGTAGGAGTTCAGAAGTAGCTTTTTACTGAAAGAATCTGGAATTGTATCCATTAATGCTGAAGATAAGAGGGGGTATTTATGAACGAATGGGATTCCTTTTTGAGTGGGCTCATGGGAGCATTGTCTTGGAAAGATGGACAAGATAATGCTTTGCTGTTTGGAATGCCCAGTTGGACTTATTTACTTGGTCTCTTAGTTCATTTTCAGATTTTCCTGAGCTTGTATGCTCTCTTATTTTGGGGATTTCATTTAAGTATTAAGGAAGCTGGCTCTGTCAAGAGGGCCATGAGAAATAAATGGGAAATCATACGTCAAAGCCATAAAAGTAAGGGCAGAGCTATTTTTGCTACAATAATTGGCTCTCTTCTTATATTTATTATCTTTCCTGCTTATGAAGGATATCGTGTGACCAATGGTGTTTGGCGCTACAATTATTTTACTAATCAGACAACCGAGCTAAAAACGGCTTTAGTTACTGGTTTTGATACGGAGACAGGAGGAAGCAAGTCTACCTATTCTCGAATTACCTTCACTATTACGGTTGATGGGAAAGAGCGAAAGGTCAATGTTTCAGATAGTAATAAAAGTCTTGCCAGATCAGCTAAAAAACATTTGAAGCCTCCGATAGCTATTGAGGTTCATGTCAATCAAGAAGGGCAGATTGTATATTTGAAATAAATGGAAGTAAAGAATGAGGCTATTTACTTGAAAATCCGTTTTCATTAAATGAAATCACTTGCCAAAGGTTAGTAGAAGTGATATACTTAGAGAGTTGACTATGCACATGCCTGTGCAACCGCTCGATCATCGTTGCTCATCCTTTGAGCTTAAGTGGTTCGTCCCACGATGCTAGGCGAGTCTTCACAAAATACGGGGAAACCCAAAAATACATAGGAGGTGCATAATGAGCACATACGCAATCATTAAAACTGGCGGAAAACAAGTTAAAGTTGAAGTTGGTCAAGCAGTCTACGTTGAAAAATTGAACGTTGAAGCTGGTCAAGAAGTTACATTTAACGAAGTTGTTCTTGTTGGTGGTGAAAACACTGTTGTCGGAACTCCACTTGTTTCAGGAGCTACTGTTGTTGGAACTGTTGAAAAACAAGGAAAACAAAAGAAAGTTGTTACTTACAAGTACAAACCTAAAAAAGGTAGCCACCGTAAACAAGGTCACCGTCAACCTTACACTAAAGTTGTCATCAACGCAATCAACGCTTAATTTTTAGGAGAACACATGATACAAGCAGTCTTTGAACGAGCCGAAGATGGCGAGCTGAGGAGTGCAGAAATTACTGGTCACGCCGAAAGTGGCGAATACGGCTTAGATGTCGTGTGTGCATCGGTTTCTACGCTTGCCATTAACTTTGTCAACTCAGTTGAGAAATTTGCAGGCTATGAACCGGAACTAGAATTAAACGAAGAAGAGGGTGGCTTCATGCGGGTCACAATCCCGACAGACATTCCACCTCATCAAAGAGAAATGACCCAACTATTCTTTGAATCATTTTTCTTAGGGATGGCAAACTTATCGGAGAACTCATCCGAGTTCGTCCAAACAAGAGTTATCACAGAAAACTAACTGGAGGAAAACAATTATGTTGAAATTGAATCTTGCTAACTTGCAACTTTTCGCCCACAAAAAAGGTGGAGGTTCTACATCAAACGGACGTGATTCACAAGCTAAACGTCTTGGAGCTAAAGCAGCTGATGGACAAACTGTAACAGGTGGATCTATCCTTTACCGTCAACGCGGTACTCACATCTACCCAGGTGTGAACGTTGGACGTGGTGGAGACGATACTTTGTTCGCTAAAGTTGAAGGCGTAGTACGCTTCGAACGCAAAGGTCGCGATAAGAAACAAGTTTCTGTTTACCCAATCGCAAAATAATTGCTTTAAATAGCATAAAATAAGGCTTTCCTATATATTCGGAGAGCCTGTTTTTTGTTTTGATACCCACGGTGATACCCATATTCTAAAAACCAATGTAGGAAGGAAATTTATCAGCAACTTCATTTTTGGCTTTTTGGGTAACGTGGGTGTATATGTCCATCGTTGTCTGTATATTTCCATGGCCTAGTCGTTCTTGGACCTCTTTGATAGCAAACAGTAGTGAGCAATGTGTATATCTGAATCCGTGAGGAGTGATACGCTTGAAATTAGGGTACCTTCTCCAAACTCTATTCAGCAAGTTATTGACATGCACAATACTTTTAGGACTACCTGATTCATTTAAATAATAAGCCTTTTGTACGGTATTTGTAACAATCTTTTAAAATTTCAATAGTTTTTGGAGTTTTGGAAATGATATTATTTTTTACTATGACTGAAAAAATTATTCGGGGATGAGGCTATCGTAGATCTCGTAATAAAGCCATGGTCGATTGTCTAATAGCTGTTGCAGGAGAGTCGCTATTGTTGCTCTCGTTTACTGTGTAGAGCATTGCAGATGCCAAGGTAGCATCAAGTACAAACTTATCTGTATATTTGTTTTTCCTGCTATCAGAGTAGGTAATTGTTAGTGTGATTCGACCTTTATAACCTTCTTGTATTGATGATGTAAATTTTTGTCCTGGAGCAATCATATTTCCGATGAGTGAGCCGAAGCGGTGTATAGAATTCAATGAATCCAATTCTCCATCTATCTGAATATTATCGATATATGCTGGTGTTTGGCCAAAGTTTTTAAAAACATAGGTACGTTGTTGATTTTTAACTGCATAGGCATCTACATAAACATTAATATAAGGCTTTGCCATATCCTCTGTAGCTTTCTTTGTTTGCCAGAGTGAAATGGTATTAAATATAAAACCGATTACAGCAATAATCACAGTTACATATAGTGTCCATATTTGGACATTTTCATTAGTAATTGGCGACATGAGATTCACCTCCTTTCTGCTTTTATTATAGCAAAAAGGAGAGAGAAATAGAGGGGAGAGAATATGAGTCAACAACCTCAAAAATGGATTCAGCTTGTTAATGATAAATTGAGTCTAGGAGGAATGACACAAACATATTTTGCCCTTGCTTTCTGAGTTCATAAATTTTAAGATTATTATTGTACGTTAATTTAACAAAAATAACACTCAGAAAAGTTAGATTTTTTCTGTCTAACTTTTGGGGTGCAGTTCAGATACCCCAACTTTTTTCATCCTCTAGATTATGGTATAATGGAGTGATATTGTTAGAAGGAAGAAGACATGAATATTCAACAATTACGCTATGTTGTCGCGATTGCCAATAGTGGTACTTTTCGTGAAGCAGCTGAAAAAATGTACGTCAGTCAGCCGAGTCTGTCCATCTCTGTGAGAGACTTGGAGAAGGAACTGGGCTTTAAGATTTTCCGTCGGACTAGTTCAGGGACTTTCTTGACCCGCCGCGGGATGGAATTTTATGAAAAGGCCCAAGAATTGGTCAAGGGCTTTGATGTTTTTCAAAACCAGTATGCCAATCCTGAGGAAGAAAAGAAGGAATTCTCGATCTCGAGTCAGCACTATGATTTCCTTCCCCCTTTGATTACCCAATTCTCAGTCCTTTATCCGGAGAACAAAGACTTCCGGATCTTTGAGTCGACCACGGTTCAAATCCTAGATGAAGTGGCTCAGGGTCATAGTGAACTGGGGATTATCTACCTCAATAAGCAAAATACAAAAGGGATCATGCAACGGGTGGATAAACTGGGCTTGGAAGTCGTTGACCTGATTCCATTCCAGACTCATATCTATCTGCGCAAGGGTCATCCATTAGCCAAGAAAGAATCCTTAGTGATGGAGGACTTGGCACACCTACCGACTGTTCGCTTTACCCAGGAAAAGGATGAGTACCTCTACTATTCGGAGAACTTCGTCGATACGAGTAGCAGTTCCCAGCTCTTCAATGTGACGGACCGGGCAACTTTGAATGGGATCTTAGAGCGGACCGATGCTTATGCGACCGGTTCTGGCTTCTTGGATAGCCAGTCAGTGAATGGCATTACCGTTATCCCTTTGATCGATGATCTGAATAATAAAATGGTCTATGTCAAACGGGAAGAGGTAGATCTCTCGCCAGTGGCTGAGAAGTTTGTACAAGTTATGGAAGCCTACTTTGATGAGAAGAGGTAGGTAATGAAGAGAAAAGTAAGTATTTTTATTAGTATCCTCCTCTTGATTCTTCTGGATCAAGCGGTGAAGGGATATGTCGTCAAGGAGATCCCGCTAGGGGGTATGCGTCGCTTCATTCCCAAAGTGGTCAGTCTGACCTATCTCAAGAACTCTGGAGCAGCCTTCTCCATGTTGGAAAACCAACAGTGGTTCTTTACCATCATTACCCTGATTGCGATGGGAGCAGCCTTTGTCTATCTCTATCGTCATATCGAAGGTTCCATTTGGCTCTTGTTGGGATTGACCTTGATTATTTCTGGTGGTATTGGTAACTTTATTGACCGGCTCCGTCAGGGCTTTGTCGTCGATATGTTCCACTTGGATTTTATGAATTTTGCCATCTTCAATGTAGCGGATATCTATTTAACCATCGGGGTGGGACTGCTACTGATTTATCTATTGAGAGAGGAGAGCCATGGAAGTTAGAGTAGAAGTCGCTGGAGCGCGACTGGATAAGGCCGTCTCAGAGTTGACTGAACTCTCACGTGGCTTGGCCAATGAGCAGATCAAGGAAGGAAAGATCCTCGTCAATGGTCAAGTCAAAAAGGCCAAATATACCGTAAAAGAAGGGGATGTTATCAGCTATGAAGTCCCTCAAGTGGAAGAAGTGACCTACGAGGCAGAAGATATTCCCTTAGAGATTGTCTATCAAGATGCGGATGTCGCAGTGGTCAACAAGCCCCAGGGCATGGTGGTCCATCCGAGTGCCGGTCATACCAGTGGGACCCTGGTCAATGCCCTTATGTATCACATCAAGGACTTGTCAGGGATCAATGGTGAGCTTCGTCCGGGGATCGTCCATCGGATTGACAAGGACACCTCTGGCCTTCTCATGGTGGCCAAGAATGATGTGGCCCATGTAGCCTTGGCAGATGAGCTCAAGGCTAAGAAGTCCCTGCGCAAGTATTGGGCTATTGTCCACGGCAATCTTCCTAACGATCGGGGTGTTATTGAGGCGCCGATTGGGCGGAGTGACAAGGACCGTAAGAAGCAGGCTGTGACAGCCAAAGGAAAACCAGCTCTGACCCGTTTCCATGTCTTGGAGCGTTTCGGGGATTATAGCTTGGTCGAGTTGCAATTGGAGACAGGCCGGACCCACCAGATTCGGGTTCACATGGCCTACATTGGCCATCCAGTCGCTGGTGATGAAGTCTATGGCCCTCGCAAGACCTTGAAAGGCCATGGCCAGTTCCTCCATGCTAAGACACTGGGCTTTACCCATCCTCGGACGGGAGAGGTCATGGAGTTTTCAGTAGAGGTTCCGGAGATTTTTCAAAAAACCTTGGAGCAGCTTCGTCAAGGATAAGCATTCAATCATCAAAACGAGTTTACCTCTTGTGGGTCAAACTCGTTTTTTTGTGGACAAATGGGGGTTTCCCCTGGTCCGCTCTTAGTATTTTTTAAGGCTTTCATGGTATAATGTTACAATCGAATACTCTGGAGAATGAATGGATGAAGAATAAGAGAATTGTGTTTAAAGTGGGAACCTCTTCCCTAACCAATCAAGATGGAAGCTTGTCTCGGAGCAAGGTCAAGGCCATCACCCAGCAACTAGCTCTCTTACATGAGCAAGGGCATGAATTGATTTTGGTCTCTTCGGGGGCGATTGCGGCTGGTTTTGGTGCGCTTGGCTTTAAAAAACGCCCGACCAAAATCGCAGACAAGCAGGCTTCTGCAGCAGTTGGCCAAGGGTTGCTGTTAGAAGAATATACCTCTAATCTACTGGTACGCGACATCGTATCTGCCCAGGTCCTCTTGACCCAGGATGACTTTGTTGACCAACGCCGCTATAAAAATGCCCACCAGGCTCTCTCTGTCCTCTTGCAAAGAGGGGCCATTCCGATCATCAATGAGAACGATACAGTTTCGATTGAAGAACTAAAGGTCGGAGACAACGATACCCTAAGTGCCCAAGTGGCGGCTATGGTCCAGGCAGATCTCTTGGTCTTGCTGACGGATGTGGATGGTCTCTATACAGGACATCCCCAAAAGGATCCGACTGCCAAGCGTTTGGAACGGATCGATTCGATCAGCAAGGACATTATCGAGATGGCCGGTGGAGCAGGCTCAAGTAATGGGACAGGTGGCATGCTGACAAAAATCAAAGCAGCCACCATTGCCACCGAGTCAGGAGTTCCTGTTTACATTTGCTCGTCCTTGAAGGAAGACGCTCTTCTAGCAGCAGCAGAGAAGACTCAGGATGGTAGCTATTTTACAGCTCAGGACAAGTTTTTGCGCAATCAGAAACAGTGGCTGGCCTTCTATGCCCCTAGCCAAGGGTCTGTATGGCTGGACCAAGGGGCGGTTAAGGCTGTCAAAGAAGAGGGCAAGAGTATCCTTGTGTCTGGTGTGGTAAAGGTTGAGGGAGCTTTCTCTTTCTTCGATATTATCACGGTTCATGATGGAGAGACTGGACAGGTCATTGGGAAAGGGCGTACCCGCTTAGGGGCTGCGGCCATTAAGGATTTGCTCCATGGTCAAAAGCCAAAGGGTATTGTCATTCACCGGGATGATTGGATTACCATCACACCTGAGGTAGAACTCTTATTTACAGAATTTTAAAGGAGGGATTAGATGGAGACGATTGACCAGCTTCGCCTGGCTAAACAGGCCAAAAAAAGTATTAATACTGCAACAAGTGATGAGAAAAATAAAGCCTTAAGAGCGATGGCCGACGCCTTGGTTGACGCAACAGCTGATATTTTGGCTGCTAATCAATTGGATATGGAAGCAGCTCAGGGCCGGATTTCGGAGGTAATGCTGGATCGCCTGCTCTTGACAGAAGAGCGCATTCAAGCCATGGCCGATGGGATTCTCCAAGTGGCTGCCCTACCCGATCCAGTCGGAGAACTCTTGGAGGAGCGGACCCTGGAGAACGGTTTGGTCATTCAGAAGAAACGAGTGGCCATGGGGGTTATTGGGATTATCTATGAAAGTCGTCCAAACGTGACCTCTGATGCAGCAGCCTTGGCCCTGAAAAGCGGGAGTGCTGTTGTTCTGCGCAGTGGCAAGGATGCCTATCAGACAGCCCATGCCATCGTTAGCGCCTTAAAAACAGGTTTGCAAGCAACCACCATTGATCCTGCTGTCCTCCAGTTGGTCGAAGATACCAGTCGGGAGAGCAGTCTGGTCATGATGAAGGCCAAGGGAGATCTAGACCTTCTCATTCCACGTGGGGGAGCTGGCTTGATCCAGGCAGTTGTAGAGCAAGCAATTGTCCCTGTGATTGAGACAGGAACAGGGATTGTCCACGTCTATGTCGATCAAGCGGCAGATTTAGACAAGGCTCTCAATATCATCCAGAATGCCAAGACCAGCCGACCATCCGTCTGTAATGCCATGGAAGTTCTCTTGGTGCATGAAGCTATTGCTGATGACTTTCTGCCACTAGTGAAGAAAGTCTTGGTAGAAGAGGCTCCGGTGCCAGTGGAACTGCGCTTGGATGCTCAGGCTCAACAAATCATTGCTGGGACACCAGCTTCTGAGACTGACTTTGATACGGAATTCTTGGATTATGTCATGGCTGTCAAGGTGGTTCCTTCTGTAGAAGAAGCGATTGCTCATATTGAAGCCCACAGTACCCATCATTCAGATGCCATTGTTTCTGAAGATCCAAGAGCTATTGAAGTCTTCAGCAACCAGGTGGACTCGGCAGCCGTTTATGTCAATGCCTCGACCCGCTTCACAGATGGCGGAGAGTTTGGCCTAGGCTGTGAGATGGGGATCTCGACCCAGAAGCTGCATGCGCGTGGTCCTATGGGATTGCGTGAGCTGACCAGCTATAAGTATCTGGTCACTGGAAATGGTCAAGTGAGGTAAGAGATGAAAGTAGCATTTATCGGACTTGGAAACATAGGCGCTAGTCTGGCCAAAGCAGTCGCAAAAGAAGTGGCTGCCACAGATTTACTTTTGGTCAATCGTTCCCCTCAAAAGGTGGAAGAATTCATCAGCAAGTATGGCGGCACAGCGTCTCATGTTCAACAGGCCTTTGAAGAGGCAGAGGTTATCTTCTTAGGCGTCAAACCCTACCAGATCTGCCCTTTACTAGAAGAGTACCAGGACATCTTGGGCCAACGTTCCAATCTCTTGTTGGTTTCCATGGCAGCAGGTCTGGATCTAGAGCAAATGGCAAGTGTGGTTAAAAATGATCGGGTGGGGCTCATTCGTATCATGCCCAATACGCCCGTAGCCATTGGTCAAGGTGTCATCAGTCTGGCCCGCTCCCAAGTAGTGACAGACCAGCAAGTAGCCCAAGTCAACCAGCTCTTAACAGGAGCAGGGGCCCTCTACGAAATCGAGGAAACATTAATGGATCCTGCAACGGCTGTCGCAGGCTGTGGTCCAGCCTTTGTCTATCAGATGATCGAAGCCATGGCAGATGCAGGAGTAAGCTTAGGGCTTACTCGAGAGCAAGCCTTGCAGATGGCTGCACAGACCTTCCAAGGCGCTAGTCAAATGGTCCTAGAGACAGGCGAGCACCCAGCCCGCTTGCGAGATGCAGTTTGTAGCCCAGGTGGCTCTACTATCGCAGGAGTCAATCGTCTGGAACAAGTTGGCTTACGGGGCGACATTATTGCAGGAGTGGAAGCAGCCTACAAACGTACCCAGGAAATGGGACAAGAGGCAGCGAAGAAATAGAAAAAAGATTGGTTTTTGGCCAATCTTTTTTACGTTAGAGCGATTCTATTTCTACCAAACCATTTTCGGTCAGACGATAGATTTTTTGGCAGACTTCTTTGAGGAAGGTCCGGTCATGGGAGACTGTAACTAGTCCGCCTGGGTAGTCTGCGAATAGGCGTCGAATTTCTGGTTGGGAAGTGGGGGAAAAATTGCGGGTAGGCTCGTCCAAGAGCAGAAACTGGGGACTTGTGAGTACTAGTTGCAGGAGAAAGAGTTTTCCTTGCTGGCCACCAGAAAGTTCTGAGATCGGATGGTGCATTTCCGAATAGGTAAAGTTGAGGGAGGCTAAATGCAATTGAATGGTGTTGATTTCTTCGCGATCGCCTGAATGCTGTAGAAATTGAACCGGTGTCTGAGTCAAAGGAAGGCCTTCAGTGTAATCTTGAGGCATATAGGCAGTACGGATGCTCTCATTCTTCTGTAAGATCTCCCATATCATTTTTAGGAAAGTGGATTTCCCTACACCGTTAGAACCGATAATCCCTATTTTGTCCTGCCCTTGAAGAGTGAGGGAGAGGTTCTTAATCAGGACCCGATCACCAATTGCGAGATCTTCCTGATCTAAGAGAAGGACTCGTTTTTGAGGAGACAAGGGAGTGAGGTGAGGAAAATGCAGATTGATGACTTCCTCATCATAGGGTTGGGGAGTCATAGATTGGAATACTCGCTCGTAGCGCTTTTCTTGTGAGAGGAGGGACTTCATTTTCTTTGCCAGGAGACGTCCGGCAGTGCTATCCTTGGTGTTTCGTAAGGAAGTTTCAACTTGCTGACGGACGCGGCGATGCTTCTCCATTGTTTTCTTATAGGTTCGTTGATCATTGGCAGCTTGCTGAGTCTGTTGCTTGAATTGTTGCTCCCTCTGGCTACTGTAGTCTTGATAGCCTAGGTGCTCCACAATCGTTTCAGCCTCCTTGCGGTGTTTGATCTGTCTTAGGTGGATGATCGTATCCGCCGTCTGCGTCAAAAAATCCTCATGATGGGAAATAAATAGGATTGTTTGGAGGCTCGTTTGGATCATCTGCTGGAGCCAGTCCAGGGTTTCCAAATCCAGATCATTTGAAGGTTCATCTAAAAATAACAATTCATGAGGACGACAAAGTTCGTGAAGCAGTTGGACTTTAAGGGCTTCTCCTCCAGATAGACTTCCAATAGCTTGGTCGCTTGTAAATCGGTTGCTATCAAACTGCAATTGATCAGCCAGTCTGTAGAGGGTGGCATAGTCTAGCTCGTCTTCTCCAAAAAAATATTCTTCCAATGTTTTTCCCTTCAATGCTTCCGGCAAAGTCTGGGGAATATAGGCATAGGAGTGAAAAGAAGTGGTGATTTCGCCTTCTATGGTCAGATAATCTGGTAGGGATTTTGGGGACATGAGGACTTGAAGTAAGGAAGATTTTCCATTTCCTTCTTCGCCAATAATGGCAACTTTTTCTCCTTCATGAATGGTTAGGGACAGATCGCGAACCAAATCTCGTAAATCTTTTGTATGGCGGATGGTGAGGTGGGATAGTTTTAGCATAAGATTCCTTTCTACTGGGACAAAAAACAGCTCTACCTATTTAGTAGAGCTGTATTCAAGTGGAACCCAAGCAGAAAAAGACCTAATATAGCCAACAAGAAGTTGGAGAATAGGCAAGAGGGTACACAAAAAGAGATAGAACAAGCAGTCCACTAAATAAAGTATCTTATTTAACGAAACTTAGTTGTTCATATCTCCTTACCTCCGAATGTGATTAGCTTTATTCTATTCCTTTCATTCCTTCTTGTCAAGGAAATCCTTACTTTACCCTCCCTTTTCTGCTCGGGCTTTGGTGCGAAATGTGGTATAATAAAGGTTATGCAAGCTAAACCGTCCTCTGCCTATGTGCATATTCCATTTTGTACCCAGATTTGTTATTATTGTGACTTTTCGAAGGTTTTTATCAAGAATCAGCCGGTCGATGCCTATCTGGAACACTTGATCCAGGAGACTCGATCGTATGAGATTGGCAAACTTCGGACTCTCTACATCGGTGGAGGGACTCCGACAGCTCTGTCCGCCCAACAACTGGCCTATCTCTTGACAGAATTGCCCAAGGTTATGGACCTATCGGAAGTAGAAGAGTTTACCATCGAAGCCAATCCTGGCGATTTGGATCCGGATAAGATCGCAGTTCTCAAGGAGTCTCAGGTCAATCGGGTCTCTCTGGGTGTCCAAACCTTTGATAACAAGATGCTGAAAAAGATCGGTCGGAGTCACCAGGAGCAGGATATCTATGACAATATCCGCCACCTCAAGCAGGCAGGATTTGACAATATTTCGATTGATTTGATCTATGCTCTGCCGGGTCAGACCATGGACCAGGTCAAGGAAAATGTCGCCAAGGCGATCGACTTGGACATCCCCCACATGAGTCTCTATAGTTTGATTTTAGAAAACCACACGGTCTTTATGAACCGCATGCGACGGGGCAAGCTTCCTCTCCCCAAAGAAGAGTTGGAAGCGGAGATGTTTGAGTACATCATTGAGGAACTGGAAAAAGCAGGCTTTGAGCACTATGAGATTTCCAATTTCTCCAAGCCTGGCTTTGAAAGTCGCCACAATCTGGTCTATTGGGATAATGCAGAATACTATGGCCTGGGAGCTGGTGCTTCCGGCTATGTCGATGGGATTCGCTACAAGAATCATGGCCCAATCCGGCATTACCTGGAAGCTGTTGAGGCTGGTAAGGCACGGATTACAGAGGAGCACCTGACACTGGAAGAGAAGATGGAAGAGGAGTTGTTCCTCGGTCTACGGAAAAAGACAGGTGTGTCTAAGGCACGTTTTGAAGAAAAATTTGGTATCTCCTTTGACCAACGCTATGGACAAGTGGTGGCCAGTCTAACGGAGCAGGGACTCTTGGTTCCAGATGACAAGCAAGTGCGGATGACTAAGAGAGGCTTGTTCCTTGGGGATACCGTAGCAGAGAAATTTATATTGGAGTAAACGATGGCTAAAATTTATCAGTATGACATGAAAGTCCCCTTTGATATGAGCGATGTGAATGGCTTTATCAAAATGCCACAGCTCATCCTCTTGTCCTTGCAAGTCTCAGGCATGCAGTCGATGGAGATTGGTATCAGTGACAGGGACCTGCTCGAACAGTACAATCTAGTCTGGATCATCACCGACTATGACATCACGGTTCATCGCCTGCCGGTCTTTGATGAACAGATTACCATTGAGACTCAGGCCCTGGCCCACAATCGTCTCTTTTGCTACCGTTCCTTTGTGGTCAGAGATCAGAATGGGGAAGCTATCGTCGAGATGGTGGCCACCTTTGTCTTGATGGATCGGGATAGTCGTAAGGTCCAATCCGTACCGGAGGAGATCACCGATCCATATGAGTCACCGTTTGAGAAGAAAATCCGCCGTGGTCCACGCTATCCAGAACTGAATGGGGCCATGGAGCAGGACTACCATGTGCGGTTCTATGATCTAGACATGAACGGTCATGTGAACAACAGCAAGTACCTAGACTGGGTCTTTGAAGTCATGGGAGCAGAATTCCTAACCCAGCATATCCCCAAACGTGTCCATCTCAAGTATGTTAAGGAGGTCCTTCCTGGAGGCATGATTACCTCTAGCGTTGAGCGAGAAGGGATGATCAGCAATCATGTCATCTCATCAGAAGGCCAAGTACACGCCCAAGCCCTCATCACTTGGGAAGAAATAGATAAGGAAACATTATGGAAAAAAGAAGATTAAAACAGAAAAAAGAAGACTTGATGGAGGTTCAACGACGGGTTGTTGCCTATGCTCGTCGTAAGAAAAATCCTCTCTATGTATTGGGAGATGGTTTCTTAACCTTAGTCGCAGCCTTTTATATCTTTATTGAGGAAGCGATTCGTTTTGTACGCTACCGATTGAATTTTGAAGACTTTCTTCGTTTTCTCAAGGAAGATGTACGCTGGTATCGTGTTTGGATTCATTTGATTTTGGCCTTTATCCTGCCTGTCGTCGTCTTTTCTTTGAGTATCACTAGCCAATCAGGTAGCTTTTGGAGTAACTTCTTTAATAAGCTCTCTCAAGGTGTCCTCTTCAGTACGACTGTCAGCCTCGCAGCGACTTTAATGACAGATTTCATTGAGACCATGAAGCCTATTCAGGCTGGCAAAGAGACTAATGAGGAAAAAGAAACTGGCGTCTATACCATTACCATTGATCAGGCTAAGATTGGTGGCTTAATGGTGACCATCGTCATCTTGATGATTTCATCCTTCCTCTTTACTCAGGCTGGAAAAGCAAGTATCAATTTCTTCGGTCTGGTCCTTCAATTTGCCTTATACGGGGCTTGCTTGCTTCTCTATGGAGCAGGTGGCCAGTTTCAATTTCAGGAGAAAGAAGCAGAGGAATTAAGTGAAAAAGGAGACCAAGAATCTCGTGACTTATAAGGGTTATTTAATTGACTTAGATGGAACTATTTATAAAGGGAAAGAGCGGATTCCAGCTGGGGAAGCCTTTGTCCACGAATTGCAAGAGCGTCAGATCCCCTACCTCTTTGTGACCAACAATACCACGCGGACGCCAGAAATGGTCCAAGAGATGCTGGCAGGCCAATTCAACATCGAAACGCCGCTGGATACCATCTATACAGCGACACTAGCAACCATTGATTATATGGTGGACATGAATCTTGGGAAAACTGCCTATGTCATTGGAGATGTGGGCTTGAAACAGGCCATTGCTGAAGCAGGTTTCGTCGAAGATACGGTAAATCCATCCTATGTCGTGGTGGGTCTTGACTGGGAAGTGGACTATGAGAAATTCTCCATCGCGACTTTGGCTATTCAAAAGGGAGCCCATTTCATCGGGACAAATCCAGACCTCAATATCCCGACAGAGCGCGGAATGATGCCAGGGGCTGGTGCTCTAAATGCCCTGATTGAAGCGGCAACGCGCGTGAAGCCAACCTTTATCGGGAAGCCCAATGCCATCATCATGGATAAGGCCATCGCTCACCTAGGACTAGAGCGCGAAGAAGTGGTCATGGTGGGAGATAATTACCTGACCGACATCCGAGCAGGGATTGACAATGGCATCCCTACTTTGCTAGTGACCACTGGCTTTACCAAGCCAGAAGAAGTACCAGACCTGCCCTTGCCACCAACGCATGTCCTATCGAGCTTAGCGGAGTGGGATTTCGATGCGTGATCGGTTAAAAGTAACGGGCTTTGTCCTCTGGCTCTTAGCAACGGTGATTTTGGGGACCATTCTACTAGCCTGGTTGATCTATCCCATGGAGATTAGCTGGTTACGAATTCATAATCGGACCGGTTTGGCTCCAACAGTCATCCAGAAGAATTTTCAGATCCTTATGCAGTATTTGACCAGTCCTTTTACCTGGAAGCTGGACATGCCGGATTTTCCATCCTCTCCGGATGGTCTCCATCATTTTCAAGCAGTCAAATACCTCTTTCACCTGACCCAGGTCTTATTCCTGGTCTTGTTGCCAGTGGCTGTACGATTTATTCGAACAGTGATGCGTAAGGGCTACGCAAGCCTCTATCGCCCTTTATTTGGTGGGATGGTTCTCTTGCCGATCATCATAGGAGGAGTGACCCTCTTTATTGGTTTTGATCAATTCTTTACCCTCTTTCACCAAGTCCTCTTTGTCGGAGATGCTACCTGGCTCTTTGATCCTTATCGGGATCCGATTATTCTAGCTTTACCGGAGGACTATTTCCTACATGCCTTTCTGATTTTCTTTGTATTGTATGAAGGGGCTTTTGGATGGTGCTACGGGTGGAGTCGGAAAAGAAAAACAGTAGATTAGTGGAGTGAATGGATGAAACAGTTCAATCGATTTATAGATCCTAAAAAGGATTTGGGAAGCTTTTCAGGGATGGTTTGCCTCTATCTCTTGGTCATGGTCTTTGTCAGCATCATTTCGACCTTTGCCATTACCCTCTTTATGTATGGACGGTATGGGGTGGAGATGGCAGAGAAGCAGGAGGAAGTCGCTTCAATCATCAATGGAAATGGGATTAGCTACTTGATATCTGTCAGTATAGGTGTCCTCCTATTTGCCCTTTATCGGCAAGGATCCCTCTTTAAAGGAGATGTGAGACAAAAGGGACGCAAGATGACCTGGCAGACTTTCTTAGTGTTTATTGCCTTCTTGGGGTTTGCCCAATTGGCTTCTAGTGCCTTATCACAGCTCTTAGACCACATGATGGAAACCCTGGGATTTTTCAAGCCTCAAGAGGACATGTCTGAACAACTCAGCCAATCTTGGAGTCTCTTACTCTATGCGACCCTGATTGGTCCCATCACTGAGGAATTGGTATTCCGGGCCGCTGGACTGAGAGCCTTAGAAAAGTATGGAAAAGTCTTTGCAATCGTCATGACAGCCTTGGCTTTTGGAATGTTCCATGCCAATTTTGATCAGTTGTTCTTTGCGACGATTATCGGCTTTGGCTTTGGCTACTTGACCTTCGAGTATTCGATCTGGTGGGCCATTTTCTATCATATCTTTAACAACCTGGTCCTCTCTCAAGGGCTTCATTACCTCGGTACGCATGTCAATATGAATGTAGCCGAGTGGGTTCAAATTCTAGTCTTTTTAGGTGGAACCATCGCCTTTACCATCGTCTTGATTTTAAAGAGAAAAGCTATTTTTCACTACATACAAGAAAACCGACCAGCACCAGGCGTCTTCCAAAGAAGCATGTATTCCTTCTGGTTCTGGGTCTTGGTCCTCGGGACAACCCTTATGTCCTTACTTCCTTACCTAAGAGGCTATTAATATCAAGAGGGATCGTGTTAGATCTCTCTCAAATTGAATATAAAATCTTCTGAAAAACTTTCCTTAGGTGAGTACGGACGTCAGCGAACTTCGAAGAAGTTCCATGACTAATTATTGAGCCTAAGGTCTCAATAATTCCGATGCCTGAAACAATTACGTTTCAGGCATTTTTCTCACAGCGGAAAGTTTTTGATCCTCTTAAATGAATAAAAGATTCAATTTTTTTATAAACATCTAACTGTCTTATGTAAAATAATAGTTTGTTTCCATTCATGAAAGGATTATTTTATATCCCTCTTTTTGCTATAATAGAGGTAGTAGAAGTGATGGTAAGCGATTAGGTTGATTGGGAATTGCTTGCTGCATCACAGCTTGGTCTAGATCTACTAAGAAGGATTCGAAAGAAATTGTCAATGAAATAAGGAGATTTATGGTTAAAGATTATAGAGAACTCAGAAAGCGTTACAATATTCCAGTGATCGTCCTATTGGTCATTCTAGCCCTACCATTTTTGTATATTGTGCACGTAACCCAAAGTAAAAATATTGCAACCATTTGTTTTTTGATTTACCTAATGATGGAGCTGGTTCTAGCTATCATTAAAGATACTCTTTTAATCAAAAAGTTGTATATTCTCATCTATGAGGATATCAATCTAGACCTGATGGCAAGCTATATTCTGACTCAAAAAAGAAAGAGTATCAAAACGATTAAGGTGAGAGTACTGATTGCCATACTTTTCTACTATTATCGGATTGGTGACTTTGGATCTATTGAAGCAGTTGCAAAGGAACTCAAACAGAATCAGAAGTTTACAGATGTTGAACAAGTAACATTAAATGAAATTCTACTGAATGCGAACCTATTTTCAAGGCTGGATTTGAAGGAAGATGAGTTTGAGGAGTTACTAGCTAACTATTTAGCAGATGATGAATCGCTCAAGATGGCTTACAGAGCCCGCTACGATATTCTGGTCAAAAAAGAAGCTAATGATGCCATCTTAAAGGAAGTAAAAACTACCAAATTCTCTCAATTGGAATCCATCTACCTAAGGGCAGTCAATGAGTACCTCAAAGGGAATAGAAATAAGGCAAGGGAGCTATTTGCTACCATTGCGAAAGAAGATGAGAGACTCTATCTGGTCAGAATGGCTCAGGCCTATCTAGGTAGTGAAAACTCAGGAGGAAAGAGTGTTTCGCTTGATGCAAGACAAGAAGAAGTCACTGTAAAACTATTGCGTTTGAAGCTGGTAGAAGAGGAGCCGGTCAAACGAGATATAGCAGCTAAATCTAATAAAGGTCTTGCTTTTTTCAGAGGCTGGAAAATCGCTCTTCTTTTAATCCCACCATTTTTAATGTATGCGATAATTTTAAGCATCCTAGCAGTCCTCAAAAAAATAGGGTCGTTCCTTCCCAAAAAATTTAAAATGGGGTTGCTTTTATTAATTCCTGTAGCAATGATCATATTCTATATCAAACAAGAACAAGAATTGAATGCTATTAAAGATGGCAGGTATTATCTAGTGGTTAAGAGTAAATCATCTAATACAGCTTCTATAGATAAGTCGACTTGGGTAGAGTTTTCTGGGGATTATATTATTCTCAAAGAAGGAAATACAACGACTACTATTCTGTATAATAGTGAGGATCGAAGTTTTGAAAAAGATGGAATAATTTATAGGTTTACTGATGACCATGGAGACTTATCCATCAGTGACATGGTTTCACACGAGTCCGTGTCATATGTCAGTACAGAGAGTTCAATGTTCCCTAAATCTGAAAAAGGAAAGTAATTGTTCAAGATTGAAATGCTTTGTCCATTTTTTAGAGTAGATGCATTTTTAGGGTGTTAGTAGAGGTAGAGGTGGAAAGTGAAGATTAGCAGAAAAACGTTCTTACGAAGTTTAGGGGTACTTATAGGGATTGGACTCTTGGTAAGCATCAGTTTTTATACCTATCAAGGATATTTAACGAAGAAATATTCAGGATTTCTATATTACACTGGAAAAGCGAAAATTGACTCTTACGAGTTTATTGCAGATGGTCAAGGTGTTATTGTTCATTGGGACCCTGTTGAGTCTGAGAAAAAGGAGTTGCATAAGTATAATGAGTACTTGATCACGGAGTGGCGTAATCCAACATCCCGACACTATGTTCTCAGAGATAATATGAAATTGCCAAAACATCCTTCCGACATCCATGAAACTGTCAGAAAGGATGCTTATTGGACCCTGTCCATGTATAAAGTGGAGGGAAATCGTCTGAAAGAAGAACCTGAGATTGATTTACTTGCTACGGTTGATCAGTATAAAAAAGGCTATATTTCAAATGATCTTGGTCCTGTCTTTTCGTATAAAGGAAAAGATTATTTAACGCTTTATGTGAGACCATTAAAAGAATGGAAAAATGAAAAGAAAGTATTTTTAAACCTTCAAACCAGAAAAGTTGAAGAAGTCGTAGCGCTTGAATCGATGGAAGATCCATTGCCACAAACTGAAGTAAATGTTAAAGATTTTTCAGAGCTTGGTATTAAAGATTCCATTTTAGATATCAACCAATTTGTGGTTGAGAAAAAGACGTTAAAAACTTCTCCTATCAGCAAAGATAGAAAAGCAATGTCTATTCTAGAAAAAGAAAATTCAACTATCATTGTTTTGAACAATATGAATACGATTGATTTTGGTCCGCGACTTGTTTCGGTGTATCCACTATTTTATCCTAAAGGATATAGCCCAACCGAATATCTGTATATTCCAAAAGAACTTTCAGTAGATGGTCAGGACCATGATACTAAAAATAAACAAGAGTTTGATCAGTACTATGATATTGATAAAGCTAAACAATTGTATCATCTCACTGATTGATTGAACTAGGCTGGCTGTCTCGTGGGAGTTCCAGTTGGGATTCTTTCATTTTGGAACTTTAGAAAGCATACGATTTAAAATGAATACTATGATATAACAATATAAAGAGGGGCATTGCTCCTCTTTTTTGCTATAATAGAGAGTATGAATAACTTGATTAAATCAAAGCTCGAGCTCTTGCCGACGAGTCCGGGCTGTTACATTCACAAAGACAAGAACGGTACCATCATCTATGTGGGGAAGGCCAAAAATCTTCGCAATCGGGTGCGGTCCTATTTCAGAGGGAGCCACGATACCAAGACGGAAGCCCTGGTATCTGAGATTGTGGATTTTGAGTTTATCGTTACCGAGTCCAATATTGAGGCCTTGCTTCTTGAGATCAACCTGATCAAGGAGAACAAGCCCAAGTACAATATCATGCTCAAGGACGACAAGTCCTATCCCTTCATCAAGATTACCAATGAGCGCTATCCGCGCCTCATCATCACGCGCCAGGTCAAAAAGGATGGTGGTCTCTATTTTGGTCCCTATCCGGATGTGGGAGCGGCCAATGAGATCAAGCGGCTTTTGGATCGGATTTTCCCATTCCGCAAGTGTACCAATCCGCCTTCCAAGGTCTGCTTTTACTATCATCTAGGGCAGTGCATGGCCCATACAGTCTGCCACAAGGACGAGGCCTATTTTAAGGGCATGGCCCAGGAGGTTTCTGATTTCCTTAAGGGGCAGGATGATAAGATTATCGATGAGCTCAAGCTCAAGATGACTACCGCTGCGCAGAACATGGAATTCGAGCGGGCGGCCGAGTATCGTGATTTGATCCAGGCTATTGGGACCCTACGGACCAAACAGCGGGTCATGGCCAAGGATTTGCAGAACCGGGATGTCTTTGGCTACTACGTAGACAAGGGCTGGATGTGTGTGCAGGTCTTCTTTGTTCGTCAAGGCAAGCTGATCGAGCGTGACGTCAATCTCTTCCCTTACTACAATGATCCGGACGAGGATTTCTTGACCTATGTGGGACAGTTTTACCAGGAGAAATCCCACCTGATCCCCAATGAAATCCTGATTCCTCAGGATATTGATGAGGAAGCGGTCAAGGTCCTAGTGGATACCAAGGTCCTCAAGCCCCAGCGTGGGGAGAAGAAGCAGTTGGTCAATCTGGCCATCAAGAATGCGCGTGTCAGTCTGGAGCAGAAGTTTAATCTCCTTGAAAAATCCATGGAAAAGACCCAAGGTGCTATTGAAAACCTTGGAAAACTTCTGCAAATTCCAACTCCTGTGCGCATTGAGTCTTTTGATAACTCCAACATCATGGGGACCAGTCCGGTCTCTGCCATGGTGGTCTTTGTCAATGGGAAGCCAAGCAAAAAGGACTACCGCAAGTACAAGATCAAGACTGTCGTCGGGCCAGATGACTATGCTAGCATGCGGGAAGTCATTCGCAGACGCTATAGCCGGGTTATGCGGGATGGCCTGACGCCACCAGATCTGATCGTTATCGATGGGGGTCAGGGGCAGGTCAATATTGCTAAGCAAGTCATCCAAGATGAGTTGGGGTTGGATATTCCCATCGCAGGCCTGCAAAAGAATGACAAGCACCAAACCCATGAATTGCTCTTTGGGGATCCTCTCCAAGTCATTGAACTCTCACGGACTTCGCAGGAATTTTTCCTTCTCCAGCGGATCCAGGATGAAGTCCACCGTTTCGCCATCACCTTCCACCGCCAGCTACGGTCCAAGAATTCCTTCTCCTCTCAGCTGGACGGCATCGAAGGCTTGGGACCAAAACGTAAGCAGTTACTGATGAAACACTTCAAGTCACTGACCAAGATCAAAGAAGCCACTGTGGATGAGATTGTCACGGTCGGCATCCCACGAGCAGTAGCGGAGGCGGTGCAAGTCAAGCTCCATCAAGGAAAGCAGGAAGAAGCAAGTCCCTTGATGGAAGTGGCGGAGTCCTCCCAAGGATTTGAGTAATTGCACCATCCATTTTCATGGATGGTTTTCACTTTTTGTACTCGTTTTTGTTATACTTAAGGCACACAGATTTTTCAATCCATAAAGGAGTAGTTATGAACCATCGAATCGCTATTTTATCTGATATTCACGGAGATACGACAGCCCTGGAGGCAGTGATTGCGGATGCGCGTGCTCTAGGCGCGACGGAATACTGGCTTTTAGGGGACATTTTGCTACCGGGACCTGGACGAGAGGACCTTTTTGACTTGCTGGATGCGATTCCGATTACAGCGGCTGTTCGAGGAAATTGGGACGATTGTGTTCTAGAGGCCTTGGATGGCGAGTACGGACTTGAGGATCCGCAGGAGATCCAGCTTCTTCGTCTCACTCAGTACCTCATGGAAGGACTAGATCCTAAGCGGATCGATTGGCTTCGCTCGCTTCCACTAGTGGAGAAGAAGGAGGTCAATGGCATTCGCTTTTCACTAAGCCACAACTTGCCAGAAAAGAATTATGGTGGGGACTTGCGTCCAGCTAATGCGACGGAGAACTTTGATCAATTGCTGGATGATCAGACAGATATGGCCATCTACGGGCATGTCCACAAGCAGTTGCTTCGCTATGGCAGTCAGGGCCAGCAGATTCTTAATCCAGGGACTATTGGCATGCCATATTTCGACTGGGAACCAATTCAAAACCACAGGGCCCAGTATGCTCTGATCGATGTCGAGGCAGATGGGGTGACCAACCTGCACTTTCGGAAGGTGGCCTACGACTATGAAGCAGAGCTCCAAGATGCTAAGGACAAGGGCCTTCCCTTTATTGAGATGTACGAAGAACTGAGACGCGAGGATAACTATCGGGGCCATAACAACGAGCTTCTAACTTCCTTGATTGAACAACACGACTATCTAAAGGAGGCTAATGCTTTCCTTCAGTCTATAAAAACACATAAGGGGTAAGTAATAAAGAAATGGGATTAACTGTTGATCAGCATAGAGAGCTTGTGGTAAATGATATCCGACAAGCCCTTCAACATGTTTTTGGTGAGCATTTCGAGATTGTAGATATAGAAACGACGGCCCGGAGTGCTTATGGTCCGACATTTATTCTTGAGGTTCATCTTGAAGTATATAAGACAACAATAAATATGTTGGTTGAAGGTAACGATGTATCACTCCTCTGGGGTCCTGAAAGATTCGGGATGGAGTTTTTGTATGATCGAGATCGTTTTCGGGATAGCTTCGGAAAGATCAAAGCTTATCTGGATCAACCTGGCCTTATGTTTTCTGAAACACTGACTCCTGATAATCTCTTAAAAAAGCGTTTCCTCCTTAAAAGAATGATAGAATCGACCTTTGAGGGAATAGCAATAATAGACTTCTGGAGAAGCCCCTTCGAAAAGAATGAACCCTTTAGGGTTGTCTTTACTTGTTTGTTGCCTCATTATCCAGCTTTTTTTAGCTTTGAGATAGCGGGTCAGCAGTTTGTCCTTGAAGAGATAGCCCCAGCAATGTCTGGGATAGAAAGACAAGACTTCCCATTTCCTCAACCTATTGATCTAACTGTTTCCAATATGACTTCTTTCTTGGATTGGTTTAAAGATAGTCTAGAAGGGAATACTTCCACTGATACGTTTTCTGCTTTAACACTCCCCCTTGATCCTGCTACAGTTGAAGAAAAAGTTTCCCAAGCACAAGAGATAATCCGATCGACGTTTACAAAGGATGTTTCCTTTATGGAAGCGAACAAACTGGTCAAGTCTAATAGTTTTTATGGCGTTGATTTTTCAGTTCTTTCTGAATATTATGATGCGAGCTTTTCAATTAGCTTGGTTGGACGACACTTTGCTCTTCGTGTTATGAAGCCGGATAAGGCCGACAAGAAAGACAATTGGATGATCAATGGCTTTCCTTATCTGTTGACGGAGGAAAATCTTAGCAAAGTCATCAAGGAAGCAGAGGCCTATTTTGCCAGACAGCTAGAACCAGTTGAAAAGAACGTAGGGTCAACTAAAAGTAATAGTGAAGTAAAACCAAGCACCCCAGCTCCAGTAGAAGTAGACCAAGCTAAGGAGAAAGAAGAGGCACTCAAAAAAGAGTATTTAGGATTGAGAAAACTATGGAAAGTCCAGATCCTGATTTTCTGTCTGTTGATGATTGCCGTCTTCGCCCTAGAAGTGTATATGGGGGGAGCTGGTTATAAGGCCTTTAAGATGAAAATTAAGTATAGTTGGATTTCTGTCCATAGTTTTTCTTTTCTCTTTCTGACCTTGTATGCATTGTTGACCCTCTTCCCGACTCAAAAGAGAATCTATGAGCTCTTACCTCAAAACCCTAGTTGGAAATCTCTTTCGACCAAGAAAGTTCGTATGCCTAAGAAGGAAACTGGCTGGACCTCTTTAGTGATCCTGATCATGGTTCTTATGGGGACGCTTGATTTCCTCAGTCGCAAGCCAGAACCAAAGTTTGAAAATCCGTTGAACTATCAAGAAATCGACAAGCTCTATGAGGAAGAAAGAAATTCTCGCTACGACGATATTATCAACAAAATCCAAGACTCTAGTGGTCAGTTCTTTGAAAAAGAAAGTCCTGCATCAGAATGATCTGATCTCGTAGAAGGGCCAGGAGCCTAGTTGAAAAGGAAACCGACTCTTCAATGAAAAAACTCTGCAAGCTCTTTCATTTTGTGTTAAAATAGAGGTAATAGAATTAGAAAAGGAAGTTGACTATGAAATTCCTAGAACTCAACAAAAAACGTCATGCGATCAAGCATTTTACAGATCAGCCGGTCGATCCAAAGGATGTACGGACAGCTATTGAAATTGCGACCTTGGCTCCAAGTGCGCACAATAGCCAACCATGGAAATTCGTGGTCGTTCGTCAGAAAAATGCGGAATTGGCTAAACTAGCCTATGGTGGGAACTATGACCAAGTCATGGAAGCACCTGTGACCATCGCTCTCTTTACAGATACCGATTTGCAACGTCGGGCTCGGAAGATTGCGCGTGTCGGTGGGGTCAAGAACTTCACAGAGGAGCAGTTGCAATACTTCATGCAAAACCTTCCTGCAGAATATGCTCGCTACAATGAACAACAGATTAGCGATTACTTGGCTTTGAATGCTGGATTGGTCGCAATGAACTTGGTATTGGCCTTGACGGACCAAGGAATCGGCTCAAACATCATCCTTGGCTTTGACAAATCAAAAGTCAATGAAGTCTTGGAAATCGAAGAGCGTTTCCGTCCAGAACTCTTGATCACAGTCGGTTACGCAGCGGAGAAGGTAGAACCTAGCTACCGCTTGCCAGTAGACGAAATCATTGAAAAACGCTAATAGAAACTGAAAGAACCGGATGGTCTCGTCTCTACGATACAAGTCCGGTTTTCTAGAATCCTTTGGCAGTCGCTGAAGGGATTCTATAGGATTCAATTTAAATCGAAATAACGGAGGAATGCATGACAACAATTGACTTTAAAGCAGAAGTAGAAAAACGTCGCGAAGAAATGATGGCTGACCTTTTCAGTCTCTTGGAAATCAACTCAGAACGGGATGACAGCCAGGCGGATGCGACTCACCCTTACGGACCTGGACCAGTCAAAGCTCTTGAAAAATTCTTGGAAATTGCTGAGCGTGATGGCTACGAAACAACCAACGTGGACAACTATGCTGGACACTTCACCTTTGGACAAGGGGAAGAAGAGCTCGGAATCTTTGCCCATATGGACGTGGTACCTGCAGGTAGTGGCTGGAATACAGACCCTTATAAACCTGAGATTATCGACGGCAAGCTTTATGCGCGTGGTTCATCAGATGACAAGGGGCCTACAGTAGCTTGTTACTACGGTTTGAAGATTATTAAGGATCTGGGATTACCAGTTTCTAAGCGTGTGCGCTTCGTTGTCGGTACAGATGAAGAGTCTGGCTGGGGCGATATGGACTACTATTTCAAACACGTCGGACTTCCTGATCCAGACTTTGGTTTTTCACCAGATGCGGAGTTCCCAATCATTAACGGAGAAAAAGGAAACATCACCGAGTACCTCCACTTCGGTGGCCAAAACACAGGTCAAGCGCATCTTCATAGCTTCACAGGTGGCCTTCGTGAAAACATGGTACCAGAGTCAGCGACAGCAGTCGTTTCTGGGCAATTACCAGATCTAGCTGGTCTCTTGGAGGCCTTTGCCAATGACCACCAACTTCGTTACGAAGTGGTAACAAAGGATGACGGTAAATTTAAAGTTACCATTATCGGGAAATCTGCCCACGGCTCTACTCCAGAAGCTGGGATCAATGGAGCAACCTATTTGGCTCTCTTTTTGAATCAGTTTGACTTCGGTGGAGATGCCAAAGCATACTTGCAAGTGTCAGCATCTCTTCTTCATGAGGACTTTGCTGGTGAGAAACTTGGCATTGCCCATGTGGATGAAAAGATGGGGGCTCTCAGCGTTAATGCGGGTGTCTTCAACTTCGACGAAAACAGCTCAGATAACACCATCGCCTTGAACATTCGTTACCCTAAAGGAACAGATCCAGAAACCATCAAGGCTGGTCTTGGAAAAGTAGAAGGAGTGGCGTCCGTTAGCTTGTCTGCCCACGGCCACACCCCTCACTATGTTCCAATGGAAGATGAATTGGTCTCAACGCTTTTGCGTGTCTATGAAAAACAAACCGGACTGAAAGGTCATGAGCAAGTAATCGGTGGCGGAACCTTTGGTCGTCTATTGAAACGTGGGGTTGCCTTCGGTGCCATGTTCCCAGACTATGTGAACACCATGCACCAAGCCAATGAATTTGCGGATGTAGAAGATCTCTACCGTGCAGCTGCAATCTACGCAGAAGCCATCTACGAACTCATCAAATAAGACTCTACTCAGTCGGCACTTGCTGGCTGAGTTTTTGCTTAATGGAGGAGAAATGGATCAACTAAAGCTGATCAAAGAGGCCATTATGGCCGATCCACAAAACAAAGACTATACGGATAAAGGGATCGAGCCCTTATTTGCAGCACCAAAGACTGCTCGGATCAATATTATTGGCCAAGCGCCTGGTCTCAAGACCCAAGAAGCAGGTCTCTATTGGAAGGACAAGAGTGGAGACCGTCTAAGGGAGTGGTTAGGAGTCGATGAAGAAACCTTCTATCATTCGGGTCTATTTGCGGTCATTCCCATGGACTTTTATTTTCCAGGGCATGGCAAGTCAGGGGACCTGCCACCTCGCAAAGGCTTTGCGGAAAAGTGGCACCCACAACTCCTCAAGGAGTGTCCGGATATAGAGTTGACCCTCTTGATTGGCCAGTACGCCCAAGCCTACTATCTCCATGAGAAGGTTAGTGGCAAGGTGACAGAACGGGTGCGTCGGTTCAAGGACTATCTGCCAGATTATTTCCCTCTGGTCCATCCTTCACCTCGCAACCAGATCTGGATGGCCAAGAACCCCTGGTTTGAGACAGAAGTAGTTCCCGATCTCCAGGCTCGGGTTCAGCAGATTTTAAGAGAGTACAAAAAGAATAATGAGTGATAACCACAATAGGAGGTATTGCCATGGATGCATATCAAAAAGTCAAAGACAAACTAGATGAACTCGGGATTGAATTTGATGTGGTGGAACATACTCCAGCATTTACTACTGAGCAGGCCGATTCTTATATTGAAGGTCTCGAAGGGGTCCGGACAAAGAGCATGTTTTTGACCAACAAAAAGAAAACCCAGTACTATCTGCTCATCATGGATGATCAGAAATCTTTAGATATGGATGACTTCAAAGAGCAAGTAGGAGCCAATCGGATCCGCATGGCTTCAGCTGAATCGCTAGCTGAAAAAATGCAATTACCAGCAGGGACGGTATCCCCATTTGGCTTGTTAAACAATGAAGAAAAAGATATTCTCGTCTATTTCGATCAGGACATTGTATCAGAAGAGATCATGACCTTCCATCCGAACACCAATGAAAAGACCATCTTTATCAAAACCAAAGACCTATTCCGCTTTTTAGAGTCCATTGACTTTAACTATGAAATACTAACCTTGCCATAGTGGCCTCAAAAAGGAGAAATCATGAAAGAAATTCCATTTAATGACTTTGTAGCAAAGTACCAGGCAGGAGAAATCCAAGTCCTCGATGTCCGTGAGCAAGAGGAATATGATGCCCTTCATCTGGACGGAGTGACCTTGCTTCCCTTATCAGTGTTGGCAGAACGGTACGCAGAACTAGACAGGGAGCAAGCCTATTATGTCATCTGCAAGTCTGGTCGACGCTCGGCCCGTGCCTGCCAATTTTTGGAAGAAGAGGGCTATGATGTAACCAACGTCCAAGGTGGCATGGATGCATTTGACTAGTTGGGAAATCCCAGCTAGTGAATGCCAGTAGAACATTGAATTCTAGCGAAAATTTTTATATAATATATCTGTATTTTATTTTATAAGGAGATTATTTTATGATCAAACAGGATTGGCTTGATTACTTTGAAGCTGTGAACGGTCGTTCAGCAACTGAAGCAGAGATCGCTCAAGCATTGGCTGCTGGTGAGTTCCAAGAAGAACAAGTAGCCCAAGAGGCTTCACAATTTGTAGGGGCTCCAGTAGCTCCAGAGCAAGCAAATGCTGGCTTTGTTGCTGCTCCAGCTGCACCAGAAGAAGTGACTTCACAGTACGTTGCTGCGCCAGAAGCACCAGTTCAAGAAGCGCCACAATTCACTGCTGCGCCAGAAGCACCAGTGCAAGAAGCGCCACAATTCACTGCTGCACCAGAAGCGCCTGTGCAAGAAGCGCCACAATATACTGCTGCGCCAGAAGCACCAGTTCAAGAAGCGCCACAATTCAATGCTGCACCAGAAGCACCAGTCTTTGGTGCTCAACCAAACGGCTTCCAACAAGCGCCTCAACAACAGCCACAACCAGGATTTGGTCAACCTGCTTCAGGTCAAGCTCCAGGTCAAGTATTCCAACAAGCCCCTTATCCAGGTCAACCTCAACCAGGTCAAGCCTATTATGCACAACCTGCTCAACCAAACGCCTTTGGTCAAGCGATGAAAGGATTCTGGTCATGGATCGTTTCTGCTTTGGCTCGCCCAACAGTAGAAAACCAACCAAAAATCTTGAATGGTATCCTTCATTATGTGTTAACAGCTTTCATCCTTAGCCTCTCACTTTTCTTCGTGGCGAGTGCCTTCCCTTACGCTCAAGTAGGATTTACGGCTTACTTATTGATTGTCATTGTAACTTTCTTTACACTTTATACTATTCAATTGACTGGTTTCTTGGTTCGTCACCTTGTCTTGCAAGACAAAGAGTACACCTACAAACGTTCATTCGATGAGTTTGCTCGCTTGTCTATCTATGCCTTGCCTGCATCCCTCATTGTCTTGATCCTTTCTCTAGTCAAGTACTTTGAAGGATTTAGCTTCCTTCTATCTTTGATCTTTGTTCTCTACTTCTTAGGCTTGTTCTACACTGTTTACCAAGGTTTGAACAGAACAAAATTCAAGGCTGACAAATTCTTGTTGCTCCTTGCTTCTACAGCAGTCATTCTTGTCATCTTCACCATTGTTGGCATGATTGACAGACGCATTTTAGAACAAGTATCCTTCTATATCGCTTCCTTCTTCTAATCAGATAGGGAAACGGTCATAATATCTTGTTCAACAACTATCGGATAAAAATAATTTAGGTTTTAGGAGAACATACCGATGAACAAAAAATGGGTAGAATTATTTGAAAAAGTAATCGGTCGCAAACCTACTCCTGAAGAATTCATTGCCGGAAGAGATTCCGGCTTTGATTTTAAGGCAATCAAATCAATTGCCGGAGTAGCTATCGACCAAGTGGCAACAGAAGTGCCAGGACTAGGAGAGCAGGAGGCGGTAGAAGCAGTTGTAAATCCACTCCAACAGGCCTGGGAAGAGCGTTTCTTCGCCCTCTATGGACGTGCGCCACTTCCAGAAGAGATTGAATCTGCACGTAGCCAGAACTTTGAAATTGTGGAAGGACCTGCTCCAACGATTCACTTGGATGAGACCAATCAAACAACACAGGTCTTCGCACCAGTGGAGAGCCCTTCAGAGGCCCCAGAAAGCCTGCCCCAGCCAGTTGAAGCCCTAGCGCCAGCAGAAGCGCCAGAGCAAGAAGAAGCTGTCAAGAAAGGCAAGAAAGGCAAGAAAAAGAAAGAAAAGAAAGTCAAAAAAGAGAAAAAGGGCAAGAAAAAGAAGGTCTTCTTCTTCAGTATTTTGGCTTTGTTGGTCTTGGTCTTGTCTGGACTAGGCTATTACTTCTCAACAACTACGGGCCCACAGGTGACAGTAGACAAATTGGTTACAGCCATTGAACAAAAGGATTACCGGGAAGTGGCTAGCATCCTATCAAATGACAAGGATAAGTGGACCAAGGAAGAAGCTCAAGGTTTACTTGACTACATGACGGCTCAGAAGATCGATGTCATTTACGAATTAGATCATATCGCCCAGTCTTCAAAAACAGGGATCGTCAAGGACAAAAAACAGAATCTGCTGATTGGGATTGAGAAGGCGGATAAGAAATTCGGTATCTTCCAAGAATACCGCATCGCCACCTATCCACTTGAAGTCACAGCAACTACGAATCTAGATGATGCCAAGCTTAAGACCAGCGAAAAAGATTCGACAGTGCTCAAGAAGAACCAAACAACCAAACTTGGAAAGGTTCACTTTGCACCACGAGACATGCAACTAGACGGTAAGACCGAAGTTGGAAAAATCTCTAGTGAGGTCAAGCTAGATCCAGCTCAAGCTTCTAAGAATAAGCTGGACTTGACCTTCAATTCTGAGAAACGACTTCTGGAAGTTGAATTCCCAGAGGAAGTCAGCAATCCAACGGATATCAAGGTAGCCGTGAATGGCAAGGAAGTCGGCACAAGTACCTTATTTGAAGTCGACGTCGTAGCCCATCAAGAAATCGAGGTCCATGCAGTCTTTAGTCTCAACAATGAGAGCTATACAACTGAAAAGACCAAGGTTACGATTGGTGAAACTCCTGATGACGATGAAGTCATCACCTTGAAGCTTTCTAAGGATGTGGCTAAACGGTTGAAAGATGCAGAAACAGCTCGTAAAGCCAAGGAAGAAGAAGCCAAGAAGGCAGAAGAGAAGAAAACTGCTATCACCTCCTTCCTCCAAGACTACCGGACAGAAATCTTCTCATCTGTCTCAAGTAGATCCAACACTTATTCCAAGTACTATGACACTTCAAGTGACGCCTACAAGGAAATGGTGGAGTGGACAACAGGTGGAGGCGTCAAGAAGGCTGAAATCGACTACTATACACCAGGTGTTTTCAACGTTCTCAGCGTTACCGAAGAGAACGGAATGATTATCGTGAAAACCCATGAAGAATATACTGTACACTATGTGACCAGCCGAAAAGATAGCCAGAGTAGCAAGGACAAGACCTATACTCTAAAACCAGTAGGGGATACCTACGTGATTACGGCTATCGAGGTCACGGCTGGTAATTAGGAGGTTTATGATGAAATTAAGCATGACAAAATGGACGCTTGCAGGCCTTGTTCTTTTGAGCCTGGGCGCTTGTGGCCAACAAAAGGAATCAAAGAGATCGACGCCAAAAGAGCCTGCTTCCAGTAAGCAAGTCGCTCAGTCGTCAGCCAGCAAAGAAACCAGTGCTTCTGAAGCAACTTCGTCTGATGATAGCAAAAAGTCAACGAAGAAGGCTGGTGAAGTCACAGTAGATAAAGGTGTTTCCTTCAATGGTTCTTATTACAGTGTCCAAGGGAAGTCTGGAGATATCGTCATCGCCAACAAGCACTATCCCTTAGCTGCAGACTACAATCCAGGTGAGGATCCAACAGCTGTTGCGGCCTTGCACGAGTTGATTGCAGCCATGCAGGAAGAAGGCTATGCTATCAGCGATCAATACAGTGGTTTCCGCAGTTATGAGACCCAGGTTGATCTCTACCAAAGCTATGTCAATCAAGACGGAGCAGCTGCAGCAGATCGCTACTCAGCTCGTCCTGGCTATAGTGAGCACCAGACAGGTCTAGCATTTGACCTCATCGATACTAGTGGCAATCTGGTCCAAGAAGCAGGCGCAAGCAAATGGTTGCTTAAGAATGCTGCCAAGTATGGCTTTATCGTCCGCTATCAAGAAGGAAAAGAAGCGAGCACAGGCTACATGCCTGAAAGCTGGCACCTTCGCTATATCGGAGAAGATGCAAAAGACGTCGCAGCTTCAGGAAAAAGCCTAGAAGAATACTTCAACTTTACCGGTGGCGACTACGAATAATAAGAAAACCGCTCTTTCAGGAAGCTTGAAGGAGCGGTATTTTTGTGCGGAGAAGAACAAGAAAAAACCACTGCCAAGTGGAAGTGGTTTTGATTGGTTTCTTATTTGAGACCGTATTTTTTGTTGAAACGATCCACACGTCCATCTGCTTGAGTGAACTTTTGACGTCCAGTGTAGAATGGGTGTGAGTCTGATGAAATTTCAACACGGATCAATGGGTAAGTTTCACCTTCGAATTCAACAGTCTCGTTAGAGTACTTAGTTGAACCACTAAGGAACTTATAACCAGTAGTAGTGTCCATGAAGACAACAGGGCGATATTCTGGATGGATATCTTTTTTCATTTTGCAATAATTCCTTTCTGCCATGGTCTCTTTCCGAGCCATAGATTGTTACTAAGCTAGTGTATCAAAAACAAAAGAGTTTGGCAAGGATTTTTACCAAATTTTTCGCATTTTATAAAGAAAAAAAGTGGGAGAAGCTCATCCTGTTAGGTAAGCTTTTCCCACTTTGTCTAACAGTCCTAGAAAGGAATAGTTAGCCATGCAAGATCAATAGAAATCATTTTATTCTTGACCAGGTTCAGTAGTTGACTGTTCTGGTTGTTGAGGTTGCTGTTGCTCTTGTGGTTGCCAAGCTTGTTGAGGTGCTTGTTGGAAGCCTTGTTGAGGCTGTTGAGGCGCTTGTTGGAAACCTTGTTGAGGTGCTTGTTGGAATCCTTGCTGAGGCTGTTGAGGCGCTTGTTGGAACCCTTGTCCTGGAGCAGGTTGACCAAAGCCTTGTTGCGGTTGTTGCCATTGTTGTTGATTAGGTTGACCAAATCCTTGTTGAGGTGCTTGTTGGAACCCTTGTCCTGGAGCAGGCTGACCAAATCCTTGTTGCGGTTGTTGGAATCCTTGTCCTGGGGCAGGCTGACCAAACCCTTGTTGAGGTGCTTGTTGGAATCCTTGTCCTGGAGCAGGTTGACCAAATCCTTGTTGAGGCGCTTGTTGGAATCCTTGTCCTGGGGCAGGCTGACCAAACCCTTGTTGCGGTTGTTGCCATTGTTGTTGTCCAGGTTGACCTGGTTGTTGTGGTGATTGGACAGATGATGCAACAGACTGTGCAAATCCTCTACTTGTTGATGCAAGTTCTTGGAATGTCCCTTTAGTGATTTTACCACCAGACATAGCAAGGAGTCCTGTGACCACAATAGCAATACTTGCAATTACAGCAATAATCAAACCAAAACCAATAGAAAAGCCATCACCGAATTGAGATGAAGCACCAAAGACTCTAAACATAGTGATAATCGTAATTAAGCTTTCAAGAATACCGATAGCAATGACACCAATGGAAAAATTCTTGTTCATTGGTGGAGCAATGTTTGGAAGACAAGCTAGAACGATAGCACCAATAGCTAGGACAACGATGACCCATCCAAATTCACCTTGAATTCCACTGAAAGAATAACTTCCGAAGGATCCACCATTTAATGTACTCCATGGCAAAAAGGTAGAAATGGCAGTAAGAGCTGCTGCGACGATGATAAAAATACGATGTTTATGCATAAAACGTCTCCTTTTTTTGTGATTATTATAGCATAAATAAGCTCAAACTGGAATGGAAATGTAAGAAATCGTTCACATTTTTCTAAATGTTATTAAAATTCATTCGTTTTTGTGAAAATGAAAAAAGGTCCATCGTCTCCACTAGAAACGACTGACCTGATTGCTTGATTTTCACTATCTATTTGGCCTTGGCAACTTCCTGTAGTTCTCGATAGATTTGCTCGTTTTCTTCTAAGGAATAAGAATTGGCTCCACTAGCGAGGGGGTGGCCTCCACCATCGTGGCGTTTGGCAATCTCGTTGATCACTAGAGCCTTACTTCTCATACGGACGCGGTAGTGACCATCAGCTTGCTCGACAAAGATAGCCCACACGCTAACGTCTTCAATCCGACCAGGTGCTGAGACGATTGCAGCAGTCTCGGCATCTGTGATTTGGTAGTGTTTGAGAAGCTCTTGAGTAAGGGTTACGCGACTAGCTCCATTTTCATCGATTTCGAGATGATCATAGACATAGCCTTGAAGCTTGGCAATCTTAGAGCTCATGCTGTCCATCTGACGAGAAAGACCTGCAAAGTCAAAGTCAAAACTACGAAGGTGGGCAACCATCTCGAAAGTCCGGCTAGTCGTCGAAGGGTAGAGGAAGCGTCCAGTGTCTCCGACAATACCAGCATAGAGGAGACGGGCTGCTTCTGGACTGATCTCAAGCTCTTGTTCAAGAGCAAAGAGGGTGATGAGCTCGCTCGTAGAGCTTGAATCTGTGTCTACCCAGAGGAGATCTCCGTAGGCATCGTCGTTTGGATGGTGGTCGATCTTGATTAGAAAATTGCCACTTGTGTAGCGTTTGTCATCGATGCGAGGGGTGTTGGCAGTATCGCAGACAATGACCAAGGCACCCGCATAGTCCTCATCTGTGACAGTATCCATGCTAGCCATCCAAGCAAGTGTCGGCTCGTTATATCCAGTGGCTAGGACTCTTTTGCCTGGGAAGTTGGTCTGGATGATTTCTTTCAGACCGACCTGGCTTCCAATTGCGTCAGGATCCGGATTCATATGGCGGTGAAGGATAATGGTATCGTAGTGGTTGATTTTTTCTAAAATGTCCTGTGTAATCTGCATATAGTACCTCATTTAGTTCTCATTCAATTTTAGCATAAGGCGGGCATTTGGAAAAGAAAAAGATTGTTTGGCTCTCTGGTAGAGAATTTCCGAACAATGCCAGGTACCCAGAACTTCCCCATGCAAAATGCGCGCGAAAGTGGTATAATGTCATAAGATTATTATTTGGAGGGAATTATGACATTAGCAAAGATTGTTTTTGCAAGTATGACAGGAAATACAGAAGAGATTGCTGATATCGTAGCAGATAAGTTTCGTGATCTTGGTGTCGAGGTAGAAGTTGACGAATGTACAACAGTAGACGCAGAGGACTTTCTTGAAGCTGATATTGCAGTCGTAGCGACCTATACCTACGGTGATGGTGAGCTTCCTGATGAAATCGTAGACTTTTATGAAGACTTAGCTGGTCTTGACTTGAATGGTAAGATCTACGGTGTTGTTGGATCCGGTGATACCTTCTACGACGAGTTCTGTAAGGCAGTCGATGACTTTGATCGTGTCTTTGCAGCGACTGGTGCGGTTAAAGGTTCTGAGTGCGTCAAGGTAGACTTGTCAGCTGAAGATGAAGATATTGAAAAATTAGAAGCTTTTGCAGAAGAAGTCGTAGCAAAAGTGGGCTAATCCATAGCTAAGAAAGGTGTTTGCATGTCGCAGGCACTTTTTTTATGGATGAAAACCTTCAATAGCTGGATAGGGCTAGTAAGATTGCCCGATTTTTGATAAAATGGGTAGCAAAAAGTGAGGAGGCCAGTGTATGGAACTAGAGAAGATTCGCCAAGAGATTGATAGCATTGATAAAGAATTGGTCCGTCTATTAGAACGTCGGATGCACTGTGTGGAAGATGTCATTCGCTACAAAGAAACCCATCAAAATCCTGTCTTGGACCGGGCTAGAGAAGATGAGGTCTTAGCCAATGTAGCCAGCTTGGTCCAGGAAAAACGCTATGAAGAAACCATCCTTGCCACTTATCGGGATTTGATGAAGCGCTCCAGAGGCTACCAGGCCGATCAGTTAGATGCGGACTAGGGTGCTGAGATGACGATGATTAAAAGAACCTTAGTGTATACCCTAGATGCCCTCATAATCGGGGCAATCGTTGGGGTGATTGATACCCTCTTTGGGCGTGTCTTGATCGGGATTGGAGAAGTTCGTACAGATTATCTCCTCTATCTCTTGCCCTTTCTGGCTCTAGCAGGTATCTTGATCACCTATCTCAATCGCACCTATGGGGGTAAGAGTCAAAAAGGGATGGAGCTCCTCTTTGAAGTGGGTGAGGGAAGGGAGAAAGACATTCCTAAGCGCTTGATCCCTTTGACTATTCTTTCTACCTGGATGACGCATCTCTTTGGTGGATCCGCTGGTCGAGAAGGAGTGGCGGTCCAGCTCGGTGGGACAGTGGCCCATGCTCTACGAAGAGAGGGACTTGGCCCAGGCGCTTCACGGATCTATTTGGTCACTGGGATGGCAGCTGGCTTCGGTGGCCTTTTTCAGACGCCTCTAGCCGCTATCTTCTTTTCTATGGAGGTCCTAGTGGTTGGGAGACTGGAGTGGCGGGCTCTCTATCCTGCGACCATTGCAGCCTTTGTCGCTAGTTGGACATCTCACACCTTGGGGCTAGAGAAGTTCACCCAGGTCATTTCAGACAAGCTTTCCTTATCGCCTCACGTATTCTTGCAGTTGCTGGTCTTAGGAGTCATCTTTGGTCTGACAGGTAAGCTCTTTGCCTATCTTTTGAGGCAGTTAAAAACTAGCTTTGCCAAGACCTTTGCCAATCCCTATGTGCGGATCGGAGTGGTCGGTCTCGGTCTGAGTATTCTCTTGTATCTGATTGGGACAGGTCGTTATACAGGACTGGGGACCAATCTAATCTCCCAAAGTTTTGCGGGAGCTGATGGCAAGAGCTTGATCACTGGAGCAGACTGGATCCTCAAGCTCCTCTTTACGGTAACAACCATAGCGGCAGGCTATAAGGGAGGAGAAGTGACCCCGCTCTTTTCTATTGGGGCAAGTCTAGGTGTCTGGCTAGCTCCTTTCCTTGGACTGCCGGTTTATCTAGTAGCTGCCTTGGGCTATGCTGCAGTCTTTGCAGGGGCTACCTCGACGACTATTGGCCCCATCTTGATTGGATGTGAGGTCTTTGGTTTCCAGCATTGGCCAGCCTTTCTCTTGGTTTGTCTGGTCGCTACGCGTCTCTTTCCAGCCTTGTCTATCTATGGTGGGCAAAAAGTTGCGAAAAAGTTGCAATAATCCTTTACAAACGGACATTCTTTTGGTATTATAAACTTTGTGCGTAATGGAAGCACAAAAATACAGTTTATCCGCTGGGGGAGTAGCCCTCAAGATTGACGAAGATAGGAGAATAAAATGAATCCATTAATCCAAAGCTTGACTGAAGGTCAACTTCGTACTGATATCCCTGCATTCCGTCCTGGTGACACTGTTCGTGTACACGCGAAAGTTGTCGAAGGATCTCGTGAACGTATCCAGATCTTTGAAGGCGTTGTTATCGCTCGTAAAGGTCAAGGACACACTGAAATGTACACTGTTCGTAAAATCTCTAACGGTGTCGGTGTTGAACGTACATTCCCAGTACACACTCCACGTGTAGAAAAGATTGAAGTTGTACGTTACGGTAAAGTACGTCGTGCGAAATTGTACTACCTTCGTGCATTGCAAGGTAAAGCAGCTCGTATTAAAGAAATCCGTCGTTAAGACGAACAAGGAGGCGGGAGTAATCTCGCTTCTTTTTTTATAGGTCCCCTTAGTTCAATGGATATAACAACTCCCTCCTAAGGAGTAGTTGCTGGTTCGATTCCTGCAGGGGACAGAAATAGAAAAGAAAACACTGAAGATTCAGTGTTTTTTTGTTGGTTTATGGAAGGATGGATCTTTGGGAAGTGCTTGTATGGTATAATAGTGGAAAATGAGAACAATCAATTTTACTTACTGAGCAAATGTGGATTGCCTTGAGAGGAAAACTTTCAGACGATAATGTGTCACAGTTGAAATAGTTTGTAGAGCCTTATATCAGATGGGAATGTGGTAGATAGACCGAAAGGAGTAGGCCATGGGAAAAATGAATCAGTCAGCCAAGACGCGAACACCAAAGAAAGGCTCCATTGGAGCCTTAGTTGTGGGGAAATATCTCTCTGATTTTCTTGTGTACGGATCGACCATCTTCTGGATTTTCTTTCTGGTGCCAGGGTTCTTCTTGCTGAGTTTTGTCTTCTTGTTTTTCACTGGTGAGTCCAATGCTAAAGGCTCAGACTTTCCAATTTTTCTCTACTATATCTTTATCATCCTCTTTTTCGCCCTGATCCTGGGCTTGCTTTGGCTAGGATTCAAGTATCTGAAAGGGTTTGATAGCTACCTAAGAAGTATCTTGATAAAAGATGTCAGTAATCAAGAGCTGCTGGCCAAGTTGGAGATAGCAGATGAGGGTGAGCGGCTCAGAGCCTTGACTCAATGCTTAATCCATGAAAGCTACCAGCCTCAAGTACGAGTAGGGAGTGTCGATGTAAGGGAAGAAAAAAGCTGGGTCGTAAAGAAACAGTATCGAATGGAGGTTGTCACAGACTGGGGACCTTTTAAGAAAATCCCGCTCCAAGTTGTCCAAGTGGAGAAGGTGGAAAAAGCGATCCATCAGGACGATACCTTTGCAGAAATCAACCAACCAAAATGGGAAGACTAAAAAGCGTGAAATCACGCTTTTTTGTTTTAAGTATGAAGGACTGGGGGGATTTGGAGCTAGTAATAAATTAGTAAAATATTCCAGACAATTGCATATAATGGTTTGATTTTTTAGGAAAGAAGGGGTAAAATTGTATTAATATAATAATCGATAGGAGGTTTGATTATGAATGGTTTAGTTTTGGGGTTAGATATAGGTATTGCTTCAGTTGGTGTAGGTATTCTAAAGAAAGATACTGGTGAAATTATTCATGCAAATTCTCGTCTTTTCCCAGCTGCAACAGCTGACAATAATGTTGAGAGAAGGACTAGTAGACAGGCTAGACGATTAAATCGTCGGAAAAAACATCGTAGTGTTCGTCTTCATGATTTATTTGAAGACTTTGGTTTGTTAACTGATTTCTCTAAGGTGTCAATTAATCTAAATCCTTATCAACTTCGTGTACAAGGGTTGGATGATCAATTAACTAATGAAGAGTTGTTTATCGTTTTAAAGAATATTGTTAAGAGACGTGGTATTAGCTATTTGGATGATGCTTCTGAGGATGGCGGTACAGTATCGTCTGATTATGGTAAAGCAGTTGAAGAAAATAGAAAATTACTTGCTGAACAAACACCTGGTCAAATTCAACTAGATCGTTTCGAAAAATATGGTCAGCTTAGAGGGGATTTCACTGTAGTAGAAAATGGTGAAAAACGCCGATTGATCAATGTTTTTTCAACATTTGCTTATAGAAAAGAAGCAGAAAGAATTCTTAGAAAACAGCAAGAATTCAATAATAAGATTACAGATGAGTTTATAGAAGACTATTTAACAATACTAACGGGAAAAAGAAAATACTACCATGGTCCAGGGAATGAAAAATCACGGACCGATTATGGACGTTTTAAAACGGATGGAACTACCCTAGATAATATTTTTGGTATTTTAATTGGTAAATGTACATTTTATCCTGATGAATATCGTGCTTCAAAAGCTTCCTATACTGCTCAAGAGTTTAACTTACTAAATGATTTAAATAATTTAACAGTTCCAACAGAAACCAAGAAATTGAGTGAGGAACAAAAGAAGATAATTGTCGAGTATGCGAAAACAGCTAAAACATTAGGAGCTTCAACACTATTGAAGTACATTTCTAAATTGATTGGTGCTTCAGTTGATCAAATACATGGATACCGCATTGATCCTGATAAAAAACCTGAGATGCATACTTTTGAAGTCTATCGAAAAATGCAATCATTAGAAACAATCAGAGCGGAAGAGTTACCAAGAAATGTTATAGATGAGCTTGCTCATATTCTAACTTTAAATACAGAGCGAGAAGGTATAGAAGAAGCAATTAACGCGAAGTTAAAAGATACATTTAGTCAGGATCAAATACTTGAATTGGTTCAATTTAGAAAAAATAATAGCAGTCTTTTTAGTAAGGGATGGCATAATTTTTCTCTAAAACTCATGATGGAGTTGATCCCAGAATTGTATGAAACTTCGGAAGAGCAAATGACAATTCTTACTCGATTAGGCAAACAAAAATCTAAAGATACATCAAAACGAACCAAGTATATTGATGAAAAAGAAATAACTGAAGAAATCTATAATCCTGTGGTAGCAAAATCCGTCAGACAAGCTATAAAGATTATCAATGAAGCAACTAAAAATTATGGTATCTTTGATAATATCGTTATTGAAATGGCACGTGAAAATAATGAAGAAGATGCAAAGAAAGAGTATATCAAGCGTCAAAAAGCAAATCTAGACGAGAAAAATGCTGCCATAGAAAAAGCTGCTTTCCAATACAATGGGAAAAAAGAATTACCGGATAACATTTTTCATGGACATAAAGAATTAGCAACTAAGATTCGTTTATGGCACCAACAGGGTGAAAAGTGTCTTTACACTGGGAAGAATATTCCAATTTCAGATTTGATTCAAAATCAGTACAAGTATGAAATTGATCATATTTTACCTTTGTCTCTTTCTTTTGATGATAGTTTATCCAATAAAGTATTGGTACTTGCTACAGCGAACCAAGAAAAGGGACAACGTACACCTTTTCAAGCTTTAGATAGCATGGATGATGCCTGGTCTTACCGTGAGTTTAAATCATATGTAAAAGATTCTAAATTATTAGGTAATAAAAAGAAAGATTATCTATTAACGGAAGAAGACACTAGTAAAATTGAGGTGAAACAGAAGTTTATTGAACGAAATTTAGTAGATACTCGGTATTCTTCTCGTGTTGTTTTAAATGCTCTACAAGATTTTTATAAGGAGCATCAATTTGATACAACTATTTCAGTGGTACGTGGGCAATTTACTTCGCAACTCAGAAGAAAATGGGGACTTGAAAAATCTCGTGAGACCTATCACCATCATGCTGTAGATGCTTTGATCATTGCTGCATCTAGTCAATTAAGATTATGGAAAAAACAAAATAACCATTTGATCTCTTATAAAAACGGGCAATTCGTGGATCAAGAAACTGGTGAAATTATTTCATTGAGTGACGATGAATACAAAGAGTTAGTGTTCAAAGCACCATATGATCATTTTGTTGATACATTGAAATCTAAGAAATTTGAAGATAGCATTCTTTTTTCTTATCAAGTAGATTCAAAATTTAACCGTAAAATTTCAGATGCAACAATTTACGCAACAAGAAAAGCGAAATTAGATAAGGATAAATCTGAAGAAACTTATGTTCTAGGTAAGATTAAAGATATTTATAGTCAAGCGGGATATGATGCATTCATTAAAATTTACAATAAAGATAAAAGTAGATTCTTAATGTATCACAAAGATCCACAAACATTTGAGAAGGTAATTGAAGAGATTTTAAGAACCTATCCTTCTAAAGAATTGAACGATAAGAATAAAGAAGTTCCTTGCAATCCTTTTGAGAAATATAGACAAGAAAATGGACCAATCAGAAAGTATAGCAGAAAAGGTAATGGTCCAGAAATTAAAGGCCTGAAATATTATGATAAAAATATTCCAGAATCATTTATTAACATAACGCCTTCTAATAGTAAAAATAAAGTAATCTTACGTCAATTAAATCCTTGGAGAACAGATGTATATTTTAATCATCAGACAGAGAAGTATGAGTTACTGGGTTTAAAATATGCAGATTTACAATTTGAAAAGAAGACTGGGAATTATTCTATAACTATTGATAAGTATAATGAAATTAAAGAAAAAGAAGGTGTCGACAAGGGATCAGAATTCAAATTTACATTATATAAAAATGACTTGTTTTTGATTAAGGATACCAAAAATAATGAGGAACAAATTTTTAGGTTTTTATCGAGAACATTGCCTAATAAAAAAAACTATGTAGAATTGAAGCCTTATGATAAAGCTAAATTTGATGGAAATCAAGAGTTGATGACAATTTTTGGAAATGTTGCTAAAGGGGGACAATGTTTGAAAGGAATAAACAAATCAGATATTTCCATTTTTAAAGTTAGAACAGATGTTCTAGGCAATAAACATTTCATCAAAAAAGAGGGTGAAGAACCAAAACTCAAATTTTAAAAAATATTTTAAAAAAAAGAGTTGCAAACGCTTTTACAATGTATTATAATATTAACTGTAAGGGACGCCTTACACAGTTACTTAAATCTTGCAGAAGCTACAAAGATAAGGCTTCATGCCGAATTCAACACCCTGTCATTTATGGCGGGGTGTTTTCGTTTTGTAAAGAGGATTAAAATAATGACTTGGAGAATTGTACATGTTTGTCAGAGTGAAAAAATGCAATTAAAGTTAGATAACCTTTTGATTAAGAAGATGGGCGAAGATTATATTATTCCCTTGAGTGATATTTCTATCATTGTTGCAGAAGGAGGAGAAACAGTTGTAACCCTAAGATTGTTAAGTGCCTTAAGTAAGTATAATATTGCTTTAATTGTCTGTGATAATGAGCATTTGCCAACAGGTATTTACCATTCACAAAATGGCCATTTTAGAGCCTATAAAAAATTACAGGAACAATTATTGTGGACGCAGGAGCAAAAGGATAAATTATGGCAAATAGTGACCTACTTCAAAATAAATAATCAGCAAGATGTTCTCTCGATGTTTGAGAAAAATATTGATTGTATTCAGCTATTGGCAGATTATAAAGATCATATTGAATTTGGAGATAAAACCAATCGCGAAGGACATGCTGCAAAAGTTTATTTTAATGAATTATTTGGAAAGAAATTCATTCGTCTTACCCAACAGGAAACTGATGTCATTAATGCTGGTCTAAATTATGGCTATGCGATTATGAGAGCGCAGATGTCGCATATTATTGCTGGGTATGGGCTAAATCCCTTGATCGGAATTTTTCATAAAAACGAATACAATCAATTTAATTTGGTAGACGATTTAATGGAACCTTTTAGGCAGATTATTGATGTTTGGGTTTACCAAAATCTACGGGATGAAGAATATTTGAAATATGAGTTTCGTTTAGCTTTAACAGATACGCTGAATGCAAAAATTCGTTATGGAAAAGAAACATGTTCTGTAACTGTCGCAATGGATAAATATGTTAAGGGGTTTTTAAAATGTATTTCGGATAAGGATACTAGTAAATTCTACTGTCCGATTGTTTCTAGTGTAGAATGGAGCTGAAGAAATGAGGTATGAAGCATTGAGGTTATTGTGTTTTTTTGATCTTCCTATGGATACGAATCAAGAAAAAAGAATCTATCGTAATTTTCGGAAAGATCTAATTGCTAATGGTTTTGAAATGTTGCAGTTTTCAGTTTATTATAGAACATGTCCAAATCGAAGTTTTGCTAGTAAATTCTATAAGAAATTAAGCCAAAGTAATTTACCTAGTGGCAATGTTCGTCTACTGGCGGTTACTGAGAAACAATTTTCTGAAATGGTTTTGATTATTGGTGGGAAAACAAAGCAAGAAGAAGTAGTCAGTGATAATAAGTTGGTAGTTATATGAAAATGAATATCAGTCATCCATACAAGGATAATATTACATTGAGTTTTGGACAATTTACTCAAGTTGTTGGCCAAGATCAACAATTAAAGTATTATATTTGGCAAATTCTGTTATGGTATTTTGGAGGAAAAAAATATAGTGAAGAAGACTTAGTCCTATTCGAACAAAATGAACCCAAAATCTTAATAGACGATACGGCGGTTTCCCGTTCGGAATTCAGAGTGATCCAACTATCGAATATCAATGATCTAATCGAGCAGATGGAGTATAAAAAAGGAACGATAGCTTATGATTATCTAAAGAAAAAGATTAATACAGTGGAGTTGATGGAGCAAATTGAAAATATCAATGATCATCTAGATAGGATTTCTTTGCTGTTGAATCAGAATTTGAATCTACAACTAGATGGTATTAACTATCATACAGAAGCGAAATATTTTAATGCAGACCAATTGATCCAAAAAAATTTTCTGCCCTATTTTGGACAGAACGATAAAAATATATCCTTTGAATTTGTTGACAATAAGACAAAGTTTTTATTATTCCTTTCGATGCTGCAAGTAGTGATTACGGATCAATCTGAAAAGGTATTACTTGTTCTCCGAAATATGGATGATTATTTATCTTATAAGGAATTTGTTGTGTGTTGTGAACAATTAGAGCGATTAACCATTCACTGTAACATGTTATACACTATTTCATTTCCTTCAAATGAAGGTTATCTTCATGTCACGAAAGAAGTATTAGAGGAGATTAATATTGTTTCAGATTACGTTGATCATTTTTATTCATTAGAATTTATGTACGAACGTTTTACTAATCAATATCCAATAAATCAAATACCTTGTAAACAAGAGTTTTTATCATCTTTAAGGAAAATTGGACCTTATTTATTTAGTTCGGACATTCTCCATATGAGCTTATCAATTGAGGATCAAGTAGCATTGAGAATATTAAATAATTTGTACCAGTATGAAATGAAAATAAAATTCCGTATTGAACCAGTTAACCCAATGTTATTGAAGTATTTAGAAGAATAGTATTGACGAGTTAAGTTTAAGACCTTATAATGGTTCTGAGCTACAAAAACCAAAATTGACGAATTTGAGGTTTTTGTACTCTCAAGATTTAAGTAACTGTACAACTGATCAGGTCACTGTCTTTTGGTGGGGTGGGTTTTTGTACTCTCAAGATTTAAGTAACTGTACAACAATATTGATAAATGTACTTGCTCCATGTGCGTTTTTGTACTCTCAAGATTTAAGTAACTGTACAACGCTCAGCACGGAAAGAACCTTGCTCGAGTCGTTTTTGTACTCTCAAGATTTAAGTAACTGTACAACTTTCTAGCTTTGATTTCTCATTCATCACAGGTTTTTGTACTCTCAAGATTTAAGTAACTGTACAACTGAATGCGAGGGAATGGAAGTTGAGGAGGTTGAGTGAGTTTTAGAGCTGTGTTGTTTCGGATGGTTCCAAAATTAATTTTTTGTATGAATATATCAGAATATTTTAAAAATGAAGGGGTTCTCTATGGAGAGTGATGTGTTTTTTGATTATTATTTAAAATCACTTAGGTTTTATTTTCGTGATAGGTGTGAGGGTATTGGATTTATAAAGTTTTTTAAAGATGAAAAGAATAGTTTTATTACCATAGAGGATTATGCTTTAGAAGCATTTGTAGTATTGTCAAATATTTTGAGTAAATATAGAATTGTGTTTTCTTGTGGAATTATTTATACTAAGGGGGTAGTTACTGGAGTAGAAGTGTGTATGAATGTATCAGAGCTAGAAAGATTAAATAAATTGTACAAGATATAGTTTTGAAAAATATTAAAAAAAACAAGGGAATTTGTTTACGTGGGATGTGTGGAGTGATAGTATTAATGTTTCCAAGTTCTAGAGCTATGTTGTTTTGAATGGTCCCAAATTGCCTTCAATAATTTGCAGTCACCAGCAGTCTCTATTCCCGTAGCCATTTATTGTTTTTTTAAGCTTTTATTGTTACAATATCCATATAGACAAAAAGACTGGGATTCCAGCCTTTTTAATTGTTTTAAAGAAAGGTTTTTTATGAAACGCAAATCGATTTTGTTTCTATTTTTATTCTTGCTCTCGATTGGTCTGGCCTATGAGACGCAGTCTATCACAGCTGGTTGGATGACAGGTAGCCAGTATGGAATCATTGGTATCTCTGTCCTCTTGCTCCTAGTTTATGCGATTCCTGCTGTTTGGACTCTGTTTCATTTTGCCAAGAAGTGGAAGTTGTCCTGGATTCCGGTTCTCTTTTCTCTTCTAGGTGGGGGCTTTATCGCAGGTTGGTTGTCTAGTTTTGCCAATACCTATTTCCATGAGATGATTCAAGCGGTAGCGCCTAATAGCGACTTTTGGAACCAGTATGAGAGTGCGATTGCAGGACCACTCTTTGAGGAACCCTTCAAGTTGATTCCGATCTTCTTTGTCCTCTACTTGTTCAATGTGCGTCGGATCAAATCCATCTTCCTTTTAGCGATTGCATCTGGTCTTGGTTTCCAGATTGTGGAGGACTTTGCCTATATCCGTCAAGACATGCCAGAAGGCTTCTCTTACGCAGTATCTGGTATCCTAGGTCGGATCATGAATGGGGTCGTATCACACTGGGTCTACACAGCCCTCTTTATGGTGGGTCTCTTCTTGATCGTCCAAGCGACAAAAGGTCGCAAGGAGTTGATGCTGACGGGTTGGTTCTATTTTGTATCTGGTTTTGGCCTTCACTTTGTCGGCAATTCACCATTTGGTCAAATCGAGACAGAACTCCCTCTTGCCATCCCGTTCTTGACAGCAGTAGGACTTTTCTTGATTTATCAAGCCTACCTTACTGTCCAAAGTCTGGACCAAGGAAATTAAGAATTGAAAAATCGTATGTTTCAAACATACGATTTTTTTGAATCTTATTTTCCAAGACAGAACTGGCTGAAGAGTTGGGTGATGAGCTCGTCTGGAGCAGCATCCCCTGTGATCTCTCCAAGGATTTCCCAAGTGCGGGTCAGATCGACTTGAAGTAGATCTACTGGCATGCCCATTGCTAGGCCTTCGTTGACTGCTTGGAGGCTTTCAACGGCTTTCTCAATGAGAGAGATGTGGCGGGCATTGGACAGGTATGTAGCATCTTGCTCGACCAGGCCAGCGTTTTCGAAGAAGAGAGCATTGATCCGGTCTTCGATCTGGTTGATATTTTGATTTTTAAGGACAGAAATTTTAATATGATCGGCAGGGATCTCGTCCAACTCGATTTGCTGCGGGAGATCGACCTTGTTGAGGAGGATGATGCGGTTGCTGTCTTGAGAGATTTCTAGCAACTGGCGATCCTGATCGGTTAAGGGTTCACTGGCATTGAGGACTAGAAGGACCAGGTCGGCTTCTTTAAGGGCTTTGCGAGAGCGCTCCACACCGATGCGTTCGACGATGTCCTCGGTCTCGCGGATCCCAGCCGTATCGACCAGCTTGAGGGGCACCCCGTTGATGTTAACGTATTCCTCGATGACGTCCCGGGTGGTCCCTTCGATATCGGTTACGATGGCTTTTTCCTCACGCAGGAGGTTGTTAAGAAGGCTAGACTTACCGACGTTTGGCCGGCCAATGATAGCAGTAGAGATCCCTTCGCGGAGGATCTTGCCTCGGCGAGCTGTCTTGAGGAGGTTGGTCAAGAGGGCTTCAAACTCAGTCGTCTTCTCACGGATGATCTCAGTCGTTGCTTCCTCGACATCGTCGTACTCAGGATAGTCGATGTTGACTTCGACCTGAGCCAGGGTATTGAGGATCTCTTGGCGCGTGTTGTTGATGAGATCAGAGAGGGATCCGTCCAACTGTTTGACAGCGATGTTCATAGCTTTGTCAGTCTTAGCTCGGATAATATCCATGACCGCCTCCGCCTGGGTCAAATCGACACGACCATTGAGGAAGGCCCGCTTGGTAAATTCACCGGGCTCAGCTAATCGAGCGCCTTCGCGGATTACCAATTGTAGGATTTCATTGGTCACAGCAATCCCACCGTGGGTATTGATCTCGATGATATCTTCGCGAGTGAAGGTCTTAGGAGAGCGCATGGCTCCGACCATAACTTCGTCGAGGATCTCATCCTTATCTGGATCCACGATATGGCCGTAGTTGAGGGTATGGCTAGCCACGCTGGTCAAGTCTTTACCCTTGAAGATCTTTTGTGCGATTTTAAAGCTGTCTGTCCCGCTCAAGCGGACGATTCCGATAGCCCCCTCACCGAGCGGAGTCGAGATCGCAGCGATAGTATCAAATTCTCTAGTAATCATGTATCTTCTCTTTTCCTGTGTATTCCCTTCTATTCTATCGTAAACTAGCAAGAGGGGCAAGATATTGCTTTTAGAAGGAGAAGTTGAAAAGGTTTTCAGTTAGGTAGTGAAATCTGTCGGCCAATATGCTATACTAAATATGAATAGAAATGGAGGTCTATGATGGTAAACCTAAAAGAACAGGTAGGGATTAAGGCGGCTGAGTTTGTTACTGACGGCATGATTGTCGGTCTTGGTACAGGGTCAACTGCTTATTATTTTGTAGCTGAATTGGGACGTCGCATCAAGGAAGAAGGATTGAAGATTACTGCTGTAACGACCTCAAGCGTGACCTATGAGCAGGCAGAAGGCTTGGGAATCCCTCTCAAAGCCATTGACGATGTAGAAGTGGTAGACTTGACCGTAGATGGTGCGGATGAAGTAGACCCTGCTTTGAACGGCATCAAAGGTGGGGGCGGTGCCCTCTTGATGGAGAAAATCGTTGCGACCAACTCAAAAGACTGCATCTGGATTGTCGATGAGTCCAAACAAGTGGAGACGCTTGGTGCCTTTAAACTGCCTGTAGAAGTCGTTCAATACGGGGCAGAGAATCTTTTCCGTCATTTTGAGAAGAAGGGCTATTCACCAGCTTATCGTGAAAAGGATGGCCAGCGCTTTGTGACCGACCAAGGCAACTTTATCATTGATTTGGATTTGAAAGTGATCCCAGATGCTGAGGTCTTGGCAGAAGAGTTGGACCGGACTGTCGGTGTTGTCGATCATGGTCTCTTCTTAGGAATGGTTTCAAAAGTCATCGTTGGGACACCAGAAGGTCCAAAAATCATTAGCAAATCACTTTAAAAAGGGCATTTTGTCCTTTTTTCTACGGATATGAAACTTATTTATAAAATTTTATATGAAAGCGTTACATTTTCAAAAATTTGTGTTATACTGTATTCAGTTTAAATTATAAAGGAGACATTCAAAATGCCAAAATTTAATCGTATGCATTTAGTTGTATTGGATTCAGTAGGGATCGGAGCAGCTCCAGATGCTAATAACTTTGTCAATGCTGGTGTACCTGATGGCGCATCTGACACACTTGGACACATCTCAAAAGTAGTTGGTTTGAATGTACCAAACATGGCAAAGCTAGGTCTTGGAAATATTCCGCGTGAACAACCCTTGAAGACTGTTCCAGCTGAGAGCAATCCAACTGGTTACGCAACGAAGTTAGAAGAAGTCTCTCTTGGAAAAGATACCATGACAGGTCACTGGGAAATCATGGGTCTTAATATTACAGAACCATTTGATACTTTCTGGAATGGATTCCCAGAAGAAATTATTACAAAGATTGAAGAATTCTCAGGTCGTAATGTCATCCGCGAAGCTAACAAACCATATTCTGGTACAGCGGTGATCGATGATTTCGGACCACGCCAAATGGAAACGGGCGAGTTGATCATCTATACATCAGCTGACCCAGTTCTTCAAATTGCAGCTCACGAAGACATTATTCCTTTGGATGAACTCTACCGTATCTGTGAATATGCTCGTTCTATTACGTTGGAACGTCCAGCCCTTCTTGGTCGTATCATTGCTCGTCCATACGTTGGTGAGCCAGGAAACTTCACTCGTACGGCCAACCGTCGTGACTTGGCTGTTTCACCATTTGCTCCAACTGTTTTGGACAAATTGAACGAAGCTGGTATCGATACTTACTCAGTTGGTAAGATCAGCGATATCTTCAACGGCGCTGGTATCAACCATGATATGGGCCACAACAAATCAAACAGCCACGGTATTGACAACTTGATCAAGGCTATGAAATCAGAAGACTTTAAACATGGCTTCTCGTTCACTAACTTGGTAGACTTCGATGCCCTTTATGGACACCGTCGTGATCCACACGGTTACCGTGATTGCTTGCATGAGTTTGACGAACGCTTGCCAGAAATCATCGCTGCTATGAAAGAAGATGATCTCTTGATGATCACGGCTGACCACGGAAATGACCCAACTTACGCTGGTACAGACCATACGCGTGAATACATCCCATTCTTGGCTTACAGCCCATCCTTCAAAGGAAGTGGCTTGCTCCCAGTTGGACACTTTGCAGATATCTCAGCGACAGTGGCGGACAACTTCGGTGTTGAGAAAGCCATGATCGGTGAAAGCTTCTTAGATAAATTGGTCTAAGATGACGCGTTTTGCCTTACTCGTAAGAGGAATCAATGTTGGCGGCAAGAATAAGGTGGTCATGGCGGATCTGCGTCAGCAATTGACGGATCTAGGCCTCGGCCAAGTGGAAACCTACATCAATAGTGGCAATATCTTCTTTACGACGGATCTTTCGCGGACTCAATTAGTGGAGGATCTGTCGACCTTCTTTGAGAACCATTATCCCTTTATTGAGCGTTTTTCTCTGCTGAGTCGAGAAGACTATGAAGCAGAATGTGCGAACTTACCGGAATGGTGGACAGAAGAGATGGCTCGTAAGGATGTCCTCTTTTACACCGAGGGTTTGGGTAGGGAATCCGTAGAAGAGAAGCTGCTGGCTTTAGATTTAGGAGAAGAAGTGCTCCACTTTGGCAAGCTAGCGGTTTTCTGGGGGAAATTCTCAGAAGAAAGCTATGCTAAAACGGCCTACCACAAACACCTGATGAAGATGCCTTTCTATCGCCAGATGACTATTCGCAACGCCAACACCTTTGACAAAATCGGTACATTACTTAAAAAATAAAAGGAGAACACAATGACATTATTAGCAAAAATCAATGAAACAGCAGCATTTTTGAAGGGCAAAGGAATCGAAGCTCCTGAGTTTGGTTTGATCCTTGGATCAGGTCTTGGAGAATTGGCTGAGGAAATCGAAAATGCCGTCGTAGTAGACTACTCTGACATTCCAAACTGGGGTCAATCCACAGTAGTCGGACACGCTGGTAAATTGGTTTATGGTGATCTTGCTGGACGTAAGGTATTGGCACTTCAAGGTCGTTTCCACTTCTACGAAGGAAACCCATTGGAAGTGGTGACTTTCCCAGTTCGTGTCATGAAAGTTTTGGGCTGTAAAGGAGTGCTTGTAACCAACGCTGCTGGAGGTATCGGCTTCGGTCCTGGTACCTTGATGGCTATTACTGACCACATCAATATGACAGGTCAAAACCCATTGATCGGTGAAAACTTGGATGACTTTGGTCCACGCTTCCCTGATATGTCCAAAGCTTACACTCCAGAATACCGCGAGACTGCTCATCGAGTAGCGGACAAATTGGGTATTAAATTGGATGATGGAGTTTATATTGGTGTGACTGGTCCTACCTACGAAACTCCAGCTGAAATCCGTGCGTATAAAACACTTGGTGCAGATGCTGTTGGTATGTCAACTGTTCCAGAAGTCATCGTTGCAGCACACTCTGGCTTGAAGGTTCTTGGTATTTCATGTATTACCAACTTTGCAGCTGGTTTCCAAGAAGAGCTCAACCACGAAGAAGTAGTCGAAGTGACAGAACGCGTTAAGGGCGACTTCAAAGGATTGCTAAAAGCGATTCTTGCTGAACTCTAATCCAATGAAAGCACGACTCCAAAGTCTGCCCTCCGGGCTGAGGTTGCTTCTAGCCACCTTATCATTAGGAATAGGGACGGGTCTGGTCGGAATTGCCTGTCATTATCTACTAGAAGGGGTGCAAGGACTGGCCTTTGGCCAAGCTAAGTCGGATTTACTCCAGCAATTTCAAGAAGCTGGAGGTCTACGTAGATTTCTGGTCTTATGTGTGACTGGGTGCTTGGCAACTGGCTTCTGGTATATCCTGCAAAGACGTCATAAGATCCTGTCTATTCGCCATCAAATGGACTTAGCTGGAGACAGGGAACCAGCGCCCTTAGCCCACCTCCTTCATGCAGGGATGCAGGTTGCGATTGTCGGAGCAGGTGCATCGGTCGGAAAAGAAGGAGCCCCACGTGAGGTCGGGGCTCTTCTAGCTGGTCGCTTGGCGAAGGGATTCTCACTAGCTCTCAAAGAGCGGAAAGTCTTGATTGCCTGTGGGGCTGGAGCTGGTTTAGCTGCGGTCTATCAGGTCCCCTTTGCCAGTAGCTTGTTTGTCTTTGAGACCTTAGGACTCGCCTACAGTTGGCAGAACCTTCTACTGGTTTTGACCAGCACTTATCTGGCCAGCTGGGTCGCTCAGCCCATCGTTGGTCAGGAGGCCATTTATCACCTGTCCGCAGTCTCCTGGTCGGCTAGCAGTTTCTTACAGGCTATCCTGATTGTCTTATTAGTCACTCCCTTGGCTCTGGTCTTTGCTTTCCTCGCCAAGCGGGCTAGTCACAAACGGCGGAAGGATGGGACGATTCTTTGTTCTCTTCCTCTAGCCTTTCTAGTGCTGGGGAGCTTAGTAGCCTTTTTCCCTATCTTTATGGGAAATGGCCAGGTACTGGCGCAAGCCCTCTTGTCTAGCCAGTCGATTCCTTATCTTCCACTGGCTCTTGCAGTGAAGGGGCTTTTGGTTTATCTGCTCTTGCGCAATGGTGCCTATGGAGGAACCTTGACACCATCATTTGCCTTAGGGATTGGATCTGGTTACCTAGCGACCTTGCTTTTGACAGTCCTTGGGATTCATCTGGATCCTGCCCTAGGGATGTTACTTGGAGCGACCGTCTTTTTAGGGACGACCCTAGAAGCTCCTCTGACAGCCATTGCCCTGAGCCTTGGATTTACAGGCCAAACTTGGAGTTTGACAATCCCGCTTCTACTTGCGACTGGTCTGTCATACGTGATTCGAAAGAGATGGGAGAAGAAACGATGAAGGTACATTTTGTACTGCATGAAACCTTTGAAGTGCCGGGTGCTTATCTAAAATGGGCACAGGAGCGTGGCCATCAAGTGACCACGACTAAAGTCTATGAGAATGAAGCCCTACCAGAGACAGTGGATGAGATCGACTTTTTAATTGTGATGGGAGGTCCTCAATCGCCAGATGAAGATCGAGAAGCTTTTCCATACTACGATCCTCAGGCAGAGATCGAGCTGATTCAAAAGGCCATCAAGGCAGATCGTTATATTGTTGGGGTCTGTCTTGGTGCCCAGCTCCTGTCTGTTGCCTATGGTGCAGAGTATGAACATAGTCCGGAACGTGAGATTGGGGTTTTTCCAATAATGCTTACTAAAGCTGGTTTAAAAGATGAACATGTCAAAGTTCTTGGACCGATTCTAAATACAGGTCACTGGCATGGTGATATGCCAGGATTGACAGAAGATGCTGTCGTTCTTGCGACCAGTCAAGGCTGTCCACGTCAGATGATTCGCTTCAGTCCGAAACATTATGCCTTCCAAGCCCACTTGGAATTTGATCCAGAAGCAGTCGATCTCTTGATTGCTGCTGACGGTGAAGATGTCATAGAAGAACAAAGTCAAAAATTGACCTTTGTTCAAAACCCTCAAGCCATTCGTGATTACGATTATCGAGAAATGAATGCCAAACTCTATGAATTTTTGGATTCATTAACAAAATAAATATAAAAAAGAAAGGTAGAGCATGTGTTCTGATTTGAACACGAGCGGAAAGCTCGGAAAATAGATAATCTGACTGAGAAATCAGGATTTCTCGTCAGATTCCTAATTTTCAGTCGCTTTCTGGTCGCTCTTTGTATCATAAACTATGTCTATCCATATTGCTGCTAAGCAAGGTGAAATTGCTGATAAAATTCTTCTTCCTGGAGATCCTCTTCGTGCGAAATTTATTGCTGAGAATTTCCTTGAAGATGCTGTTTGCTTCAACGAAGTCCGTAACATGTTTGGTTACACGGGTACTTATAAAGGTCATCGTGTTTCTGTCATGGGAACTGGAATGGGGATGCCATCGATCTCCATCTATGTGCGTGAATTGATTGTCGACTACGGTGTGAAGAAATTGATCCGTGTGGGAACGGCTGGTTCTTTGAACGCGGATGTGCATGTTCGTGAATTGGTCTTGGCACAAGCTGCCGCAACCAACTCAAACATCATCCGCAACGACTGGCCTCAATACGATTTCCCTCAAATCGCTAGCTTTGATCTTTTAGACAAGGCTTACCACATTGCCAAAGACCTTGGTATGACTACCCACGTCGGCAATGTCTTGTCTTCTGATGTCTTCTATTCAAACTACTTTGAAAAGAATATCGAGCTTGGTAAATGGGGCGTGAAAGCTGTGGAAATGGAAGCAGCGGCTCTTTACTATCTTGCTGCCCAACACCATGTCGATGCTCTTGCCATCATGACCATTTCTGATAGCTTGGTTAATCCAGATGAAGATACGACAGCTGAAGAACGTCAAAACACTTTCACAGATATGATGAAAGTTGGTCTTGAAACCTTGATCGCAGACTAATGACAGAAAATCTTCATGATGAGTGGCTTTACGACCTTCAAACCTACCAGTATAGTCGAGCCCTTCGCTCTGCTAAGAAGCAGAAGGGAGTGCCGGAGCTGGTTCTGACCTTATTGCAGTTAATGGCCGAGCGTCGAGAGCTCAATATACAACCGATCATGAACCAAAAGTTGAGAACCGAGTTGCTAGAAGCGACTGGTTTTCAGCTTTTTTGGCATGAGGATCCAGAAGAGGAACAGTTGGCCAACTACCTTTATGACTTAGAAGCCAAGCTGCGAAATGAACAGATCATTGACTTTATTCGGGCTGTTAGTCCGGCTATCTACCGGATCTTTATGCGCTTGATTGAGTTGCTGATCCCTGATATTGCAGACTACATTCACAACTCCAAGGAGTCCAGCTATGACCATTGGAAGTTTGACAAGATCCGTGCATCGGACCATCCAGCCTTGCAGATTTTCCATAGCGAGAGTGCAGTCAATTCGTCCAGTTTGACGGAGTTGATCTTGCTCTTAGACTTGCCGAATTCCACCAAGGATGCAGCCAAGCAGCTGCGGGAGTTGGAGAAATCTGTCCGCAATCCTCTAGCTCACTTGATCAAACCCTTTGATGAAGAGGAACTCCACCGGACGACTGGATTCTCTTCCCAGCATTTTATGGAGCTCTTGGTGAGTTTGGCTCAGGAGACGGGGATTGTTTACCAGCGAGAACCTTTTTATTTCGATCAGGCCAATGCTGTTATCGAGGCACTCTTGTAAGGAGGAAGACATGGATAAACTGAAAGAGTTGCAAGAAATCATTGATCAGAGTCAACGGATCGTCTTTTTCGGTGGGGCAAGCGTCTCAACAGAGTCCAATATCCCTGATTTCCGGAGCTCTGATGGTGTTTATAGCGTCACTCTGGGGCGCCATTTTACGGCTGAGCAACTGGTCTCTCATACCATGTTTGAGCGCTATCCAGAGGACTTTTTCGACTTCTATAAGAAATACTTGCTCTACCCAGATGCCAAACCTAATGCAGCCCATCGCTATCTGGCTTGGCTGGAAGAGACCGGTAAGCTCAAGGCAGTGGTGACGCAAAATATTGATAGTCTCCATGAAATGGCAGGGTCTAAAAAAGTCTTGAAACTCCATGGTAGTGCCGACCGTAATTACTGTACGAGTTGCCAGCGATTTTATGATTTAGAGTCCTTTCTAGCTTTGGAAGGGACTGTTCCACACTGTCTGGACTGTGGTAATGTCGTCAAGCCGGATGTAACCCTCTACGAGGAACCTCTCGATATGGACGTCTTTAGCCAAGCAGCCCAAGCCATCCAAGAAGCTGATTTGCTGATTATCGGTGGTACCTCCCTCGTCGTCTACCCAGCAGCCAGCTTGATCCAGTATTTCCAAGGGAAGAAGCTGATCGTTATCAATAAGACTAGTATCCCACAGGACAAGCAGGCAGACCTGGTCATCGAAGGGAAAATTGGTGAAGTGTTTTCGAAATTAAGACAATAAAAGAACACCTGAGAGAAGTGGAAATCCACTTGTTTCAGGTGTTTTTATTAAGCGAGGCATTTTTAGCAAGTCTATAATAATGATGGTGATTATGATATAATGAAATAAATTTCCCAGGAGGAGAGTATGAAGAAGGTGAAGATTAAGAGGAAATATGTCCTTCTTGCTTTAGTTAGTCTGTTTTTTGGCTATATCGGTCTGCGATATTACATCAAGCCTGAGTGGTTTGATTCAGAACATATCTACTATAGAATAAAAAATTATAAGCTGAAAGAACTAAAAAAACAAAAGAAGATCATTCAGTCTGTCAATATTGAATTTTTTTATCGAGAGGATGTTTCTGTTCCATGGGAAGCTTCACTGGGTTGAGTCAACAAGAAAGGATCTTGATAAATACTTAACGCCCATCATGCATGTGACTTTTACCGATGATACCAAGGCAGATATACCAATTGATACTTCTTATGAAGGGCCAGCATTTAGTGATAATCTATTGGATGATAAATTGTATAATCAACTGCGGTATCGATTTCCTAAATTTGAAAGTGACGATGACACAAGCTTATTAGACTATGTTTTACTGATCTATTCAAATGACACACTTTACCAGGATACGGATCTAAAAGAGATAGTCAGTTTTCAGTTTAAAGATCCCATCATTCAGACCGATCAAACTTATTATAAATATGTCACAGAAACACAAAAAAGTATTTTTCCAGTTTACTTTATGCAACAGAAGGATGAGTATGCAACCTCAAATATGATAGAATTTTTGGAGGACGCCGAGAAAAGAGAAAATAGAAATTATGTCGATACCTGGCCAAACTATGGAAATGTTACATTGGATGCTCATATTTCAAGTTACGGTAGACGATACTATTATTCGGATGAATTCTCAAATCTACCATTAAATTTGATGCCAACTGGTAACCAGTTAAATATGACAATCACTTACACTATGGTAGACTATGGGGATGATGATGGTGTTTATAAAGCTTGGTCCACTTCGAAAACTTACACCGAATCGAATAAAGATGAATATATTACTGAAATTTTAATACCAAATCAAAACAAGAGAGTGGGACAGAAATCGGTAATTCGTTAGAATTCGATTTCGTCGTCCCACCTCCGCACAGTTGAGTAGGGCTGTAAAAGCTGATGAAATCAGCGTAGTAGAGCCCACTCAACCACTGCGTCTTGCTCAACAATCCAAAAATAATTGAGAGGCTAGGACTTTTGTCCCAGCCTCTTGTTTTTACAGTAGGATGTTTAAGATAGGATCCGCAAAGTCGTCATCAAATAGATTGATGTTAGAAAAATTATAACTCTTATCGATAGCTTTTGGGGCGATTCTTCCGATATTGAAAGTTTTTTTATTTTCCTTTATCGTGGCTGTTTTGGGCGTTTGTTTGATCAAATCCGGTAGTTCGCTAATGATTCGTTTGTATAATTGGCGAAAATCGTGACCAACCTCTTGTTTTAATTGGTTTTCCCGCTCATTGATCCTGCGATTGAGATCCTCTATATCGGGTTCAGACCAGTTAGAAGTAATCGTAAAAGAATACCCTGTAGAAGTAGCTGTATCCATATGTACTTTATAACCAGATGAATGGGTTATAAAAGTATCTGTGTAAGCTTGTTGAATAGCTTCTAGTTCTTTTTCAGTAGGGGTGTAATAGACTTCAATAGACTTAGTCATTTCCTTTGACTTATCACTTATACTATCTTTTATATTCGTATCGTATTCACCCTTTATTTTCTTCTCTACAATTTGATAAACATCTTCTAAATTGAATGGTTTATCAGCAGTGGAAAAAGTCTCTTGAAGAACAGCTTTATCTGTATCATTTTTCTTTTGAATGTGATAAACCAACGTATAGTTGGCATGAGGTTTTCCGTAAAACCATAAGACGGTTTTGCCTTGAGAAGAAATTTCTTTTCTCTCAATCTCTACATCCTTGTTCTGTTCATCTACAAGCCGTATTTTTTCGGTAGAGTAGTTTTCGAGATTCTTTGCTGAAATAGTCACGAAATACATCTCGTTTGATTTTTGAAAATTTGAAGTGTTTTGGTCCGTATCAAACACTCCATTGTCAACGGTTTCAATGCTGATAGAAGAACTTAAAAAGTAAATCAGTAACAACATCGAAATTAGAATGGAGAAAATCCATATCAGTCTTTTCTTAATCTTTTTGCTCATACATACTCCAGTTACAGTGTGAGTTTTTAAAAAATAGCGGTTGTTAAAAGCATCGTTTCAACGATACTGGTCAAACATAGTGCCTCTATTTTAACATAGGTGATCAATATTATCTATAGTCGTCATGGAACCTCAGATCTATGGAAAAGTCTTATTTTTGAAAAAAGAAATGGTTACTTTTCGATTTAAGGAATTTTTGTTTCTGAATTTACTCTACATTTTGAAAATTGTTACTGATTATGGTTTAATGAAAAGAGATACTATTGTAATGAAATAGATTTTCCTTGGAGGTGAGTATGAAGAAGGTGAAGATTAAAAGGAAATATGTCCTTCTTGCTTTAGTTAGTCTGTTTATTGGCTATATCGGTCTTCGGTATTATATCAAGCCAGATTTGATCGATTCACAGCATATTTATCATAAAGTTTATAATTTAAAAGTCACTCATAAAAAGAGGCAGATAAAAGTTATTCAGGATATTAATATCGAATTTATCTATAATGAAGATGGGCTGAAACCTACAGATGGTCAGTGGGAAGAGTCCACAAGAACAGATTTAAAATCTGAATGGAATCATACTATCTTACATCTAACATTCACTGATAAAACAAAATTAGATATTATATTTGACAATCATAATAGAGGTACACTGTTTAGTAATGATAATCATAATTATAAACATTATGCAAAAATAGCACGACGTTTCCCTGGAATTGAATACGGTGACGGGAGTGCCTCTCGAACCTATCTAATGCTATACCAAGGTGATACTATCTACCAAAGTACCAGTGATCAATATGTAGTTACTAGTTTTCAGTTAAAAAATCCAAAAACACAGAAGCTACAAACATACTATGAGTATAATGTTGCTCCTGAATTTAATTTTTTCCAACCGATATATTTTTTGCAAGATAAATCTTTTTCAGCAGAAGAACGGCAAGAATTTTTTGATGATTATCATTCGGATGGTAGAAGAAATTATTGGATACGTAGTTCTGATGAAATATATGGTGGTTCCGATAGTGTGTTAAATAATAGATTTAATATCGAGTTAAATGAGTATCCGTATCAATTGTTTTATTCTGAAGAATTTACTAATTTACCAATTCATAATACTATGTCAGGTGATACCTTTAAAACGACCATAACGGAAACGTATGTGATGGGTCAGCAACAGGATCATAAAGGGATCAGAGTTCAATCTAGATCAAAAACTTATACAAATGAAAATAAGGACCAATATGTGACTGAAATTCTTAATAAAAATATTAATAAAAAATAAAACAACTCCAGATTGATAGAGCCAATCTGGAGTTGTTTCTTTAAGGGTATATTTCGCTTAATGGTTCTGTCAGAGAGTTCAAATCAGTTATGGATAGGTCTGAATAACTATCATCAGAAGAAAAGCGTTCTCTACTAATACTGAAATCTGCTTTACCCTCTATTTCATCCAGTTTACTTGTTTCTTTTATCATTGTTGGTAGTTCAGAAATAATTGTTTGATACACTTTCTTTGGATTATTTTTGAACTCCTTTTTTAACTGATCTTCTCGTTCATCAATTTTTCTATTCAGTGCATCAATGTCTGGAGGAGCCCACTTATAGAGAATTTCAAAATCATAATAAGAATCATTTACGAAGGATAACTGGAGCTGATAAGTGTCATACCAGTCCTTTATAAATGCTTCCCAGTATGCTTGGGCTATTGCTTTTTTCTCTTTATCCGTCGGAGTGTAGTAAATAGCGATATTTCCCCAATTATTGTCAAGATTTTGTAGTAAATTTTCTTTTATTCTTTCCTTCATACTCTGTTTTAAAACAATTTTTCCAGTCTTTTCGACTTCAGATAAGTTTGTCTTATTGGAAGGAGTAGTAAAATCTGTATCCTCTTTGATGTTGGAATAATCATCCTCATACACAAGTTTATATTTAGTATCTGGTTTACCAGCAAACCATAGGGTGTAATTTTCATCGGACTTACTATCAAATGTTAGGATGGTTTGTTCATGGTTTTGTTGATCTAAAATGCTAATATCAGATTCAGACAAATCCTTATGGTCAATAACTGAAATTTCAACATAATAGCGATTGTCGGCATCTTTCATATTAGCTACTGGTTTAGTGGATTCCAGAAAGCCATTTAGTTTAACATCAATACTAATATTAGGATTAGTTGAAGCAACATCAGTAGTTTTCGGATTTGAGTCATAGTTTACAGCCAGAAGTCCAATGATAAATATAATGGCAGCAAAAGACAGAATAGTTTTTACCTTCATAGTCCCTCCTTATTTATCAAATTGGACTTCCTCAAGTAAGTATTCGATAAATTTCTCACCCATCTTAGAGAGGCTAGCTTTCTCGTGTTGGATGTAGACCAGCTCTATTGGGTCGTCGATATCTAGCGGGATGGAGACGATATTGTCTCCGTTGAGGTTGCTGTTAAGGATACCGGTCGCAATAGTGTAGCCGTCCAGACCAATCAAGAGATTGAAGAGGGTGGCACGGTCACTGACGACGATGGACTTTTTGTGATGCTCTTGGGAAAGGATCTCTTCTGAGAAGTAGAAGGAGTTGTGGGTCCCTTGGTCGTAGCTGAGATAAGGGAAGTCTTCTAGATCTTCTAATTTCACCACTTCTTTGTTAGCTAGAGGGTTGGTCTTGCTGACGAAGATATGAGGTTGGGCAGTAAAGAGGTGGGTTGCCTTGAGGTGGCTATCATCCAGCATTTTTGAAAGGACATCCCGGTTATAGCCATTAAGGAAGAGGACACCGATCTCACTACGGAAGTTCTTGACGTCATCGATGATTTCCCAGGTTCTGGTCTCCCGTAGGAAGAGCTCGTATTTCTCCATATCGCTTTTCTTGAGGAGAGAGACGAAGGCTTCGACTACGAAGGCATAGTGCTGGGAGGATACGCTAAAGAGCTCCCGGTTGGCTACTGGGTTTTTATAGCGTTCTTCTAAGAGTTGGGTCTGCTCGACGACTTGACGGGCATAAGAAAGGAACTCCATCCCATCCTTGGTCAAAGTGATTCCTTTGGGATTACGGATGAAGATATCAATTCCCATTTCTTTTTCCAAGTCCCGCACAGCATTGGACAAACTTGGCTGGGTGATGAAGAGTTGCTTGGACGCCTCATTCATAGAGCCTGTTTCGACGATTTTGATAATGTAATGTAATTGTTGGATTCTCATGCTTATATTTTAACATACTTTTGACAGAAAATCCCAGCTAGTATCAGTCTCTAGAAGGATTTTTCCCTATAAAACAGGTTTAGAATTGAAGGATTGATTGTAGCTTGATAGAATGATGACAAATAGTGCTTAGGAGGCCTTATGAAAAGAATTGTTCAATGGTACAAAAAATGGAACCAGGAACTGGAGACCAAATTTTTAGCCAGTTTAGTAAAGATAAACTTTATGACCAATTTACTGATCTTTCTTGGTTTGTACGTCTTTTTAATTCTAGGGAGCTTACCAGGAAATATCCAATCTTTGGGTTTCTGGAATGCTATTTTTGGAGTCGCAATATACAGTGTTACAATTCTTGTTCATGCCCTAGTAGTTAGTTATTTTGTTCCCAATATCTTTGTGATTTTGTATGCTATTTCTCGCTGGTCTACGATACAGGCCCAGACCTTGGAAAAGGAACTGGTCGGTGTCTATGAAGAGAAAGAAGAGGAAAAAATTAAACGAAGGGTTAACAATCGCAAGTACTTTGTGATCCTTTGGATAGGAGTCTTTGGCTGTATTCTGGAATCCTTTGTTATCTATTTAGTAAAGGATTTGACAAATTATGATTGGACCAAACAGCTCATCAATGATCAGAAGCATACCATGGTTTGGTCAGAGGCTCTTCCGACGATTCTTACTTTGGCACTGATTTCCTTCATAGCTCTGGTCATCTATTCTTACCGAGACGCCAATTCTTTATCTCCACTTTTAAATATCTTTTGTATTAGTGGGATATTGATGGGATTGGTATTGTTAGCGGTGTTTGACATCCAGTTGCAAGTCATCGGTTGTCACACGGTCTTCTTGTTGGTTTTTTCTATTAGTCTCCTGCGGACCAGGATAAAGGAGTGGGAGGGTGCTGATCCCATTAAGGCCTATGACAATCCAATTCTCCAGCGCTTTCACCTGATCCTCTACCAATCCAAACACTGGACTTGGTTGGCAGTCGTCTTTGCCCTCCCCTTGTTAGCAGTATTGGTCATGGCCCTCATGCTCTTTGGTCAACGTCCTGATAGCTTGGTCAAGGCTTGGACCAATACGGCAGATTGGACCTTTTCGGAAAAGATCCCTCCTCAGAATCTCATCATGGATGAGCACTATCTCTGTACAGTTGCGGCTGGTGGCCATAAAAAGGTTGTCAAACCCCAACGGATGGGAGTCCGGCACGGTCATCCTGTTGTGGTGAATCGCCAGCTCTGTATTGCCAATGCCTTTGAGCAGGTGCTAGAAGAAAAGACGCCACGATTCCATCGCTTCTTGCGTCGTAATTATGATCGCTATGGTTATCCCTTTGCCAAACATATCAAGAAGAAATGGGCCATGGATATCATTTACTATCTGATGAAGCCCCTGGAATGGCTCTTCTTGTTGGTTCTCTACTTGGTCGATCGCAAGCCTGAAAATCGCATCGCTTTACAGTATATCCCACCGGTACCAGAAGGCTTTTCTCCTGAGACAGAAGGGAAATGAGCGGAGCTATCGGGCTTCTACTTGACAAGCGACAAGGAGAGCGATATAATGAGACAAATTTAACCTTTAAGGGGTCCAGAGAGGCCTGCAAGGAAAGACAGAAAAAAGATCAGCAGACCGAGTCTAGCTGATCATTTGTAGGACCTTGCTTTTGCGAGGTCTTTTTTGCTGGAAGAAAGAAGAGGAAACCAATGGTCAGTGATAGCTGTAAAAAACGGTTTGGAAAAATCATGATGGAAGACATGGAGTTAATCGCTCAAGAAGAGATTGCGCCACGGATTTTTTCAATGGTCTTGAAGGGGGAAATGGTGGAGCAAATGTTGCCGGGGCAGTTTCTCCATATCCGTGTACCGGATGACTCTAAGCTCCTCCGCCGTCCTATTTCTATCTCAGAGATTGATCCAGACAGCCAGACCTGTCGCCTCATCTATCGGGTAGAAGGGGGAGGGACAGCCATCTTTTCTCACTTGCCTGTCGGTAGCTTCCTCAGTGTTATGGGCCCTCAAGGAAATGGCTTCGACCTAAAAGGTCTTGGTCAAGGGGCGCGTGCCTTAATTATCGGCGGAGGGATCGGAGTGCCTCCTTTGGTCCAAGTGGCTAAACAGCTACATGAGCAAGGAGTAGAAGTCCATTCTGTCCTTGGCTTTGCCAATAAAAAAGCGGTTATCCTCGAAGAAGAATTGAAGCAGTACGGCCAAGTCACCATTACAACAGACGATGGTTCTTATGGTACCAAGGGTTATGTGTCAACAATCATTGATCAGATGGACCAGGAGTTTGAGGCTATCTATTCTTGTGGGGCACCTGGCATGCTCAAATATGTCAATACCAAATTCCATGACCATCCTCGCGCCTATATTTCTATGGAATCGCGTATGGCCTGTGGGATGGGTGCTTGCTATGCCTGTGTAGTGCATCTGGAAAATGAAAGCCAAGCAGCTAATAAGCGCGTGTGTGAAGACGGACCGGTCTTTGAAACTGGTACGATTGTGATGTAGGGAGGAAAGTATGACAAGTAATCGATTAGCTGTATCCTTACCAGGATTAGACTTGAAAAACCCCATCATTCCAGCTTCTGGCTGTTTTGGCTTTGGTCAGGAATATGCCAAATACTATGACTTAGACTTATTAGGATCCATTATGATTAAGGCGACAACCGCTGAGGCTCGCTTCGGAAATCCGACACCACGTGTTGCTGAGACGCCTGCAGGCATGCTCAATGCTATTGGTCTCCAAAATCCAGGCGTAGACGTGGTCCTAGCAGAGAAACTCCCTTGGTTGGCCCAGAATTATCCAGATTTACCGATTATCGCCAACGTAGCTGGCTTCTCCAATGAAGAGTATGCGACGGTATCTGGCAAGATCTCGCAAGCGCCAAATGTCAAGGCCATCGAGCTCAATATCTCTTGTCCCAACGTAGACCATGGCAACAACGGCCTCTTAATCGGACAAGTTCCTGAGTTGGCCTATGATGCAGTAAAAGCAGCGGTAGAAGCGTCTTCAGTCCCTGTCTACGTTAAGTTAACCCCTAGTGTGGCCGATATTACTCAAGTAGCCAAGGCTGCAGAAGATGCGGGTGCGAGTGGCTTGACCATGATCAACACGCTGGTCGGGATGCGCTTTGACCTCAAGACTGGCAAGCCCATCATTGCTAATGGCACCGGAGGTATGTCAGGACCAGCTATCTTCCCGGTAGCCTTGAAACTCATCCGCCAAGTAGCCCAATCTACCAAATTGCCGATTATTGGCATGGGTGGCGTTGATTCGGCAGAAGCAGCTATTGAGATGTTTATTGCGGGTGCCTCTGCGATTGGAGTTGGAACTGCTAACTTTACAGATCCATATGCTTGTCCCACCATTATCCAAGACTTACCAAAGGTCATGGATCAGTATGGAATAACTAGCTTGGAAGATTTGCGTCAGCATGTCCGAGAAAATCTATTATAAGGATTATCGAGAAAATAAAAAATGCCTGCTGGCTACAACCCCAACAGGCTACTGAGTAAGCTACAACTAAAACAACCCTTACTCAGCATACAAAAATTTTACAGGAAAATCGGATTTTCGTCAAGAATTTGACATGTTGGTGAATCTTCCCTAGTCGAAAGATGAAAAAAACAGATTGAATCCGAACGTTTTATGATTATTTCTTGACTTTTCTTTCATATCGTACTACAATGTAGAAAAACCTTTAAAGTGGTCCAGAGAGGCTCCTAAGGTCTAGACGGTGAATCAGGGTAGATACTACCTAATTTTCGTGTAACCTTGCCTCGGGCAAGGTTTTTTTGTGGAATAAATGTCAGCCATAAAAAGGAGAAACCCATGCGTGAAGAACGTCCCATCATCGCCCTCGACTTTCCAGCTTTTGAAGATGTCAAAAACTTTCTAGAACATTTCCCAGAAGATGAAAAACTTTTTGTAAAAATCGGAATGGAATTTTTCTATGCAGTCGGACCAGAAATTGTTCACTATCTGAAAGGTCGTGGCCACAGCATTTTCTTAGATCTAAAATTGCACGACATCCCAAATACGGTTAAGTCAGCCATGTCTGTCCTAGGCACCTTTGGTGTGGATATGGTGACAGTTCATGCGGCCGGTGGTGTAGAGATGATGCGCGAAGCCAAAAAGGCACTTGGACCAGGTGCTAAGTTGGTGGCGGTGACTCAGTTGACCTCTACCAGTGAGGAAGACATGCGTGATTGCCAAAACATCCAAACTACTGTCCAAGAATCCGTAGTGAATTATGCTCGTAAGGCGCAAGAAGCTGGCTTGGACGGCGTTGTCTGCTCAGCCCATGAAGTAGATTTGATCAAGAAAGCTACATCAGAAGAGTTTGTCTGTGTCACCCCAGGGATCCGTCCTGCAGGAGCTGAAATTGGTGACCAAAAACGGGTCATGACCCCACAAGAAGCCCATGCCATCGGATCAGACTACATCGTGGTTGGACGTCCGATCATCCAAGCAGAAAACCCATGGGATGCTTATCATGAAATTAAGAGACAGTGGAATAGTTAAGAACGTCTAAGAAGCTGTGCTTCAAGACGTTCTACGGGAAGCCCGATAGGGCCTTCCCTAAACTATTCACTAGTATGAATGAAAGAAATAAAATTGTTTCTTTCATTCATACGTCGGAACACTAATCGCTACTAAAAGTGAAACTTTTGTAGCTCTACGGGAAGTCCTATGGGACCTTCCCTAACGCATTCACTAGATCTCAGAAGAGAAAATGATCGTTTCTCTTCCGAGAGCGTCGGAATAATAATTGCAAGTAAAAGTAAAACTTTTGTAGCTCTACGGGAAGTCCGATAGGATCTTCCCTAACGAGTTCACTAGATATAGAGGATAAAAATGATCGTTTTATCCTCTAAATCGTCGGAATGAATAGAGCCTGATAGGGCCTTCCCTAAACTTTTCACTAACCTGTACAGTCATTTAAAAATCAATTATTGATTTAATTCGTATTCGATTAAAATCGTAAAAAGGAGTTATCATGTCATTAGCTAAAGATATTGCTAGCCATCTTCTAAAAATTGAAGCCGTTTATTTAAAACCAGAAGAGCCTTTTACTTGGGCGTCTGGGATCAAGTCCCCTATTTATACGGATAATCGTGTGACCCTCGCTTATCCAGAAACTCGTACTTTGATTGAGAATGGCTTCGTGGACAAAATCAAGGAAGCTTTCCCGGAAGTCGAAGTGATTGCTGGAACGGCAACTGCGGGGATTCCTCACGGTGCTATTATTGCGGACAAGATGAATTTGCCATTTGCCTACATCCGTAGCAAACCAAAAGACCATGGAGCTGGTAACCAGATAGAAGGTCGTGTACCACAAGGTCAAAAAATGGTGGTAGTGGAAGATTTGATTTCTACTGGTGGGTCTGTCTTAGATGCTGTCGTAGCTGCGAAGCGTGAAGGAGCGGACGTCCTTGGTGTCGTAGCTATTTTCACCTACCAATTGGAGAAAGCCGATAAGAAATTTGCGGAAGCTGGCGTTCAACTCGAAACCTTGTCTAACTACACTGAATTGATTCATTTGGCAGAAGAACAGGGTTATATTACTTCTGAAGGTTTGGAACTGTTACGCCGTTTCAAAGAAAACCAAGAAACCTGGCAAGACTAAAGTATAATGGAGGAGGGCCAACGCTTGGCTCTCCTTTTGTTTTTGTGATGAAAGGAAATTTTATGGAGCTTAAAAGACGGATTCGTCTGAGTTTAGAAGAAAAAAAGCAGTGTGAACAACTTGTGAGAGCCTGTCACCAAATTGACCATACTTATCGCTTGCCCTATTTGGATAATCTCTACAATGCTGATCCTACGATGCCAGCCTTTATCCTTGCATTGGTGGAGGAGCAGCTAGTTGGATTTTTGTCCATCTATGCGGATGAACCCAAGGAAGCAGAGGTTCAGCTCTTTGTGACACCTTCTTTTCGTAGACAAGGGATTGCCCGTTCCTTGTGGGATGATTTCAAGAGCTTGGCAGAGGAGTACCAATTGGAAAACCGCTTGTATGTATCAGAACTTCGCTTTTTGGACCAGCACCCAGACTTACTTAGCCATTTTCATTTAGTGGAGGCAGAGGAGGAAGACCACGAACTGTGGTTGGAGGCTCCATGTAAAGTCACTGACCATGAGAAGAGAGAAGGGCTGATGGTGTTGGAAGCTGAGGAGTCCATGCTCCAAGAGGTCGCGCATTTTCAATCCAAGGCTTTCGAGACGGATCTTGACTATGCCCTCAAGTATGCGACCGAGTCTCTCGAGGGGCTGGATACCCGTCTCTTTGTCTTGCGTGACCAAGAGCAAGTTCTTGCTTCTGTTACGGTGGATCTATCTCAGGGAACGACCTATTTCTTTGGATTAGCCGTTGACCCGGATCATCTCCGTAAAGGGTACGCACGCTATCTCTTACGAAGTGTGATGAATCAGATGGCTGCAGAAGTGGAGCAGCAATTTCAGATTGTCGTTGAAAAAGAGAATCAAGCAGCCCTGAGTCTTTATCTAAGCCTTGGCTTCATCATCCAAACTGAAGTCCTCTATTTGATGGAGAGCCGATAGAAACCAGCTAAATCACTATTTTTTTGCTATAATGGAGCTATGTTAGTAAAAAGTAAAAATATCTTATTTGGATTGCTCCATCTGGTCATGTTGCTCCTGATGGTGCACTGGTTTGTCATTAGTGTCGTCTACCTAAAAGATATTTCGGGATGGGGACTTGTAGTTGGGGGACTTGTCTTTCTCCTAGCTTATCTTGGTCGCTCCTATCTCAAAAGAGCCTTTGCCTGGTTGATGAAACACAAGACTGGATTGATGCTGGGAGCGATTCTGGTTCAGATTGTTTTTATGCTGTCTGCGGAACTCTTTATCCGTCGGGATGCTGCAGTTGTCTATACGGGAGCCTTTGGCCTTCTAAAAGAGTCCTCCATTTCTAGCTACCTGAGCCGGAATCCCAATAACCTTCCCTTGTTCTTGTACGAACGCTTTTTCTACCAAATCTTTGGTGGGGCAGGCCTCTGGGTCATGCAGATTCTCAACATAGTATTTGTGAATGCAGGAGCTATCTTCTTGTATCGTTTAGGGCTGAAACATTATGACCAAAAAGTAGCAGACTGGGTGTATACGCTCTATGTGGTCTTAATCTGTTACTCGCCTTATTTTTACTCCATGTACACGGACATTCCGCCTCTTCCTCTCATCGCCTTGCAATTAGGGCTAGCCTTGGATCTCTTAAAAGGGGGCGACAGTGGTGCACAATGGAAAACATCCTTGTGGCTTGGCCTCTTATCAGGGCTTACTATGCTGATCCGTCCGACGACTATTATTGTCGTGATGGCCTTTTGGATGGTCCTCTTCTTTAAAGGGCAGTGGAAGGTCTTTGGAAAAGTCTTTGCTTTAACCCTTTTATCAACCGGTCTGGTCTTTGGAGCTCTGAATACAGCTGTCAAACACCAAACGGCTGTTCCTATTTTAAAAGGGGATGGTCTGGCTAAAGGACCGCTCTTGTTTATTAACTTGGGCTTGACGGATATTGGTCACAACCAAGCAGATATGAAAGAGGGTCTCTTGAAATATGTCGATGAAGATAAGCGAGACGAGTACAATAATGGGATGTTCAAGAACGAATATATCATGAAAGAAATCAAACGGCGCTTGAAGGAATATGGTCCGATTGGACTCCTGGGACATCTTTATACAAAGCAATCCTTGACAGTGGCAGAAGGGACACTTGGTTGGCTCTATCGGGATGTTGAATACGAAAAGACTCCGGTCATTAACCCTCTTTACGAGCCTTATACCAAGGATTTACCAGTTGCCAAATGGATTCGTACCTACTTCTTAAGTACAGATCGTCCTCAGTACCGTTTTTATGAGTTCGTCAAACAGTTGGTTTGGATTGTGATGGCGGCTGGCCTAGTTCTAGTCTATCTCAAGAAGAAGAACGATGACGAATTCCACTTCCTATCGCTTGCTGTCTTTGGTGGTCTTCTCTTTTTGACCATCTTTGAAGGTGGCAAGACTCGTTATCTGATCCAATTTCTACCACAAATTCTCTTGTTAGCCTCTATTGGTTTGGCTGCTGGTCCAAGGAAATCCCAAGAGAACGGTTAATTATTTTATGCTGTAAGGAGAAGCGATGGAACATTCAAGATGGCACCAATTGCTTAAGGAGCAGCTTCCAGAGGGCTACTTTAAGCAAATCAATCAATTTTTAGATCAGGTCTATGCATCAGGGACCATCTACCCACCTCGTGAAAAGGTTTTTCAGGCCTTAAAGACAACGAATCTGGAAGAGGTTAAGGTTGTGATTCTGGGTCAGGATCCCTATCACGGTCCTAGTCAAGCGCAGGGGCTCAGCTTTTCTGTACCGGATGACATCCCAGCACCTCCATCCTTGCAAAACATTTTAAAGGAGTTGGCGGAAGATGTGGGGCTTAAGCCTTCCCATGACTTGACACCTTGGGCAGAGCAAGGGGTTCTCTTACTTAATGCCTGTCTGACGGTACCTGCTAGCAAGGCCAATGGGCACGCTGGCCTGATTTGGGAAGAATTTACAGATGCAGTTATTCGCCTAGTCAGCCAAGAGGATGAGCATGTTGTCTTTATTCTGTGGGGTGCCTATGCTCGGAAGAAGAAGTCTTTGATTGATGCAAGCAAACACTTGATTATTGAAAGTGCCCATCCCAGTCCCTTATCGGCCTATCGCGGTTTCTTTGGCTCCCGTCCTTTTTCAAGGGCTAACGCTTATTTAAAGGAGATGGGTCGCGAGCCGATTGATTGGCTGTGAAGTTAGGAAAATAGAAAGAAGAAATAATGCCACAGTTAGCTACAATTTGCTATATCGATAATGGAGAAGCGTTTTTGATGCTTCATCGCAATAAAAAGCCCAATGATGTCCATGAAGGAAAATGGATCGGAGTTGGTGGAAAATTAGAACGCGGGGAAACTCCTCAAGAGTGTGCTGCTAGGGAAATCCTTGAAGAAACGGGTCTAGTTGCTAAGCCAGTTCTAAAAGGAATTATCACCTTCCCTGAATTTACACCTGACCTGGACTGGTACACCTATGTCTTCAAGGTGACCGAATTTGAAGGGGAGCTCATCGAGTGTAACGAAGGGACACTGGAGTGGGTGCCTTATGATCAAGTCTTAAGTAAGCCAACTTGGGAAGGGGACCACACTTTTGTCGAGTGGCTCTTGGAGGATAAACCCTTCTTTTCAGCTATGTTCCGCTATGATGGGGATCGCTTGCTAGAGACCCATGTTGATTTCTATGAATAAAGGAGTAGAAGATGTTAGTCATTAAAAATGGTCGGGTAATGGACCCAAAAACTGGTTTGGACCAAGTATGTGATCTCTTAGTAGATCAGGGGAAAATTGTGGAAATAGGTCCATCTCTTTCTTATGAAGGAGCCCAAGTTATCGATGCGAGTGGCAAGGTGGTAGCGCCAGGTTTGGTGGACATTCACGTTCACTTCCGGGAACCAGGTCAGACCCATAAGGAGGATATTCACACTGGGGCTCTTGCAGCTGCAGCTGGTGGTTTTACGACAGTCGTCATGATGGCCAATACCACTCCAACCATCTCGGATGTCGAGACCTTAAAAGAAGTCTTGGATTCTGCTGCTAAGGAAGCCATCCATGTCAAGACCGTTGCGACGGTTACCAAGAACTTTGATGGCCAACATCTCACCGACTTTGAAGGCTTGTTACAAGCTGGAGCTGTCGGTTTCTCAGATGATGGGATTCCGTTGCAAAGTACAAAGGTAGTCCGTCAGGCCTTGGAAGAAGCCAAACGTCTGGGGACCTTCATTAGTCTCCACGAAGAAGACCCAGAGTTGAACGGCATTCTGGGACTCAATGAGCACATTGCTCGGGAGCACTTCAAGGTTTGCGGAGCCACTGGTGTGGCAGAATACTCTATGGCAGCGCGTGATGCTATGATTGCTCACGCGACTGGTGGCCACCTCCACATCCAACACCTCTCGAAAGCAGAGAGTGTCAAGGTTGTCGAGTTTGCCCAAGCAATCGGTGCTCCTGTTACAGCAGAAGTAGCTCCTCAGCATTTCTCTAAGACCGAAGACCTCTTGCTGTCTAAGGGAAGCAATGCCAAGATGAATCCGCCTCTTCGTCGGGAAGAGGACCGTCGCGCAGTCATCGAAGGCTTGAAGTTAGGAGTCATTACCGTAATCGCAACGGACCACGCGCCTCATCATGCGGATGAAAAGAACGTAGCCGATATCACCAAGGCTCCTTCCGGCATGACAGGATTAGAGACCTCTCTATCGCTTGGTTTGACCTATTTAGTCCATGCAGGAGAGCTTGGCTTGATGGAACTCTTAGAAAAAATGACCTATAATCCCGCTAAATTATATAATTTTGAAGCGGGCTATTTGGAAGTCGGTGGACCAGCGGATATTGTGATCTTTGATCCGGATGCTGACCGTTTAGTGTCTGATCATTTTGCTTCTAAGGCAGCCAATTCCCCGTTTGTCGGTGAATCTCTCAAGGGACAGGTAGCTTATACCATCTGCCAGGGCAAGATTGTCTACCAAGCCTAAACCTGACTTAAAAATAAGAAAGTCAAATTGAAAGCTGGACGAATGAGGAGTATATGAATAGTAGAAAAATACTAGAGATGATCTTGTATTGTTTGGTCACTTTTCTGGTCTGCTTTTTTCTGGTCAATTGGCTCCTTCCTTCGGCAGAACCAGTGATGACCAAACCGTCAACAAGTGCCAAAAAGGAGGTAGTCACCTATGTAGCGATTGGGGATTCCTTGACCAAAGGCGTAGGAGATAGCACCAATCAAGGAGGTTTTGTCCCTCTGCTCGCTCAGAGTTTGACCAATGAATCCGGTCTTGAATTCAAAGCGATCAACTATGGTGTTTCTGGTAACACGAGCGGTCAAATTTTGTCACGTATGCAGGAGAAAAAGGAGATTCGAAAAGACCTGAAGAAGGCTCAGTTACTGACGATTACTGTCGGGGGCAATGACCTGCGAAAGGCCATTCTTGAGGATACCAGTAACTTAGATCTGGACCGCTTCGAAAAAGCATCGAAGACCTATGAGAAAAATCTCAAACAGATTATCGAATTTGCCCGCAAGGACAACCCGGATCTGCCCGTTTACGTGGTGGGGATCTATAATCCCTTGTATCTCAATTTCCCCGATCTAACGGAATTGCAGACACTTGTCGATCAGTGGAACCAAAGAACGGAGGAGACCCTCTCTGCCTATCAAGGCGTCTACTTTGTTCCGATCAATGACCTCCTCTATAAGGGCATTGATGGCAAGAGTGGGGTGACAGAATCCGAATTAGGAAAAGAGACTGTGACCAATGATGCCTTGTATGATGAGGATAGTTTCCATCCCAATAATACTGGCTATGAGATCATGAAAGAAGCCGTACTGGAGAAAATACATGCAACTGAGAAAAAATGGTTCGAGCGAGAAGAAGGTTAAACCAGCAACCACAGGACCTCATTTTAAGGAGAGACGAGGAAAAACGCCGATTAACATCTGGAAATGGCTCTTTCTAGGCTTGGTCAGTTTCTTGCTGGCAACAAGTCTAGTCGTATGGACTCGTTTCTCAACGGTACGAGAGGATGTCCAGCAACTACAGACTCCTAGCCAAGGAGGAGATGTCAAGATCGGCAGTATGACCACAACTAGGGCTCAACTAAATGAAACCATCAAGGTCATGCTTAAAAGTTATCATTTGAGTGATTATCAACTGTATGCAGACAACCAACAGATGTTACTAGAGGGGAAGATGGACTTTTTAGGAAAGGAGTACCCGCTCTATATCTATTTCCAGCCAAGTAAGCTAGAGGATGGGAGTATCCTCCTGACCCTCAAGGATTTTTCGGTTGGGACCTTGAAATTTCCTAAGAAGACCGTGATGCAGGTGCTGTCTACAAACAAGGATCTACCTGACTTTGTAAAAATTGATAGCAAAGAAGCGACGATCAAGATCGAGCTTGCTAAGATTAAAAATGAGATGGATTTCTATGTCAAGGCCAATACCATTGATCTATACAATGATCAAATCATCTTTGATCTCTACAGGAAAAAATAAGAAGATCAGGCGAAAGTAAGAAAGCGACTTTCGCCTTTATTTTGTTTCTATTCAAAAAATTCAGAATATTGTAGAAAATTCTTGACATTCAATTTTTCCTATGCTAAAATACTAAACAAGACATCAATCAAAGGAGAAAAGTCAAACATGAAAACAGCTAAGTTTATTCAATTTGCTTTGTTGTTGAGGTACTCGGGCTAGTGCAAAAGCATTAGTCCTGTTTGGCTTACCAAGCGGGAGTAACAAAACATCTCGCTTAGGTAACTGGCGAGATGTTTTTATTTTATTCACTATGTTTAGAAAAGAGGAGACCCTATGCGTAAAGTTGAATTTTTAGATACCAGTCTTCGGGACGGTGAACAGACTCCAGGAGTCAATTTCTCCATTAAAGAAAAGATTGCCATTGCCAAGCAATTGGAAAAATGGGGCATTTCTGCTATTGAAGCAGGTTTTCCTGCAGCCAGTCCGGATTCCTTCACAGCTGTGCAAGAGATTGCGAAGGTCTTGACCAAGACTGCTGTGACAGGTTTGGCTCGCTCCGTTAAATCCGATATCGATGCTTGCTATGAAGCCTTGAAAGACGCCAAGTATCCGCAAGTTCACGTCTTTATCGCAACGAGTCCCATTCACCGGGAATTTAAACTCAACAAGACCAAGGAAGAAATTCTTGCAGCGATCAAGGAACACGTTTCTTATGCGCGTTCTAAGTTTGAAGTTGTTGAATTCTCGCCCGAAGATGCGACACGGACGGAATTGGATTTCCTCTTGCAAGTTGTCCAGACTGCAGTCGATGCTGGTGCTAGCTACATCAATATTCCTGACACAGTCGGTTTCACGACACCAGCAGAGTACGGAGCTATTTTCAAATACTTGATCGACCATGTCAAGACAGATCGTGAGATTATCTATTCCCCTCATTGCCATGATGATCTAGGAATGGCGGTGGCTAATAGCCTCGCCGCTGTCAAGAATGGAGCTGGTCGTGTCGAAGGAACCATCAATGGCATCGGGGAACGGGCTGGAAATGCTGCACTTGAAGAAGTAGCGGTCGCCCTTAATATTCGCGAAGACTATTTCCAAGTGGAGAGTCCGATTGTCCTTAATGAAACCATCAACACCTCTGAGTTGGTCTCTCGTTACTCTGGGATTCCAATTCCTAAAAACAAGGCAGTGGTTGGCGGCAATGCCTTCTCACACGAGTCTGGGATTCACCAGGATGGAGTCCTTAAAAATCCTCTTACCTATGAAATCATCACTCCTGAGTTGGTGGGTGTCAAGAGCAATAGCCTCCCTCTTGGAAAATTGTCTGGTCGCCATGCCTTTGTAGAAAAACTGCATGAGTTGGGACTGGAATTCACAGAAGAAGACATCCAGCCATTGTTTGCTAAGTTCAAATCTCTGGCAGACAAGAAACACGAGATCACTGATGCCGATATCCGCGCCCTTGTTGCCGGTACAGCAGTGGAAAATCCAGAAGGCTTCCACTTTGATGATCTTCGTCTCACAACCAATGAAGATGAAAGCATCACTGCAGCAGTCAGTCTGAAAAATGAAAATGGTGAAATTCTTGAATACCTTGCCAAAGGTCAAGGTTCAGTGGAAGCAATCTTTAATGCTATTGATCAATTCTTCCATCAAGAAGTTCGTCTGACTTCCTACACTATTGATGCGGTGACAGATGGGATTGATGCCCAAGCGCGTGTACTGGTCACTGTTGAAAACGAAGCGACGGATACCATCTTTAATGCTTCTGGTTTAGACTTTGACGTATTGAAGGCGTCAGCGATTGCCTATATCAATGCCAATACCTTGGTGCAAAAAGAGAATGCTGGAGAGATCGGTCACATTGTATCCTATCGTGATCTACCAGATGCTTAAAGGAGAACACTATGACGAAGAAGATTGTCGCCCTAGCTGGAGACGGGATTGGACCAGAGATCATGGAGGCTGGCCTGTCCGTGCTGAAAGCAGTGGCAGAAAAAACAAATTTTGACTATTCAGTCCAAGATCATCCATTTGGGGGAGCAGGGATTGATGTGGCTGGTCATCCTCTACCAGCTTCTACTCTAGAAGCTACAAAGGAAGCGGATGCCATTCTCTTAGCGGCTATCGGATGTCCTCAGTATGACCAATCACCGATTCGTCCGGAGCAAGGCTTGTTAGCTCTTCGTAAGGAGCTCAACCTTTATGCTAACATTCGTCCGGTCAAGATTTACGACTCCCTCAAGCACCTCTCTCCTTTGAAGGAGGAGCGCATCCATGGTGTGGATTTCGTAGTAGTTCGCGAGCTCACCGGCGGGATCTACTTCGGAGAGCATATCTTAGAAGAAAATCAAGCACGGGATATCAACGACTACTCAGTTGAAGAAGTGGAGCGAATCGTGCGGAAGGCTTTTGAGATTGCGCGGGGACGTCGCAAGAAAGTCACCAGCATTGATAAACAAAATGTCCTCGCAACCTCCAAACTTTGGAGAAAAGTAGCTGATCGAGTGGCTCAAGACTTTCCAGATGTGACCTTGGAGCACCAGTTGGTAGACTCAGCAGCCATGCTCATGATTACCAATCCTTCTCGCTTTGATGTCATCGTGACGGAAAACCTCTTTGGTGATATCCTCTCAGACGAGTCCAGTGTCTTGTCTGGCACTCTTGGGGTCATGCCATCGGCTAGCCATTCAGAATCAGGTTCAAGCATGTATGAGCCTATTCATGGATCAGCTCCAGATATTGCAGGTCAAGGCGTGGCGAATCCAGTCTCGATGATCCTCTCTGTTGCCATGATGATGCGAGAAAGCTTTGATCGAGAAGAAGATGCTAGCCGCATTGAAAAAGCAGTGGAAGCTACTCTTGCTGCAGGGATCTTTACGAGAGACCTAGGAGGCAGTGCTTCGACAAAAGAAATGACAGAAGAGATTATAAAACGCTTATGAGTGTAAAAGGAATGATTACTGGCTTGATCCTTCTATGGAATCTCTTCGTAGGGATTCTCTACGGAGTTGATAAGGAAAAGGCCAAAAGAAATACTTGGCGGATACCAGAAAAGACCTTGCTCTTTTATGCTTTTGCAGTTGGAGGGCTAGGAGCGTGGATAGGAGGGCTACTCTTTCATCACAAGACACAGAAGTGGTATTTTAAGGTCACCTGGCTCTTAGGAACCCTTCTCACACTTTACACACTCTACGCTTTATGGAGGTAAGGATGGCAGGAAAATCAATTTTTGATAAAATCTGGGAACGGCATGTAGTGACCGGTGAGGAAGGCCAGCCCCAACTCATGTATGTGGACCAACACTATATCCACGAGGTGACCAGTCCCCAGGCTTTTCAAGGGCTTAGAGACACTGGTAGAAGGGTTCGGAGACCAGATTTAACCTTTGGAACCTTTGATCACAATGTCCCGACTGTTAACATTTATGATATCCGGGATGTGATTTCCAAGGCTCAGATTGATAAATTAGCTGAAAATGTCAAGGACTTTGGGATCGATCATGCAGGTCATGGTTCAGAAAAACAGGGAATTGTCCATATGGTTGGTCCTGAAACAGGACGTACCCAGCCTGGAAAGTTCATTGTCTGTGGAGACAGCCATACGGCGACCCATGGAGCTTTCGGCGCCATTGCCTTTGGGATCGGAACCAGTGAAGTCGAGCATGTCTTTGCCACCCAAACCATCTGGCAGGTCAAACCCAAGAAGATGTTGGTCGAATTTACCGGAACCCCACAAAAAGGGATTTATTCAAAGGATTACATCCTAGCTTTGATAGCGCGCTACGGTGTTGCCTGTGGAGTTGGCTACGTCGTAGAGTATCGGGGAGAAGCGATTGATCGCTTAACCATGGAAGAGCGGATGACCATCTGTAACATGTCTATTGAGTTTGGCTCTAAGATGGGAATCATGAATCCAGACCAAAAGACCTTTGACTACCTTCGGGGACGCGAATGTGTGCCAAATGATTTTGAGGCCGCAGTAGCGGATTGGAAGACTCTGGTCAGTGATGACGATGCCGTATATGACAAGGTCATCCGTATGGATGTATCTGACTTGGCTCCGATGGTAACTTGGGGGACCAATCCTTCTATGGGAGTGGACTTTGAAACTCCCTTTCCAGAGATTCGGGACATGAACGATGAACGTGCCTATCATTATATGGATCTAGAACCAGGCCAAAAACCTGCAGACATTGAATTAGGCTATATCTTTATCGGATCTTGTACCAATGCGCGTCTCAGCGATTTGGAGTTGGCAGCCAAGTTTGTGAAAGGCAAAAAGATCGCGCCCAACTTAACAGCCATTGTCGTACCTGGTTCTCGTCCGGTTAAGCAAGCCGCTGAAAAGTTGGGCTTGGATAAAATCTTTATGGATGCAGGTTTTGAATGGCGGGACCCAGGATGCTCTATGTGTCTAGGAATGAATCCAGATAAGGTTCCAGATGGGGTCCACTGTGCCTCTACCAGCAACCGAAATTTTGAAGATCGCCAAGGATTTGGGGCCAAGACTCATCTCTGTAGCCCCGCTATGGCAGCTGCAGCGGCAATAGCTGGTCGCTTTGTTGATGTGCGCCAAATGCCTGAAGTCCAGTAAAGGAGGAATCATGGACAAATTTACCATTTATACGGGGACAACCGTTCCCTTGATGAACGATAATATTGATACCGACCAAATCCTCCCCAAGCAATTCTTAAAGCTGATTGATAAAAAAGGCTTTGGCAAATACCTCATGTATGCTTGGCGTTATTTGGACGATCGGTATACCGAGGATCCAACATTTATCTTTAATAAGCCGGAATACCGGCAGGCAACTATTTTGATCACTGGTGACAATTTTGGGGCAGGTTCCTCTCGGGAACATGCAGCCTGGGCCTTGGCTGATTATGGCTTTAAAGTCGTCATCGCTGGTTCATTTGGAGATATCCATTACAATAATGAACTCAATAATGGAATGCTCCCGATTGTGCAGCCCTTAGAGGTTCGACAACAGTTAGCTCAGTTAGCACCAACGGATACCATCACCGTTGATTTGGAAGAGCAGAAGATTATCTCGCCTGTAGGAGAGTTTCGCTTCGAGATCGATCAAGATTGGAAGCACAAATTGCTTAACGGTTTAGATGACATCGGGATTACTCTCCAATACGAGGACTTGATTGCTGCTTATGAGAAGAATCGGCCCGCCTATTGGCAATAAAATTGTATAGTTAATTAAGAATTTTCAGAAAATATATTGAAGCTTTTTGGGATTTTTGATAGAATAGAAAAAAAGAATAGAAGAGGACGAAATTTATGACAAAACACATTCAATGGGACGGACAACTTTCACAAGAAGGATTTGAGATTTTGAAAGGTGAGGGTGGCTGTATCGTCTGCCCTACAAAAGTCGGCTACATCATCATGACCAGTGACAAGGCTGGCTTGGAACGGAAATTCGAAGCTAAAGAACGTAATCGCAACAAACCTGGTGTGGTTCTTTGTGGAAGCATGGATGAACTGCGCGCCCTTGCTCAATTGAATCCTGAAATCGATGCCTTCTATCAAAAACATTGGGATGAAGATATCTTGCTTGGTTGTATCCTTCCATGGCGTGAAGATGCCTATGCAAAATTACAAGACTTCGGAGATGGACGCGAAGAACTCATGACAGACGTTCGTGGAACTAGCTGTTTTGTCATCAAATTCGGTAAAGCTGGTGAGCAAATCGCCAAAGAAATGTGGGAAAAAGAAGGCAAGATGGTTTACGCCTCTTCAGCTAACCCTTCAGGCAAAGGAAACCGTGGGAAGGTCCAAGGAATTGGTGAGCGAATCGAAGGTGCCGTTGACTTGGTCATCGAAGCCGACGATTATGTGGCTTCCATCCAACCAGACAAGACCATTGAAACGCGCTATGAACAAGGAGTGATGGTTTCTATGGTGGATGCGGAAGGAAAACTCATCCCAGAACAAGGAGCAGGAAGTCGTTCTGTCAATACTTGTCCAGTCGTGATCCGTAAAGGATTGGATATCGATAAGATCATGATGCACTTATCTGATCATTTTAATTCTTGGAACTACCGCCAAGGGGAGTACTATTAAAAGATAGAATCTAAAAAAGAGAGTGGGACAGAAATCGGTCATTCGTTAGAATTCGATTTCGTCGTCCCACCTCCGCACAGTTGAGTAGGGCTGTAAAAGCTGATGAAATCAGCGTAGTAGAGCCCACTCAACCACTGCGTCTTTCTCGACAATCCAAAGAAAATTGAGAGGCTAGGACTTTTGTCCCAGCCTCTTTTAGTTGTCCATTTTTTCGAATAGCTGATTTCCAGCCTTAATAAGTCACGACATTAATCTTACCCTTATCATATTCTGCGATAAAGATGTCATCTACGTTTTCGAATCCTTCTTTATTCAGTTCAGCCGTGAGCCATTCTTCGGTTTTACCGATGGTCTCTAAGATCTCTAGCTGGACCACACCATCTGTAATGATTGGGTATTTGGGATTTTCATCTCCCATTCGGACGATAATGAGTTGGCCATTTTGCTCGATGACGGCTCTTTTGACTTCTTTTAATTGGAAGACCCCTTGAGAGCGCAATTTAAGAGCGACTTCAGAAGCAGAAAGGCCTTTTGAGCGACATGCTTCTGGATCTAATTTTCCGTTTTTAATGATAATGGTTGGTTTTCCATCAATCAGATGTTTGATAAAGTAAACATTGGTATTAAGCCATTTGAGTGACAGAATCAAAATCGTCCAGATGATGAGGATGATGGCATATTGAAGGATGGTAATCGAACTATTGTAGATAACCCCACCAATAATACCCCCAAGCACAAAGTTCTGTATTTGGTCTACTGCAGAACTTGGTGCTAGATTTCCTTTACCTGTTACATTGATAACAAAAACAAGAGACAGAAGCCCCAAGGCCAATTTAATCGCAATTGTAGCAAAAAAGCTTATCATTTTTCAACCTCCACCAGTTCGACATCTGTTTTATATAAGTCCATTTTTTCAAGTAAATAACTATCTGGATCTGTTCCACTAATAGCGCGGTAGAATCGGTCACCTACCTTAATAATGGCTCCATCAGTTGCAGCTGAAGTATTAACATAGACCTCTTCTTTATCAACACCCAATTCCTTTGAAACAACCTCGATAAAGTGCAAGGACGTACGGAACTGATTGTCATTGGACTCTTTGTTTTGGAAGTTTGAAATACTAATCAAAACAAAGGCTAGCAAACTTAACACAGAAATGATAGACAATTCACGGAACTTACTTCCACGTTTATCCTTATAAGCTTTAAAGGCGAACAAAGCCGTAACCAAGACTAATAGAATGGACATAATAACAATGACCCAATTTTGCTGGCTAATTTGACTAAGTACATAGTCGTAAGAATAGAATTTCATAAACATCCTTTACTTATTTTGTATTCAAGTTATTATAAACTAATTTCTCCATATCTTCAATTAGAAAAAACGAATGAAAAAATCTTCATGAACATTTTTAAAGAAAAATTGCGTTTATAGGACGAGCGCTTATAAAGTGATAGAAAGTAAAAAAACTAGAGCAAGAACTCTAGTTTTTTGGTTTTTGATGAGTGATATTTTTCCCCCAGGAGATAATATTTTCATTCTTGTTGAGGATGCGCTCGATGTTGTCCTTGTGACGGATAATAATCAAGGCTGCTAATACGAGGACGACAATGGTAAAGAATGGATCGTAGCTTGGGAGAATCCAACCAGTCAGTGGGAGGATGAGGACTCCGATACTGGCCAGAATAGCGACCGTCACACTTGAAAAGGAAATCATACTTGTCAAATAGAGGCTAGTAAAGAAATAAATAGCTAAGATAAATAGAAAGAGAGGGGAGAAGCCGATGAGGACCCCTGCACTGGTCGCTACTGCCTTTCCTCCTTTAAAGCCTGCAAAAATTGGGAAGGTATGCCCAAGGACTGCGAGAAGACCAAAGACCATTGGCGAAATCCCTGTAACCCCAAAAATAGTCGGCAATAAAACAGCCAAGGTTCCTTTAAGGAAATCAACTGCAAAGACGACCAGACCTGCCTTCGTCCCTAAGATACGGAAGGTATTGGTGGTCCCTGTGTTTCCAGAACCGTGTTCGCGTAGATTGATGTTAAAGAAGGCTTTCCCAATCCACAATCCAGAAGGGATAGAACCTAATAAGTATGCTAATACGAGTAAAAGAATTGTTTTCATCATAGTTTCATTATATCAAAATTGCTTTGAATGAAAAAGAAAATTTCGTCCATATTTGTCACATCGGATAGTCGGTTTAAGCTAATCGCACTAAAATGGGCTACTGAAAGGGAGAGAAGAAAGAAAAATTTTGCAAATTTTCCTAAAAAGCTGTAATATAGAAAAGATGAACAAACAGGAGGTTCCTTGTGTCTAAAAAGGAAATCAACATTAATAATTATAATGACGATGCCATTCAGGTTCTAGAAGGGTTGGATGCGGTCCGTAAACGTCCAGGGATGTATATCGGATCGACAGATGGAAATGGTCTCCACCATTTGGTCTGGGAAATTGTCGACAATGCCGTCGATGAAGCCCTATCTGGTTTTGGTTCTCAAATTGACGTTACGATTAACAAAGACGGTTCCCTATCTGTAGCTGACCAAGGTCGGGGGATGCCGACAGGGATGCATGCCATGGGCAAACCAACCGTTGAGGTGATCTTTACGGTCCTCCACGCAGGTGGGAAGTTTGGTCAAGGTGGCTATAAGACCTCTGGTGGTCTCCACGGGGTGGGATCTTCCGTCGTGAACGCCCTCTCTAGCTGGCTTGAGGTTGAGATTACCCGTGATGGAGCGGTCTACAAGCAACGCTTTGAAGATGGTGGAAAGCCTGTCACTACTCTTGAGAAGATAGGAACGGCTCCAAAGTCTAAGACTGGGACCAAGGTTACCTTCATGCCAGATCCAACCATTTTCTCAACGACGGATTTCAAGTTTAATACCATTGCAGAACGGATCAAAGAATCAGCCTTCTTGCTTAAGGATGTAACGCTGACGCTGACAGACCTTCGTAAGGAAGAAGACAACTATGTGGCCTTCCATTACGAGAATGGGGTTCAGGATTTCGTTGAGTATTTGAACGAAGATAAGGAAACCTTGACGCCGGTTCTCTACTTTAATGGAGAATCAGAAGGCTTCCAAGTAGAAGTCGCTCTCCAGTACAATGATGGCTATTCCGACAATATCTTGTCTTTCGTCAATAATGTCCGCACCAAAGATGGGGGAACCCACGAAACCGGACTGAAGACAGCCATTACCAAGGCTATGAACGACTATGCAAGAAAGACAGGACTTCTGAAAGAAAAAGACAAGAATCTGGAAGGATCAGACTACCGTGAAGGTTTGTCTGCTGTTCTTTCGATCTTGGTGCCAGAAGCTCATTTGCAGTTTGAAGGGCAGACCAAGGACAAACTAGGAAGTCCACTTGCTCGACCAGTTGTTGACGGGATTGTTGCTGACAAGTTGACCTTCTTCCTCATGGAAAATGGGGAATTAGCTTCCAATCTGATTCGCAAGGCCATCAAGGCCCGGGATGCGCGTGAAGCTGCTCGGAAGGCGCGGGATGAGAGTCGAAATGGCAAGAAGAACAAGAAGGACAAGGGGCTCTTGTCTGGTAAATTGACCCCAGCCCAGTCCAAGAATCCTGCCAAGAACGAACTATATCTAGTCGAAGGGGATTCAGCCGGTGGTTCTGCCAAGCAAGGTCGGGACCGCAAGTTCCAGGCTATCCTTCCGCTTCGAGGGAAGGTTCTCAATACTGAGAAGGCCAACATGAGTGATATCCTCAAAAACGAGGAAATCAACACCATGATATACACCATCGGTGCTGGAGTTGGGGCTGATTTTACGATCGAAGATGCAAACTATGACAAGATTATCATCATGACCGATGCGGATACGGATGGAGCCCACATCCAGACCCTTCTCCTAACTTTCTTCTATCGCTATATGCGACCTTTGGTCGAAGCAGGACGTGTCTATATCGCCATGCCTCCTCTTTACAAGATGTCTAAAGGCAAAGGAAAGAAAGAAGAAGTGGCTTATGCCTGGACTGATAGTGAATTGGAAGACCTAAGGCGAACCTTTGGCCGTGGAGCGACCCTTCAACGGTACAAAGGATTGGGTGAGATGAATGCGGACCAACTCTGGGAAACTACCATGAACCCAGAAACCCGCACCTTGATCCGTGTCACGATTGATGACTTGGCGCGTGCAGAGCGCCGTGTCTCAGTCCTAATGGGCGATAAGGCGGCCCCACGTCGTCAATGGATCGAAGATAACGTTAAGTTTACCTTGGAAGAAACGACCGCGTTTTAAGGAGTGCGAGTGATGGCTCTATACATAGGTTTTATTTTGTTAGTCTTTTTGTCCCCCATTTATCTTGCAATTAACATGAATCGTCGAAGAATTAGACTATTAGGCTTGTATGCACCGGTAGTCTTTACTCTATGTATGCTTAAGGTACTAGAATCCAATATTAGAATCCCAGAATCCGGTGCTTTAGAGGCAGGCATTCTCATGTTTTTATATGGATTCCCCTTGATAATTGGATCCTTAATCTTTACACTGATTCGTTTGTGTTTCGTCTATCAGAAAAAAATCTGGAAGGCATTATTGATTTTTATTTCTTATATTTTAGGTCCCCTGCTTGTAGGTGCCTTGGCCATATATGTGGAATTGGTATTTCAGATCGATCATTTCATTTACGTAGTCATTTTTTCGATGATTCTGGCTCCTATCTTCCTCCTATCTATCTCTATTTTTTCGACCGAGATCAGTAGGACCCAGCTAGAAGGTGAAAAAATATGGATTATTTAATTTCTACATTCAATCATTTTTACCAATTGTATATTGTCTTGTTTCTATCCATCTTCATTGCCTTTTGGTTGAATTGGAAAAAGAAAAATTTTTATGGCTTGTATTATCCAATCTGTTTAACAGTCATGACCTATTGTGTCGTACAATTTGATTCATTCGACGTAATTGAGAGATTCCTTCCATTCATGCTACTAGCCATCGGTGTTCAACTAATGGTTATAGTCCTAGGTGTTCCCCTTGTTGTGATTGCCTTGCTTTATCATCTCATCCGATTATTTTCAATTTTTCCTAAATATGGATGGAAAATCATCCTGATTATCCTCTCTTATCTAGCGAGTGCAGTACTTTTTTATCTGGTTATGGCTAGTATGTCGGAAGAGTTTCTGCAACGCCGAAGCATGATGATCGGGTTGATGTTCCTATCTCTTGCTCTCTCTTATCTGCCAGCTATATATTTGATCATTAGCCAGAATCGTAGGAAGGTGTGAAATGAATGATATCTTATTACCTATAGCTTTCTCTACTTTCCCATTCTTACCGGTTGTATTAGTCGCTACCTTTATTTATATTGCCATTAAGAAAAATAGATCAAAGGTCTGTTTTTTAGGGTATTTTTTCCCTCTTGCAGGGGTTTTAACCATGAATGCAATCAGTGATTATCCCTCTAAGAATCTTGAAGGGCATATATCAATTACCATAGTATTGCTGACGTTTTACTTGCCTTTATTATATACATCCCTAGTTTATAGTGGCATACGTCTCTATTCGGTTTATAGCCACCAATTATTGAAAGCCTCTCTGATTTTAGGAATCTATCTCCTTGCTAGCATCTTTATGCATTTGATGATTTTTAAAGTTCAAGGTCAATTTATTATGGTGGTCATCAACATCCATTTGGCGAAACTTATGATTGCGATTCTATCGTTTCTTCCATCTGTTTATCTATATTTTGATAAAAACCAACAATTCCAGGGATTTGTAAGTGACGAAGGAGTAGAAGATGAGAACTGAGACAGAAATGATGGACCTGATCTTGCAGATTGCTGAATCCCTGCAAGTGGAAGCAGTGGCCTTATCCGGATCGAGGACCAATCCACGGTCCCCAAAAGATGACTTCCAAGATTATGATGTGGTCTATATTGTTGAGAATCTAGAAGACCTGATTTCTGATTCATCATGGTTGGACCAGTTTGGTAAACGCATCATTGAGCAAGAAGTTACTCTAGGACATCGTCGTCTGTATCTCATGCTCTTTGAAGATGGCAACCGTATTGATTTGACTCTCTGTCCCAAGGTGCACATGAAAGAGTGGGTGGATAGTGAGGCTGGTTTCAAAGTCTTAAAAGACTACAAAGGTTTGTTTGAAGCCTATCAGCCCAATTCCAATCGCTACTGGACCTGTCCGCCTACCGAAGAAGAATTTGCAGCCTCCTGCAATGAATTTTGGTGGGTATCGGCTTATGTCGTAAAGGCCATTCGAAGAAATCAACTCATCTATGCCACTGATCACCTCTATGGCATTTGTCAGAAAGAACTCCTCAAGGTCTTAGCTTGGCAGGTGACAAATGATAGGGGAGCAGTTGATATCGGAAAGAATTACAAGTACCTCTTTCACTATCTCTCAGCTGAGAAAGAGAAGGAGTTCTCAACTCTGCTAAATCTATCTAGTATAGAGAAGGTCAGCCAGTCCTTGTTTGCTACCATGAAGTTTTTCGATCGAGAAGCTCAAATTCTGGCCCAAAAGATGGGATTTGCCTACGATCAGGAAGAGGCTGAGAAGATGATAGCTTATGCTGAAGAGAGGTTGAGCTAATATGTTAGAGAATGTATTTGCACTATTTTTTATGGGCTTCCCAGGTATACAAATTTTGCTATTGGTGTCTTCAATCTTTTTAGCTCTTCATAAAAATAAATTACATAAAAGAGTGTATGGATTATTTTTCCCGATTGTTATAATATTGTGTAATAGTTGGCTTATTTCAATAGATCGCACAGAGCTTTTTGATGATGCTTTAAGATTCCAATTCTTTCTAATTTCTTTTTGTTTTCCAATGCTCATCACAGCAGTGGTTTATCAGGCTATTCGATTTTATTCTATCTATTCGTTATTCAGGTGGAAGATCATAGTGATTAGCATTTGTTATTTAATTGGTTTAGTCTTCCATATTGTGAATGCCATGTATTGGAATGAAGTTTTTCAAGGGGATCAACAAGTATTCAATGCTTTGCTTATTGGGACTGTCATTATTTCATTTCTTCCTTCCGTATATTTATTCATTGCTCAAAATATCAAACCAGCACCTGCTAACTAAATTCTAATAGATTATAGCTTTAAACTACAGAAAGGATAGTATAGTTACTTGTAGTAACTGAATTCCTTTTTCTAAAAAAATCTACTCATCATTCTTTGAAAGGAGTTTCACACGCCCTGAGTGCTGTGTGAAACTCTTGATCCATCATTTGATAACGTATTTAAAACTACAGAAAGGATAGTTTAGTTACTTGTAGTAACTGAACACGGGACTAATTTCTTAGGAAAAAAGATAAATCGCTTTGGGTTCATCGAACCCTGCATCGATTTCCTAGTTTTTCTACAGCCGTTACCAATTCGAAAAATTACGGATGTGGATGCCCTAGGGTACTACAGAAATTTTCGGCAAGCCGAAACGTCCCTTTGTATCTTATATGAGTAATATCCAAAATATGTCTTTAGAGGACATCATGGGAGAGCGCTTTGGTCGCTACTCCAAATACATTATTCAAGAACGGGCTCTTCCTGATATTCGGGATGGCTTGAAACCTGTTCAACGGCGGATCCTTTATTCTATGAATAAGGACGGCAATACCCATGACAAGGGCTACCGTAAGTCTGCCAAGTCTGTCGGGAACATCATGGGGAATTTTCACCCTCACGGGGACAGTTCCATCTATGATGCCATGGTCCGCATGTCTCAAGACTGGAAGAACCGCGAGATCCTAGTCGAAATGCACGGAAACAATGGTTCCATGGACGGGGATCCACCGGCAGCCATGCGTTATACGGAAGCTCGTTTGTCTGAAATTGCTGGCTATCTTTTGCAAGATATCGAAAAGAACACAGTGCCATTTGCCTGGAACTTTGACGATACAGAAAAAGAGCCAACTGTTTTGCCGGCAGCTTTTCCAAACCTTTTGGTCAATGGAGCTACAGGGATTTCAGCTGGTTACGCAACAGATATTCCACCACATAACCTCGCTGAAGTCATCGATGCGGTGGTCTACATGATTGACCATCCATCTGCCAAGGTAGACAAACTCATGGAGTTTTTACCTGGACCTGATTTTCCAACGGGTGCCATTATCCAAGGGCGAGACGAGATCAAGAAAGCCTATGAAACTGGTAAGGGCCGGGTAGTTGTCCGCTCTAAGACAGAGATTGAGCAGCTCAAAGGTGGCAAGCAGCAAATTATCGTTACCGAGATTCCTTATGAGATCAATAAGGCTGTCTTGGTCAAGAAGATTGACGATGTTCGCGTCAACAACAAGGTGGCCGGTATTGCTGAAGTTCGGGATGAGTCTGACCGGGATGGTCTTCGGATTGCCATTGAGTTAAAGAAAGATGCCAATGCCGATCTGATCTTGAACTACTTGTTCAAGTACACAGATTTGCAGGTCAACTACAACTTCAATATGGTGGCGATTGACAACTATACCCCTCGTCAAGTTGGGATCGTTCCGATTTTGTCTAGCTACATTGCACACCGTCGGGATATCATTGTCGCTCGCTCTCGCTTTGACAAGGAAAAGGCGGAACGTCGCCTCCACATCGTAGAGGGCTTGATTCGCGTCATTTCTATCCTCGATGAAGTCATCGCTTTGATCCGTGCTTCTGATAACAAAGCAGATGCCAAGGAAAACCTCAAGATCAGCTATGATTTCACGGAAGAACAAGCAGAAGCCATTGTTACCTTGCAATTGTACCGTTTGACCAATACGGATATCGTAACCTTGGAAGAAGAGCATGCCAGTCTCAAGGAGCAAATCGCGACCTTGGCAGCCATCATTGGGGATGAACGGACTATGTTCAATCTCATGAAAAAGGAATTGCGTGAAGTTAAGAAGCTCTTTGGCAATCCGCGTCGCAGTGAGTTGCAAGACACTGCTAAGACGATCGAGATTGATACAGCCAGTCTCATTGTCGAAGAAGAAACCTTCGTTAGTGTGACTCGTGCTGGTTATATCAAACGGACCTCTCCTCGTTCTTTCAATGCATCAACGGTTGAAGAAGTCGGTAAGCGAGACGACGACGAATTGATATTCCTAGAGCCTGCTAAGACTACCCAGCATCTCTTGCTCTTTACCAATTTGGGAAATGCCATTTATCGACCTATTCATGAATTAGCAGATACCAAGTGGAAGGATATCGGAGAACACCTCAGTCAGACCTTGACCAATTTCGAGCAGGAAGAAGAAATTCTTTTTGCAGAGATTGTGGATCAGTTTGAGGGCGTGACCTACTTTGCAGCTACCCAACAAGGCCAAATCAAGCGCTTTGAACGCAAGGAATTGAGCCCATGGCGGACCTATCGCTCCAAATCAACCAAGTATGCTAAGTTGAAGGATCAAGAGGACCGTATCGTAGCGGTTGCACCAGTTGTTCTAGAGGACATCATGGTCATTACCAAAAATGGTTATGGCTTACGCTTCAATATTGAGGAAGTCCCAGTAGTCGGGGCTAAAGCAGCAGGAGTTAAAGCCATTAACCTCAAAGACGGGGATCAAGTTGTGGCCGTCTTTAAGTCAACGACGCCAAGCATGTACATTTTGACTCAGAGAGGCAGTCTTAAACGGATGTCTCAGGATGATATTCCTGTGACCAGCCGTGCCAAACGTGGACTGCAAGTCTTACGTGAACTGAAGTCTAAACCACACCGCGTCTTTAAGGCAGGTCCAGTCTTCACTGACCAGGGTGATTTTGATCTCTTTACGAGTCAGGAAGAAGTGGGAGAGCAAGATCAAATCCTTCAGATCACCTCGACAACAGCTCAGGTGACAGAAGTGGATGTTACCCAACTCAGCTTGTCAGAACGAACTAGCAACGGTTCCTTTGTCAACGATCAAATCTCTGATCAAGAAGTCTTTACTGCTAGAATTAAATAAAAATAAAATTAGCCAGTTTATGGCTAATTTTTTTGCTCGATAAATTTTCTGAAAATTGCAAATTTCACTTGAAATTCTCATGAAATGGTGTAAAATAGAGTACATGAATAAAGTCATCCTTTGTGGTGGCTCTTGCTATTTAGCAAGTCTTGAATGGAAGAAGGAAAACAGACATGACAGTATCACTTGATTGGGAAAATCTTGGATTTTCTTATATGAAATTACCTTACCGCTACATCGCCTATTACCGTAATGGTGCCTGGGAAAAAGGAGAACTATCCGAAGATGCCACTCTTCATATTTCTGAATCTTCTCCGAGTTTGCACTACGGACAGCAAGCTTTTGAGGGTCTGAAAGCCTACCGGACAAAAGATGGCAGCATTCAATTGTTCCGTCCAGATGAAAATGCCAAACGCCTTCAACGGACTGCAGATCGCTTGCTTATGCCTCAAGTTCCAACAGACATGTTTGTGGAAGCTTGTAAGGCAGTAGTTCGTTCCAATGAAGAATATGTCCCACCATATGGAACAGGTGGAACCCTCTATCTTCGTCCATTGTTGATCGGGGTCGGAGATATCATTGGAGTGAAGCCAGCAGAGGAATACATCTTTACGATCTTTGCTATGCCCGTCGGAAACTACTTCAAAGGTGGCTTGGTTCCAACCAATTTCTTGATCCAAGATGACTATGACCGGGCAGCTCCTCATGGGACAGGTGCAGCGAAAGTCGGTGGGAACTATGCCGCTAGCCTCTTACCTGGTAAATTAGCTAAGTCTCGGAACTTCTCAGACGTGATTTACTTGGATCCTGCAACCCACACCAAGATTGAAGAAGTAGGATCTGCTAACTTCTTTGGGATCACAGCTGATAATGAGTTTGTGACACCACTTAGCCCATCTATTCTGCCATCCATTACCAAGTATTCCTTGCTCTATCTTGCAGAGCATCGTCTTGGTTTGACACCAATCGAAGGGGATGTCCCAATCGATAACCTAGACCGCTTTGTTGAAGCAGGTGCTTGTGGAACTGCCGCTGTTATTTCACCAATCGGGGGAGTTCAGCACGGAGATGACTTCCATGTCTTCTATTCAGAAACTGAAGTAGGACCGATTACCCGCAAGCTGTATGATGAATTAACGGGTATCCAGTTTGGTGATATTGAAGCACCAGAAGGATGGATTTTTAAAGTAAACGATTAAAGAAATGATCAGAGGGAGTTGAACTCCCTCTTTTTTCTTAGGAAGAAGATACTAGCAAAATAAAATAATTTAATCATGAAACATTTTCGGCTTGCAAGCATGTGAAAAATTTTGTAAAATAAAGGGGTTGAAATGAGGTAGAAGAATGAGTAAAAAAGATAAAAAAGTCGAAATCCAAATTTCCGATAGCAAGGTAGTTGTTGGAAAAGATACCTTTGATGGCTACCAATTAGCGATTGGGAAGAAGGCTATTGCTGAGATTGCTGATATGGGGGCTCAGTTCGCTCTAGTGAAAAATGGAGCCGTAGAAAGTCTTTATAAATCACTGGAAAAAGCAGTGGAAAGTGCCATCGAAAATTATAATTTGAACAAATAAGGGGTTGCATTTTCATGAAATCAATGGTATAATTGTGTCTGTTGATTTGCTTGGAGAGATAGCGAAGAGGCTAAACGCGGCGGACTGTAAATCCGCTCCTTCGGGTTCGGGGGTTCGAATCCCTCTCTCTCCATTTCACTTTTGGGGTATAGCCAAGCGGTAAGGCAAGGGACTTTGACTCCCTCATGCGTTGGTTCGAATCCAGCTACCCCAGTTCTAGGTAATATCAGATAAGGTGGTAAAATATCTACTCAGGTATTTTATTTCTTTATATGAAGATGTCGTTGTAGATCATTTTGATTTCGTTGCGAGTGCTTGCTTAGGAAAAATAATTATAAGTATGTCAAGTTTAGAAAACTTGATTGTTGGAGGATTTTTTAGATGAATGAATTTGAAGATTTGCTAAACAGTGTTAGCCAAGTTGAGCCAGGTGATGTTGTTACTGCTGAAGTTTTGACAGTTGACGCTACACAAGCTAACGTTGCAATCTCTGGAACTGGTGTCGAAGGTGTCTTGACTCTTCGCGAATTGACAAACGATCGTGATGCGGACATCAACGACTTGGTAAAACCAGGTGAAACACTTGAATTGCTTGTTCTTCGTCAAGTAGTTGGTAAAGATACTGATACAGTAACTTACCTTGTATCTAAAAAACGTTTGGAAGCTCGCAAAGCATGGGACAAATTGGTCGGACGTGAAGAAGAAGTTGTTACTGTTAAAGGAACTCGCGCTGTTAAGGGCGGACTTTCAGTAGAATTTGAAGGACTTCGTGGATTTATTCCAGCTTCAATGCTTGATACTCGTTTTGTACGTAACACTGAACGTTTCGTAGGTCAAGAATTTGATGCTAAAATCAAAGAAGTTGACGCAAAAGAAAACCGCTTCATCCTTTCTCGTCGTGAAGTTGTTGAAGCTGCATCAGCTGCAGCACGCGCTGAAGTATTTGGTAAATTGAACGTTGGTGATGTTGTAACTGGTAAAGTTGCTCGTATCACTAGCTTCGGTGCTTTCATCGACCTTGGTGGTGTTGATGGATTGGTTCACTTGACTGAATTGTCACACGAACGCAACGTTTCACCTAAATCAGTTGTAACTGTTGGTGAAGAAATCGAAGTGAAAGTTCTTGACTTGAACGAAGAAGAAGGTCGCGTATCACTTTCATTGAAAGCTACAACACCTGGACCATGGGATGGCGTAGAACAAAAATTGGCTGCTGGTGATGTCATCGAAGGTACTGTTAAACGCTTGACTGACTTCGGTGCATTTGTTGAAGTATTGCCAGGTATCGATGGACTTGTACACATCTCACAAATTTCACACAAACGTGTTGAAAATCCAAAAGATGTGCTTAAAGTTGGACAAGAAGTAACTGTTAAAGTTCTTGAAGTAAATGCTGCTGATGAACGTGTATCACTTTCTATCAAAGCTCTTGAAGAACGTCCAGCTCAAGAAGAAGGCGAAAAACAAGAAAAACGTCAACAACGTCCACGTCGTCCAAAACAAGAAAAACGTGACTTTGAACTTCCAGAAACTCAAACTGGATTCTCAATGGCTGACTTGTTTGGTGACATTGAATTGTAATCATATTAAAAAGCTTGCTTAGGCAAGCTTTTTTCACTTGTAAAATGATCGATTTTTTGATATACTATCATAGTTGCCACCCTTAGTGTAATGGATATCACGTAAGATTCCGGTTCTTGAGATGGGAGTTCGATTCTCTCAGGGTGGATGGCGATAGGAGAGCTGAGAGGCTCTCTTTTTTGTTTCTAGGCAAGAAGGAATTTAAAAAGTAGGAGCAGGCCTTCGGGTCTCCTTTTTAATGTTTATAAGATAAAAAAACACCATGTCCTAGACATGGTGTTTGATTATTTGCTTAGTTTTTAGAAGCTGCTTGGAATTCTGGATTCTTCCATGCTTCATCAATAATAGCTTGCAATTCTTTTGCAGATGCTTGCATTTTTTGTGTTTCAGCGTCGTTCAATGGAATATTTACTGGTCGAACGATACCGTGGGCACCAACGATAGCTGGTTGACCGATAAAGACGTTTTCGACTCCGTATTGGCCTTCTTGGAAGACTGAAAGTGGAAGTACGGCATTCTCGTCATCAAGGATGGCACGAGTGATACGAGCAAGGGCAACGGCGATACCGTAGTAAGTAGCCCCTTTCTTGTTGATGATTGAGTAAGCAGCATCACGTACAGAGATGAAGAGATCTACAAGGTCAGCTTCATTCAAGTCACGGTTTGCTTGCAACCATTGTTCCAATTTTACACCGGCAACGTTAGCATGTGACCAAACAGCGAATTCTGAGTCACCGTGTTCACCCATGATGTAGGCGTGGACTGAACGTGCATCAACACCAATGGTTTCAGCAAGAGCTTGACGGAAACGAGCTGAGTCAAGAGAAGTACCAGACCCGATAACGCGTTCTTTAGGGAAACCTGAGAATTTCCAAGTAGAGTATGTCAAGACGTCAACTGGGTTTGCAGCTACAAGGAAGATACCGTTAAATCCTGAAGCAACAACTTGCTCAACGATTGATTTATTGATAGCAAGGTTTTTTCCGACGAGGTCAAGACGAGTTTCACCTGGTTTTTGAGGAGCACCTGCAGTAATAACAACGAGGTCAGCATCCGCACAGTCTTCGTACTTAGCAGCATAAATTTTCTTAGGAGAAGTGAAGGCAAGAGCGTGGCTAAGGTCTTCAGCATCACCAACCGCTTTTTCAAACAATTGAGGGATTTCGATGATACCTAATTCTTGTGCGATACCTTGAGTAACAAGTGCAAAAGCGTAAGATGAACCTACAGCGCCGTCACCGACAAGGATAACTTTTTTATGTTGTTTAGTTAAAGTCATTATTCTAAACGTCTCCTTCTATTTTTTTGGGTTTCCCCATTCGCATTTATTCTACCACTTTTACTATTCTTTGTCACGGTTTTACGTTTAATTTGGACGATGTAAACGTTTTTACATTTGTGTTCCGAAGGAGAAAAAAAGTACTAAATGTGTTATAATAGTATGGTGAATTAATTAAAGAGAGGCATTGTTTTAATGCAGGATAATAACTTAGTTGATGTTAATTTAACATCGGAAATGAAGACCAGTTTTATCGATTACGCTATGAGTGTTATCGTGTCTCGGGCTCTTCCTGACGTACGAGATGGTTTGAAGCCAGTTCATCGTCGGATCTTATACGGAATGAATGAACTTGGGGTTACGCCAGATAAACCTCATAAGAAATCTGCCCGTATTACAGGGGATGTTATGGGTAAATATCACCCACACGGAGACTCATCAATCTATGAAGCTATGGTTCGTATGGCGCAATGGTGGAGTTATCGCTACATGCTTGTAGACGGTCATGGAAACTTTGGTTCCATGGACGGTGATGGCGCCGCTGCCCAACGGTATACGGAAGCTCGTATGAGCAAGATTGCTCTTGAAATGCTTCGAGATATCAACAAGAATACAGTTGATTTCACAGATAACTATGATGCCAGCGAACGGGAACCAAACGTCCTTCCAGCTCGCTTCCCTAACTTGTTAGTCAATGGGGCGACAGGGATTGCGGTAGGGATGGCGACAAATATCCCACCGCACAACCTCGGTGAGTCTATTGATGCTGTCAAGTTAATGATGGACAATCCTGATGTGACAACGCGTGAGTTGATGGAAGTGCTCCCTGGACCTGACTTTCCAACTGGAGCCTTGGTCATGGGCAAATCAGGTATTCATAAGGCCTATGAAACAGGAAAGGGCTCGATTGTTTTGCGTTCTCGCACGGAAATTGAAGAGACCAAGACTGGTCGTGAACGCATTGTTGTGACAGAATTTCCTTATATGGTCAACAAGACCAAAGTGCATGAACATATTGTACGTTTGGTCCAAGAGAAACGGATTGATGGCATTACTGCTGTTCGGGATGAATCAAACCGTGAAGGGGTTCGTTTCGTCATTGAAGTCCGTCGCGATGCTTCAGCTAATGTCATCTTAAACAATCTCTTCAAGATGACCCAAATGCAAACCAACTTTGGTTTCAACATGTTGGCCATCCAAAATGGTGTCCCTAAAATTCTCTCCCTTCGTGAGATTTTAGGATCATATATTGAGCACCAAAAAGAAGTAGTGACTCGTCGGACCATCTTTGATAAAGAGAAGGCGGAAGCTCGTGCCCATATCTTGGAAGGACTCTTAATCGCTCTTGATCACATCGATGAAGTGATTAAAATCATCCGGAATAGCCAGACAGATGCAGAAGCTCAAGCTGAATTGATGAGTAAGTTTAAGCTTTCTGAGCGTCAAAGCCAAGCTATCTTGGATATGCGTCTTCGTCGTTTGACTGGTTTGGAACGCGACAAGATCCAAAGCGAATACGATGACCTCATTGCTTTGATTGCTGATCTTGCAGACATTTTAGCTAAGCCTGAGCGTGTAGCTACGATCATCAAGGAAGAATTGGATGAAGTTAAACGTAAATTCGGCGATGCTCGTCGTACTGAGTTGATGGTCGGAGAAGTTCTTTCTCTTGAAGATGAGGACTTAATTGAAGAAACAGACGTTTTGATTACCCTGTCCAACAAAGGCTATATTAAACGCTTGGATCAAGCTGAATTTACCGCTCAGAAACGTGGGGGGCGTGGTGTTCAAGGTACAGGGGTCAAGGATGATGACTTTGTCCGTGAATTGGTTTCTACTAGCACCCATGATCGTTTGCTCTTCTTTACCAATAAGGGACGGGTATATCGTCTCAAAGGCTATGAAATCCCTGAATACGGCCGTACAGCCAAAGGACTTCCGATTGTTAACTTGCTGAAGTTAGATGATGGAGAATCCATCCAGACAATTATTAACGTCGCTCAGGATCGTAGTGAAGACTCCTATCTCTTCTTTACAACGCGTTCTGGACTAGTTAAACGGACCAGTGTGGCCGAGTTTGCCAACATCCGTCAAAATGGCTTGAAAGCTCTTAACCTCAAAGATGAGGATGAGCTAATCAACGTCTTCCTTACTGATGGGAATGCTGACGTTATCATTGGGACTAAATTTGGGTATTCTGTTCGTTTCAAAGAGTCTGTTGTTCGGAATATGGGACGTTCAGCAACTGGTGTCCGAGGTGTCAACCTTCGTCCGGGGGATCAAGTGGTCGGTGCAAGCGTGATTACAGATCAAGATGAAGTATTGATTATCACTGAAAAGGGATATGGTAAACGCACGCGTGCTGATGAGTATCCAACCAAAGGACGTGGTGGTAAAGGGATTAAAACTGCGAATGTGGCTGAGAAAAATGGTCCTCTTGCCGGTCTCATGACTGTCAAAGGAGATGAGGATTTGATGATTATCACCAATACAGGCGTCATGATTCGTACAAGCGTCGCGAATATTTCTCAAACTGGACGTTCGACTATGGGTGTGAAAGTCATGCGTCTGGATCAAGATGCCCAAATCGTAACCTTTACAACGGTTCAAGCTGACGAAAAAGATGAGTCAGAAACTGAAAGTGAAGGGTAGGGTGAACAATGGCTTCAAGAAGAAAAAAGAAGAAAACAAGCTTACGCAATCGCTTGATTAATATCTTTGCTACCTTGCTGATCCTTTTGTCTATCGCTCTGATTTTTAATGCTCCGATTCGGAACATGATCATGGTTTGGCATACCAATCAGTACCAGGTCAACAAGGTATCGAAAAAGACCATCGATAAGAATAAAGAGGCTAAGACTAGCTTTGATTTTAAAGAAGTCAAATCGCTGTCTACAGAATCTGTCATCAATGCCCAATGGCAGGCACAAAAGTTACCTGTTATTGGAGGAATTGCAATTCCAGAATTGAAGATGAACCTTCCGATTTTTAAAGGCTTAGATAATGTGGGGCTTTATTATGGAGCAGGTACCATGAAAGAGGACCAGGTTATGGGGCAAAGGAATTACTCCTTAGCTAGTCACCATGTCTTTGGTTTGACTGGGGCAAATGAAATGCTCTTTTCCCCATTAGAACATGCCAAAGCTGGAATGAAAATCTATATCACTGATAAGGAAAAGGTCTATACCTATGTCATCAATTCTGTTGAGACAGTAACGCCAGATCGGGTCGATGTCATTGCAGATCGAGAAGGGGTAAATGAAATTACCTTGGTGACCTGTGAGGATGCCGCAGCAACTTATCGTACGATTGTAAAAGGTACTTTAGAAACTTCAGTAGATTACTCGAAAGCACCAAAAGATATCCTAGAAGCTTTCACAAAATCTTATAATCAAATGCAATTATAATCAACAAAAAAAGAGGTCCTTGACCTCTTTTTTCTGTTAATTTTCTGCCAATTTGTAAGAGGATAGTCATAAAATGTTACCTGACTGACATATTTTTGCATGCTTTCTATTTTATAATAGAAGAGTGATAGAAAGAAGCTTGGAGGAACCGAATGCCTACAGAAGATATCTATACTCTGCTAAGAAATTTCTACGGCTTACTGGTCAATGATTTTCCAAAAACGGGACTCATTACCAAGGGAATCTACGAAGTTGAACAGGTCTTTAAAACCATTGAAAACCTTCCTGATGATCAAGAACACTTAATTCGATACGAAATTCGTCAATTCCTAACGACCTTGGAACAAGTGCAAGAAGGCTATAGAATTAACTTCTCAAATGAAGAAACTCGAATCCTTGAAAACCTAAGAGAAGTAGTTTGTCCTATATAAATTTTATACAGACTCATCCATTTTCCTCCTCAATTGCGAATTATTAATTGAGGAGGTTTTTTATGTATCATATTGTATTTCAAGAAGCTAGTCTTTTACCTAGAGAACGCTTGCTTACAGAAGGCCCTGATAAGCTCAGTAATCAAGAATTGCTGTCCATCTTATTACGGACGGGGAACAAAAATAAAACAGTCTACGAGATCGCACAGGAGCTCTTAGGCTCACTAAAGAGCTTAAAGGAATTGGCTAGTATGAGCTTTCAGGAGCTACAGGAAGTTCCAGGGATTGGGAAAGTAAAGGCAATTGAGCTGTTAGCTGCTATTGAATTTGGGAAACGAATCCAGACTTCCCAAGTGATTGAAACAGAACAAATTATGAGTAGTCAGAAGCTTGCAAAGATGATGCAGCAAAAGATCGGCCATGAGAAACAAGAGCATTTACTGGCCTTGTATCTGAATACCCAGAATCAAATTATCCATCAGCAAGTGATTTTTATCGGAACAGTCAATCGTAGTATTGCAGAACCTCGAGAGATCTTGCATTATGCCATCAAGCATATGGCGACGTCTTTAATTCTTGTTCATAACCATCCATCTGGAATCATTCATCCTAGCAAGAATGATGATGGTGTCACCAAACAAATGATTGAAGCTTGCAATTGTCTTGGAATTGTTTTTCTTGACCATCTGATTGTCTCAACTGATGATTATTATAGCTACCGGGAGGAGACAGACTTATTGGTATAGAAAGAAGGAGAGTGGGACAGAAATCGGTCATTCGTTAGAATTCGATTTCGTCGTCCCACCTCTGCACAGTTTAGTAGGGCTATAAAAGCTGATGAACTCAGCGTAGTAGAGCCCACTCAAGCACTGCGTCTTGCTCGACAATCTAAAGACAATAGAGAGGCTAGGACTTTTGTCCCAGCCTCATTTTATCATGTATTTTTGCGCATAAAGTAGAGAAGGGTTTGCAGTTCACTGGTTAGATCAACATATTGGACAACCACATCTTTTGGAACTGTTAAGTGTACTGGAGAAAAGCTAAGGATTCCCTTGATACCAGCTTCAACCAGTACATCTGCAACTTCTTGAGATTTTACACTTGGAACGGTTAAAATGGCTGTTTGGATCTCTTGTCCCTCTAGTTTTTCTTTCAGCGTTGAGATGCCGTAAATCGGAATACCATCTTTACTTTTAGTACCGACTAACTCATGATCATCGGTATCAAATGCCATGACAATCTTCATCTTGTTTCGCTCATGGAAACGATAGTGAAGAAGGGCACTTCCCATATTCCCAATACCGACGATAGCAACATTGGTGATGGAGTTATCATTTAAGAGATCTGCGAAAAAGTTCATTAACTTTTTGACATCATAACCAAAACCACGTCGTCCTAGCTCCCCGAAGTAGGAGAAGTCGCGACGAACAGTTGCGGAGTCAATCCCGATGGCTTCAGCAATCTGTTTTGAATTGGCTCTCTCGATTTTCTCTGCATTAAAGCGTTTAAAAATGCGGTAGTAGAGGGAGAGTCGTTTGGCAGTAGCACGAGGAATTGGATTAGTCTTATCTTGTTTCACAATATCACAACCTTTCAAATCTATTGTATAAAAAGTTTGTGAATAAAGCAACTATCTTCTACTAAAAAAACACCAAAAAGGTGCTTTTCTTTCTTAGTTGGAATTTCTTAAACTCTGATCAAACTGAATCAGATAGCGATAGAAGTCGCCTATCTTTCCAGTAAAAGGTAATGTTTGTCCCTTGTAGGATACAGAAACAACCTGATAGGAATCTGGAAGGGTCACACAGCCTGAAAAAGCTAATAAACAGTGATCCAAATTATCGTAGCTGATCTGACGTTCCTTTTTGTATGCATCCAAATAAGTGAGGACTATGAGACCATTGGTCATTACTTTTCAATCCTTTCAAAGATTTCCCGTTCAACTAGACTATCCATAAGGAAGTAGAATTTTTGTTGGATGATTTTATTTTCTGGATTTTTAAAAATATTCACCAAGCGAAGGCCTGACTTATCAGTAATGTTAATTTTAAATCCTGTTAAATCCTTATTGATGATAATTTTTAGCTTAAAGCCATCCCCGCTGTTTGGAACAGCTTCCAATAAACGATTTAATTCGTAGTTCCCAACCTTTGTTTGTGCAAAGGTATTGTCGCGTAGGGTATATTTTTTAATATTTGGATGGATTGCGTATGTGTAATCGCAGTTTGGTAATGAGACAGATGTTTCAAATGCCATGTAATTCTCCTAAAATTTTGTGAATGGTTGTTATAAAAGTATCGACCTCAGCGGTCGTATTGAATTCGGATAAACTAATGCGAATAGATTCCTTCAATCGATGAGAATCTTCGCCATAATAAGCCGCAAGAACGTGGCTTGGTTGAACAGTTCCTGCTGTACAAGCAGAGCCGGTTGAGACTGAAATTCCTGCCATGTCTAAACGAAGCAGTAAGATATCATTGCTGATACATGGGAAGCCAATATTTAAGACATGAGGAAGTTTGGAGTCTGTGCAATTCAGATAAAAATCTAGATCCTCTAGGCCAGTTAGGATACGCTCAGATAGGCTCTGAATATACTGGTAATTTGCGTCTAACTGATCAGTTGCTTCTTTGAGGGCTTGAGCCATTCCAGCAATTGAAATCAAGTTCTCTGTACTAGCTCGACGCTTGTCTTCTTGGTCACCACCGTGTAAGAGATTGAAAAAGTCAGGCTTTCTAGCATAGAGAAGACCAACTCCCTTAGGCCCATGAAATTTATGGGCAGAGGCGGTTAGAAAATCAATTCCTAGCTCTTCAGGGGCTACAGAAAGCTTGCCAACGGCTTGAACAGCATCCACATGAAAAGCAGCAGGATGGTCTTTTAAAAGGTCTGCAATAGCCTTGATGGGCAAGAGATCACCGGTTTCGTTATTGGCATACATGGTGGACACCAAAATAGTATCAGGACGAAGGGTGGCTTGAATATCTTCTGGCCGAATCATTTGATTGACTGGGTGAATAATGGTTACTTCAAATCCATGTTCTTGGACCAAGTACTCAATCGGTTCCAGAACGGCATGGTGTTCGATAGCCGTGGTGATAATATGCTTGCCTTTCTGTCTGTGTTTAAGACAGTAGCCCTTTATAACAGTGTTATTGCTTTCGGTTCCCCCAGAAGTGAAGGTAATTTGTTGACTAGAGGTTTTTAAACAAGTTGCAACGCATTCCCTAGCATCTCTAAGAATCTTTTTCGCTTGGCGACCGTGGGAGTGGAGACTGGATGGATTTCCGAAACTGGATTCCATTGTTTCTGTCATCACCTTGATCACTCCAGGGCTTAGAGGAGTTGTTGCTGCATTGTCAAAATAAATCACGCCGTCACCTTATTTCTTGTGGTATGCAAAGAGTGGACTAACAGGTTTACGCTCTTGGATACGAACAAGGGCATCTCCAATCAATTCGCTTGCAGTAATGTATTTTACATTTTTTGGTTTTTGCTCTTTGGTTGCTACAGAGTCTGTAACTAAAATTTCTTTAATCGGAGCTTGGTCTAGCAATTCTGCTGCTCCCTTAACGAAAAGTCCGTGACTAGAAACAGCATAAATCTCAGTAGCACCATCCCGTTGAACAATTTTTGCAGCTTCAGAGAAGGTTTTTCCTGTATTCAAAATATCATCGATAAGGATTGCTTTTTTGCCTTTAACATCCCCGATGATGTAGCCTTGGTCACGGCTGGCATCGTCTTGGGCGTAGTCAATGATGGCAATTGGGGCATCTAGATATTCAGCAAGATTACGTGCTCGTTTCACTCCGGAGTTTTTAGGACTGACAACCACCACATCTGAACCGGTTAAACCTTGTTTGATATAATGATCAGCAAATAGAGGAATCGTGAACAAGTTGTCTACTGGGATATCGAAGAAGCCTTGTACTTGAACTGCATGAAGATCGAGTGTTACAACACGATCTACCCCTGCCTTGACCAACATATTGGCAACCAATTTCGCTGTAATAGGTTCGCGAGGAGCAGCGGTACGGTCTTGACGTGCATAACCAAAGTATGGAAGAACGACGTTAACGGTATGAGCGCTAGCTCGTTGGCAAGCATCTACCATGATTAACAATTCCATCAAGTGATTGTTAACAGGGAAGCTGGTAGATTGGATGATATAAATATCATATCCACGGACACTTTCTTCGATATTAATTTGGATTTCACCATCTGAGAATTGACGTGAAGAAAGCTTTCCGAGTGGGATGCCAGCAACTTCCGAAATTTTTTGTGCAATTTCTTGATTGGAGTTGAGTGCGAAGAGCTTCATATTGTTTTTTTCTGACATGTGTTTGATCCTCATTTAGATATTATTGTCTAGTCTTATTTTAGCAAAAAAATTCAGTAATTTCAGCTTTTTAGCAAACTTTGAGCCAATCTGGCCACTTTACTTTTTGCTGGCTTATATTCAATTTGTTTTTCCTTGAGAAATTCGTGAAAATAAGTTTCATCTGAGGCAACATCTACCTCCATTTCCAACTCATAGTCCTCAATAGAATTATAACGACTACGGTCAAAGGCTAATAAACCTTTAGGGATTCTTTTCTCACGTCTCTCTGTTTCCAGACTACCCCAGACATCTAAGGCAGCTAGTGGAATTCCTAAATCAGTGAGAAAGCTGGCAATCTCACCTTGAGGGAGTTTTTTCTTGGATAGAAAGTCTTTTACCTGATCAAATGTAAGAGCTTGGTTGTATTCAAAATGTCCCGCTTCTTGCGGTACTTTAAGGGTTAGCTCAGCCCGATCAGCTAAGGTACGAATTCGCAAGGCCATCTGATGATTCCGGATGGCTTGGTCGGGCGTATCGATATAGTGATTGGTTTGTCGAATAGGAGGTTGTTCCTTGAAAAAATCCATAAGAGAGTCGTATTCTTCCTTGGTTAGTAAGGTTTTAAATTCAATTTCTAAATGATTCATAGCCACGTCCTTTTCTTTCGTTTGCAAGCTCTTTATGATATAATAATAGATGTGTTTATTTTATAAAAAAAACTTTGAGATGACAAGGTGATTCAATGGCGATTGATTGGGAAAATTTTTTAGATCCCTATATCCAAGCAGTTGGTGAGTTGAAGATTAAGCTTCGTGGGATAAGAAAGCAGTATCGCAAACAACAAAAGCATTCCCCAATCGAGTTTGTGACCGGTCGTGTGAAGCCGATTGAGAGTATTCTCGAAAAAATGGAACGCAGAAGTATTTCTGAAGAGAACCTGGCTCAAGATATGCAAGATATTGCTGGTCTGCGGGTTATGGTTCAATTTGTTGATGACGTAGAAGAAGTCCTAGAAGTTCTTCGTAAGCGTCAAGATATGCGAGTGGTGCAGGAAAGAGATTATATTCGTCACAAAAAGTCGAGTGGCTATCGAAGCTATCACGTTGTAGTAGAGTATCCAGTAGATACCATTAATGGCTATGAAACCATTTTGGCAGAGATACAGATTCGTACTCTGTCTATGAATTTTTGGGCCACCATTGAACACTCATTAAATTACAAATATAAAGGAGATTTTCCGGACGAGATTAAAAAGCGTCTTGAAGTCACTGCGAATTTGGCTTATCAACTCGACGAGGAAATGGGCGCCATTCGTGATGCCATTCAGGAGGCGCAAGCCCTTTTTGATCCTATGCATCGTAAATTAAACGATGGTGTCGGAAATAGTGATGATACAGATGAGGACTACAGGTAAGAAGGTTTCGATTATTCGAAATCGAAAACGCCAGAGCGAAGAGGTCTTTCAACAACTTCGTTATAAATTAAAAAAGAATAATTTTATCTTGACTGAAAAACATCCGGATATCGTGATCTCCATTGGTGGAGATGGCATGTTGCTCTCGGCTTTTCATAAGTACGAGAGTCAATTAGATCGGGTTCGTTTCGTTGGGGTGCATACAGGGCATCTTGGGTTCTATACGGACTATCTAGATGATGAGATTGACAAATTAGTAGAAAATCTTAAGTATGATACAGGTGCCAAGGTATCTTACCCAATCCTGAATGTCAAAGTGACCTTTGAAAATGGCGATACTAAGATTATGCGAGCCCTTAATGAAGCGACTATCAAACGCAGTGACCGAACCATGGTGGCTGACCTAACCATCAATGGCGTTCATTTTGAGCGGTTCAGAGGGGACGGCATTACCGTTTCGACCCCTACAGGTAGTACGGCTTATAACAAGTCTTTGGGAGGGGCTGTTCTTCACCCGACAATCGAAGCACTTCAAATTGCAGAAATTGCTAGCCTGAATAACCGTGTGTATCGAACTTTGGGTTCATCGATCATTGTTCCTAAAAAAGATAAGATTGAAATTACGCCAAGCCGGCCTGGTTTTCACATTCTCTCTGTCGATAATTCAACTTATTCTTATCGAAATATCGTCCATATCGAATACCAGATTGATAACCACAAGATCAATTTCGTAGCGAGCCCAAGTCATACCAGTTTCTGGAATCGGGTCAAGGATGCTTTTATTGGAGATATTGACGAATGAGGTTCGAGTTTATTGCAGACGAACACGTCAAGGTCAAAACATTCCTGAAGAAGCACCAGGTTTCAAAGGGGTTATTGGCCAAGATCAAGTTTTCTGGAGGCCAGATTTTAGTTAATGGCATTGAACAAAATGCCATTTATCTTCTCGGTATAGGAGATAAGGTAACGATTGATATTCCCTCTGAGGTAGGCTATGAAGCCTTGGAGGCCATTGATCGTGATTTGGAAATCTTGTATGAAGACGATCATTTCTTAGTCCTCAACAAACCGGCCGGAGTGGCATCTATTCCTAGCTCTCTTCATTCCAATACCATTGCAAACTTTGTCAAGGGTTACTACGTTCGTAATCAGTATGAAAACCAGCTGGTTCATATTGTCACCCGTTTAGACAAAGATACCAGTGGGATCATGCTCTTTGCTAAACATGGCTATGCCCATGCCCGATTGGATAAACAACTTCAGGCTAAGACCATTCAAAAACGTTACTTTGCATTGGTAAAGGGGACGGGTGAGTTGGCAAGCAAGGGTGACATCATTGCCCCCATTGCGCGTGATGAAGATTCGATCATTACCCGAAAAGTAGCAAAAGGTGGCAAGTATGCTCATACCAGCTACCAAGTTGTCCAGTCTTTCGGTGATATTCATCTGGTGGATATCCAATTGCATACAGGCCGGACCCATCAGATTCGCGTTCATTTTTCTCATATTGGTTTTCCGCTTTTGGGAGATGATCTTTATGGTGGTTCCTTAGAAGATGGGATCCTTCGACAAGCCTTACATTGCCATTCCTTGGCTTTCTATCATCCTTTTTTGGAAGAAGAACTCCGAATTGAAAGTTCTTTGCCAGATGATTTTAGCCAGGTCTTAAAACAGTTAACAAATATTTAATTTTTTTCAAAGGAGAAACTCATGGAAGTTTTTGAAAACCTCAAAGCCAACCTGGTTGGTAAGAATGCACGTATTGTATTACCAGAAGGTGAAGAACCACGTATTCTTCAAGCAGCAAAACGAATTGTGAAAGAAACAGACGTAACCCCTGTCTTGCTTGGGAATCCAGATAAGATTGGAATTTACCTTGAAATTGAAGGAGTTTTGGATGGATACGAAGTCATCGATCCGCATTCTTACTCAGGTTTTGAAGAGATGGTAACTTCCTTAGTTGAACGTCGCAAGGGTAAAATGACAGAAGAAGAAGCACGCCAAATTTTGCAAGATGATGTCAACTACTTTGGTGTCATGTTGGTACATCTTGGAATTGTTGATGGAATGGTGTCAGGTGCAATTCACTCAACAGCTGCAACCGTTCGTCCAGCACTTCAAATTATCAAAACTCGTCCAAATGTTAGTCGTACTTCAGGTGCCTTCCTCATGGTCCGTGGATCTGAACGTTACTTGTTTGGGGACTGCGCTATTAATATCAATCCAGATGCTGAAGGCTTGGCTGAAATTGCCATCAATTCTGCTATCACAGCGAAGATGTTTGGGATTGATCCAAAAATCGCCATGTTGAGCTATTCAACAAAAGGGTCAGGTTTTGGTGAAAGTGTTGATAAAGTAGTTGAAGCGACCAAAATCGCTCATGAGCTTCGTCCAGATCTTGAAATTGATGGGGAATTGCAATTTGACGCAGCCTTTGTACCTGAAACAGCTGCATTGAAAGCACCAGGAAGTAAGGTAGCAGGTCAAGCCAATGTCTTTATCTTCCCTGGTATCGAAGCAGGTAACATTGGTTACAAGATGGCAGAACGTCTTGGAGGTTTTGCAGCGGTAGGTCCAGTCTTGCAAGGATTGAACAAGCCAGTGAACGACCTTTCCCGCGGATGTAATGCAGATGACGTTTACAAGTTGACCTTGATCACAGCGGCTCAAGCTGTTGAACAATAAGAATAATTTAAAGGAGAGTGGGACAGAAATCGGTAATTGGTTAGAATTCAATTTCGTCGTCCCACCTTCGCACAGTTGAGTAGGGCTGTAAAAGCTGATGAAGTCAGCGTAGTAGAGGCCACTCAACCACTGCGTCTTGCTCGACAATCCAAAGAAAATTGAGAGGCTGGGACTTTTGTCCCAGCCTCTTTTTATTGATAAAGTCAGAATTGTAAAAGTAAAAGTCCATTCTGTGGTATACTAGGAATATGATGGATTTAAAAGATTACGGGATTACCATGTGGGAGGAGAAAAAAATTGCTTCTTTCCGAGAAAAATTACTAGCATGGTATGATGCCAATAAACGGGATCTTCCCTGGAGAAGGACGCAGGATCCTTATAAAATTTGGATCTCAGAGATTATGCTCCAGCAGACACGCGTCGATACGGTTATTCCTTATTATGAGCGTTTTCTTGACTGGTTTCCGACGATTGAGGATTTGGCTAAGGCGCCAGAAGAGAAACTCTTGAAAGCTTGGGAAGGTTTGGGTTATTACTCACGGGTTCGCAATATGCAGAAAGCTGCTCAGCAGATGATGGAAGACTACGGAGGTTTATTTCCATCAACCTATGAGGCTATCTCAAAACTTAAGGGAATTGGACCTTATACAGCCGGTGCTATAGCTAGTATTGCTTTTGGCTTGCCAGAACCAGCAGTGGATGGCAATGTCATGCGGGTCCTAGCCCGCTTGTTTGAGGTGGACTATGATATCGGAATCCCGACCAATCGTAAAATTTTTCAAGCCATGATGGAAATCTTAATCGATCCGGACCGTCCTGGCGACTTTAATCAAGCCTTAATGGATTTAGGCTCTGATATCGAATCACCAGTCAATCCAAGGCCGGAGGAGAGTCCTGTTAAGGAATTTAGTGCAGCTTATCAGAATGGAACCATGGATCGTTATCCCATCAAGGCTCCTAAAAAGAAACCAGTGCCAGTTTATTTAACAGCCTTTATTATAAAGGATAGTCATGGGCGCTACTTGCTGGAGAAAAATGAACGAGAAGGACTCTTGTCAGGCTTCTGGCATTTTCCCTTGATTGAAGTGGATAGCCTAACTGAGAATCTGGGCCAATTGTCTCTACTGGATGGAAAAAAAGAAGTGGAGGACAATCCTGAAATACTTTCTTTTGAACAGGATTATGACTTGGTTATTGATTGGCAAGAGAGATCTTATCCCATCGTCCAGCATGTTTTTTCACATCGCAAGTGGCAGGTTCAACTTCGTTACGGCTTGGTAAAAGAAGGAGAGCAGACAACAAGTGAATCGGCTCTTTGGTTAAGACCAGAAGAATTTTCGGCCTATCCTTTTGCCAAACCCCAGCAAAAGATTTGGACGACTTTTTCGGAAAACGAAAAATGAGAGTGGGACAGAAATCGGTCATTCGTTAGAATTCGATTTAGTCGTCCCGCCTCCGCACAGTTGAGTAGGGCTGTAAAAGCTGATGAAATCAGCGTAGTAGAGCCCACTCAACCACTGCGTATTGCTCGACACTCCAAAGACAATTAAGAGGCTAGGACTTTTGTCCCAGCCTCAATTTTTTCTTATAGATGAGCGAATGCTTTAATTTCTTCTTCTGACATAGAAGAGTCACAACGAACCGTTACTTCACCAGCTTCGACATGTAAAAATCCTGGCACAGTTGGAATGCCATAGGATGAACGGAAGGCTTGTAAAGCCTCTAATTGGCTTGGTTCTTCACTATTGATGAAGTAGATATGAGCTTTTGTTTCAGCTACTACAGTTGCTAATTTAGCAGCGAACTTACGGCAATATGGGCAAGTCTTGCGTCCAATAAAGAAGGTTGCTGTTTCTTTTTTGTCGATGGCTTCTTGCGCACGCGCTACAGTGGTTACTTCGAGATCTTTAATATCTACTAAAAATTGTTCCATGAGATTACCTCGCTTTCTTATAAATCTAGTATGCCATAAAGAAAGAAAAAATGCTTAATTTTGATATGAAAAAAGATGAGCTAGATTTATCTCATCTTTTATCTTGCTTATTTTACAAATGCATTGATTTCAGCTTCGATGTTAGCAATCTTAGCTTGTGATTCTTCGTTGCTTTCACCGACCACTGCAATGTAGAACTTAATTTTTGGTTCAGTACCTGAAGGACGAACAGCAATCCATGAACCGTCAGCAAGTGTGTATTTCAATACATCACTTGGAGGAGTCGTCAAGGCTGTTACAGTACCATCAGCGGCAGTAGATGTTTGTGCTTTGAAGTCTTCAGTGATTGAAACGGCTGTTGCGTTAAACTCTTTTGGACCGTTTTCACGGAATTTAGCCATGATCGCTTTGATTTGCTCAGCACCATCGACACCTGAAAGGGTCACAGAAATAGTCTTCTCAGCATAGTAGCCATACTCTTTGTAGATTTCTTCGATACCGTCTGCAAGAGTCAAACCACGAGAGCGGTAGTAGGCTGCAAGTTCAGCAACAACAAGGACAGCTTGGATGGCATCTTTATCACGTACGAATGGTTTGATCAAGTAACCGAAGCTTTCTTCAAATCCCATCATGTAAGTATGATTGTGTTTTTCTTCGAATTCTTGAATCTTTTCAGCGATAAATTTGAAACCAGTCAAGACGTTAAACATGGTTGCACCGTAGCTTTCAGCAATCTTAGTTACCAAGTCAGTTGATACGATTGATTTGCAGAGTGCTGCATTTTCAGGAAGGGTCCCAGCGTTTTTGTGGGCTTCCAAGATGTACTTAGCCATGATGGCACCGATTTGGTTACCTGAAAGGTTAAGGTAGCTGCCGTCTTTTTGAAGGACTTCAACACCGACACGGTCAGCATCAGGGTCCGTTGCAACAAGAACATCAGCTCCTACTTGGCGACCAAGTTCTTCAGCTAGAGCAAAGGCTGCTTGGCTTTCTGGGTTTGGAGATTTAACAGTAGAGAAGTCTGGATCTGGAGTTGCTTGAGTTTCAACAACTTGAACAGAATCAAATCCTGCTTGAGCAAGAGCACGACGAGCTAACATTTCACCAGTACCGTGAAGTGGAGTGTAGACAATCTTCATGTCTTTACCAAATTCTTCAATCAAAGTAGGGTTGATATTAACATCTTTTACTTCTTTAAGATATTCTGCATCAATCGCTTCACCAATAACTTCGATCAAACCAGAAGCTTTTTCTGCTTCAACATCAGCGACTTCCACAGCAAATGGATTTTCGATCGCACGAATATAGGTTGTCAAAGCATCTGCATCATGTGGAGGCATTTGGCCACCATCTTCACCGTAAACCTTGTATCCATTGAATGGAGCTGGGTTGTGGCTAGCAGTAATCATGATACCAGCAAAACAGTTGAGGTGACGAACCGCGAATGAAAGTTCTGGAGTTGGACGGAGACTTTCAAAAACATAAGATTTAATACCGTGTTTTGCAAGAACTGCTGCTGATTCAAAAGCAAACTCTGGAGAGAAGTGACGGCTATCGTAAGCGATAGCTACCCCACGTTCTTTTTCATTTCCACCCTTTGATTCGATCAAACGAGCCAAACCTTCAGTTGCTTGACGGACTACATAGATGTTAATACGGTTTGTACCGGCACCAATCAATCCACGCATACCAGCAGTACCGAATTCAAGGTTTGTGTAGAAGGCATCTTCTTTTGTTTTTTCATCCATGTTTTCCAAATCACGACGAAGGTAATCTGGTAGGTCAGCAAAATCAGCCCATTTTTGGAAGTTTTCTTGATAAGTCATGCAAGCATCTCCTTTTGATATATAATTAATCGCTTACATTATAGCAAATTTTTTCAGAAAATTCTAGCGATAATTGTAAATCTTTTCAAAAATAAAGAGGGGTTTCGGATAGTAAAAAGGCTGGGACAAAAGTCCTAGCCTCTAAATTGTCTTTGGATTGTCGAGCAAGACGCAGTGGTTGAGTGGGCTCTACTACGCTGATTTCATCAGCTTTTATAGCCCTACTCAACTGTGCGGAGGTGGGACGACGAAATCGAATTCTAACGAATGACCGATTTCTGTGCCACTATCAACCTTTTATTTTAATTTTTCAAGGGCTGGGACAACGGCACTAGTGATCAGAACTGTTGCAATAACTTCGATGAGTGAGTTAGTAGAAACAATCAAGCCAAGAAAATGTTGAATTCCTCTTCCAAAGCTGTTACCAAAGAAGAGGTAAATCCCGCTTAAAACGAATACAGTATTGGTCATAGATCCGACAATGCCGGCTGTTATTAACCCAGTACGATTGTGCATCCATCGATAGACAAAATAAGGTGTTACCCCGATGAGAATACGCGGTACTATAGCGATGACAAGGGAATAGAGATTTCCGTTTGGCACAAAGGGACTAAATAGATAGCTTGCTGGGGTTAAAACAAGAGTATTCATCGTTAAACTAAAGAGTCCCATAAGCAGTCCTAGAATAGCACCTGTACGAGGTCCATAAATGATAGACGCGATCACGACAGGGATATGAACCAAGGTTGGCTGAATACCTGATGGTACAAAATGTAAGATGAAGGAAGTTGTAAAATGGATGGTAATCATTACCGCGAAAAATATAGCAATGCGTGAAATGGATGAGGATTTTTTCATGAAAGCGACTCCTGTATAGTAGTTAGAATGGTTTCGATAGAAGCTAAAGCTCCAGCCCCTTGATCGCCACAAGCCAGAGTAGCATAGCGAGGTTGAATAATCTGATAGCCGTAGTCTTGTAAGAGTTTTAGATTTCGTTGGGTAGCTGGGTGTTCCAGCATTTTCGTATTCATAGCGGGGGCTAGGATTTTTTTAGTTTCTTGAGGCAAGGCTAGAGCTGTGCTCGTCACCATATTATCTGCTAGCCCCATGGCAAGTTTAGCAATCGTATTGGCACTAGCCGGTGCTACTAGAAAGAGGTCTGTTTCTTTTCCAATGTCGATGTGTTCAATCCGCTGTGGATCCTCTTCAATCATGACATCTAGACCGACTGGATTTTTTGAAAGGACCTGAAGGGTTAGGGGAGTGATAAAAGCTGTAGCTGCAGGAGTCATGATTACCTTCACCTGATGACCGAGCTTGGTCAATTGACTGGTGATATCCGCTGCCTTATATGCAGAAATACTTCCTGTAACAGCTAGTAGAATATTGGCCATAGGTTTTATCCTTTATTTGTAATGTGATGGAAGATTTTTTGAGCAATATCCAATTTCGTTTTGGCTATTCGAGTAGCATCTTTAGTAACTAAGTATGCTCGATGCTTCCCGTCTTGAATTTCGCTCAAGTCATTGGCGACAATCATTTCTGCCTGATTTTTTTTGAGGCTAGCACGAGCAACTAATAGCAGTTGATCCTGGGATACATCAACCAGAAGTTTAAATCCAATTAAACGAATGTCTGGATTCCAGGCTTTCACCAAGGAAATCAACTTAGGATTTTTCTTCAAAAAGAGAACTTGATAATCTTCCTCCGATGAAATCTTCGATTCCTGATTGGTTTGATGGAGAAATTGCTCTAAATTAGTAGCTTCTTTTACAGCATGAAAACCTGTCATATAGACTGGACTGTAGTCGGAGACAGCCATGGAATGAATAAGGACCTGATGAGTTGGAGTTTCTTTCTCAAGGACTGTTTGAAGTTCAGCGACATTGTTGATGAACACTTTTGTTAAAAAAGGATGAGCTTTCGGCTGAACCGCGGTTGGGGTGGTCACCAGAGTCACAGAAAATCCTGCCTCTAAAAATTTTTCGGAAATGATTTTTCCAAGTTGACCAGTGGAATGGTTGGTAATCGAACGAACCTGATCAATTTTTTCACTCGTTCCACCAGAAGTAATCAAAATATTCATAGGCTTATTTTACAAGAATTTTATATTTTAGTAAAGCCAAGAACATGGGTCTTGCGTCTGTTTTTTAGGCGAAACGGAAGTAATGGGAGAGGAATTGGGGACTCATAGTTATTTCGTATAGAGGGCTATAAGAAATTAGAATAAAGGCCGAAAAGGTTCATTTTAAAGGCAAATACCGAACGAACGGGGAAAGTTTGACATTTAAAATATATATCCTTGTGAAATTTCTGTATAATAGGATTATTAAATAGTGAGGAGATTAAGATGAAGACAGATATCGAGATTGCACAAAGTATTGAATTGAAACCAATCACAGATGTGGTAGAAAAATTGGGGATTCATTTCGATGACTTAGAACTCTATGGAAAGTACAAGGCAAAATTAACCTTTGATAAGATTCAAGCCGTTCAGAAGGAAGAACCAGGGAAACTCATCTTGGTAACAGCGATTAACCCGACTCCAGCAGGGGAAGGAAAGTCTACCATCACCATTGGTTTGGCAGATGCCTTAAATAAAATTGGCAAACAAACCATGATTGCCATTCGCGAACCTTCTTTAGGTCCTGTTATGGGGATTAAAGGTGGCGCAGCTGGTGGAGGCTATGCCCAAGTTCTACCAATGGAAGACATCAACCTTCATTTCACGGGTGACATGCATGCCATTACAACAGCAAATAATGCACTTTCAGCTTTGATCGACAATCATTTGCATCAAGGAAATGAGCTAGGCATTGACCAACGTCGGATTATCTGGAAACGGGTAGTGGACTTGAATGACCGTGCTTTGCGTCACGTATCGGTCGGTCTCGGTGGACCGCTCAATGGGATTCCTCGTGAAGACGGGTTTGATATCACCGTTGCTTCTGAGATTATGGCCATCCTTTGTTTGGCGACAGATATTGAAGACTTGAAACGCCGTTTGGCTAATATTGTCATCGGCTACCGCTATGATCGTAGTCCAGTTTATGTCCGCGATTTAGAAGTAGAAGGGGCTCTTGCTTTAATCCTGAAAGATGCCATCAAGCCAAACTTGGTTCAAACCATCTATGGAACTCCAGCCTTCGTTCATGGTGGACCTTTTGCAAATATTGCCCATGGATGTAACTCTGTTTTGGCTACCTCAACTGCTCTTCGTTTAGCCGATTACGTAGTGACAGAGGCAGGCTTTGGGGCTGATTTGGGAGCTGAAAAATTCTTGGATATCAAAACACCAAATCTCCCAGCCAGTCCATCTGCTGTTGTGATTGTTGCAACGATTCGAGCTTTGAAGATGAATGGTGGAGTTGCCAAAGATGCTCTTTCTGAGGAAAACGTTGAGGCTGTTCGTTCAGGTTTTTCTAACTTGGAACGCCATGTTGAAAATATGCGCAAATTCGGTGTTCCTGTAGTGGTTGCCATTAATGAATTTGTAACGGATACAGAAGCTGAAATTGCAACTCTTAAAGAACTTTGTGCTTCTATTCAAGTTCCTGTTGAATTGGCTAGCGTTTGGGCTGATGGAGCTGATGGAGGAGTAGCCCTAGCAGAAACCGTGGTGGCGACCCTTGAAACAAGTACAGCTAGCTACACTCGTCTTTATGATAATGATCTTTCTATTGAAGAAAAAATTACCAAGATTGCCCAGGAAATTTACCGGGCAGACAATGTTGTCTTTGAGAAAAAAGCCAAAACTCAGATTGCTCAGATTGTAAAAAATGGCTGGGATAAGTTGCCCGTTTGTATGGCCAAGACACAATATAGTTTTTCAGATGATCCAAGTCTCCTTGGGGCACCTTCTGGATTTGACATTACTATTCGCGAATTGGTGCCTAAGACTGGTGCAGGCTTCGTCGTTGCTCTAACTGGTGAAGTGATGACCATGCCTGGACTACCAAAACGTCCTGCTGCTTTGAACATGGATGTGGCAGAAGATGGGACAGCCTTGGGCTTATTCTAATAAAAGTATATGAGAGTGGGACAAAAGTCCTAGCCTCTCAATTGTCTTTGGATTGTCGAGCAAGACGCAGTGGTTGAGTGGGCTCTACTACGCTGATTACATCAGCTATTACAGCCCTACTCAACTGTGCGGAGGTGGGACGACGAAATCGAATTCTAACGAATTACCGATTTCTGTCCCACTCTCATTTTTATATTTTCGAGGTATAATAGAGAGATAGAAAGCGAGAAGACTATGTTGAAGATACGACCAGTCACCTTAGCGGATGCTCCTGAACTTGTCAGAATTTATGCCCCTTATGTTAAGAAAACAGCCATCACTTTTGAATATGATGTTCCGACGACGGAGGAATTTGAAGGGCGTATCGAAAAGACCCTTCAACGTTTTCCCTACTTAGTAGCTGAAGAAAATGGTCAAGTACTTGCTTATGCCTATGCTTCAACCTATTATGACCGATCAGCCTATGACTGGGCTGTAGAAGTATCAGTCTATGTGAACGAACATTATCTTGGGCAAGGACTGGGTTCTCGTTTGTATGAGGCCTTAGAGAGGGAGCTGGAAGCGCGTGGCTATTTACGCTTCTTAGCTTGCATCGCCTTGCCAAATCCAGCTAGTATTGCCCTGCATGAAAAACGAGGCTATGTGAAAGTTGCTCATTTTCCTAGAATTGGCTATAAATTTGATCAATGGCATGATATTGTCTGGATGCAAAAGACAATCGAAGGGCCTGTGAAATCCCTAATGTAATAATGCAGATGAATCGTGGCTTTCCTCTATTTCTCTTAAGCTTTTTGAGAGGAATTCTAAAACGAGCCTCTTGACAGCTTATGCAATGTCGTGGTAGACTAGTTTCATGCGATGAGTCGATTGGCTCTTAGGAGCCTTTTGCGCTGAGGAGGTCTACATTTAATTGTAACGCAGGAGCGGACCTTGAACAGTTGTGTGAACCGGCTGTTCTCATCGAAAGATGCCTCGAATCCCTTACCATTTGGTAGGGGATTTTTTTGTAGAAATTCACTGCTATCAAATACATATATTTGTTTGCCTCTTGTGGTTGCTGGTGGTATAATGATGGAAATAGATGTATTCATTTGTGTTTGAAAGGAGATGGTTATAGTGTATGATCAAAACAGTCCAAACAACAAGTGGTCACAAGAAACTTTCCAACGTATCAGTGAACTGGAGAGATTAGAACAATATCAGGCTAAGTTGTTCATCATGAAGGAACAAATGAAGAATAACCTTCATTGGAGAAACGCTACTATGCTTGGTATTATTTTAGCTATACTATCTTTCCCACTTTTTGGATTGCGAGCCTTTGTTATCATTCTTCTTGCAGGGGTGTTCTATTATTTACCAGCCTACCAAAAAAGAAAGTCTTTATTCAGAGGTCAGGTTCGATCCAATGACGAGATTTATATTACAGATTTTCTTTGTCCTATTTTGAAAGAAGTTTTTCCTCAAGCTGAGCTAACTTTGACAGCTAACTACCCTATGAATGTCTTGCAGGTCTTTAGTCCGAGATCGACTAAGTTTAATCTCTTTAATCAACTGTCCTTTCATGATGAAAAGAATCTCGTAGTAGCCAATCTCTATGCTTACCACATTGAGACGCGAACCAAGAGAGACTCTAACGGGGAAACTCATACGGTCAGAGAGGAAGTTGAGGATTTCGCAGGTCAGATTTTCTCTTTAAAATCTCCAGTTTCATTTCCAGGACACTTAAGAGTTATTCCGACCAAGAAATCTTTGTTTTTAAAAAGAGAACTAAAAGGAGACTATCCGGGTTCTGGACCTAATGAAGTCCAAATTGAAACAGAAGATATCCAAAACAATGAAAACTACAATATCTATTGTACTGATGAACTGGCTGCACGAAAATTCTTAAAACCTAAGATCCTAGAATGGTTTGATCAGCAAATTTCTCAGAATGCTATGTGTGTGTATTTAGTACAAGACACACTCTACATTTCCTTATATACTGATCGCTACCTTTTCCCAACCCCAAATAGAAAAGACGCAATCGAAAGTCTTTCGATTGCTGCAGAGTATCAAAAACTCTGTAGGGAGATTGATCTCATTGATGAATTAACCAATATATTTAAAGGAGAATAACTATGTCAGGTTTAATGATTGCCCTTGTTGTATTTGCTCTTGTCATTTTCTTGTGGTTTATCGGAGAAAGCAACCGTTTGAACCGTTATCAGGTCATGATTGAAGAATCTAAAAGAACGGTCGATATCACTCTGGTGAAACGCTACGAAACCATTTCGGAAATGTTGAAGGCTGCTAAGGCTTATGCCAAACATGAGGAGAAAGTCTTTAGCGAATTGGTAGCACTTCGCCAAGGTGCTTCTATTCAAGAATCCAACCAAGTTATTGCCAATCAAAATGATGTTTTGGCACAAATCCGAGCAGTGGGTGAGAATTATCCAGAGCTCTTGTCTTCTAACCAATTCTTGGCCTTGCAAAAAGAAATTGCTGACGAAAATGAAGATTTGGCAGCGTCTAAACGCATTGTCAATAGCAACATTAGTCAAATCAACCAAGCCATTGTAACCTTCCCAACATCTGTTGTTGCAGGGATCAAAGGCTTGTCACAAGTTCCATTTTTATTGGAAGACACGCAAGGGAAGAAGGACTTGAGTGATTTGGATTATGAGATCCATTAATTTTTATTAAAAGCTTTCATATCTTTAGAAACGATCCCGGTCTTAGATCGGGATTTTTGTTTTTAGAAATGGAAAATACGCTTTTCATTTACTGGGAAAAATAGTATAATAGATGAAATTCACAAATTTTTAGAAAATTCCGAAAGAGGTTTTATTATGGGATATACAGTTGCTGTTGTCGGTGCGACAGGTGCCGTTGGTGCTCAAATGATCAAGATGTTGGAAGAATCGACACTTCCAATCGATAAAATTCGCTACTTGGCGTCTGCTCGTTCAGCTGGTAAGGTATTGAAATTTAAGGATCTAGACATTACGATTGAAGAAACAACGGAGAACGCTTTTGAAGGCGTAGATATCGCTCTCTTCTCTGCTGGTGGTTCAACTTCTGCAAAATACGCACCATATGCTGTGAAAGCAGGAGCTGTCGTGGTCGACAATACGTCTTACTTCCGTCAAAACCCAGATGTGCCATTGGTTGTTCCAGAGGTGAATGCTCATGCCCTTGATGCTCACAATGGGATTATTGCTTGCCCTAACTGTTCAACAATCCAAATGATGGTGGCACTAGAGCCAGTTCGTCAAAAATGGGGCTTGGATCGTATCATCGTATCGACTTACCAAGCTGTCTCTGGTGCAGGTATGGGTGCTATTCTTGAAACACAACGTGAACTTCGAGAAGTTTTGAATGATGGAGTGGATCCGCGTGATTTGCATGCAGAAATCTTACCATCAGGTGGCGATAAGAAACATTATCCAATCGCATTTAATGCTCTTCCTCAAATTGACGTCTTCACTGATAATGACTACACGTATGAAGAAATGAAGATGACAAACGAAACCAAGAAAATCATGGAAGATGATAGCATTGCAGTTTCAGCAACGTGTGTGCGTATTCCGGTCTTGTCAGCTCACTCAGAGTCAGTTTACATTGAGACCAAAGAAGTAGCCCCGATTGAAGAAGTAAAAGCTGCCATCGCAGCCTTCCCAGGTGCAGTACTGGAAGATGATGTTGCTCATCAAGTATACCCACAAGCTATTAATGCTGTTGGTTCTCGTGATACCTTTGTTGGTCGTATCCGTAAAGACTTGGATGCTGAAAAAGGGATCCATATGTGGGTAGTTTCTGATAACCTTCTTAAAGGAGCAGCCTGGAACTCTGTCCAAATCGCAGAAACTCTTCATGAGCGTGGATTGGTGCGCCCAACAGCTGACTTGAAGTTTGAATTGAAATGATTCTATAACTGAATAAATCGTAATGGGGACAGTGACCAACTTTTGGTGCTGTCCCTCTTCCCTATGATTGAATCAAGAAGGAGGATCTATGTCTTATCAAGATTTAAAAGATTGTAAAATGATTACCGCCTTTATCACCCCTTTTCACGAAGATGGCTCGATCAACTTTGAAGCTATTCCTCCTTTGATTGAGCACCTCTTAGCTCACCATACGGACGGAATTCTTTTAGCTGGTACCACGGCCGAAAGTCCGACACTGACACACGATGAAGAATTAGAACTCTTTGCAGCGGTTCAAAAGGTGGTGAACGGACGGGTTCCTTTGATTGCTGGTGTCGGGACCAATGAAACCCGAGATTCTATTGAGTTTGTAAAGGAAGTAGATCAGTTTGGAGGTTTTGCTGCTGGGTTAGCTATCGTCCCTTACTACAACAAACCTTCTCAAGAAGGAATGTATCAGCATTTTAAAGCTATTGCAGACGCTTCTAACTTGCCAATTATTATCTATAACATCCCAGGGCGCGTGGTTGTAGAAATGACACCAGAAACCATGCTCCGTTTGGCCGAACATCCAAATATCATCGGGGTCAAAGAATGTACGACTCTTGCCAATATGGCTTATTTAATTGAGCATAAGCCAGAAGAGTTCCTCATTTATACGGGAGAGGATGGAGATGCTTTCCACGCCATGAACTTAGGGGCAGACGGTGTCATTTCAGTAGCTTCCCATACCAATGGGGATGAAATGCACGAAATGTTCCAAGCGATTGAGCACAATGATATTAAAAAGGCAGCGGCTATTCAGCGCCAATTTATCCCTAAAGTTAATGCTCTCTTTTCTTATCCAAGTCCAGCACCAGTTAAAGCAGTCTTGAACTATATGGGCTTTGAAGCAGGGCCTACTCGTTTACCATTAGTTCCAGCCCCTGCTGAGGAAGCGAAACGCATCATCAAGGTTGTAGTGGATGGGGATTACCACGCATCGAAAGAAATCATCACGGGAGTTCTTCGTCCGGATTATTGATATTTTAGATTCTTGACAAATCTCCTATTTATTAAGATAATAGAAGTATATTGAAGACCAAGGAGAAAAAGATGGAAGTCATTAAACGTAGTGGTGAAGTAGTAGAATTTGATCCAGATAAAATCTACCAAGCTGTTTTAAAAGCGGCTCAAACAGTCTATGTCTTAACGGATGATCTTCGCCAAAACTTGGCGCAAGTGACCAAGAAAGTTGTGATGGATCTGGAAGAAGCTAAAGTAGAACGTGCGACTATCAGCATGATCCAGTCAATGGTTGAACACCGCTTACTTGGCGCTGGTTATATTACCATTGCTGAACACTATATTTCTTATCGCTTGCAACGTGATTTGGAACGGAGTGGTTATGGAGATCACATCGCTGTTCACTTGCATTTTGAGCAAATTCGCTAAAATAAGAAACGAAGTTACAGATGTAGCTTCGTTTTTGTTTGTAAAAATGGGAAGCAGTTTTATAAAAGAAATACCGTATTTCATGGTATAATAGATATGATTGAATTTTGAAAGGATTTCATTTCATGGCGATTATTCAATGGTTTCCTGGACATATGTCCAAAGCTAGAAGACAAGTACAGGAAAATTTAAAATTCGTGGATTTTGTGACTGTTCTGGTGGACGCTCGTTTGCCACTATCCAGTCAAAATCCCATGTTAACAAAAATTGTTGGTGACAAGCCTAAATTGATGATTTTGAACAAGGTTGACTTGGCTGATCCTGTCGCAACAAAAGAATGGCAGGAGTATTTCGAATCTCAAGGAATCAAAACCCTGGCCATCAACTCCAAAGAGCAGTCGACAGTCAAAAAAGTAACAGATGCTGCTAAGAGCTTAATGGCAGATAAAATTGCTCGCCAAAAGGAGCGAGGGATTCAGATTGAAACTCTTCGGACCATGATTATTGGGATTCCCAACGCTGGGAAATCAACGCTGATGAATCGTTTAGCAGGGAAAAAGATTGCCGTAGTTGGAAATAAACCAGGTGTAACCAAGGGACAACAGTGGTTGAAAACCAATAAGGACCTCGAAATCTTGGATACCCCAGGGATTCTTTGGCCAAAATTTGAAGATGAAGATGTAGCTCTAAAATTAGCTTTAACGGGTGCCATTAAGGATCAGTTATTGCCTATGGATGAGGTGACCATTTTTGGTCTGGAGTATTTTAAATCCTACTACCCAAAAGAGTTGCAAGAACGCTATAAGCAAATGAATTTGGAGCAGGAAGCACCGGAAATCATCATGGAGATGACCCAACGCTTAGGCTTCCGAGATGATTACGATCGCTTTTACAGCTTGTTCGTCAAGGATGTACGAGATGGTCGTTTGGGTCGCTATACCCTTGATCGTGTAGGTGAAGTGGATGCCAACGATTAAAGAAGTCAAAGATCGTTTGGCAACGATTGATAGGCTGGATCATCCCTTGTTTGAAGAGTTAATCTATGATGCTCGAGCGGGCGTTCAGTCGGCCATCAACAAACGAAAACGTGAACTCCAAAAACAAGTAGACGAAGACCTGCGTTTAGAAAAAATGCTCACCTATGAAAAAGAATTATATGCCCAAGGGATTCAGCTCATTGCAGGAGTGGATGAAGTGGGACGAGGCCCTTTAGCTGGGCCTGTCGTCGCCGCAGCTGTTATTTTGCCTAAAAATTGTAAAATTCCAGGTTTAAACGATAGCAAGAAAATTCCTAAATCTAAGCACCAAGCTATTTACCAAGCGGTTTTGGATCAGGCTATTTCGGTTGGGATTGGGGTAAAAGACAATCATGTTATTGATCAGGTAAACATCTATGAAGCGACGAAATTAGCTATGCTAGAGGCTATTCACGAATTGGAGCCACAGCCTCAACATCTCTTGATCGATGCCATGAAATTGGATCTTCCTATTTCTCAGACCTCCATCATCAAGGGAGATGCTAATTCCTTGTCTATCGCGGCAGCTTCTATAGTGGCTAAGGTGACACGGGATCAGATGATGGCGACATATGACCAAGAGTATCCAGGTTATGATTTTGCACAGAATGCGGGCTATGGGACCACCAAGCATCTTGAAGGATTGGAAAAACAAGGGGTTAGTCCAATTCATCGTCGAAGCTTCGAACCCATTAAGTCCATGACTGCTGTTGACTAGGAGGAGAAGAAAATGCTCTTAGCCTTTGATATCGGAGGAACCTTTATTAAATATGGCTTAGTCGATGAAGCCTATCAAGTGAGCGATTCCTCTAAAGTCCCGACACCAGATAGTATTGAGGACTTCTGGGAAGCCCTCGAGCGCGTGATTTGCTCGTTCCAGAATCAAATTACAGGGATTGCCATCTCATGTCCAGGTGAAATCAATAGTCGACTTGGTTTTGTCTTTAAAGGTGGCCTAATTCCTTATTTGAGGAATATTCCTTTAGCTTCTCGTTTAAATAAGATGTTTCAAGTTCCTGTGACCGTCCTCAACGACGGAGATGCTGCGGGTTTGGCAGAAGCTCGAATTGGAAACCTCCAAGATTGTTACTGTGGTGCAACCTTTGTATTGGGAACTGGCGTAGGATTAGCCTTGACTTCCAATGGTTCTTTAATTTCTACTTTGCATCTCAAGGATTATCTTCGTTGGCCGAATCCAGAGGAGCCACCAACAACTCCAGAACAAAAACAATTTCAGAGAGAGATTTTGAAGCATGGGATTTCCAGTTTGGTTCAAAATTTAGGCTCAGCTGTCAACTTTGTAGACCAAGCCAGCCAGCTCTTGCAACTGCCGGAAGAGGATGGCATCCAGGTTTTTGAAGCCCTTCACGCTGGTTATCATGGGGAGTTACAAGACTTATTTATTTCTTATTGTCGGGAAATTGCAATCCTGATCTATAATCTTCAGTCACTTGTTCGGCTTGAAAAAGTGACGATTGGTGGAGGAATTAGTAGCCAAGACCTTCTTTTAGAAGAAATCAACCATCAGTATAAATTGTTGTTTGAGGAAAGTAGTGAGCAACGATTTTCTTTACTAGAGATTCAAGCAGCTCGTTACCACAACTCAAGTAACCTTTTGGGGGCCGTTTGTCATTTTAATATTGTAGAAAATCATTAAAAAGTTCTATTTTTAGAGCTTTTTTTGTTTTCTTTTACGAATATTATAAATAGATAGTAGAAAATGAGGTTTACGAATGAACAAATATGAACTTTATAAATTAAAGGTTGCTGGCCTGTCTAATCTACAGGTTTTTAGCATTGTCAATTACTGGGAAATGAATGGGGAATGGCCTTCTTTAGAATTAATGGCAGAAATTGCAGGATGTCGCAATCAAACACTTTTTATGGAACGATATATTCGGATTGATGACAAGGTCTTGAGGGAAGAGTTCAAGGAGTTTGATTCGATATCCATTATGGATCCAGAATATCCTGAAGAACTTCTTTGGATGCATAATCCACCTGTTTTGTTGTTTTACTCAGGTAACATTGACCTTCTTAAACATCCAAAAATAGCAGTCGTGGGGAGTCGATCCTGCAGCCGCACAGGGATTCAATCTGTCGAAAAAATTATTAACGAGTTAAACAACGAATTGATTGTGGTGAGTGGATTAGCCAAGGGGATAGATGCTGCGGCTCATTATGCGGCTATTCGAAATGGAGGAAAAACAATTGGTGTGATTGGTACTGGGTTAGATGTCTTCTATCCTAGATCCAATAAACAGTTGCAGAATTACATGAGTGGGAGCCATTTGGTTTTAACAGAATACGGTCCTGGCCAAGGCCCTCAAAAACACCATTTTCCAGAGCGTAATCGGATTATTGCTGGCCTTTCCAGAGCGGTGATTGTGGCAGAAGCGCGGATGCGGTCTGGGAGTCTGATCACCTGTGAGCGTGCCATGGAAGAAGGTCGTGATGTTTTCGCTATTCCAGGTTCTATATTGGATGGTCGTTCTGACGGTTGTCATCACCTCATTCAAGAAGGAGCAAAGCTTGTGACCAGTGGAAGAGATGTCCTAGATGAGTTTGAATTTTAAAATGAGTTTTCCTATAGGAGAACTTCATGGTTGACATCCCGAAAAAAATAGTTTACACTCTATGAGGTTTATTACAAAATAGAGGTAAAAAAGTGGCTACTAAAACAAAAAAGAAAACCACAACAGCTAAAAAGAATTTAGTCATTGTGGAGTCTCCTGCGAAAGCGAAGACAATTGAAAAATATCTTGGTAGAAATTATAAGGTCATGGCCAGTGTGGGGCATATTCGTGACTTGAAAAAATCTACCATGTCCATTGATTTTGATAACAATTATGAACCTGAATACATTAATATTCGCGGAAAAGGTCCTTTGATCAATGAATTGAAAAAAGAGGCTAAAAAGGCCAAACAAGTCTTTCTCGCAAGTGACCCGGACCGTGAAGGAGAAGCTATTTCTTGGCACTTGGCCCATATTCTTCAGTTGGATAAGGAAGATAAGAACCGTGTCGTTTTCAATGAAATTACTAAGGATGCGGTAAAAAATGCCTTTCAAGAACCCCGTAAGATTGATATGGATCTGGTAGATGCTCAACAAGCACGCCGTGTCTTGGACCGGATTGTAGGGTACTCGATTTCACCAATTCTATGGAAAAAGGTGAAAAAGGGGCTTTCTGCTGGTCGGGTGCAGTCAGTTGCTCTTAAATTGATCATTGACCGGGAAGAAGAAATCAATGCCTTCCAACCAGAAGAATACTGGACAATTGATGGAACCTTTAAAAAGGGAACCAAGCAGTTTCAAGCCAATTTCTATGGAATGAATGGCAAGAAGATGAAACTTCAAAACCAGGAGGATGTGAAAGCTGTTCTTTCGCATCTCGATGGGAAAGAGTATATCGTTGAAAAAGTTGAGAAAAAGGAACGCAAACGCAATGCGCCCCTTCCTTACACAACTTCTTCTATGCAGATGGATGCAGCCAATAAGATTAACTTCCGTACTCGTAAGACCATGATGGTGGCTCAGCAGTTGTATGAAGGAATCAATATTGGATCAGGTGTTCAAGGTTTGATCACTTATATGCGTACGGACTCGACTCGGATTAGTCCAGTCGCTCAAAATGAAGCAGCTAGCTTTATCGTTGATCGATTTGGAGAGAAGTATTCCAAGCATGGAAGCCGGGTCAAAAATGCTTCTGGTGCCCAAGATGCCCATGAAGCTATTCGTCCTTCTAGTGTTTACAATACGCCTGAGAAAATTGCTAAGTACCTAGACAAGGACCAACTCAAGCTCTACACCTTGATCTGGAACCGTTTTGTGGCTAGCCAGATGACAGCAGCTGTATTTGACACTATGAATGTCCGTTTGGGGCAAAATGGGGTCCAATATACAGCGAATGGTAGTCAGGTGAAATTTGACGGTTATTTAGCGATTTACAATGATTCGGATAAGAACAAGATGTTACCGGATATGGAAGAAGGGGATACCGTCACTCAGGTCAATAGCAAACCTGAACAGCACTTTACCCAACCACCAGCCCGTTATTCTGAAGCGACCTTGATTAAGACGTTGGAAGAAAATGGAGTGGGACGTCCTTCAACTTATGCACCAACGATTGAGACCATTCAAAAACGCTATTACGTGAAGCTTGTAGCCAAACGCTTCGAGCCAACCGAGTTAGGGGAAATCGTCAATAAACTGATCGTTGAATTCTTCCCAGATATCGTCAATGTAACCTTTACTGCTGAGATGGAAGGGAAACTAGATGATGTCGAACTTGGGAAAGAGCAGTGGCAAAAGGTTATCGATTCTTTCTACCAACCTTTTAAAAAAGAAGTAGCCAAGGCTGAAGAAGAGATGGAGAAAATCCAAATCAAGGATGAGGCGGCTGGTTTTGACTGTGAGGTTTGTGGAAGTCCCATGGTCATCAAATTAGGACGTTATGGTAAGTTCTATGCTTGTAGTAACTTCCCAGATTGTCGCCATACCCAAGCGATTGTCAAAGAAATTGGGGTGGAATGTCCTAACTGTCATCAGGGCCAAATCATCGAGCGTAAAACCAAACGGAACCGTATCTTCTATGGATGCAATCGCTATCCAGAATGTGAATTCACTTCTTGGGACAAGCCAATTGGCCGTGACTGTCCAAAATGTGGTCAGTATTTGGTTGAAAAGAAAGTCCGTGGTGGCGGGAAGCAAGTTGTATGTAGCAATGGGGACTACGAAGAAGAAAAAGTGAAATAAGTTTTTAGAATGATTCTATGTCTATTATAACGGCAATTTTATTAAATGTCTGTTATAATAGACATTTTTACTTTTTTTCGTTATAATAGACATAAGGAGGTGGGCTTATGTATCTTGCTTTGATTGCAGATGTCATTGATTCTAAAATGGTTCAAGAACGTTTCAACCTGCAAAAACAGTTAGAAAAAGCGCTTCGAAAGATGAATGAACTATTTGGAGATTATTTGGCATCCTGTTTTACCTTGACCCTTGGCGATGAGTTTCAGGCGCTTTTAAAAGTGGATGCTCCAGTTTTTCAAATCATCGATAGCCTGCGTTCAGAACTAATCCCGACTCAACTACGTTTTGGTATCGGACTTGGAGAGATTGTAACAGCTATTGATCCCTTGCAAAGTATTGGGGCAGATGGTCCAGCCTATTGGAACGCACGCGCGGCCATCAATCTGGTTCATCAGAAAAATGACTACGGCAATACCCAGATTTATTTTTCAAGCGGGAACGACAGCAAGGACTTATTGGTGAACGCCCTCATTGCTTCAGGAGAAGCCATTCGTTCGGGTTGGCGTGGCAGTCAGGAAGAAATCCTGCTAGATCTTCTTAAGAGATTTGTATACAGTGAGAATTTTAGTCAGCAAGACTTAGCTCAATCACTAGATATCAATCCAAGCGCACTGTCTAAACGCTTGAAGAGTAGTAGTATTCGTGTGTATCTACGGGGGAGAGCAGCTGCCCTTACTAGTATACAAGCTCTAGCGAAAGGAGAGGCTTATGACCGGATTGTCTAGTATTGTAATGAGTCCATACTTGATTCTTTTGTTGATTTGTCATTTGTTATCGGATTATTATTTTCAAAGTCAAAAGATGGCGGATCGCAAGGATCGTGATAAGAAGGTTCTAGGCCTTCATATTCTCTATGTAGCTCTTCCCCTAATCGTCGTTTCCCTCTGTCACCTGGACCTATGGTGGATTTGCTTGATCATTTTGCTAACTCATGCAGGGATTGATTACAGCAAGCCTTGGGTGCAAAAACAATGGAATTTAACAACCTCATGGACTTTTGCGCTGGATCAATTCTTGCATATCGGTATCATTACTTGCCTTGTCCTTTTTGGAGCTAAAAACGGCACTACCTATCTGCCTTTGGACAGTTTAAATCTAATTTTTTATGTCCTCCTAGTGGGAAAACCGACCAATATTGTCTTTAAAATTCTCTTTGCTAAGTACCAGCCAACGATGGAGGATAAAATGGATACCATCACTGGGGCTGGTTCCATGATTGGTTTTTTAGAGCGGTTGATTATCGGCGCCTGTCTCGTGTATGGACAATTTGCTTCTATCGGCCTAGTCTTTACAGCCAAATCCATCGCTCGCTACAATAAAATTTCAGAGAACCCAGCCTTCGCGGAATATTACTTGATTGGGTCCTTATTCAGTATTCTATCTGCCCTCTTAGCAGCCTGGTTGTGTTTATAAGAAAACAACTAACAGTCGATAGACCAGACAGGAAGGATTAGCCTCCCTGTCTTTTTTATGCCCTTTTTGGTATAATGGACCAAGTATCAATTTAGAAAGATTTGTGGGTGTCAAACAGTCCAGATAGTTGTTTTGATATGAACTTAGGTTCCACCCAAAGAGGTATTAGTGTCATGTCTCAATCTTATATCAATGTTATCGGTGCGGGCCTTGCTGGCTCGGAAGCAGCTTACCAGATTGCCCAACAGGGAATTCCTGTAAAGCTCTATGAAATGCGTGGGGTCAAATCCACTCCGCAACACAAAACAGACAACTTTGCTGAGCTAGTTTGTTCGAACTCTCTTCGTGGGGATTCGTTAACCAATGCTGTTGGTCTCCTCAAGGAAGAAATGCGTCGTCTTGGTTCTGTCATTCTGGAGGCAGCTGAAGCAACTCGAGTGCCGGCTGGTGGAGCACTCGCTGTGGATCGCGAAGGCTTTGCTAAGCGGGTAACAGAGAAGGTGTCCCAACACCCTCTGATTGAAGTGATTCGCGATGAAATCACGGAATTACCGACGGATGCTATCACAGTGGTCGCAACGGGTCCTCTAACTAGTGATGCTTTGGCTGAAAAGATTCATGAGCTTAACGGAGGAGATGGCTTCTACTTTTACGATGCAGCAGCTCCTATCATCGATGTCAATACAGTTGATATGAGTAAGGTTTATCTCAAGTCACGTTATGACAAAGGAGAAGCAGCTTATCTCAACTGCCCAATGACCAAACAAGAGTTTATGGATTTTCATGAGGCTTTGATCAATGCGGAAGAAGCCCCGCTTAACTCTTTTGAAAAAGAAAAGTATTTCGAAGGTTGTATGCCAATTGAAGTCATGGCTAAACGAGGTATTAAAACCATGCTCTATGGTCCGATGAAGCCAGTTGGACTCGAGTATCCGGATGACTACAAAGGGCCTCGGGATGGGGAGTTCAAGACACCATACGCAGTCGTTCAGTTACGCCAAGACAATGCGGCTGCTAGCCTTTACAATATCGTCGGTTTCCAAACGCATCTCAAATGGGGCGAACAAAAACGGGTCTTCCAAATGATCCCTGGTTTGGAAAACGCTGAGTTTGTGAGATATGGAGTCATGCACCGCAATTCTTACATGGACTCTCCAAATCTCCTTGAGCAGACTTACCGTTCTAAGAAACAACTAAACCTCTTCTTTGCAGGTCAAATGACAGGAGTAGAGGGCTATGTTGAATCAGCTGCCTCAGGCTTGGTCGCTGGGATCAATGCGGCACGTCTCTTCAAAGGCGAGGAAGCAGCCATTTTCCCAGAAACAACAGCCATCGGAAGTCTGGCTCACTATATTACCCATGCCGATAGCAAGCATTTCCAGCCCATGAATGTCAACTTTGGAATTATTAAAGAGCTAGATGGCCCACGCATTCGGGATAAAAAGGAACGTTACGAGAAAATTGCCGAACGTTCTTTACAAGATCTGGTAAGATTTATTGGAAAATAAAGTCAATCAATGAAAAAGTTTGGAGAAATCCATACTTTTTCTTATAAAAATGGTATAATAAATAAAAATTTAGAATATAGAGAGTTTTCTGACAATGAATAAATCCTATTTTTATTTAGAGATGAAGACACACGAGTTGAAAGTGCCTTATACCGGAAAACTCCGTCGTGTGCGAGTCTTATTACCTAAAAATTATGAAACAGATACTGATCGACGCTACCCTGTCGTTTATTTCCATGATGGACAGAATGTCTTCTATAGTAAGGAAGCCTATGTAGGTCACTCTTGGAAGGTCATTCCAGCCATCAAGCGGAATCCAGACATTAGTCGCATGATTGTTGTTGCCATTGATAATGATGGCTTGCAACGGATGAACGAATACTCTGCCTGGAAGTACAAGGAATCCAATATTCCTGGTATGCAATTTGGTGGCAAGGGCGTCGAGTATGGGGAGTTTGTCATGGATGTGGTCAAACCTTTTATCGATCAAGAATATCGCACTCTTGCTGATCGAGAACATACAGCTATGATTGGATCTTCATTAGGCGGTAACATCACACAATTTTTGGGCTTGGAATACCAAGATCAAATCGGTTGTCTGGGAGTCTTCTCCTCTGCCAACTGGTTGCATCAAGAAGCCTTTGATCGCTATATCGAGCGTAAGAACTTGTATCCAGATCAACGTATATACATCTATGTAGGGACTGAAGAGGCAGATGATACTGATAAAACGTTAATGGCTGGGAATATCAAGCAAGCCTATATAGACTCATCTCTTCGTTATTACCATGATGTTATTCAACAAGGAGTTGCTTTAGAAAATATCGCCATTCGGATTCAATCTGGGGCGATCCACCATGAAGAAGCCTGGGCTGAACATCTACCAGAATGCCTTCGCTTTTTGGCAGAAAAATGGGATTAATAATCTTAAAGTAAATATATAAAGAGAAAGAGGGAACTTATGAATATTGAACATTTAAGCCACTGGAGTGGCCAACTTAACCGCGAAATGTATCTAAACCGCTATGGTCATGCGGGGATTCCTATTGTGGTCTTCGCTTCATCTGGTGGAAGCCATAATGAGTACTATGACTTCGGTATGATTGATGCTTGTGCTCAGTTTATTGAAGAAGGGCGTGTTCAATTTTTCACCCTTTCGAGTGTCGATAGTGAGAGCTGGCTTTGTGATTGGAAAAACCCTCACGATCGTGCAGAGATGCATCGTGCCTATGAACGCTATGTTATTGAAGAGGCCATTCCTTTCATCAAGCACAAAACAGGTTGGTTTGACCCAATGATGACAACCGGCTGCTCAATGGGAGCTTACCACGCGCTCAATTTCTTCTTGCAACACCCAGATGTCTTCAACAAAGTCATTGCCTTGAGTGGTGTCTATGATGCTCGTTTCTTTGTTGGTGAGTTTGGAGGAGATGAAGCGATTTACCAAAACTCTCCGTCTGATTATATTTGGCATCAAAATGATGGTTGGTTTATCGATCGTTACCGTCAGGCAGAAATTGTTATCTGTACAGGTCTTGGGGCATGGGAGCAAGATGGCCTTCCATCCTTCTATAAATTGAAGGAAGCCTTTGATCACAAAAATATCCCTGCTTGGTTTGCTGAGTGGGGCCACGATGTAGCCCATGATTGGGACTGGTGGCGGAAGCAAATGCCATACTTCTTAGGACAAATGTATTTATAAGTCAAAAGGGAGGAGACGTCTATGAATTATCTTGTTATTTCACCTTATTATCCACAAAATTTCCAACAATTCACCATTGAGTTGGCTAACAAAGGAATCACTGTCTTGGGGATCGGCCAAGAGCCTTACGAGCAGTTAGACGAACCTTTGCGCAACAGTTTGACTGAGTATTTCCGTGTCGATAACATGGAAAACTTGGACGAAGTGAAGCGTGCAGCTGCCTTTCTCTTCTATAAACATGGCCCAATCGATCGCATCGAATCTCACAATGAATACTGGTTGGAATTGGATGCGGCACTTCGTGAGCAATTCAATGTCTTTGGGGCCAAACCAAAAGATTTAAAGAAAACCAAGTTTAAATCAGAAATGAAAAAACTCTTCAAGAAAGCAGGAGTTCCTGTCGTTCCTGGTGCTGTGATCAAAGCGGAAAAAGATATCGACAAGGCTGTGAAGAAGATTGGTTTGCCATTGATTGCCAAGCCTGATAACGGAGTAGGAGCGGCAGCGACCTTTAAAATCGAAACACCAGAAGATGTGAATCATTTCAAAGCTGAATGGGATGGACATACAGAGTATTTCTTTGAAAAATTCGTTACTTCTAGTGAAATCTGTACCTTTGATGGTTTAGTGGATCGAGATGGAAACATTGTCTTTTCAACCACTTTTGACTATGCCTATACACCACTTGACTTGATGCTCTACAAGATGGACAACTCTTATTATGTCCTCAAAGAGATGGATCCAAAATTGCGTCAGTACGGTGAAGCGATTGTCAAAGCTTTTGGTATGAAGGAGCGGTTCTTCCATATTGAGTTTTTCCGTGATGGGGATGACTATATTGCGATTGAGTACAATAACCGACCTGCAGGTGGATTTACAATCGATGTATACAATTATGCTCACTCCATCGACTTGTACCGTGGGTATGCAGCTATTGTAGCAGGAGAACCTTTCCCAGCTTCTGAATTTGAACCTCTTTATTGCTTAGCGACTTCTCGTCGAGCTAATGTAAGCTATGCTCTCTCAGAAGAAGAAGTTTTGGCCAAATACCAGCACCAGTTCCGAGTGAAGAAGATCATGCCTGCAGCTTTTGCGGAGCTTCAAGGGGACTATCTCTACATGTTAACAACTCCAAGTCGTGAGGAATTGGAACAAATGATTCGTGACTTTGGTCAACGAGCTGAATAAAAGCGAGCCGATAGGTCTTTTCCTATCGGTTTTTTTATTCCTAAGTATCAATATTTTCTCAATATATGACTTTGTGAATCTTTTATATAACAGTTGAAAAACTCTATTACACCAATGTTCTATAGAGTTTGATTTGTGAAGATAATTGAGCATTTTTTTTGACAGTGCTTTCAATTTTGGATAAAATGAAAGAGAATGAATAAATGCTAAGAAAGGCGAAATAATGGCAACATTAGATAAAAGTCTCTTATTGGAAATGTTCCGTAAAATGGAAGAAATCCGTCGCATGGACTTAAAAATTGCACAGTTAGTAAAAAAAGGGAAAGTGCCAGGAATGACGCACTTTTCTGTTGGTGAAGAAGCAGCCAACGTTGGAGCAATGCTAGCTTTGAACGAGGATGACCTGCTCACTTCAAACCACCGTGGTCACGGACAAGCGATCGCTAAAGGGATCGACCTGAATGGAATGATGGCTGAAATCCTTGGCAAGTATACTGGTACTTGTAAAGGGAAGGGTGGCTCTATGCATATTGCCGACCTTGATGCCGGTAACCTCGGTGCCAACGGTATCGTCGGTGGTGGTATGGGAATTGCTGTAGGAGCTGCTCTTACTCAACAAATGCATAAAACTGGAAAAATTGTTGTCTGCTTTTTTGGTGATGGCGCAACCAATGAAGGTGTCTTCCACGAAGCGGTCAATATGGCTTCAATCTGGAATCTTCCCGTGATCTTCTACTGTATTAATAATGGTTATGGGATCTCTGCTGACATCAAGAAAATGACCAATGTGGAGCACATCCATGAGCGTAGTGCTGCTTACGGCATTCCTGGAATGTTTATTCCTGATGGAAACAACGTTATTGATGTCTATGAAGGATTCCAAAAAGCTGTTGAACATGTCCGTTCTGGTAAAGGTCCTGTCTTGATCGAAAGTGTCACCTATCGTTGGCTTGGACACTCTTCATCTGACCCTGGTAAATACCGGACCCGTGAAGAAGTCGAAGAGTGGAAGAAGAAAGATCCGATTGAAAACCTTCGCAAGTATCTCCTTGAAAATGAAATTGCGAGTGCAGAAGAATTGGATCAGATTCAAGAAGAAGTGAAAGAAGCAGTTGAAGCTTCAGTGAAATTTGCGGAAGAAAGCCCATTCCCTCCACTTGAATCAGCTTTCGAAGATATTTACGCAGACTAAGGGGGAGTAGAGAATTATGGAAACAAAATTAATGTCTTTCCGCGATACCATTATCCTTGCTATGTCTGAGGAAATGCGTCGCGACGAAAATGTATTGTTGATGGGGGAAGATGTCGGAGTTTTCGGTGGAGACTTCGGAACTTCCGTAGGCATGCTAGAGGAATTCGGTCCAGAACGTGTCCGTGACTGTCCAATTTCTGAGGCTGCTATCTCAGGTGCAGCTGCTGGTGCAGCCATGACCGGACTTCGTCCAATCGTTGATATGACCTTCATGGATTTCTCCGTGATTGCCATGGATGCTATCGTCAACCAAGCTGCTAAGACGCGTTACATGTTTGGTGGAAAAGGGCAAGTACCGATGACAGTCCGCTGTGCCGCTGGTAACGGAGTTGGATCTGCAGCTCAACACTCCCAATCTTTGGAATCATGGTTTACCCATATTCCTGGTTTGAAAGTTGTTGCTCCAGGAACTCCAGCGGATATGAAAGGACTTCTCAAGTCTTCTATCCGTGACAACAACCCAGTGATCATTCTTGAATACAAATCAGAATTCAACCAAAAAGGTGAAGTGCCTGTAGATCCTGACTATACCATTCCACTTGGTGTCGGAGAGATCAAACGAGAAGGAACTGATGTAACTGTCGTAACCTACGGAAAAATGCTTCGTCGCGTGATGCAAGCAGCTGAAGAATTAGCTGAAGAAGGCATTTCAGTAGAAGTAGTAGACCCACGTACTTTGGTTCCGCTTGATAAAGAAATCATCATTAACTCTGTCAAGAAAACAGGAAAAGTAGTCCTTGTCAATGACGCTCACAAAACAAGTGGTTATATCGGTGAAATTTCAGCTATTATTTCTGAATCAGAAGCATTTGATTACTTGGATGCCCCAATCCGTCGTTGTGCGGGGGAAGATGTACCAATGCCTTACGCGCAAAACCTTGAAAATGCAATGATTCCGACAGTTGAAAGTATCAAAGATGCCATTCGTAAAACCTACAACAAAGAATGATACATAAAATAAATTATGTAACTAGAAATAATTCAGACGAAGAAACTTTGTATCTAATGATGCAAAGTTCTCTGCGTCCATAATATCTTATAAATGAACTCGGGCTAAAGTCTGTGTGAAAAAGACAAACTTTCCTAGAAACTAAAGTTTCTTCGTCAAGTTTCCTATTTTCACTTTGACTTTTGACGCCCTTAGTATCTTATAATAGAATAGGAGAGGTCATGGCTGATGATAAGCTAAGAGCGACTCCTGCGGCTAGAAAATTAGCGGATGATCTAGGGATCAACCTCTATGATGTTTCTGGTTCAGGCGCAAACGGTCGTGTCCACAAAGAAGACGTGGAAACATATAAAGACACAAATGTGGTTCGCATTTCACCACTTGCAAAACGAATTGCTTTAGAACACAATATTGCTTGGCAAGAAATCCAAGGAACTGGTCATCGTGGTAAGATCATGAAGAAGGATGTTCTTGCTTTCCTTCCTGAGAATATTGAGAAGGATACCATTAAGTCACCTGCTCAAATTGAGAAGGTGGAAGAAGTTCCTGATAACGTGACACCTTATGGTGAGATCGAACGGATTCCGATGACACCAATGCGTAAAGTGATTGCACAACGGATGGTGGAATCTTACTTGACTGCACCAACCTTTACATTGAACTATGACGTCGATATGTCTCAAATGTTGGCTCTTCGTAAGAAGGTATTGGATCCAATCATGGAAGCAACTGGTAAGAAAGTCACTGTAACAGATTTGCTTTCTCTTGCAGTTGTTAAGACCTTGATGAAACACCCATACATCAATGCGTCATTGACGGAGGATGGTAAAACCATCATCACTCACAACTATGTCAACTTGGCTATGGCGGTTGGGATGGACAATGGTCTGATGACACCGGTTGTCTACAACGCAGAAAAGATGACCTTGTCAGAATTGGTGGTAGCCTTTAAGGATGTTATCGGACGTACTTTGGATGGTAAATTAGCTCCAAGTGAATTGCAAAATTCAACCTTTACCATCAGTAACTTGGGAATGTTTGGTGTTCAATCATTTGGACCGATTATCAACCAACCAAACTCAGCCATCCTTGGTGTTAGCGCAACTGTTGAAAAACCAGTTGTTGTGAATGGTGAAATCGTCATTCGTCCAATCATGAGCTTGGGCTTGACCATTGACCACCGAGTCGTCGATGGTATGGCTGGTGCCAAATTCATGAAAGACTTGAAAGCCTTGATTGAAGACCCGATTTCAATGTTGGTCTAATCAACGAGAGAGAATAGAAACAAGAAAAAGAGGGAAATATAATGGCCTTAGAAGTAATTATGCCAAAAGCCGGCGTAGATATGACCGAAGGACAAATCGTTCAGTGGAATAAAAAAGTCGGCGAATTTGTTAAAGAAGGAGAAGTTCTCCTTGAAATCATGACAGATAAAGTCAGCATGGAATTGGAAGCTGAAGAAGATGGCTACTTGATTGCTATCTTGAAAGGGGACGGCGAGACTGTTCCTGTCACTGAAGTAATCGGTTACCTTGGTGAAGAAGGGGAAAACATCCCAACAGCTGGAGCAGCACCAGAAGCGAGTCCAGCGCCAGCCACAGTAAGTGCTTCAAATGATGACAATAAGAGCGATGATGCTTACGATATCGTTGTAATTGGTGGTGGACCTGCTGGTTACGTATCTGCTATCAAGGCAGCTCAATTGGGTGGTAAAGTTGCTCTTGTTGAGAAATCTGAACTTGGTGGTACTTGCTTGAACCGCGGATGTATCCCAACTAAGACTTACCTTCATAACGCTGAAATCATTGAAAATATCGGCCATGCGGCAAATCGTGGAATCGTGATTGAAAATCCTAACTTCACTGTTGATATGGACAAGGTTCTTGAAACCAAGAACAAGGTCGTCAATACTTTGGTTGGCGGGGTTGCAGGACTTCTTCGTAGCTATGGAGTTGATGTTCATAAGGGTATCGGTACCATTACGAAAGATAAGAATGTCTTGGTCAATGGTTCTGAATTACTTGAAACTAAGAAAATCATCCTTGCTGGTGGCTCAAAAGTAAGTAAGATTAACGTTCCTGGTATGGAATCATCACTTGTGATGACTAGTGACGATATCCTGGATATGAACGAAGTCCCAGAAAGCCTTGTGATTATCGGTGGTGGAGTTGTCGGTATCGAGCTTGGTCAAGCCTTTATGACCTTTGGTTCTAAAGTTACGGTTATCGAAATGATGGACCGCATCGTGCCAGCTATGGATGCGGAAGTATCTAAAAATCTTCGCTTGATCCTTGAACGCAAGGGAATGACCATCTTGACTGATACCAAACTGCAAGAAATCATTGAAGAAGATGGCAAACTTCGTATCAAGGTTGAAGGCAAAGACGATATCATCGCTAATAAAGCTCTTCTTTCAATCGGTCGTGTTCCAGATCTTGAAGGAATCGGTGACGTTGAGTTTGAATTAGACCGTGGTCGGATCAAGGTCAATGAATACATGGAAACATCTGTTCCAGGTATCTATGCGCCAGGTGACATCAACGGTACGAAGATGTTGGCTCACGCTGCTTTCCGTATGGGTGAAGTAGCAGCTGAAAATGCTCTTAAAGGGAACCATGCCGTTGCTAAATTGAACTTGACTCCTGCAGCCATCTACACACTTCCAGAAGTAGCAGCAGTTGGTTTGACAGAAGAACAAGCTCGTGAAAAATACGATGTCCAAATTGGTAAATTCAACTTTGCAGCTAACGGTCGTGCCATTGCATCAGATGCAGCTCAAGGTTTTGTTAAGGTCATTGCAGACAAGAAATACGGTGAAGTTCTTGGAGTTCACATCATTGGTCCAGCAGCAGCTGAATTGATCAACGAAGCTTCTACTATCATTGAGATGGAAATCACTGTAGAAGAAATGCTCAAGACTATCCATGGTCACCCAACCTTCTCAGAAGTGATGTACGAAGCTTTTGCGGATGTACTTGGCTTGGCAGTTCACTCACCTAAGAAGAAATAATACTATTCTTTCAACTAAATTTTCTTAAAGTAGTACGGACGGCAGCGACCTCTCTTAGAGTTCCATGCCTAAAAATTGAGCTACCTGTCTCAATTTTTCCGAGAAATGTAACGAGTTATCGTTACATTTCTTTTTACTACTTCAGAAAATTCAAGTGAAATTCAAGTATTTCTGTCTAATGCTTATCTTACTATGAGTAGGATTTATAAAACGAATTTTTGGAATTACTATGAAATACATTATTAATTATTCAAATGATACTGCTTTTAATATTGCTTTAGAAGAGTATGCTTTTAAGCACCTCTTGGATGAAGATCAAATCTTCCTTCTTTGGATTAACAAACCTTCTATCATTGTTGGTCGCCACCAAAATACTATCGAAGAAATCAACCGTGACTACGTTCGGGAGCATGGGATTGAAGTGGTTCGCCGAATCAGTGGTGGTGGGGCTGTTTATCACGATTTGAACAACCTCAACTACACCATCATTTCAAAAGAAGATGAAAACAAGGCCTTTGACTTCAAGAGCTTCTCAACTCCTGTGATCAACACCTTGGCTCAGCTTGGAGTGAAGGCTGAATTCACGGGTCGTAACGACTTAGAGATTGATGGCAAGAAATTCTGTGGAAATGCCCAAGCTTACATCAATGGTCGGATTATGCACCATGGTTGCCTTCTTTTTGACGTTGATTTGTCAGTCCTTGCCAATGCTCTCAAGGTATCTAAAGACAAGTTTGAGTCCAAAGGGGTTAAATCAGTCCGTGCTCGTGTGACCAATATCATCGATGAGTTGCCAGAAAAAATCACGGTGGAAGAGTTCCGTGACCTACTTTTGGACTACATGAAGAAAGAATACCCTGAGATGACAGAATATGTCTTCTCGGATGAAGAATTGGCTGAAATTAATCGAATCAAGGAAACTAAGTTCGGTACCTGGGATTGGAACTATGGAAAGTCTCCTGAATACAATGTACGTCGTGGTACTAAATTCCCTAGCGGTAAAGTGGAAATCTTCGCTAATGTCATTGAATCAAAAATTCAAGATATCAAGATTTACGGTGACTTCTTTGGTATCGAAGATGTTGCAGCAGTAGAAGATGTTCTTCGTGGCGTTAAATACGAACGTGAAGACGTCCTCAAAGCCCTTCAAACCATTAATCTAGGCCGTTACTTTGCAGGTATCACTGCAGAAGAAATTGCTGAAGCAGTGGTGGAATAAAGTCGTAAGAGATTCGCAGAAGCGGGTCTCTTTTTTGAAACTAGTTTCACATAGAAATTATTGTTTTACTAAGGATTTTGTAGTATAGTAAAGGTGGAAAAATGTATTCGATTACAAAAATATAAATATGATTTTTTAATACTCAGTAACCACTAAACGACGAAATTAATTGACTAGCTAGGTATTACTTTCCTTTTCTGCTTTAGAAAGTGTGATGATATGAAACGTGTCTTTATTATTTTATCAAACCTTTTCATCTCTAGCTTTTTGATTTGGATTGCCTTTATTTCTCCAAATACGGTTATCCACCGCAGTCTTCCGGTAGTAGGTGTGCTGAGACAAGAAAAGAGCGTCAAATATGAAGACTTATCTACCTCTTTAGATCTCTTGGCAAGGGAAAATCATAGTATAATTGCTCGTCAGATACAAAGAACAGATTCTAAAGGGCAGGTTGTTTTCACCTATGATATCTACGGAGAGGGAAAACTTCCTTCTGGAATTAAAAGAGAGAAGAAAGAACTGGCTGCCAATGAAAGCCTGGTAGTGAATTATTATGTATTAACAGGTGATTTAGAAACTGAAAAGCTGGATCAAACGCTTCATACTCTTGGTTTCTCACAAACTTTTATAGAGAAACCAAATCCTCTGCAGACCTTTATTGCCTTTTTTGGCTCAGGTTCACAATCACTTGCCTTGGTTATTTTTATCATTAGTTTTAGCGCTTTGACGATTATCCAGAAAACACTTGAAATGAGAAGCGCTGGGATTCGATATATCTCAGGAATGAGACGCTTGCAGCTTTTCGGACATTCTTTAAAAGATGATAGTATAGAGTTGCTTTTTGGATGTATTGCCACAAGTATAATGGGTGCGGTTCTGATTTATTCCTTTCAATTAACACCTTTTACCTATTCCGTCATCATTTCGAGTAGTATTATTTACAATGGGATGTTACTTATTTTATCTGCTATCTTATCCTTCCTCTTTGCATATAGTATTCAAACAATGCATTTAGTCACCCTTCTAAAAGGGAAAGTTCCATTAAAGCGCATTTTGCTCTTCCTCTTTATTTGTCAATTTCTTGCTGTCACACTAATTGGTCTTGCAGTTCATCGAATCAGTATTTATGGATCCGTCTGGCAAACTTACCAAGAGGGAAGTGAGGCTTGGTCTAAACAATCAAATTGGGTTCAAATTAGTACAAATCGAGAATATTTCTATCAGATTACCAGCAAAGAGACTATGAAGGAAAATGGTAAGAAATGGTCTAAGCTCATCGAGTCTGGTATTGAAAATGGTGGTCTTTTAGCTTATCATAATCTCGTATCTTTTAGCTCAAAAGGAGTTATGACGGATCCTAGTACAGGTAAAGAGTTTTCAATTACAGATTATGATCCTCTTGCACGAACTCTCTATGTAACTCCAAATTATCTTGATATTCAGAATGTTCCAGTTTCTCCTGAAGGAAAAGAACACTTAAATCATTTACAAGCAGGAGAATTTGGTCTCTTACTTCCGGAAAAACTAAAAAGTCGTGAAGAGGAGATGATCAAACGATATGAAGATTATCTATCTCCTCGAGATGATCAAGGGAACATCGCTTTATCGATGAAAGCACGGGTAACCTATCTTCCTAACAACCAAAAACGATTTATCTACAACAATACACCAATCAGCTATAAGCAATTCTTTACCGATCCGGTTTTAGTGATTGTTCAACCTGAAAGTTTTGGAGGCTACGAGAATCCTTATTTCACCCAACTAAATTCCTACCTTTATTTTAATTGACTTGAGAATAGTAAGAAGCTCGTTGCTGAGTATGATCTTGAAAAAAATGTTAGTCAATATGATTATGCGGCGTCTGTATACCAGCAGATGATCCAATCCATTCAATTAGAGAATCTCATTATCATTGCAGGAGGAATCTTTGCAATAGCTACTTCCATACTACTCTTTAACACCATGAATTTCCTCTATTTTGAAGAGTTTAGAAGACCAATCTTCTTGAAGAAGATTGCAGGTCTAGGATTTGTAAACATTCACCAAATGATTTTGCTTTCAGAAAGTATCCTCTTACTATTAGGAAGCCTCCTGACATTCCTTCTCACTCAAGAATGGTGGATTGCTCTTGCCACTCTCTTTCTATTTATTACTAATGCTTGGTTCATTCTCCTGTACCGGTCTCATAAAGAAGACCACTTGTTAGCCACTGTACTGAAAGGAGCCTAATATGATTAGCGTAGAACATTTAACCAAATCATTTGGCCAACGAACGGTCTTTCAAGATTTGAGCTTGCAGTTTACAGCTGGGAAAGTTTATGCTCTGATCGGAAATAGCGGGTGTGGTAAAACAACCTTGCTTAATATCTTGGCGAAGTTAGAGCCTTATGAAAAGGGGAGTATAAGCTATCAAGGGCAGGAACTGAAACAAATCAAACAGCATCACTTTTTTAAGCATGAATTAGGCTATCTTTTTCAAAATTTTGGCCTACTTGAAAACGAGACCATCGCTAAAAATTTAGATTTGGGATTGATTGGGCAAAAATTAACGAAAAAAGAGAAGAAGCAGCAAGAAGAAGAAGTACTCAAAAAAGTAGGACTGGCTTACCTTTCTCTGGATCAAAAGATTTATGAATTATCTGGTGGCGAGGCACAACGTGTTGCATTGGCTAAAGTTATTTTAAAGGATCCACCTTTGATTTTAGCGGATGAACTAACTGCAGCACTTGATCCAGAAACCTCTCAAGAGGTGATGGACTTGCTCTTGACGTTAAAGAGGCAAGATCGTTTAATCATTATTGCAACCCATAATCCAGTGATTTGGGAACAAGCTGACGAAGTGATAAGGCTCAACTAATCCATGGTTGAAGAATGGTAGGATCTTCTAGATTATCTTTTATAGCTATTCATGAGGTAGAGGCTGATGAAGAAAGATTCGTTCAAACAAAAATGTTTAAGATTTTTCATCAAAAGTTAGTTCATGACACGGCCTCTTTAATTGATATTCAAAAATAATGAGAGTAGAATATAGAGGAAATCTTAACAAAAAAGGGGATCATATTCAATGATGAAAATTCCAGTTGAAAATCTTGGTCTATTTGAACAGTTAGATCGTATAGTAGTGGCTTTTTTTAGCAAGCAACAACCTTCCAGTCCTTATGATTTGAATGTCAGTATTACACAAGGACACCTTGACCAGAAAAAGCAAGAGCTCGAACCATTAGGCTATCAAGCTGTCCAACTACCATTAGGAATGGCTTTAGATAATATCATCCAGCAACCTCATTATAAAAATTTAATCCTTGGTGGACTTGCTCCCGACGAAATTATAGTCAGCAAAGAAGAATTAATGCCTTTGAAAGATATTGTGGACAGTTTTTGTATTATGTACGCTGCAGCGAATAACAGACTGGAAAATAGTAAGGCTTATGAATTAATGAAAGATAAGACGGTTTATTTTATTGGTAAACTATTTACAGATTTTCCAAAAGCCGGTGATGAAATTGCTTATTTAGGAATTGATCGAATAGCGAGCGATGGTACACCATATGAAGCTGTTAAATGCTTTCTAACGAAAGAGAGTGCAGAGAAGTTCAATGGTGAAAAAAGACCTGTCACCCCTGCAAACTTGGCCTATCTAAAATCATTCTGGGGAAAACCAGTCATTATTGAACCACACCGTAATTATTGGATCGAATTTTTATAGAAAGTATAAAAGAGCGGTAGACATTCAAAAAATCTATCGCTCTTTTTAAAACTAATAAATTACATAATTTACGTTATGTAATTTTATAAACTATCCAAGGCATTTTTCTGCTCATCATTAACGATATGCGTATATAAGTCTGTAACTTGGGTGCTAGCATGTCCTAGCTGGTGGCTGACCAAGACCTGTGATTTGGTAGCATCATAGAGACGAGTTGCTAATGTATGGCGAAGCTTGTGGGGTGTCACGCGGACTTTGAAGTCTTCTGAATACTTGGCGACCATCTTTTCAACGCTAGAAGCATCGATCCGGTTTGGAACACCTCGATACAAGGTCAGAAAGAGAGCTGTATCAGTCTTTTCTGCCTTGTAACGTTTGTTTCGAATCGCGAGATATTGTTCTAGATAAGGCTTAGCAAAGGCAGCAACATTGACTGAGTCTCGTTTTCCACCTTTTCGAGTGACGTCAATGACCATCATCTTAAGATTGAGGTCACGAAGGTCTAGGTTAACGGCTTCAGAGAGACGGACACCAGAGGCAAGAAGGAGTGCGATAATGGCTAAATCTCGCTCTTTATTCTTATTAAAAGAGGATAAGGCGCGATTTGAGAGTGTTTGAGGGTACTCCTGGTCGATATAGTTAAGAAAACCTTCTGTTTCCTCACCTAAAAAGAGCTTCTGCTTGATATTTTCAGCTCGAGCAGCCAAGGTTTCTTTCTTTTTCTTAGTAGCAACCTTCTTCATGACATTACGGTAGAAATAAGGTTCCCCTTGCTCATTTTCAACTTCCTCAGTCAAATACTTATAAAGACTAGATAATGCAGAAAGGGTACGGTTAATAGTTGTTTGGGAAACACCGTTTTTTGTCGTATTGGCATTGAGCAGAGGACGTTCACGTAAGTAAAGATTAAAGGATTCCATGTCTTTCTTGGTCATGTGCTCCAGAACGTCTAAAGGGATATCGGCCATGGTGTCAGCATCCGATATACCAGATTCCAAGACCCAGGTGAAAAATCGATCATATTCCTTTAAGTATTCGTACAAGGTTGTAAAACTGTATGGAACGGCCAGTTTCGATTGGTAATATTCCAATACATACCAGGGCATGACTTGTTTGAGTTTATCAATCCGTTCTAATAAGATCTCGCGTTTCATGTTTTTCTCCAAATCTTTCTATACTAGTAGTATAGCATAGCCAGATATATTTTTCAAGAAAATTATAGTTTTTCGGAAAGATGTTATAGGGTTTATATAGGACTGTTTTGTATCTCTTTCTATACTAGATCCCTTTTAAACACAATAAAATCAGCAAATCTCATGGATTTACTGATTGTTTTTCTTTTCTAACTTATTTTTCTACATATCGAAATGGAATCTTGCTACCACAGAGCCAATTATAGACTCGATCATTGACTTGAACATTCATGGCCTCGTGAGCATATTCTGGCATGATTAAATGCTCTTTTGGACATTCTAATCGATTATAAATGGCGAATTGTGTCTCTGGATAACAAACATCATCATCTAGCCCGGTAATCATGTGAACTTGTCCTTTGATACGATGGGCAAAGTTTTTTACATCAATATAGGCTAAGGTATGCATCAAACGATCTTCTGTTTCATGAAATGGATCATGAAACTTGAAATAACGGAAAAGCTCGTCATAAGCCTCGCTGGTGTTCCCAATCTCCAATACCCGTCTGAAATCCGATAAGAATGGATAAATGGCTACCGTTCGTTGGATACGAGGATTCAATCCAGCAGCCACAAGAGCCAGTGCACCACCTTGAGAGGCTCCATAGCTAGCAATTTTGCTGTCGTCTACTTGAGGAAGGCTGGCTACAATTTCAATTAACTGGTAAAGATCTAAGTAGACATCCTTATAAAAGAGCTGGTCCGGACCTTCCACAGCTCCACGGATAATCTGTCCTTTTACCGTATTTCCAAGCGGTGAGCGATCTCCGTCGGTTGAAAAGCCTGACTGACCTCTTACATCCATAGTCACAACACCATAGCCGGCTACTGTATAAGGCAGCATGTCAGCCCAATCCCAACAACGGCCCATATAGCCATGAAAATGGAAAATAACGGGAACCTTTTGATCTGTTTTTGGGAGAACAACCCGCGCATAAACAAGCCCATCTCGTGTTCCTTTAAAGGTTAATTCATAACAAATCACATTTGGAATGCTGAAATCTTTTTTTTCAAGCTTGTATTCAGGCAGTTCAGTAATCTTTGCTAGGGCTTGATCCCAAAGAGCATCAAAATCTGCGGGAACATCATCCCGTCCCTTGTAATCTTTCATTGTTTCTAATAATTTGGGATCTTTCATAAAATTCTCCTTAAGTATGTGTAATCGCTACCAAAAATGTACCATATTAATTTAATGATTGCAAGAGACAAATAAAAAATTACATAACCGAAATTATGTAATTTACTTATAGATTCAAAAATAGACTTAATTGTTTCACTAGATCTGGATTAGTAGGTAAAGCTGAATGATGAGCTTTACGACCGTTTAAATTCACTTCTGTATAGGCTTGTTTCTCAAAAATAGATTGTGCTGCTTGAGCACTAGAGAGGGGAACGATCCCATCTGATTTCCCAGCAAAGCTACCAACAAAGTTAAGGACCTCTACTTCTTTTCCTAGGCGATGCTTCCATGTTTGAAAATCATCATACATCTCTTGGTTGAATTGGTAAGGACTACCAATAATAACCAGCTTGCTTACGGTCAGCTTTTTCTTTTCTAAAAAGCCACTTTCCAATAAACCAGTCAAAACCAGTCCCCCATTGGAGTGCCCGACTGCCTTGAACTCTGTAAAATAATAGTGATCAAGAAGATAGGTTAAAGCTATCTTAAGGGATTCGATTTGCTGCTTGATATTGCTGTAGCCATCTCGATTGTTCTCAAAGCCAATCACAATCATCGGATTCGGCTCTTTCGTATTCAGTCTTCCTTCCATCTCTATAGAATCATTTTTATTGACTTTTATTTTTAAGAGACTTTGTTTTTTTCTGGAAAAGCGATGAAGCATGCGGATGGTTCCATTGAAACGCTGGATACTAGCCGAACTCCCAGGTACAAAGATGATTGGTCTGATGGGAGGTTTCTTCGACCCTTTAGGAAATTCAAAGGGCTTTCTGTAGGAAGAAAAGAGTCTTACAAAGTAACGAATGAGTTGTTGAAATATTTTTTTTAACATCTTTCCTCTAGTAGTTGTTTCTAAAAGAACCCAGAACAGTGTGTTCCAGGCCCTTGCTAGAAATGATTATTTCCGTTTTTTCTTATTCTTGCGCATTTGTTTGGCCATCTTGTTCATCGCCCGTTTCATCATGAATTCGCCGGCTTTTCCTTTAAGACCCCCACCGAACATTTGGCTCATGTCTGGCATCCCAGCGCCTCCGCCAAGAGCTGATAAGTCAGGTATCCCGCCTTGACCCATCATCCCTTCGAGGGCAGACATATCAGGCATGCCACCTGGCATATTCTTCGGCATATTATTTGGATTAAGCCCCATTTGTTTCATCATCTTGTTCATATCACCAGAGAGGACACCTTGCATCATCTGCTTGGCTTGGTTAAAGTCCTTGATGAATTTATTCACTTCGACAAAGCTGTTTCCTGAACCAGCAGCAATCCGACGACGACGGCTAGGGTTTAACAAATCTGGATTTTCCCGTTCAGCTGGGGTCATGGATGATACGATTGCACGTTTGCGAGCAATTTCTCGTTCATCGACCTTGAGGTTCTTCATGGCAGGGTTATTGGCCATACCTGGAAGCATCTTGAGCAGGTCTTCCATTGGTCCCATGTTTTGAACTTGGTCTAACTGATCGATGAAATCGTTGAAGTCAAAGGTGTTTTCCCGCATCTTCTCAGCGAGTTCAAGGGAACGTTTTTCATCGTATTCTTGAGAAGCCTTCTCGATCAGCGTCAGCATATCCCCCATACCGAGGATCCGACCAGACATGCGGTCTGGGTGGAAGGTTTCGATATCAGTGATTTTTTCACCAGTACCAGTGAACTTAATTGGTTTTCCAGTAATCTGACGGACAGAAAGGGCCGCACCACCACGGGTATCCCCATCAATCTTGGTCAAGATCACCCCGGTTACTTCGAGTTGTTCATTGAACTCACGCGCCACATTGGCCGCCTCTTGACCGATCATGGCATCGACAACCAAGAGGATTTCATTTGGCTCAGCAAGGGCTTTGACATCACGCAACTCAGCCATGAGTTTTTCATCGATTTGCAGACGACCAGCCGTATCGATCAAGACATAGTCATTGTGATTGGCTCTCGCCTGCTCCAAACCTTGACGAACGATCTCTACTGCAGAGACTTCTGTACCAAGTGAGAAGACAGGGACATTGATCTGCTGACCAAGAGTCTTCAACTGGTCAATGGCTGCTGGACGATAGATATCGGCGGCAATCATCAAAGGACGCGCATTTTCTTCCTTGACCAATTTGTTGGCCAATTTACCCGCAAAGGTTGTTTTACCAGCCCCCTGAAGACCGACCATCATGATAATGGTTGGAATCTTAGGTGATTTAATAATTTCCGCTGTCTCAGAACCCAAAATGGCCGTCAATTCTTCATCGACAATCTTCACGATTTGTTGCGCAGGGTTCAAGGTTTCGATAACTTCATGACCTACGGCCCGCTCGCGGACGCGTTTGATAAAGTCTTTTACAACTGGAAGGGCAACGTCGGCCTCTAAGAGGGCTAGACGAATCTCTTTGGTCGCCTCTTGGACATCCGCTTCAGAGATTTTCCCTTTCTTACGAAGATTTTTAAAGACGTTCTGTAAACGTTCGGTTAAACTTTCAAATGCCATTATTTTCTCCTATTTTTTTCAATTCAGTGGATATCGTCCGAAATGTTGCAAACATTCTAGTTCTTCGGGTGTGACTTCTTTCATGATTTCATTTGGATATCCCCAACAGCTAAAACCTATTTGCATAGCTTTGGAGATATCATCGGGCGAGATAATCTGTAGTCGAGTAGGAAATACTTCCTCTGCGACTAATAGTTTGCAAGGTATTCCTTGATAAATGACGAGACTGCCCATAATCACTCCCGATTGTCAATGCTTGATAAAATTTCAACCTGCTCTTGTAGAAAAGTATCTTCCGGATAGCGTTCTAAAATCTGATCAAAAATCTGGCTGCGTACAATGTAGTCCGAGTACATGTGCAACTTCATCTCGTAATCCTCTAGAATCTTCTCTGTCCGCTTGATATTGTCATAAACCGCCTGACGACTGACCCCAAACTCTTCCGCAATCTCAGCTAAGCTGTAGTCATCTGCGTAATAAAGCTCGATATAGTTCATTTGCTTGTCCGTCAAGAGCGCTGCGTAAAACTCAAAGAGCGCATTCATTCGGTTGGTTTTCTCAATTTCCATACCTTTCATTATATCAAAAAAGCCCGCTAAAGACTAGCGGGACTTACCTATTTTGACTCACGAGAAACAAGAAAGTCAGATTCCAAATGGTCTAAAACTAGATTGATGTTTCCTAGCGAAAGACTTCTGTGAATTACGTAATATAAATTATGTAAATCTAATTATTTTCTAAGTAAAACTCAAAGCGTTCGCCGACATATTGACTTTTTACATACTCAAAAGCGACACCATTATCAAAATATGAGATCTGGGTCAAACCAAGGATGGCCTGTCCTTTGGGAATTTCCAGATATTCAGCAATTTTTTCTTTGGCCAAGCGAGCGTAGATGGTTTGTTGAGATTTGCCAATTCGATAGCCGTGCTTTTCCAAGGTTTGGAAGAAATGGCTGGTCACTTCTTCTTTTTTGAAGTTTTTGATAAATTTCTCAGGAATTGAGGTGACTTCATAAACGACTGGTACACCATCTGCATAACGAACCCGTTCCATTCGAACAATTGTTTCGGTCTTGTCGATACCAAGTTTATCTACTTCTTGAAGACTAGGAATGGTGCGTTTGTAAGAAATAACCTGTGTCGAAGGGATCTTTCCTTGGGCCTTCATGATTTCAGTAAAACTAGTCGTCCCCCGCATCTTTTCCTGGACGCGCGTGCTAGCGACAAAGGTACCACTACCAACACGGCGCTCCAGTACTCCTTCTTCTACCAAGAGTGTAATGGCTTGACGAAGGGTCATCCGACTAACTTGGAACTTCTCAGCCAAGTCCCGCTCACTAGGGAGGCGCTGTCCAATTTTCCAGATTTTCTGGTCAATTTCGGCTTTAATTTGATCGTGAATTTGTATGTAAGCTGGAATCATCTTGCTACTCTTTCTGTGTGTTATACCCTATTGTAGCGCAATTTTGTTAAATCTTCAATCCTAGTCAGTCTTGATTGGTAATGAAGGGGCTTTTGTGTTAGAATAGAGGAAAAGAATTTTCTAGAAGAAGGGGAAAAGATGACAAACCTATCAACTGATTTGCATGATGTTGAAAAAATCATCGTGCTTGACTACGGTAGCCAGTACAATCAGCTCATCTCTCGTCGTATTCGTGAGATTGGTGTCTTTTCAGAATTGAAGAGCCACAAGATTACTGCAGCTGAAGTTCGTGCAATCAATCCAGTCGGGATCGTTCTTTCAGGCGGACCAAACTCAGTATATGAAGAAGGATCTTTCGACATTGATCCAGAGATTTTTGAACTTGGAATTCCGATTTTGGGGATCTGCTACGGAATGCAGCTTTTGACACACAAGCTTGGTGGGAAAGTCGTTCCTGCAGGTGATGCTGGTAACCGCGAATATGGTCAATCTGAACTGACTTTGACAGAATCTTCTGCTCTTTTTGCCGGCACACCAGATAAACAATTGGTCTTGATGAGCCATGGAGATGCTGTTACAGAAATTCCGGCTGACTTTATCCGCACTGGTACTTCTGCTGACTGTCCATTTGCATCGATTGAAAATCCAGATAAGAAAATCTACGGTATCCAATTCCACCCTGAGGTTCGTCACTCTGTTCACGGTTATGACATCTTGCGTAACTTCGCCTTGAACATCTGTGGAGCTAAAGGTGACTGGACCATGGACAACTTCATTGACATGCAGATCAAAAAAATCCGTGAAACCGTCGGAGACAAACGTGTCCTTCTTGGTCTTTCAGGTGGTGTTGACTCTTCCGTTGTTGGGGTTCTCCTTCAAAAAGCCATCGGCGATCAATTGATCTGTATCTTTGTAGACCACGGTCTTCTCCGTAAAGGGGAAGCTGACCAAGTGATGGATATGCTTGGTGGTAAGTTTGGTTTGAACATCGTTAAAGCAGATGCTGCCAAACGATTCTTGGATAAATTGGCTGGCGTATCAGATCCAGAACAAAAACGTAAGATTATAGGTAACGAGTTTGTCTATGTCTTTGATGACGAAGCAAGCAAGCTAAAAGACGTGAAATTCTTGGCACAAGGAACTCTCTACACTGACGTGATCGAGTCTGGTACGGATACTGCTCAAACAATCAAGTCTCACCACAATGTGGGTGGACTTCCAGAAGACATGCAGTTTGAACTCATCGAACCTCTTAATACTCTTTACAAGGATGAGGTTCGTGCCCTTGGTACAGAGCTTGGTATGCCAGACCACATCGTATGGCGTCAACCATTCCCAGGACCAGGACTTGCTATCCGTGTCATGGGTGAAATCACTGAAGAAAAACTTGAAACTGTTCGTGAGTCAGATGCTATCCTTCGTGAAGAAATCGCTAAGGCTGGTCTTGACCGCGACATCTGGCAATACTTCACTGTTAACACTGGCGTTCGTTCAGTAGGTGTTATGGGAGATGGCCGTACTTATGACTATACCATCGCTATCCGTGCCATCACTTCTATCGATGGAATGACAGCTGACTTCGCTAAGATTCCTTGGGAAGTACTCCAAAAAATCTCTGTACGTATCGTAAACGAAGTTGATCACGTTAACCGTATCGTCTATGATATCACAAGTAAACCACCTGCAACTGTTGAGTGGGAATAGAATGAGTTATTCAAAAATAAGCTGAAATTTATAATTTCAGCTTTTTAATTTATCGTTAACACTAAACAAAAACACCTGATGAAGCCTAAATGGCTTTAGTTCAGGTGTTTACTTTTAGTGTTTTATCTTATTGTTCTTTTGATTTTTTGTTTGCTACAGCCAATCCAAGTCCAGACATCAATAATGCAAGTCCGACGAGACCAGTAGAATTTGCTTCGCTTCCAGTTTCAGGAAGTTTAGCTGGTTCTTGTTTGATGACTGCTGGAGCAGCTGCTGGCTTAGTTGCAGTAATCATTGGAACTGGCACAGGTGCAGTTGGTTTTGGTTGCGGGATTGGTTTAGGTTGTGGTTGAGGAGTTGGTTTCGGTTGTGGTTGAGGAGTTGGTTTCGGTTGTGGTGTTTTCTTCTCAACAACTGGAATCGTTGTGCGACGCTCTTGATAAAACTTATAGCTATCTTTTGTGATCTTGTAGCTACGTCCTTCTTTGACAGTTTCTGCAATCCACTTAGTTGCTTCATTGGTTAATGTACCAGCCAAGTCATTGGACATATTCATCCAACGGCCTTCAGACACAAAATCTTTGTAGTACTTTTCTCCATACAATGGAGTTGAAACGTATCTTTCAATTCCAGCTGCTTTTAGATTGGCTATTGTTTCAGCGACTGTCGGTACTGATGGATCTTCTTTCATATCAGCATCTGTTAACAACACTACAAACTTTCTACTATTGGCTGCCTTAGACCAGTCGTATGTTGAAATAATTTGGTTCAAGGCTGGAGTTGAAGTTTCTGGAGCATCCCCACCGATTGCTAACTTAACATCTGCTAAGGCTTTTTCAAGTTTAGCTGGATCGGATGTAAAATAAGAGCCACCGAAATCTGTTAAAATGGTTCCTTCATCCGTTCTGCCTCTCTCACGGCCGTATACTTCATCACTAAATGTAGCTAGCCCAAAACGAGCAGAAACTCCCTCTTTAGAAAGGTTTTTTGAAAATTCATTAATATTCTTACGAACGACATGGATGGAATAGGACATTGATAATGAACGGTCAATTACGAAGACAATATCAGCTGTTCCTGTTTTCTGTACAGTAGCTGGTGTTGTGGTCATTTCAACTGTTGTTGTCTTATCGACACGTTCGTACTGAGTAAAGGTATTTCCTTTTTCATCCTTACCGGTAACAGTATCTTCAGTTGTTGTCGTTGCAGGTGCAGGAATTGTCTCATCCTTAGATGCGATCACTTCTGTTTTTGAAACTTCTGCAGTCGCTGTTTCTACATGGACTTTTTGATTGCCTTCTTGACTTTCTTTTACATCTACAGGTGATACTTTTGTAGAAAGATCAATGACATCTCCAGCTTTTGCTTCTGCTTCTTTCACAACTGGTTGCTTTTTAGCTGTTGCAATTTCATCCGCTGCAGATTCAATGGGTGATTTGCTTGCTTCGCTTGGTTTTGTTGCTTCGCTTGCTGCTGGGGCAACAGTTTCGTCAGCAGATGCTTGTCCAAGTTGGGCAAAAGAGAAAAGAACTGCTACAGAGGCCAAGCCTACTTTTAATTTACGTAATGAAAATCGTTGTTGTTTAAATGAACCTTTATTCATAATTCCCTCATTTCTTTACTTGATTCACGAATTTGTGGTGAATCATTTTAATTTAGGATAACATAAAATAAAATGTTTTTCAAGTATTAATTTGAACCTCAAATAATATAACAGGTAAAATATTTTATTGTCTTGTTTAAACTTAATGCTTGTGTTATGATAGTTAAAAAGAACTACTCTTTTTGAGTAAACAGTCAAAAACTTAGGAGAAACAATATGTCAGAAATTACCGTATCTCGTCAAACAGGCCTTGTTGGTGTTTTAATGAAAGTAAACGTTTATATTAACGGTGAATGTGTGGCTAGGTTAAGTAAAGATGAAACTGTGACGCTTCCGCTACCTGAAGGTCTTAATATGGTTAAGGTCTACGTAGATCAAAGAGGAGCCTTTACTCGTTCTAAGGAAGTTATAGTAAAAGCTGGTCAAACCGCTATCATTAAAGGCTCAGCATGGAAGACTTTTCTAGGTATCTTCGGAAAAATCTTAGGTATTCCTTATCTCTCAATCGAAGTAACAGATTAAAAAGCCATCATTCGATGGCTTTTTTGTATGGTTTATTTCCTCTTGATTTGATGACTATGAACATGCCAAGCCGTTAATCCAATCCCAAGGAGCATGAGGACTCCTAGTCCAATCATAAGGTACAAAGGAAGTTTGTTGGTTTCTTTCAGTAGTGTTTCTGTATTGAGCTTGGTATCAATCGTATTAAAGCTATCTCCTGCTTTCTCAATGATATCCTGTTTTAGAGCTTTGAGGGACTTGACTAGGTTTTTATCAGTGCTAAGCTGACTACTAGAAAGCTTGCTTACATAATCAATTAATTGTTTGGTTTGTTTATCCGTTAGAGCGTCCTCTAGTTGGTAGTTTTTTAGAATCTTTGTAACCAACTTTTGAAAATCATTCTTCTCGAGCCTTTTATCTTGGTTGCTTCCTGTTAGCGCTGCGATTTTAAGATCGATGACAGCTACATTGAGCTTATCTTCATGGAAGCCTTTTTTACGGGCACTCTCTTTATAGATCGATGCAAGCAGGGATAATTCTTCCTGAGCAAGTGTTTTGTTTTCATCAGATATGGTGCTACCATTTTGCTCAAGGGAGTATGCGACCGCTGCAAGGGCACTCAGGCCTGATGCTTCTGTTGGAGACGCAATCGTGATATCCGCATGTTCTAGCCCAAGAGTGGTCAGTGCATTGCGATGCATATCCGCTGTTACTTCTGTTATATTTTGAGGAGTGACAATGTGCACGCTAATAGGCGCTTTCTTGGCTTGTTTCTGTAGCTTAACGGAGGAATAATGATCTCCGTTCTCATCAATTGTAAAACTTGTATAAGCAGAAGGATTCATGGTTTTCCATTCCTTCTCCTTTTCCTCGTTATACATCAAGAGACTGAGGGTTTGTTCGACTTGAAATTCATCCAATGATGAGCCAATGACATAGTCAGGTTGGCTATATTTTTGATCAATGACCTTTTGAATGGTTGCGTCGGCAAAAACTGTTGAAGAACTTGCAAGGAGTGCCAAGCAGCCAATGATAAAGATTCCAATAAATTTCCTGAATGGTTTCATACTTTCTCCATAACTACTTCTATCATACTATACCTCTTTCGGACAATAAAAAGGAAGCAGGTTTTTCCCCTTTGCCTCCCAACTAGTTTATCCTTTTTATCTTAAGACTGGCTTACAGCTTCTTTAAAAACAGATGACAGTTTGCTCCATAAAAAAACAAGGGATTCTTCCCTTGTTTAGAGTGACTGCTTGTATTAGAACCAGGAAAATAGTTTCATAATGAACTGATTCATTTCAACGAGACGTGAATAATAATAATTTCCCCCATTAACGTAGAGCTCTGAGCCATGTAAAAATGAAATAGGATGGAGATAAAGATAGGTCTTTCCTGTGACATTTCCAAGACTCGGTGCAACCACTTCTTTTGAGTATTTACGGGCTAATTCAAGGCTATTTTTTCCGCCATTTTTTGCTACATATTCAATGTAATCCTGTCCAAAATTATAAGCCTGAACTGCTGTCCAGGGATCAACTCCCTTCTCCTTTGCTTTTCGCAAATTCTCAGAGAGGGTTTGAATCCCTTGCCGGATACTTTCTTTGTTATTGGTGATAGAATTTGTCTGGCCTGTTGCACTTTCGCTGGCCTGCATGACATCATTTTCCTTACCCTTGGTCTCTGTATAAATCATAGCAAGGATCAGATCTTCATTTGTACCGGTATCTTCTTCAGCCAGTACTTCACGCACTAAAGTACGATAAGTCATGACCTGTTTGACATCCCGGTGTATCTGATAGCCCTTATATATGAAAAAGATGAGCAAGAGGCAAAAGAAAATTTTTATTATTCGTTTCATCATTATTTATTCTGAATGTCCTCTATATTCTTGATGAGGATCGAGTAGGTCCCATTATCATTTTGGATGAACTCTACCGATTCAGCATCTTCGTAAACATGGTTAGGGACCAAAAGCTCAATTCCGTTTGAAAGGGAGAGTTTTTGGTTTTCAAATTTCTTCAATTGGCGGCTGGCATCAATCTCATCGAAGCGAACAGGATCTGGAATAGTCTCTTTCACCTGATCGACAAAACTGAGTCGAGCTGTTAAGTTGTTATCGAACAAATCATTGGCTAACTTCTCTGGAGAAAGTTCATTCTCTTCTTCCAGTTGGTTGAAAATAGCTGATTTGACCTTGGATTGGAACTGAAAATCATCTTGTTGGAAGTTCTCAGCAATCCGTTGGGCCGTTTTTTCGATTTCTTTGATCGATTTTTTAGGTGAAATCTTGGGTTGCTCCTGGAGGAGATTCTCAGAGAAATAGTTCAAGAAAGCTCCGTTGTACTTGATTCGTTTTTCGATCAAATGGTACTTGCGGCTTTGAAGATTAATGACCAAAGCTTCATCTGCACCAGTCCCAAAGCCAGGTAGATTGTTTTGCGTTAGCTTGATTGGGTTATCTACTTCTCCTCCAAGATGGGTCAAGGTTTCCCGTAAGGCGATCCGAAGAAAGGCAAAATGATCCACCCCTTCTTTTGAGAATTGGATAAACACCAAATCATTGGTCTTTTGATTCTCAGAGACGACAAATTCTTCTTTCCAGCGATTGGCTACGGCTACTGAAGTTTCTAGGAGATTATCCGTGATCATCTCAAGGAATGGATTGTCTTCCTCAAAAATGCCGGTCTTGGCCTCATCGGAATAGACCCGCTCAATCTTTTTGCGCAAGTACTCCTCAATTTTTGGTGTGATATTCAGGAATTTGTCCGCTAGATATAGATCGGTATCGTCTGGGCTAAATTGATGAATAATGGCTTTTTTTACGTAAATGTCCATAAGATGGTTTAGTCCTCGTAAAGTGGAAAGGCGTCTGTCAAGGCTTTGACTTGGTTCCGCACTTCTTCTAATACAGCTGGGTTCTCTGCGTTTTTCAAGGTTTTGATCATCAGTTCAGCCACTGTACGGCTTTCCTCTAGTCCAAAACCACGAGCGGTGATTGCTGCTGCACCGATCCGAATCCCACTGGTCTTGAATGGCGACAAGGTTTCATAAGGAATGGAGTTCTTGTTGAGAGTAATGTTGACTTCATCTAGCAAGTTTTGCGCCACTTTCCCATTTTCAACGACTTTAGTGACGTCAACAAGGAAAAGGTGGTTCTCTGTTCCGCCTGAAATGACGCGGAAATCAGGATCTTGCAAGAAGACATCAGCCATGGCCTGACTGTTCTTAATCACATTAGATGCATACTCTTTAAAGGCAGGATCAAGCGCTTCTTTGAAGGCGACAGCTTTGGCTGCAATGACGTGCTCCAAAGGTCCTCCTTGAATACCAGGGAAGATAGCTGAATTGATCTTCTTGGCCAAGTCTTCATCATTGGTCAAGATCAAGCCACCACGAGGGCCACGAAGGGTCTTGTGAGTGGTCGTTGTCGTGATATGAGCATAAGGAACTGGACTTGGATGGAGGCCTGCTGCCACGAGACCAGCAATATGGGCCATGTCAACCATGAGCTTTGCTCCTACTGCATCTGCAATCTCACGGAATTTTGAGAAATCAATAATATGAGAGTAGGCTGAGGCACCAGCAACGATGAGTTTTGGCTTGAGTTCTTGGGCTTGTTTTAAGATGGCGTCAAAATCCAAGAGCTCTGTTTCAGGATCTACACTATAGGACACAAAGTTATAGGTTTGACCAGAGAAGCTCACAGAAGCTCCGTGCGTCAAATGTCCACCGGCAGCAAGATCCATCCCCATAACAGTATCACCAGGCTCAATCAAGGCCATATAAGCTGCACAGTTAGCCTGACTTCCTGAATGCGGTTGAACATTAGCGTACTTAGCTCCAAAGATTTCCTTAGCACGTTCGATTGCTAAGCTTTCAACCACATCGACCACATCTGTTCCACCGTAGTAACGACGACCAGGGTAGCCTTCGGCATATTTATTGGTCAGAATAGACCCTTGAGCTGCCATAACCGCCTTAGAGACGACATTCTCAGAAGCAATCAACTCAATATTATTTTGTTGACGCTCTTCCTCTTTAGCTATCGCATTCCATAGGTCTGCATCATAGGCTTTGTAATCTTCTTTATCAAAAATCATCGGTCTACTCCTTTATAAAAATTATTTATGTACATTATCACTGAGGAAGTTCATCATCCTCAAAGGAAAGCTCTGGCACTTGTGCAATCAAATCAGCTTTCGTAATCGAACCTTGTCGCAAAATCTTCGCTTTGGAACCAGAGATATCCAAAATAGTTGAATCTTGGCCAGTCAAGAAGTCGTCATCCTCGATACCAGGAACCGCTTGATCAAATTCGCTTACAATAGCCTTATACTTTGTTCCACTTGCATGACCTGAAAGATTAGCCGAAGGACCAACCAAAGGACCGTATTTACGAATTAATTCCAATGTCTTTGGGTGAGCCGGTATACGGAAACCAACTGTATCCAATCCTGAATGAATCCAGTTAGGTACCTTTTCATTCGCTTGAAGAATAATAGTGAGAGGCCCAGGTAAAAATGAATGAATCAGTTTTGTTAAATAACTAGGTTGATTTTTCGAATAAAGTCGAATCACTTCTTCATCGGCTACATTTAAATTCAGAGCTTTGTCTCTCGGTCTACGTTTTAACTCGTATATATAATCGACTGTCTCTTGATTCAAAGCTTTGGCAAAAATACCATAGACTGTTTCAGTTGGCAGAATAACCGCACGGCCTGCTTCTAATTCTTTCTCAATGTGATCCATTGTCTACTACTACCATTCTATCTTGTCCAAATTGATCTTTCAGAACACGGACTCGTTTGTTAGGAAATGCCTCTTGAAAAAGCTCTTTTACTTTGGCTCCTTGCTTATAGCCAATTTCTAGATAGATCTTTCCATCTGGTGTTAAAACACTTGGTGCCTGTTGGGCAATCTTTTCGTAGATGGCATATCCATCACGATCCGCAAAAAGAGCTAAGTGGGGTTCAGAGGCAAAAACATTGGCTCCGACTTCTTCTACATCATCCCGAGAGATATAGGGAGGGTTGGACACAATCAGGTCATAGGGACCTGCTAACTGATCCAGAACGTCTGAAGTTTTGAAGTCAACTACTGCTTCTAGCTGCTTGGCATTTTCTTGAGCCAGGGCTAAAGCCTCTTCTGAAACATCGCTAGCTTGAACCTGCCAGTTAGGTCTAGCAAGGGCTAAGCTAATAGCGATAGCACCACTTCCTGTACCAATATCCAGAACTCGTAAAGCTTTCTCATCGTTTTCTTCGAGAATGAGAGCCACCAACTCCTCTGTCTCTGGTCGTGGGATCAGCACGCGCTTATCAACTGTAAAAACATGGCCACAGAATTCTGTGCTGCCAATAATATACTGGGCAGGGATGTGATGTTTCAACTGCTCAAAGATGGATTCAAGCAAGTCCTGGTCCTCTGCTTCCACTTCTTTTTGCAAGGCAAGGACAAAGTCTGTAAAGGTCCAGTTTTTTAAAGCCCGATACGCGAAGGAGAGGCTTTCTGCTTCCTCTCCGACGGCTATTAATGCTTCTTCATACTGGGCTAATAATGGTCCTAACAACATTATTTGTTCAACTCTTCTAGTTTTTGAGTTTGATCATACAAGACCAAAGCATCGACCACTTCGTCCAGTTTACCAGATAAGATGGTGTCCAATTTTTGAAGGGTCAAGCCAATCCGGTGATCGGTCACACGGTTTTGAGGGAAGTTGTAAGTCCGGATCCGCTCTGAACGGTCACCAGTACCGATAGTGGACTTCCGTTCAGCATCTTGCTCGTCTTGGGCAATCTGAGCAAAGTGGTCAGCCACACGCGCACGGATGATCTTCATGGCTTTTTCGCGGTTCTTCTGTTGGGTCCGTTCTTCCTGCATCTCGACCTTGATATTGGTTGGCAAGTGGACGATACGAACGGCTGTTGCGACCTTGTTGACGTTCTGTCCACCCGCACCAGATGCGTGGTAGATGTCAATCCGAAGATCTTTTGGATCGATGTCGTACTCAACTTCTTCGATTTCTGGCATGACCAGAACGGTTGCTGTAGAGGTATGGACACGACCTTGGCTTTCAGTCACAGGAACGCGTTGTACCCGGTGGGCACCAGATTCATACTTGAGTTTCGAGTAGACTGATTGCCCAGAGACCATGGCTACGACTTCTTTGATCCCGCCAACGCCATTGTAGGAAGCTTCCATGACTTCAAAGCGCCAGCCTTGGCTTTCTGCGTATTTTTGGTACATTTGTAAGAGGTCCCCAGCAAACAATTGGGCTTCGTCTCCTCCTGCTGCCCCTCGGATTTCCAAGATAATGTTCTTGTCATCGTTTGGATCTTTTGGAAGAAGTAAGATCTTCAATTTTTCTTCGTACTCTTCTTTTTCAGCCTTAGCATCCTTAAGTTCTTGCTTGGCCATTTCTTCTAAATCAGCGTCTCCACCTGATTCTTTAATCATTTCTTCAGCATCGACGATATTTTGAAGGACTTGCTTGTACTCACGGTAAGCTGTCACCGTATCACGAGTGGAAGCCTCTTCTTTTGAAAGCTCCATAAAGCGTTTGGTGTCAGAAACCACATCTGGGTCACTCAGTAATTCTCCTAACTCTTCGTATCGGTCTTCTACAGCTTGTAGTTGATCATAGATATTCATGTTTACTCCTTAATTCTTGGTTGTTAGATCATAGATTGCTACAATTTCGTTTTCTATGATTTCGCCAGTTTCTTTAAATCCATACTGGAGATAGCAAGATCTCGCTTGATTATTTTCCGGTTCATAAGATAACCAAAGACTTGTTGCTTTTCCAGCTGGTTCTGTTCGAACAAAGTCAATGACTGCATCCATAGTCGGTTTAAAATAGCCTAAACCTTGAAATCGTTTATCGATCATAAAACGAAATAACAAGTAGTTCCCCTTGCTAATCCCAATTTTCTGGTCATAGGCAATCATAACAAAACCAACTAATACTTCCTTATCATAAACTGCTAAGGGAGCTATAAAATCACCATTTTTATCATATACATAGGCTTCAGCTAAACTAATGGAATTGGATGCAATAAAATTCCTTTGGTTTGGATGAACTTCTAGATTTAAAACGTCAAAATAATTCTCTATTGTAATATCTTTTAAACAAATAGACATTATTAGCCTCTCTAAAACGTTCTAGACGCTTTCAGTTGGTATGTCTGGATTAAAATAATGTTTGCGGCAAACCGAGATATAGGTCTCGTGTCCACCGATCTGGATCTGTTCTCCATCGTAGACGGGTTTTCCCGCTTGGGTACGCAAGACCATGGTCGCCTTGCGGGAACAGTATTGGCAGATGGTTTTGATTTCCTCGATCTTGTCTGCTAACAAGAGGAGGTGTTTAGAACCTTCAAAGAGTTCATTACGGAAATCATTTTTGAGGCCGAAAGCCATCACCGGAACATCCAGTTCATCTACAACCCTTGCCAGATCATAGACATGGTGGCGTTTCAAAAACTGAGCTTCATCGGTCAAGACACAATAGGGTTTCTTTTCCAAACTTTGAATATAACCAAAGATATCTGTCTCGTCTTCAATGGCCATAGCTTCTCGTTTCATACCGATCCGGCTAGAAACTACTCCAACTCCATCTCGTGTATCGATTGCCGAGGTCATGATGACGACGCTCTTGCCTTGCTCTTCATAATTATGGGCCACCTTCAAGATTTCAATGGTTTTACCTGAGTTCATGGTCCCATATTTATAATATAATTGTGCCATTTTCCTTCTGTTCTCTCTAAAATGTGTTTCATTATATTATAACACGGGCAGTAAATTAGGGCAACTTATAGAGAGTCTCACCATTGGATGATGGACTATGGACGTAGAGTTCTACGGAGCCTTGTTTTTCCTGTTTGCACTAGCAAAAATTAAACTCTGTTGCCACATCATTTTTGTTATTTGAGAATAAAAAAAGCGTCTATCATTTCCCTGACAAAATGACAAACGCATGGTGAGAGACCACTTCTCACAAATTAATTATACCATAATAAGTGAAGTTATGTAAGTAGGTAGTACTAAATATTGGTAAAAAATTTTTATATGGTTATTAAACTTATACTCGCAACATCTACATAGACTTCTTCTTTTCAAATAAAATGTGATAAAATAAGGTTAAGATTTATGAAGGAGGTGGCGCAATGCCATTTGTACGTATTGATTTATTCGAAGGGCGCACCTTGGAGCAAAAGAAAGCTTTGGCCAAGGAAGTAACCGAGGCTATCGTTCGGAATACAGGTGCTCCCCAATCTGCTGTCCATGTCATTATCAATGATATGCCTGAAGGAACCTACTTCCCTCAAGGTGAGATGCGCACTAAATAAGAGAGTGGGACAGAAATCGGTAATTCGTTAGAATTCAATTTCGTCGTCCCACCTCCGCACAGTTGAGTAGAGCTGTAAAAGTTGATGAAATCAGCGTAGTAGAGCCCACTCAACCACTGCGTTTTGCTCGACAATCCAAAGATAATTGAGAGGCTAGGACTTTTGTCCCAGCCTCTTTTAGGAAATTTGGTATTTCTTTTGAATCTGCCATAGTCGCATCTGGTAACAAATACCACTAACGACAATGCTAGAAATTAAGCCAATCCAGTAAGCATAGGGACCTAGGTTAGTGACATGGTCTAAAAAGATCCCCAAGGGAATAGAGACACACCAGTAACTAAAGACACCAAGTAGGAAGGGAACGGTAGTGTCCTTGTAGCCCCGAAGAATTCCTTGAATCGGTGCTGCGACCGTATCTGCTATTTGGAAAAGTAGACTATAGGTCATAAAGATGGCTGTCTGATGAATAAATTCTGAGTCAGTTCCATAGAGTCCCGCCACTTGATAGCGATACAGATAGAGGAAAGTGAGGGTAAAGAAGGCAAATCCAAAGGCTGTCCAGCGTCCAATCCGACAATATTGACGAACGACATCGGGACGCCCAGCCCCAATCTCAAAGGAAACGATAATAGCCATGGTATTGGAGATACTAGCTGGGAAAGCGTACATAAGGGTTGAGAAGTTCATAGCCGACTGGTGACTGGCAATGGTCATAGATGGGAATTTAGCCATGAGCAAGCCCACTACAGAGAAAATAATCACTTCTGCAAACACAATCCCTCCAATCGGTAATCCGAGTCGGATCGTCTCTTTCATCTCTTTGAGATTGAGAGTTTGGATCTTCCATAGTTTGTAGATGGCTACTTTAGGATGATCAAGAAAGCAATGATGAGGAGAACCCAGTAAGCTAAGGATGTCCCCAGTCCTGCTCCTGCTCCTCCTAGCTCAGGTAGACCAAAAGCTCCATAGATCAATATGTAGTTGAAACTTGCATTTAAAGGCAATAAGAGGAGCATGAGGTACATGGACAAGCGAGCGAGGCCCAAGGTATCCAGCAAGGAACGGACCACACTAAAAAGTAAAAGAGGCAAAATCCCCAGAGACAGAAAGGCTAAATAACGGGTTGCTATCCCAGCTACGACACTTTCTAGACCGATTTTTCTTAAGACGATCGGTGCAATCAGTAAGACGAAAGCAATCAAGAGGACAGCCATCACGAAAGAGAGATAGATAAATTGATAAAAATCAGAAGCGATTCGTTTTTTATTCCCCTGCCCTAAATGATGACCGATAATTGGTGTTAAAGCTGAAACAATCCCCGTTAAAAAGGTAAAAAAGGGGTTCCAGAGACTAGTGGCAGTCGAGACTCCAGCTAAGTCCAAGGTATTGTATTGTCCCGTCATGGCTGTATCCACAAAACTTGCAGAGTAGTTGGCGAGTTGATAGACCAGGAGGGGGATAAATAGACTGATAAACAAGCGCAAGCGCTCTTTAAGATGATGGGTTAGATACATGGGACGACTCTCTTCTTATCAAGTTGAAATTTTCTCTTACCACTCTACTATATGTCTTCTTAAATGTCAAAAAAATTAAAAAACTGAAGATCTAACGGATCCTCAGTTTTTTTAGATTATTTTTTGTTGCGGTTTAAGATGGCGTTCAGAATGATAGCCAAGACACTGGCAACAACAATCCCGTTTGCAAAGAACATTTTAAAGGCACTTGGTAGGGCATTAAAGAGGGTGCTGTTGTTCAATCCTACCCCTGCTGCGATTGATACAGCTGCGATGAGGAAATTGTGCTCATTGTGCTCAAAATCAACACGCGCAAGGATCTGCATCCCTTGAATAGACACAAAACCAAACATGACTAGCATAGCTCCACCAAGTACTGGACTTGGAATGATTTGCGCTAAAGCTCCAAACTTAGGCAGGAGACCAAGAAGAACGAGGAAACCAGCCGCGTAGTAGATTGGAAGACGGGTCTTGATCCCAGACAATTTCACCAAGCCAACGTTTTGTGAGAATCCAGTGTAAGGGAAGGTATTGAAGATACCGCCGAGAAGGACGGCCAATCCTTCAGCCCGGTAGCCATTACGAAGGCGCGTGCTATCAATTGGATCTTTTGTAATATCTGAAAGAGCAAGATAGACACCAGTCGATTCGACCATGGAAACAGTTGCGATGATACACATCATGACGATTGAAGTAATTTCAAACTTAGGGGCTCCAAAGAAGAATGGTGTTGGAACGTGAACGACTGGAGCTTGTGCTACAGGTGCAAAGTCCACCAAGCCCATTGAAGCTGCGATGGCTGTCCCAACGATCAAACCAATCAAAATAGAGATGGATTTGATAAAGCCGGTTGTATAGATGTTGACCACCAGAATGATGAGAATGGTAATCACGGCCAAGATCAGACTTTGAACTGTTGGTTCTTCAGCATTGTTCCCCATGTTTCCAATGGCTACTGGAATCAAGGTCAAACCAATGGTCGTAATGACAGATCCCGTCACAATAGATGGGAAGAGGTTAGCGATTTTAGAGAAGAAACCTGAAACCAGAACCACATAAATCCCGGAAACAATCAAGGCACCAAACATGGCCCCACTACCATGACTAGCTCCAATCATGCTGAGAGGTGCCACAGACTGGAAGGCAACCCCGAGGACGACTGGAAGACCAATTCCGAAGTATTTGTTTAATTGCAATTGCAAGAAAGTGGCTACCCCACACATAAAGATATCTGTAGAGATGAGATAGGTCAATTGCTGGGCATTATAACCCAAAGCTCCCGCAATCATGATCGGTACTAAAATAGAGCCCGAATACATGGCCAATAGGTGCTGCAAGCCTAGAATGGCTGCCTGTGAATGGTTTTCTTGTTTTTGCATTAGATGTCTGCCTCCTTAAATACAACCTGACCATTTTCAAAACGGTCCAAACGAGCAAGTGAAACAACTGGGTAGCCGAGTTCTTCTAGCAGTCCACGGCCATCTTGGAAGGATTTCTCAATAACGATACCAACTGCTTCTACACTCGCACCAGCTTGTTCGATAATCTGGATCAAGCCTTTAGCTGCTTGGCCATTTGCCAGAAAGTCATCGATGATTAAGACGCGATCATCTGGTGTTAAAAACTTGCTAGCAATGGAAACCGTACTGGTCACTTGCTTGGTAAAGGAATAGACTTCTGCTGTCAAAATCCCTTCGTTCATGGTAATATTCTTGGCTTTTTTGGCAAAAATCATGGGAAGTTCTAAAGCTTCTGCCACATAAAGGGCAGGGGCAATTCCTGAAGCTTCAATGGTTACAATCTTGGTCAGACCAGCATCTTTAAAGCGTTCCGCAAAAGCCTTCCCAATTTCTTTCATCAACTGGTAATCCACCTGGTGGGTCAAGAAGGAATCGACCTTGAGGATGTTTTCTCCCAGGACATTTCCGTCTTTCAATATACGTTCTTCTAATAATTTCATGTTTTCTCCTAAACAGTTTGGAACAAAAAATAGAGACTTAACAAGTAAGCCTCTACAGAATCCAAGTATCCCTGGATCAATCTAAGACTTACTTATTGTTAGGTGTTCCGGCACCTTGTAGAGACCTTGCGCCAATCCGCAAGATAAATAAGTAATTGTAGTTTTAATGAGAGTCACCGTTCCAGATAGAATTCTTAACGATGACATAATCGACATGCTTGAGATCAGCAACCTTGCGGCCTCCAGCATAGGAAATAGAGCTTTGCAAGTCTTGCTCCATCTCTGTCAAGGTATCTTGCAGATGACCTTTGGCTGGTAGGAGAATTTTCTTGCCTTCAACATTTTTATAAGCCCCTTTTTGGTACTCGGAAGCAGATCCATAATACTCCTTAAAGGATTCACCATCGACTTCAACGGTTTTCCCTGGGCTTTCGATGTGACCTGCAAAGAGAGAACCAATCATGACCATGCTGGCACCAAAACGAATGGATTTAGCAATATCTCCATGGGTCCGAATTCCACCATCTGCAATAATGGGCTTGCGAGCTGCTTTTGAACACCAACGAAGGGCGGCTAACTGCCAACCGCCAGTACCAAAGCCAGTCTTCACTTTTGTGATGCAGACCTTGCCAGGTCCAATTCCAACCTTGGTAGCATCTGCTCCAGCGTTTTCCAACTCACGAACAGCTTCTGGAGTTCCGACATTTCCTGCGATGACAAAGGTATCTGGTAATTCCTTCTTGATATGCTGGATCATTTGGATGACACTATCTGAGTGACCGTGAGCGATGTCGATGGTGATGTATTCAGGTGCATCGTCCTTGAGTTGAGTCACAAAATCGTACTCATAGTCTTTTACTCCAACTGAGATGGAAGCAATTAAGCCCTGATCGTGCATCCGTTTGATAAAGGGAATGCGACCAGCTTCGTCAAAGCGGTGCATAATGTAAAAATAGCCCCCTTTAGCCAGTTGTTCGGCCACATCTTCATCCAGGATGGTCTGCATGTTGGCAGGTACGACTGGTATCTTGAAGGTGTGCTTACCAAACTGAACTGTCGTGTCTGCTTCTGCACGACTTTTGATAATACACTTGTTAGGGATTAGTTGAATATCTTCGTAATCAAAGATTGGAAATTCGTTTAACATACGGATTGAAATCTCGTTTCTAAATTTTAAATCGTGATGGGTCATCACTTCGTCTTCCGACGTTTCCATTCAAGATTATAACAAAGATACGGAGGCGATTCAAATAGAATGCTGATTATATAAATAATGTTCGGAAATTACTAGACTATTGTATAGAACAACTTCTATATATGAGTTATTTATGAACAAATCTGAATCCAAGTGATGATTTCTTTGCTGACAAGCTCGGGAACTGTTGTATAAAAATCGTGGCCTAGATCCTTTAAGAGGACCTTCTTGATAGAAGGATCTAAATTTTCAAGTGCTCTAGCTCTCCATTCAGGCTCATCCTCGTATCTAGGACCGATAAACAAGGCCTTGGTATCCGTTAGAGGAGCTTGATAAGATCGGAGCTCTCGTCTGACTCTCAGCAAGGAAAGAACCGCTTGTGGATCCAAATCCAGTTCATAATGATGGAGTTCAGGATTCCAACGGTAACTGGATTGGATGGCTTTTATAGCGGCTTCCGAAGGATTGTCAGTATCTCCAAGTTCACTTGCAACAGCTTCCTCTAGAGATGGAAATACCTGTTGCTTCAGATAGGCGAGTGTCTCTTCGATTTCCTGCTCTAGTGGTAGGATCTGGTCCATGTCAAGATAGCCACCATCTAGAAGAACCAGGTGTGTAATTTGTGGCATATTGGATGCTAGGTATCGAGCCAAATCTCCACCAAGCGAATGGGCAATGATACAAGTCTTTTCATTAGAATCGGCATGGGCTTCAAACCAGTCTACTAAATCTTGGGGAGATTCCAGTTTCAGCTTATAGGGATCTAGATAGGTGATGGGGAATGGAAAGCAGTGAGCAAATTCGCTCATATGATTTTCGTTACTTCCGAGTCCTCCCATAAAGTAAAACTTCACTCTTTCACCTCTATTTCTTTAATGATTCTGGCTGGATTACCAGCTAGGACTACATTATCCCCGAAGGATTTGGTCACCACTGCTCCTGCTCCAACGACGACATTATCGCCTAGGGTAACACCTGGAAGGATGATAGCTCCACCACCCGCCCAGAAGTTATCTCCTATCGTTATCGGAGCTCCATATTCCTTTCCAGCATTTCGCTCGTGTGGATCTAACGGATGGAGAGGGGTAAGAAATTGGCAATTGGGACCGATCATGGCGTTATTACCAATCCTGATCGGGCAGACATCCAGCATGGTTAAGTTCCAGTTAGCATAAAAGTTCTCTCCCAAGTGGATATTGACCCCATAGTCACAAGCCAAGAAGGGATGCAAGGATAGATTTTCTCCAGTAGATCCGAACCAACTTTTTATGAGTTGACTCCGCTTCTCACCGTCTGCTTCTTGGTTAAAGGCAAATTGCTTGGCCCGAGCTTCTTGGGCTAATGTCCTCAATTCTGGATCCATAGGACTGTAAAACTCGCCAGCAATCATCTTTTCATATTCCGTATTCATAATTATCTCCGTCATATAGTAAAAAACCACTCATAGTGAGTGGGCTTGTCTATCTCTTAATGGTACATCAGGTAGCCATCAAAGAGCTCAAAAATCTTTCCTATCGCTCGGAAAACGAGAGCCGCAACAAGGGCAACCAGCAAAAAGTAAGCTACAGCAAAAATCACACTAATGATCATCATGACACACTCCTTTTTAATGTACTTTTTCCACCCTCTATTATACTCCTGGCCTATTTTAGATTCAAGGAAAACGCTAACAAATTTTGATTTGTTTTCAACTTGTAATTTACAAAAATTTTCAGACAGGCTAAACAAATAGGCTTTGTTATGGAGTGTTATAAACCGTGATCATTGTTATAGCTTCTTTTTCATATTCTCAAGAGATTCCATACTTTTGTTGTAAAGTTTATTTTCCTCTTGATATGTTTGGCTTAATCTAGTTTCAAACCTAGAAATACTCTTTTCAAAGTTATCTCTATTTTCTTCTAATTGCCGCAATTCATGTATTGGAAGTTCTTGATTATGGTGATGACAAAAGGAGATGATAAGATCGGTCATAGATTCAGATAGTCTTTTTGCTTCTCGCTTCATATCTTGATAATCCAATTCATAATCCGCCACTTTCCTTCTAAAAGCTTGATGATCACTCTCAACTTTACTAATTTTATCATTGATATTCATGAATTCTCCTAAAGGATTGGACTGGAAAGATCGGGTTTAGGTACTTCTGTTAAAATCTTTTTGATGGCATCAGCAGCACCCCCAGTTAATCCTCCTTCTAGGGAAGCAGGCACTTGAGAAGTGGCAAAATTCTGCATTTTAAACGCCTGATTAGCCAGCCAAGTTTGTAAAATAGCCCCTTCGACCATTAAGACACCTTTTGTTGCTGAAACTAGGGCCTGGATTGCCAATCGTTCTTGAACTTTCATGTATTCAGTTTTTATGCGCTCCGCTTCTAATCGATCTTCAGTATTCGGTTCAATCATTCGTTAACTCCTTTTAATTGCTAAAAATCTTGGCACCTATTTGATCACTTTCAATAATTCTATCAGCAACCTTATTCAGATTATCGGAAATTTGAGACATTGTATTCTTATAGTCGCTTGCTGCAGTGATAGTTTTTGTCTCTTTGGCACTGTTCCATGCAGTATCCAAAGTTAATTCAGATAATAAAACCTCTACTTCACTAGATGGTAAGTGACGAGCAATACTATATGCTTCAGATTTAAGGGATGAGATTTTTTGAGAAACCTTTTCCTTTTCAGACTCAATTTTTGATTTAATTTCTTCCTCGTAAACTTCAGCCTGAAGTTTCGCGGTTTCCGCACTTACTCGGACCAACTCTTCTCTCAAACTAATTTTTTTACTACCGGAACTAGTCTTCAAGGAATTCTTTAATTCTTTGATTTGTTTGATATTTAAAGAAATCAAATCTTGTTTAGTTGGCTCCGGAGCGAAAGGACCGTAATTATCTAAATACTCTTTAATATAATGTTCCGGCCTATCAAAATTATCTTCTAACCCATAATTGGAAAGAGCTAAATTTGGTTTAAAATTCTTTGCTTTATATTCTGCTATCTTTCGGACCTGCTTTTCAGTCATGCCGGAGGCGAAAAGATTTTTTTTATAATAATAATCGATATCTAAAGCATTTCCCTTCAAATGTGGAGTCTTAGGTGAATGTCCATCTTCGTCATCAACAACTTCAAACATCAACGTTTTTCCATAGGGAACAGCACCACCATTACCATCGAGCTTAACAACGTCTCTTCGACTATCTCTGTAGATAGTCGAATTTTTTTTTAAATAAGCTAATTCTTCTTCAGTAAACCCTCCTGTTTCAACAGCTTTTTTGGCAGCGAAATCCATAAAATTAACAACTTTAATTTGTTTTCCATCTAGTAATCCGTATTTGGCTGCTGTCTTAGCTGTAGAAGGACCTGATTGGCTGTGCCCTGACATATTAGCAACAAAAGAATTTTCATCTTGGGATTTAATCTTCTCCATGGTTTCTAGATAAAACTTATCAACATCACTAGTTTGAGCTGTAATATGTCCCTCTAATATTCCAAAATAACCGCTTGCATCAAATGCATTAAAAGAAGAGGTAACCCTATCCCATTTTTTCTTCCAAAAATAAGGCGTGAAAAAACCACTAATACTACCAAAAATAGGTTGAGTCCCTGCAACAACAATGGTTGTTTCCTTGTAATTTGGATTGTTTCCAGCCAAATCATCAACTGGTACTACTGCCATGGCTTGAGTGGTATTATCAACGCGGTGAACAATTTTATAGTATTTACCCGTATCATCAATCTTGAATACTTTCCCTTCAGCTAACCTTACATGGCTTTTCGTTAATCCCTGTAAGTCTTGAATTTCTTTATCACTCAAGGCCATCTAACAGACTTCCTTTCTTTAATTCCGTATTGTATAAAATTTCTGCATGTGGGCTTCCAGCACTAGATTGTGTTACATCTTTTATTTTTTCTTCTTCGATCAAAGTTTGAAAATTTTCATCTATTGAATCTATAAATGTACGAAGAGCTTGACGAGGGAGTGGTTTACCAAAAACAACACTTACAAATTCTCCTGAGTCTGTTTTTAATTCAATAGATTCTTTCGAATCATAGTCAAAATCTAAACGTAATGACCCTATAATTCCATAAGCAGGATGTTGAAAATTTTTATATGATCCTCCAAATACCGCTTTATTTCCGTGAGAATCATAAACTATTGGAACAACTTCCGCATTCAACATAGAAGAACCGTCATCTCCAGTTACATAAATGGGTGAAAATTCAATCTTCTCAATCCCAGTATAGTGTTCTTTGATGTAGGTTCCGATTTGTTCTTCTAGTAAACGAAATCCATGCTGATAGAGCTTGGTTGTTTTAGGACTAAAGTTTGGTTTTGTAATTTTGTTATACATAAATGTTCCTCCGAATATAAGAATTATTATTATTATAAATGATATAGAAAATTTATTCTTCATTAGTTGCCTCCGATTTAATTGATTATCCACCATTTTTTGTAATCGATCGTTTTAATAATTATAACATAATTCCTAATTTAAAAGTAATTTACAAAAGTCTATTATTATAATTTAAATCTTTAACAAAAATTATAAAGAATTACGTTTATCTTTTCACTTATAAAGTATTATCTACTGTACATTTAATTATAATATCGTTAGCTAAGCTTAGGTATATTGTTCTCTAAAAATATGGAGTCTTAATTCCATTTCCACCCTTGTGTCAAGTATTGGATACATATTTTTTTCAAATTTCCAATCCATTTTCCACTTCTATTTTAACTGCAACACCGGATTTTTCAAGAGATTATTGATGAGGTCGGTATAAATCATCTGATCGACCACTTCCGTTATGCTTGTGATTCTTTGCCCTGCATCTTTGGAAGACGCTCCACAATGATAGATTCGTTGATGTTCGGTATTCCAGTCGATAATGATGTATCTGTCATGAAACTCTCCACTGGATTTTTGGAATGTTATCTTTCTAAATGGGTATTCTTGGCAGAAATCCTGATATTCAAGGGTATGAAGTCCTTTGCCGATGTTATCGCTGAATATAATGACTTCTACCGATGAAGGAACATCTTTTAGCAAGACCAAAGTTTTCACTCCGATATAGTTATCGACGATATAGATACTCTTTTTCGCTATGCTATAAATGTCTTTATAAGCAAGATTTGCTTCGATCGGCTGTCCGTTCAAGAGTAAAAATCCATATTTGAGCTGTGGATTGCTAAGGTCAAGAATCAGCTCCGACAGCTCCGATTTATGCACCACATTATTTAAGGTATCCACCACTTCTGCTACCTGATCTTCCACATCTCTTAAATCTCGTCTTAAATCCTGCATTTCCACGACATTACTTGTAATCTGCATCGAAAGCTGCAAAAACTCTCTTTTCCCAATCAACCCTTGATTTTCTACGATGTAGTCTTTCATTTGCTTGAAAGTGCGAATCAAGGCTTTACTCTGCTTGACTGCAAGCTCTCCTTTGAGAACTGTCATCAGCATATAGATTCCCTGCTCGGTAAAAGCATGAGGATTGTACTTAATATTACTACCTCTTCCTGCACTCTTGTTCAAGGTCGCATTTTGCGACCTTGAAAGTTCAGATACTTCCTCATCCGTTAATTGAAACATAAAGTCTTCATCAAATTTCTCAATATTTCTTTTAACCTGCTCATTAAATCGCTTTGTTTCATATCCATAGATTTCGGCTAATTCAAAGTCAAGCATAACCTTTTGTCCCCTAATAATATAAATCTTTTTTACAAGGGATTCATGACTTACAAGCATAATTTCGTCTTTTTTATCCATCTTTTCCATTCCCTTTCTCAAATTTCCAAATAATCTCCACCTTGTCTTTACCATAAACATAAATCCTGTCTATGACTTCGTTGATCCAGTCTAAAACAAGCTCTCCTTTTGTAACCGCTTCTCTTAGCTTATCAACATTAAGGTTATGTCCTGAAGATGTATTTTCTTTTATCTTGTCCGTAATGATGGCTATTTCCTGTTCTGTATTTTTAAGTTTTTTGCTTAAATCTTCTTTCTTTGATAAATATGCTTCCTTATCTATTTCGTCCTGTTTATGCCTTTCATAAAGCTGCATTTTGGAAACCTGAATCTTTTGCTTTTCCGCTTCCAGTCTTTTCTTCCTGTAAAGCAGGCTTTCACAAATGCTTTCCATAACTTTATGCTCAATCTTTCTTGTCTGTTCTTTTTCAAGAAAGCTCTCTGTATAAAGTTTAATCTCTTCTGAAACAATATCTTCCAGTGTTTCTGCTTTTATCTTCCCTTTCATGCAGCCACAGTCTTTTGCTTTGTACCGATAGGGACAGCAATATCCATCTGTTTTTCCATAATTAACTGTATAAGTCATTTTATGATAGCACTTACCACAATAGACTTTGTCTTGAAGAATATGAAAATGCTTCCGCTCTCTACTGATTAGTTTTGCATTGCTGTTTAGCATATCCTGAACCTTACCAAAATCTTCTTTAGAGATAATAGCTTCGTGCATATCTTCTCTAATTATCCAGTCTTTGCTATCAACCCATTTTCTATTATCAGAACCAACTTCCTGTACCCTTGTCTTTCCACCAACAACAGCTCCTGTATAAACTCTTTGTGTTAAAACATATCTAATAATCTGTCCTGTCCATACTCCACTTCCTCTTTTAAGCCCTATATGTTTTGCCGGCGTCAGAACACCTCTATGATTAAAATCTTTAGAAATGGAAAGCATACTTTCTCCACTCAGGTATCTTTCAAAGACTTCTTCAATGATGTTTCTCACTCTATCATCGACAAGTAGCTGATGATGGTCTTTTTCATCTTTTACATACCCATACGGTGCTTTTGAACCGAAATAATACCCTCTATCCTGTCTTACTCTTACTGATGAACTGATTTTTTGTGAAATGTCCTTGGAATAGTAGTCGTAGACAAGATTCTTAAAAGGAATTTCTAAACTGCTGATTCCATTCTCATTGTTATTACTGTCATAATTGTCATTCACAGAGATGAAACGAACCTGCATAAAAGGGAATATCTGCTCAATATATGCTCCGGATTCAATATAATCTCTTGCAAATCGTGATAAATCCTTTACAAGAATAGTTCTTATCTCATTTTTCTTCATAAGACCTATCATCTTTTGAAATGCAGGACGATTAAAATTTGTTCCGGTATAGCCATCATCAATATGTTCTCTTATCTTCACTCCAGTAAATTCTTCTCTTGAACTGATATAGTTCTTTAAGATTTCTCTTTGGGAAGTAATGCTGTTACTTTCGTCTTTTAAATCGTCATCTTCTAAGGAAAGTCTTAAATAAAAATCTACTGTATTCATATCAGCTCCTCCTTGTCTTTCTACCGAGTTTTTCAGTAATCACAGGAGTTTCTTCAAAATTAAATTTGATTTCTATTGTGTTATCTTTCCCTATAAAGATCTTATCAATGATGCTATCTACAAAGTCTTTATCCCATTTCTTTGTTTTACCTTTAAAAAGTGCTGTAAGGTACTTATGCCTTTCTTCAAGTTCAAATACTTCTTTTTCAAAGATAGCAACTTGTCTTTCTTTTAGGATTTCGAGTTCTGCTTTCTTTTTACCCAGAAGTCCTTTTTCCCTTTCAAAATCTTCTTTACTCCACTTGCCCAAAACATATTTTTCATAATACTCACTTTGAAGTCTGCTAAAGCCTAAAATTTTTCTTTCAATTTCAGTTATTTCTTTTTCCTTTTTCTTATCCATCTCTATTTTAAGATTGTCATAAGCATTCAGATAAGCCTTATAACTTTTACTGTTACTTAAAAGAATAGCTTCAAAGGCTGCTTTAACAGTTTTTTCAAGAGTAGCCTCTGTAATAGATGTTCCGCATTTTTCTGTTGTAAATTCTCTGAACCGATTACAGCTAAAATAAAATACAGTTTTATTACCGCTTTTTTGCATGTGTACGCTCATTTTTCTCTTACAAATTCCACAATATAGTTTTCCTCTAAATACTGTATCATCCTTAGCATTCTTATTTTCTTTTCTGCTATTTTTAATGGAATTAGATTTTGAGGAAATTTTCTCCTGTACCTTTTCAAATGTATCAAGCGAGATAATTGCTTCATGGGCATCTTCTGTTATTGTCCAATGTTCTTCGTCAAGCCTTTCTCTCTTTTTCCCTTCAAATAAATGCTTTTGATTTCTGCCTTGAATGAGTGTTCCTGTATATACACGATTTTTAAGCACTTGTAATATTGTTGTCGGAATCCAAGCTCTTATAAGCTCATTTTCATCAGCTTTAGCTTTTCCAAACTTCCTATAATCAGTTGCTATATATACTTTCTTTTCAAACAGTAACTTTGAAATATCAAGTGTACTAAATCCCTTCAAATACGCATCAAAAATTTCTTTTACGATGGAAGCTGTATTTTCATCAACATATAACCGTCTTACTCCATCTTCATCTTTTCTTGCTGTATAGCCATAAGGAGCCGCACCACAGATGAATCCGCCTTGTTTGATCCTCATCTGATGAGAGCTTGATACTTTCTTTGAAATGTCTTTTGCATAAGTTTCATTTACAATATTCTTCAAGATTACCTCAAGAGATTTATTGGGATCTTCCATGTGAAAGGTATCCAGATTGTCATTAACCGCAATAAATCTTACTCCAAGAAACGGAAATATCTTTTCAATGAAGTTTCCAAGCTCCGTATAATTCCTTCCAAAGCGGGATAGGTCTTTTACAATAATGCAGTTGACTTTTCCCGTCCTTACTTCTCCCACAAGTTTTTCAAAGTCAGGTCTTTCAAATTCTGTCCCTGTCTTTGCGATGTCTTTATATATTCCAACCAAATTATGACCATCATTTTTCTTTATATAACTTTCACAAAGAGCAATTTGATTTTCAATGGAATCACTCGGCTTTTCTTTTTTATCTCTTGATATTCTTGTGTAAATCGCTGTTTGAAAACTGTTTCCGCTTTCTTTGCTTAACAGAGCTTCTTCCGCTTTTGCCCGCCTGTTCGCTGTCCTTGCCATCTACACCACCTCCTTCATCAGCTCGGAGGATTGCTTTGTGTAGTCGCTTAACTTATCCAGTATATCTGTAGTTTCATCATAGTTAAAATGGATTTCTATCCTTTTTTCTTCCAAAACATAGATTTTATCGACAAGTCTTACAAGAAGCCCTCTTTCTAAGGTGCTTATATTCCTGTACTTTTTAATATCTGACAGGAAGTTTTTGTTTCCCAAACTCTTTTGATAGAGTCTTGAAATTTCTTTATTCTGCTTTTCTAAAATCAGTTCGCTTTCTACGATACGGTTTGTATAAAACTCTCTCATACCGTAAAATTCTTCTTCAGAAATGATTCCTTCTTTTAAGTCCTGATACAGAGCCGATTTTAAAAGTTCAAACTTTGCCTTGCTTTTCTTGGTATACTCCTGTCTTTTATCTATTTTCTGAAAAAGCTCATAAGATACTTCCATTTCTCTTATCTCTTCTGAAATGCTTTCATACTTCCCAAGAGAGTTGATATAATGGCAAATCATCTCAAGTACGCTTAGCTTTAATTCTTCCTGTTTGATTGAATGCCTGCTGCACTCTTTTCCTTTGTTGTACTGGGAGCAGATATAGTAAATAGTGGGAGTTTTCCCTCTCTTATCGACTTTCTTTGTCATCTGAGCATTACAGTCCTTGCAAAATAAAAGACCTGAAAACAAATCCGCCTTCTCTCCGACATTTTTTGCCTTTATATCACATTTCAAAAGTTTTTGGGCAATTTCAAAGTCATAAATATCAATAATAGCTTCATGATTGTCCTCGATTTCAATCCAATCGCTTCTATCCTTGGAAACCACCTTATCCAGCTTATAGTTTATCTTTTCCCGTTTTCCCTGTTGCAGTGTTCCGATATAGATTTCATTGGTTAAAATACGATTAACTGCCGGCGTATCCCATTTGGCAACCGCCTTTGTGCTGAAGCCTGTCTTATACCTTATTCCCTTTGCCTTTTTATGCTCCATCGGTGATGGGATTCCATTATCGTTTAAGTGTTTGGCAATAGAGTAGGAGCTGTACCCCTCAAGCTTCATTGAAAAGATTTTACGCACCACATATTCCGCTTCTTTATCAATTACTATTTTGTGCTTATCTTCCTTATCTTTTTCATAGCCGTAAGGAGCATAGTTTGATATAAACTGTCCCTGTTTTCTCTTTACCTTGCAGACACTTCTGACCTTTGCGGAAGTATCCCTACAATAATTGTCATTGATGAAGCTTTTAAACGGAATGACCAAGTTCTTTTCCGTTTCACTGGCTGTATAGCTGTCATAATTATCATTTAGGGCAATAAATCTTATATCAAGAGAGGGAAATACTCTTTGCAGGTATCTTCCGCTATCAATATAATCTCTGCCAAATCTGGATAAGTCTTTTACAACAATGCAGTTAATTCTCCCTGTGATGACATCTTCCATCATTTTCTTAAATGCCGGTCTTTCAAAGTTTATACCTGAATATCCGTCATCGACATATTCTTCTATCAGCTCCATATCCTCATTTTTATCAATGAAGTCATTAATCTGAAGTCTTTGGTTGGAAATGCTGTTGCTTTCCACCTTAAAGCCTTTATCATATTTTTCATCATCTTGTGATAATCTGAGATACATGGCAACTTTGAGAACATCTGTATCTAAATTATTTTTAGACATAACAAAACCTCCAAACTTTCATATTCTTTTTTAAGGAGAAATATGATAACTTGGAGTCTTTCAGCTCTTATGAAGTTGTATCCCTATTTGGTTAGTATTATACCATAGATTTGTAAAAAAGTCTGCCCCTTTTATCATATTTTTAATCAAGCAGCATTGCTTTCTTTTTTAGATATGACAGAAAACAATCCTCCAAACTTCTTCCATTCTCTGCATAGCTACATTTAACAATGACATTTCCGACTTTCATAAAGTACATGGAAAGCGGCTCTGCATTTTTCTTATCTTTTATATCTTCGATATCAGGGACAATTTTCCTGTCTATCTCTTCCGCTGACATGTTTTTATATCTTGCTAATTCTTCTACATTCATTAGAAAACTCCTTTCCCTGTTGTTTTCTTTTTTAAGTTTTATGACATTGGTAGGTGTCTTGGCTGACAACATAGGAATCTCACCTCCGCCCCTTATTCAAGACGAGCCGGCATAAACTGTTGAAGTATCATTATCACCGCCTGTATCAACGAACAGACTGCCACATCTGTTTTTTATGTAATCTTATTTGTCGCTCACTTTCTTATTTCCTTGGTTTAACCAGTATTCATAAAACTGAAATCTCTCAGCAGAAAGGTCTTGGCGTAAGTCATAATTCTCCACAAGCAGATAAAGTCCTACCTTGGTCTATTCAGTTGTCAAAGAACAATATTTGAAAGGGATTGTTTTCTCTACATTTTCCTATTTGCCATAAGCAGGCGTATCTCTTACCGAAGAAAGTAAAGGAGGTCAAACTCCCCTTCACTTTACATAAGGAAAATTTGACCCCTTTGGTTACCGAAGTTTTAAAGTTCTTCGATGAATTTTTTCAGCTTTTCAAGAATTTTGTTTCTTCTTTTGATTAAGGCTGGATGTGTAATACTTTTAAGCTTTGCCACTGAACGAACCGTTTCATCATTGAAATACAAGCGTTCAATAATATCTCTTTCTTCTGCATTGAGTCTTGATATAGCATTTCTGACTGCTTCAATCATCATCTGTGTTTCAACAATCTTTTCTACATCAACACTTTCATCGACAATATTATCTACATAATGTCCATCATGATCCAACGATGAAAAAAAGAGCAAGTGGTTTTTCTTGTCCACCTGCTCTAAATACTTTTCGTGTTCTTTTTCTCGCCAGTAGACTTTATATATCTGCTCGCTGACTTTAACCCTTTGTCCGTTGACATAAAGGTAATATTCTTTTGGCATTTAATTTCCTCCATTTCTTTTTTTGTCTGCGTTTTTAGACAAAAAAAGGAGGACTTCTGCACATAGGCATAAAAAGTCCTCTAAAATGAAAAAAATCTATTATAAAATTTATTTTATGGAATATTATAAAAAATACTATTCATAACTTCTCGTTTTTCTTGCGTTTTTATCATATGTCCCTCTTGTAATTTACTAATATATGCATTTTCATAAATACGTGAAATCAATCACTTTATCACAAACTGACTCTAAAAACTCAACATCATGGGATATTATTAAAATCAACTTATCTTCTTCCTTTACTTTCTTTATGTTTTTAGCTACTATTTTCATATTTCTATAGTCCAATCCACTGGTTGGTTCATCGAAAAATAGAATTTTCTTGTCGGATAGTAAAGCGGATAAGATAATTACTCTCTGTTTTTGTCCTCCTGACAAGGTGTGAGGATTCCTATCACTGATATTTTTCAACTCCATATCTTTTAGCCAAGTATCTAAAACATAATCATCTTTAATATTTGATGTTAATACTATTTCATCTTTAACGCTGTCTGTGAATAACTGATAGTTCACTTCCTGCATAATAAGCAGGCTCTCATTTAGCCTACTTTTTCGTAAAAAAATACCCCCTACATTTTCGTAGGAAGTATTTTTAATCAACCATACCAGTTGACAGATATCCCACTTAGGACATTTTCCTACAAGGGGTCCCGAGCGCTTAGTGGGAATTTGTACCCCTTATCGATACAAATTCCCCGTAGGCGCTAGGGACCTCTTTAGCTTCTTGGAAGCTGTCAGTAGTATATCTAATAATTTATCTCCATTCCCTTTAGTAACGTGTAACTTTCCAAATTTAAAAAAGCGACTCATAGAATTATTTCCTCCCGTTAAATAATAGATAACTATTAAAAATAGACAATACTTGCTCATAAGTAATGGTACTTAAATTGTTTACTTTGGCGTGTTTCATTGCTTGATGAAACTGATTTTTAGTAAACAGTTGACGATATTCTCGATTGACCCATTTTGAAACAAAGTACGTATATAGCTTCCAATATTTATCTGGAACATCTGTGGTATGGCGGGTAAGTTTTATTAAGACACTGTTTACTTTTGGTTTAGAATGAAAGCATTCCGCTGGCAGCTTAAGCAATTGCTGAATCGAGACTTGAGTGTGCAAGAGCAACCCTAGTGTTCGGTGAATATCCAAGGTACGCTTGTAGAATCCTTCTTCAACAATCAGATAGATGTCAGACGCACGGCTTTCAAAAACCACTTTTTTAATAATTTGTGTGCTTAAATGGTAAGGAATATTCCCAACAATTTTATACCTCTGTTTGTTAGGGAATTGAAACTGTAGAATATCTTGGTGAATTAAAGTGACACGAGTATTCAGTTTTAATTTTTCTGACGATAAGTTGAATAGATGACTGTCTAATTCAATAGACGTTACCTGTTTACTTATTTTAGCCAGTTTCGTCGTTAAATGCCCTTTACCTGTTCCAATTTCGTAAACGGTATCGGTTTCTTTTAAATTCAATTGTTTTATTATTTGGTTGAGTACTTTTTCACTCGTTAAAAAGTTTTGAGAATATTTTATATTTTTGTTCATGTAATCTCTCCTGAAGTGATTACATCTATAAACAAATACAGAAGTTAAACGATTTGTTTGTAATTTTAGTTATCTGTTTAAAAAGTCATAAGATTAGTCACTGGTAGGAATTAATCTAACGTATTTATTTATCTGTGTAATCACTGTTTTTAGTCTGTTTCAAAACAGTAGATGTTTTATCTACATTACGCATTTGGAATACCAACATGACGAATCCCTCCTTCTTAATTACAAATTTTTAGCATCTAATTTAACTTCAATTCCTATTATACAAAATTTTAAGATAATGCACTATCAACACACTCTTAAGTTTGCTTCTAAGTCTTATTTCCATAACTTCTTTTACGTTTCCGCCATTCTTTGCTGTTTCGATTTTTATGATATGGTGCAAGTCAGCACGAACACGAACCGTCTTATCTCCCATTATATCTTTTTTTGGATATCTGTCAACTGGTATGGTTGACAGATATCCTTTTTTTGTTGTTATCACGTCCTGTTCTTTTACTGACTGTTGCTTCAAAATCTGCTTGTGTCGGTCTGTCAGTTTCGCATGGTCGAGAATGTCTTTTACAACCTGCGTCTGGTTGATTTCATCAAGTTTAATCGCAACCTTTAAGGTCGGGGCAACTTGATGAGATAGCCAGTTCAGCGTCCTTTGGAAGGAGTAAGGCTCTGGTTTTGTGGTTAGTTTTAATCGTTCACGATTGTTCCCAATAAACCAAGCCCATTCTTCATTCAGTTTCCAATCAGAACGAGGTTTGGAATCGTCTTTATCTACAAAACGGATATACCGATTGATAATTTTAAAGGCGGTATGCTCTGGATTGTCATAGACGAGTAAATCACGGACTGCATAATAGGCACGCTCATTTTTCAATCGAATCTCAAAACGGTTTTTTACTTCTGCGTCTTCAATGGGAATATCATTTTTCTTGTACTGCTCGTAGTCCTTTTCATAGATACAGAAATAAACTTCACTTTGTAATGAACCGATATAGAGGGTGTTTCCCATACATTCCTTTTCCTCTTTGCGTACCAGTTCGCCACTGCGATAGCTTTTAAAACTGCGGAAGACGGAGATACATTCTTCCTGTTGGCACTTTTCAGTGAGTACAGGGATATTTAAAATCCCTGTCTTATCGTTAATGGCAAGGTCAAGGCGTTTCATCACACCGCCAGCCACCAAAACGTCCATAAAGAACTCATACCAGCTTCTTTGTTGTGCCAGAAGATAGCTTTCAAATTGTCTGCACCCACGACCTTTCAATTCCACCAGAACTCCTTTGTCCAGTTCATGGGAGCAAAGGACGAATATGTCGCCTAAAGCATAATGCTCTGAATAAGAATAGAAACCATAGTCCTCATGAAGAAAATAGGACAGTTTCAGTTGTAAGATGTTTTCGACCACCTGCTGTACGTCTGTTGTCGGAAAGCGAATTCTTACATAATCAAACAGCATTTCAAGGGGAGCGTCGGGATTGAAGCGTTCCAGAGCTTCCCAAAGGGACTGCTGTAAATCCTCTGATGGCTTGACTTTTCCTGTTTCAATATCGCTTAGATACTGCCTTGTAATACCAGTCGCAACAGCTAAACGGTTTTGAGATAGTCCATAAGCCAAGCGTTTTTCTTTTAAATGCTGTAACCAAGTTTGTTCATTCAGTAAAAATCCCTCCAATCAAAAAGGCGTATGTCAACTTTTAAAGCCCATTTGACATACGCTGAAATTTTGTAAATCCCTTGTAACCAAAGGATTTTCTAATGTTTTTTTGACTGTTTCCTGTCGATTTGTACCCCCCTGTTAGATACGGGGGGTTAAGTGCTGGCGTGGCTATTGCCACACCAGCCAGCAAGATCAGTCCACACCTGCGACTTCCGCTTCGCACGTCGCCTGCGTGGACTGTCTGCTGTTGGATAACTTTTTAATTTCCTCCAAGAAATCATATCCTTTTGGTACAAGGGGAGTATAAAACTCTGATATGACACTTGTTCCTACATCAACATAGCCACGACCTTTGATTCGCTTTAAGAAGAAATCCTTTTGTACGTCACTGCCAAACATCATGCCATAGCCCATTTCAGACATACGACCTAAAGCCACTCTGAAATTAAACTGATCACGGATTCCGTCGCCTAAATATTTTGCGTCTGGACGTTGACAAGCCAGTATTAGAAAGAAGCCAGCTTGACGACCTAACATGACAATCTGTTTCAGCTTATTCATAACTGCGGTGTTTTCTTTTGTTCCCAGCATTTCCATGAAAGCGACGTATTCATCAAAGATTAAGAAGTGTGCCGGGAGACCTAAGTAAGCATAATTTTTGCCAGTCTTATAGTTCTTCATCTGCTTCATTTCCTCACTACGTTTCATCATTTCTTCATAGAATGTTTCAATGCAAGAAAGCAAGTCTTCTTTTCTATAGTAGACATTTGCCATCACAGAACCTAAGTCCGCAAGGTCAGCATTTTTCGGGTCAAGAATATACAGTTTTGAATCTGTATGAAGCAAGGCTTCAATCAGTGTCAGTATAAAGTAAGTTTTACCGCCACCTGTACCACCAGCAATCAACATATGAGGGAGCTTATCATATTCCCACCATACGTTTTTCATTAAGCGAAGTTTACCATCTTTAGCTTCTACTTCATCAATAGAAATACGACTGGCTATGGTGTCATAGAGCAAAGTATATTCCACATAGGAATCCTTTAACTCTTTATCCGTCAGCTCACAGTACAAGCCACTCTCTAATTTCTTTTCCAAGTGTAAGAGTTGGTCTTGATATTTTCCCAGCGTGATTTCCACCCGTATCTGTATCAAGCCATTTTTAAGTCGATAATACATTTTAGGGAAGTAGGTTATCTTTTCCTTTGTACGACCAGCACTATCTTTAAAGAAACCCTCTGTTTTGACCTGTTCAGATTCATACCACTTGTTTTCAAGTATCATCTTTGCCAGTTTTTGACGGTGGTAAAGTTGTTTAACCGTATCATAGCGAACCCGTTTGAATACAAACGCTACCAGCAAGCAGATAAGAATTGCGACACTGAAACTGATAATTAAATAGGGAATGTCAATCTTATCTGCTTGTGATAGGTTAAAATCCTGCCAGTTGATCTGCTGGATTGTCTTCACATGAAACAGTCCGACAACCAGCAGGAAAACAGGCAGGAGTGACGCTATCGTAAAATGAAAGACTAAATCTTTACCAGATGGGCGAATCCTTTTACCACGCTGTTTCATGCGAAAAAGTCTCCTTTCTACCTAGCGACTATTTGTCTTGTGTCGGTTCTTTCTTTGCTTGTGGTTGAGCTTTGAATGAACTAGAATCCTTTGTCAGCACAATATCGTCTGCCTTGATATACCAGTCAACATCTGCTCCTTGATAGGTGGCAGTAGCAACGGTGTCCGCAATGGGATTGATAAGTTCCACCCGTGCGTTATAATCAAACTCTTTCAAAGGCACGCTGGCAGGAATACTTACTTGAATCATGCGTCCTTGTCCTTTGGATTTTAAGTCATAGGTACGTTCCTTGATTTCATCTGAAACCGACCCGTCTTCATTTTGGATTCTCACTTCACGACGTAGAGCAGAGAATTTCAATTCTCCAAAAGTCGTGTCTTTATCTAATACAATGCCATTTGCTAATCTCATCATTTTTCCTCTCTTTCTTTATTCTTTTATCATGTCGTCAGCATGTAAAAGGTAATTTGTAAAACCACGAGTGCCGATTTTGTAGCCCTCTGCGGTAATACGTGGATTGACTAACTTCACACGTTCCTCAAAGCCGAAATGTTTTTCGCCAGCTTCAGCAGGAAGCACCACCACAATATCATCTGCTCTTTGAACATCAGAATAGAGATTATAGCTTCTTGATAAGACAGTTAGCCGTCCGTTGATTCTTCGCTGAACGACTTTATCCTCGCCAGCAAATTCTAAATTGCCGAATGTTTTTTCCATGTTGGGAATCACAAATTTAAGTTCCATATTTTTACCTATCCTTTCTTTTTTATTGGCTGAATGAATGTTTGATGGTCTTAAAGAGTGGGGAACGACCTTTTGATTCTTGATTTTTTGTTTTCATAAGTTCACTTCCTTTCAAAATCGGGTAAAAAAATAGACACCTCATTTTTTGAAGTGTCTACCTATTAAATATTCAAATTTTATTGGAAGTATCTTTATATCTTCACTTTTCAAGGATAAATCGTCGTATCAAAGCTCATTCATAAGTAGTAAATTAGTAGTAAATTGAGTGGTTTTGACCTTGATAAAGTGTGATAAGTCCAGTTTTTATGCGGATAATTAGATTTTTATACTGTTTTTAGTTGTAAATTCTCATCATCTTTTAAAATTTTACCTTTATTTTCTTTGTATAAGCCACATATGATTTTTGCTAATGTAGACTTCCCAATTCCATTTTCTCCAACAATCCCAATAATATTCCCATAGCAAAATTTAAGATCCTCAATGGACAAAATTATTTTGGTATTTCTTTTGAATATCAGATTTTTTAACTCTAATAAAGTCCCTTTATTTGAAGTTTCAAAATCATCAAATCTTTCAATAGCTTTATAATCAGAATGTCTAAGTCCTGTTCTCGTTCGTTCATCTTCACTTAGATTTTCAATTTCGTCCATACTATATTCTCTGATGATTTTTCCATCCTCTAAGTATATTGCTCTATCAGCAATGTCTTTTAAATACCACAACCTGTGTTCTGCAATAATAATAGTTTTTCCTAAAGATTTAAGCTTTTTTATTGTAAGCGATAGTTCTTTCATTGACTTTATGTCTAAGCTTGAAGATGGTTCATCAAGAATAAATATCTCAGGGTTTAATGCGTAAATGCTTGCTATAGCAATCTTCTGCTTTTCTCCTCCAGAAAGATTGAATATATTTTTATTCATCAAGTTTTCAAGATGAAGCTCTTTTTCAACTTCTTCAATCCTTTTGTTAATTACTTCTCTTTCTATGCCGTAATTTTCTAAACCAAAAGCAATTTCATCTGTTGTATTTGTTGTATAAAATTGTGTTTTGGGATTTTGAAAAACCGAGCCTACATTCTTAGATAATTTATAAATTGGGGTGGTAAATGTATTCATACCATTGACCATAACACTGCCAGAAATGTCTCCATCATAAAACTCAGGTATTATACCATTCATAAGCTTTAATAGAGTAGACTTTCCACAACCACTCCTACCACATAGAAGAATGCATTCTCCTTTTTTTACAATCAAATTAATGTCTTTTAATGAGTAATTAGCTCCTCCCTTGTATTTAAAGCTTAATTCTCTAATTTCAATCATAAGTCCCACCCCGAGATTTTCATAAATACAACGATTAATATAATTAAAATCATAGAAAGTAAAACACAAATATCCTTTCTCCTAAATTTAATAAGATATCTACTTGTTTTGTTAACAGGAGCATCAAGTCCCCTTATAATGGCTGATTGAGAGAGCTCATCCCCAATTTCTATCACACTTACGAATAAGGGCACAAAAAAATATTCCATTATTAATGTTGGTTTCCTTATTAAATTTATTAAGTTAAAATTAATTCCTCGAGTTTTCATCGCCATATTTATATGACTCCATTCGTCTTTAATAGTAGGCAAACATCTAAATATTACAGAAATCATTATGAGCGAGTCTTTTGAAAGTTTTAATTTTTGTAAAGTTGCCACTGCACTGGAAACAGATGTGGAATTTAAAATCCATTTGCCCACGATAATAGATGGCAGAAATTTTCTTCCAATTGCTAAGATAAATAAAATTAAATTCGAAAGAAAATTCATATTAAAATAGGCTAAAGATTTTTCCAATACTACACTTATTACAAAAAATAAAATATACTTTATAGCGGATTTTTTATAACCATCGCTAATAATGATGACAAGAAAAAATAATGTAATAAGACTTTGATAGATCCAATCAAACCCTAAAAAAATTAAAATATTCGCACCTATAAGCAAGATAAGTTTTGTTCTGAGGTCATATTTTGACCCCAGAACAAACTTTGAATTTTCCATTATAAAACTCCTGCTGATTCCAGCTTTTTATTTAGTATTTTCTTTGTAAAATAAGAACCAATCAAAGAGAATATAAATGTTCCAATAATCATAACTGGTAGCATCCATATTGGTGTCCATGCTCTTACTGTATTACAAAAGTTTTGATCTAAGCCACCTTTTATAACACTTTCAAAAAATGCTTCTCTCATAAGCCAAATTGGTAAGAATCCTCCAAATAAGTTTAGAGAAAAAAACATATGACTAATTGTATTTTTCTTAAAGTCTGTATAATTTCCACCTCTTGCTATTAACATAGCAATTATTCCGGCAGGCACTGCCACTAATGGTGCAATTGGAATATGACCAGTTACAACTAATAAAATACTTGGTAAGATAGCTGCGATTACAATAGCGGTGGCTGACTTTGTTTTTGCAAGAAGCATATGATAGGTTGGTGCAGCAAGTAGTGCTACAAGCATAGGCATTAGTAAAAATAAAACAGGGACAGGCATAGATATTGCCCCAATTACTAAATATGTTACAAAGTAAAGTGCAATTAAAACACCAGCTGTAACTGCATTTTTTGATGATTTCTTTTGTGTTTTCATAAATTTCCTCCTTTAAAATTGATTGTTACTGTACAATCTTCCATTCTTTAGACTTTTCTTGATAATTCCATAAGTCTTTATATAGTCCTTCATTTTTAATAAGTTCTTCATGCTTCCCAACTTCTTCTACCTTCCCTTTGTTTAAAACAACAATTTTATCAGCTCCCATTACGTTTCTTAATTTATGGGCTACAACCACAACTGTTTTATTTTTTATTAAATTTGATATTGCTTCTTGTATAATAAGTTCATTTTCAGGATCAAGTGAAGATGTTGCTTCATCAAGTAGTATTATTGGTGCATTTTTTAATATTGCTCTCGCTATTGATATTCTTTGTTTCTCACCTCCAGACAGAGTCGCTCCTCCTTGTCCAATCATAGTGTCAAATCCATCATCTTTTTTGACTATAAAGTCATAAGCTCCTGCCATTTTTGCAGCATTCATGATTTCATCTTTACTTGCATCTTCATTTCCAAATTTTATGTTGTTATAAATTGTGTCTTTAAAAAGATACACATCTTGAAAAACGACAGAAAATTTATCCATTAATTTATCAGGGTCGGCTGTTAGCAAATCTACTCCACCAATTTTAATTGTCCCTTCATTAGGATCATAAAATCTGGAAATTAATTTAATTAGTGTAGATTTTCCAGAGCCAGAGTAACCAACAAAAGCAGTTAATTCGTTCTCATTAATGTCTAATGAAACATTATTGATAACCTTAGACTCCTTGTAAGAAAATGAAACATCAGATATTTCAATTTTGTTGCTTTCGTTTACAGCACAATTTCCTGACATAGGTTTAGCCTTAAGTAAGTTAATGATTCTCTCTCCTGAAACGGATGCCATTTGTAAACCTGTATAATTTACAAGTGCAAGCTCCAAGGGATCAAAAATCCTTGTGCCTACAAATAAGAACATTAAAAATGTATCAATTTCCAAAGATCCATTTATAAATAAATAGGAACCAGCTAAACTCATCAAAGGAAGTCCTATTCTTAAAATCATACTTGCTATAGTAGTTAATGAACCAACTCCTTTCTCACTCTTAATATTTGCATTTCTTGAGTTGTCTATATCTTCTTCAAGTTTTGTTAATGTGTCATCTAAGCTGTTATAAGCTTTTAGAGTCTTAATGGCATCCAAATATTCATTTATATCTTCTTCCTCTTTTATCCTCATTTTCTTTGTTTTTAAATAAATTTTTTTCTGAAAGTTTTGCATGAGTGTAAGAAGTAGAACAGAAATAGGTAGTCCAATAAGTGTTGCTATTCCCATTTTTACATTGATTATCAAAAATAATATCGAGCAAAGAACCGCTACACATATACCACTAAAAAATTGAGGTAATTGATGCGTTACTGCCGTTTCAACTTTGAAAAAATCATTCATTAATGTATCTAAGATCTCTGCTGAACTTTTCCCTGAAATATAACCTATCGGCAGTTTTCTTATGTGGTCTGCAAGCTCTATTCTTCCATCTGCACTTGTCTTGTATCCAAGTTCATAGGTATATTTTGTGGCTAAATTTTCCAATAAGAATGTTATTAAGAAAAATATTGCCATTATCCCAAAATACTTCCATAAAAGGCTCGTATCTATACTATCTGCACCTCTATTTAAAAATAGTGTTTCTACAATTTTCGCCAAAGCAATAAATGGTATAAGGTTGGAAATAGATGCCAAAACGTTTAAAATAATTGATTTTCTTATATTATTCATCTTTCCTAAAGTAATATTTCTTATCATTCATTCTCACTCCCTTCTATATCCATTTGCCAAATATTTGTCTTCTTATAAATATCAAAGAGTCTCTTATATATTCCATTTGCAAGGATTAAATCTTCATGCTTACCTCTTTCTGCAATTTTTCCATCAGATATTACTAAGATTTGATTTGCATATTCTATGGTATTTAACCTATGAGCAATCATAATAACAGTCTTATCCTTGACCAATTCAGATAAAGCTTCCTGCATAAGATATTCATTTTCAGAGTCTGCAAAACTTGTTGCCTCGTCTAACACTAATATTGGTGCATCCTTCAAAATTGCTCTTGCTACTGCAATACGTTGTTTCTCTCCCCCAGATAAGTAAGTTCCTTTACCCAAAACAGTATTGTATCCATTAGGAAGTTTTTCAATAAAATCATGACACCTTGCTTTTTTACATGCTTTTATGACATCTTCTTTTGTAGAACCTGTCTTTGCCATAGCAACATTATTGAAGACTGTATCTGTGATAAGATCACTGTCTTGAAAAACAAATGCTATCTTGTCCATTAAGGTGTTTATCGGAATACTTTTTATATTAACTCCACCAATTTTAATAGAACCTTCTGAAGGATCGTAAAATCTTGGTATTAGCGTTCCAATGGTAGATTTACCTGCTCCCGAATAACCAACTAATGCTGTAACTTCTCCTTGTTTAGCACAGAAGCTTATATTCTTTAAAACCTCTTCATTTCCATAAGAAAAGCTCACATTATTAAATTCAAGATCATGACCTTTTATCCCTTCCTCAGTATTTTCAATTGCCAATTCTTTTTGATCTATAATTTCATAGACTCTCAAAACAACTTCATTTAGTAAATTCATTCCTTCTGCAAAATCTCTAAGCTTTAATGCAGGTACGCTAATTGCAGGTGCAAGAATCAAATAGAAAATAAAAACTGTAGCAAAATCCAAGTTATTATTTCGTGACATTAAAAGTATTCCTACAGGAACTATGAATGTAGCAACAGATAAAATAAACATTCTAAATGAGACAAATCCTGGTCTTATCATTGATGTCATCGAACTTGTAAAATCTCTATATTCTCCTACTGACTTTGAAAAAGTTTTAAATGATTTTGCTCCTGTTCCAAATATTTTCACTTCCGGCATACCTTTAACGTATTCAGTAGTTGCTGAATTAATTTGATCCAAAATCGCAAAGTTCTTCTCAAGTCCACCCGACTTTATAATCTTTGCCATGATTGCAATCTGAATTCCTAAACCAACAAATATAATTAACAAAGTCGTAAGACCTAATATTAAATTTATCTTCAACATAACAATTATCATTGCTAAAATTAGTGCTAAAGTTGAAATTAAATTTGGTAATTGATGAGAAAAATATCCCTCAATTTGATTCATGTCCGATCCTAATACTTGCCTTATTTTTGACTTGTTGTCTCCGGTAAAAAAACCTAAAGGAAGATTCCCAATATGAAATAATATCTTCTTTTTTAAGTTAGCTATTAAAACATATGAAAACTTATGGCATAAAATACCGCCAATGTAAGTTAAGCAATATGACAATACCACTGCTGCAAGTCCATAGATGCAGAACTGTATTGTACTTTGTTCTAATTTTCCATATAAAAATAGAGATTTTATGACTTTGTATATCACCAAAATTGGACAAATACTTAATAGCATACCAAGACTAACAAATAATATCCCTCCTACAAGTTGTCCTTTTTTTATTTCACTGTAGGAAATAATATCTTTGATTGATTTCTTCTTTTTCATCTAAAACATACCTCCTTCCGAACGAGTTCGTTCATTTGTCTTAAAACTAATACAAGGAAAACACCATTGATGTTTCCCTTGTAAAATACTTATATTTTATTTTTCTCTAATGAGGTCTTTGAAATAGCTCACTTATTATTCCAAAGGCTTCACTTGAATTTGTTTTGTTTTCTCCCTTAATAATATAGTCGTTATATATTGTGCCAACAGCTCCGTATAAAATAAAAGCTGCGAAACTTCTCACATTTTCTCTGTTTATTCCCATATTATTTTCTATTTTTTTATTTTCAATTCCTTCAATTATAAATTCTGAATAGACATCTATAAATTTTCCAATGTAATGAATCAATTCCCATAACCTGTAAGAGTTATCTGTAATTGAATTCTCTTTTGAAAAATTATATCTTGTCGTAAACTGACCGATATCTTTTACTATAAGTTCTCTTAAAATCTTTATTCTTTCTTCGTAATCTATTTCCTTGTTTTGAAGGATACCTAACTTATTTTTTAATTTTTCATCAAAGTATGTTTCCATACACGCCAAGAAAATATCTTCTTTTGATTTGAAATAATAATAAAACATTCCCGGCGCTCCATTAACTTCTGCAAGAATATCTCGCACAGAAACTTTCTCATACCCATACTTTTCAAAAAGTCTGGATGCTATATTTATAAGCTCCTGTTTTCTTTCTTCTGGATCTTTTACATTTCTCTTTGTCAAAACATCACCACCTATTGACCGACACTCGTTCTGTATGCTTATATATTAGTCCCTTCTAACCATTTTGTCAAGAGTATAGTAGAAAATTATACTTAAGTATGATACAATTATTAATAATTTTAATATATGCTTAATGCTTGTATTCTTTTGTAGCAAGCACAGTAAGTGTACGGACACTTACGGAAAAATTGATGAAGCAGCCCTTCGGGATCTGCTTCTTTTTTTATCAATTTTTAGCTTGTTAGGGAGACCCTAAAACCCCGAAATACATCTAAAGGAGGAACTATCTATGGCAAATAGGATACGAAATGAACGACTTGAAATTAAGTTGACTAAGGAAGAAAAAACTCTTTTTGAGGAGAAAAGAAAACTTGCGAAGTGTAGAAATATGAGCCATTTTATCCGCAAATGCGTTTTAGAAAAGGAAATTTATCAAGTCGATTTAGAGCCTTTTAGGGATTTACAAGGCTTACTTTCCAACGCAACAAACAACATCAATCAGATTGCAAATCGTGTAAATTCGACCGGTGTTATCTACAAAGAGGACATAGGCGATATGAAACAAGAGATTGAACATTTTTCAAAAGAACTGTGGCAAATTCATTCCTTGCTTCTAAACAGGACTTCCGGAGGTGATTAAAATTTATGGCGATTACAAAAATACATCCTATAAAATCAACCCTTCATCTTGCTATTGACTATATTGTTAATGGAGATAAAACAGATGAACAGCTTTTAGTCAGTACGCATAAATGCCATCAGTCAACTGCTCATACTCAGTTTTTAAGGACAAGAGGGGAGGCAGGAACTAAGGGAACTGTCCTTGCAAGACATCTGATTCAATCATTTTTACCGGGAGAAACAAGCCCTGAAATGGCACATCAAATCGGTCTTGAGTTATGTAAAAAGATCCTCAAAGATGAATATGAGTTTGTGTTATCGACGCACATAGATAAAGGGCATATCCATAATCATATCATCTTCAATAATGTGAATATGGTTAGTGGCAAGTGCTATCAGTCAAACAAAAAATGCTACCATAAAATTCGTTATCAGAGTGATAAGCTATGCAAACAAAACAACCTTTCCGTCATTGATGAACACTACGAAAGCTACAAGAAAAAATACAAGACGAGCGGAAAGTCTTGGTATGAAAATGAGCAGGCAAAGAAAGGTACTTCTTGGAAAAGTAGACTTCAATTTGATATTGACAGAATGATAAAACAGTCTAAGGATTGGGATGAATTTCTAAGGAAAATGGCTGAGCTTGGATATGAAATTAAGTATGGCAAACATATTGCTTTTAAGCCAAAAGATAAGCCGAGATTTACCAGAGCCAAAACAATCGGAGAAGATTACACTGAAGAAAGATTAAAAGAACGACTTGCAGAAAGATCATCTATTAAAACCCCTGCTGTCAAAAAACGCATCGGCATTGTTATTGATATGAACACCAATATGAAAGTAAAAGAAAGCAAAGGCTATGAATTTTGGGCAACCAAACATAACCTTAATACAATGGCTGAGTCTGTTATCTTCCTTAGAGAACACGGCATAAAATCTGTTCAGCAGCTTGACGAATTTATCAAGAAAAGTGCTGATGAAAGACAAAATTTACAGGATAAAATCAAGGCGATTGATAAGAAAATGGAACAGTTATCCACTACGATGGAGCAAGTTCATATTGTCAAAAAATATCGTGCCTATTACAAGGAATATAAGGCGAATACGTCTGATAGGGCATTTTTCGAGGAATACAAAGCTCAGATTACCCTCTATGAAAACGCTCTTTCCGAGCTTAAAAAGTCTTATTCCAAGCTGCCAAATTCAAGGGATATTTTATCTGAGCTTGATAAATTGCAAGAAAAAAAGAATACCCTTATGCAGGAGTATTCTTCCTCAAAATTGACTATGGACGAGCTTTATCAGATACGAAAGAACTATGGAATTTATATGGGTAAGGAGATGGAGAGATAATCTTTATCTCCTTTTTTTGAGCAACAAAAAAGAGCCGGTGCAGCCCTAAAGACCACACCGACCATCATCTTATCTTTCCGTTTCTTTTGACGATTCCTGCTTTACTTTTGGCTTTTCCTTATCTTCTGCCTGATATTCTTTGATAGCACCAAGTATGGATTTTTTATCGTTTTCTTTCCCTTTTTCAGAGCCGGTTAAGGTATTTAACTTGGCTTTCATTTTTTCAATATCTGCTCTAATCTGTCCTGATTGCTCCCAAGAATCTGCATAAAATAAGTCTTTTTCTCTTTCTTCTATCTTACTTTTCAGTTTAGCAATCTCTTGACTCTTATCCTGTCCTTTCATCTGTTCTTTCGCCTTTAAGAGCTTTGAGGATAATATCCTTACATTGCTATGCTCCTTGCCGTTATCATCAATAGAGGTTCTAAGCTGTCCGAATAGCTTTACGAAATCTCCCTGTTTAAAGTCCTTTGGAAGTTCACTCTTTTCTCCATAAGCGGAGCAATTATGATATACCTTATTACCCTCATCATCTTTGGAAACTACGGAGAAATTTGCCACCTTAAAGCCTTCTCCGTTCTTATTTTCTATTTCGATTACATCTACATTGCCTACAACATTTCCGACGATATTTACAAGGTCATCTTTCTCCTGCTGAACATAGGGCAGGTCTTTTATCTGCCCCTGTTCTCTTAAATCTTCAATCATATAGTCGAAATCTTCATGAAGCAGATTGATGGTATCATTTGCCATATAAGCATCATATAGCTTATCCAAGGCACTCTCATCATTGATGCCTTTTTCCATGCTGATAACCGCTTTTACGAAGTCCTTATGGTTATCATTTACCATATCCTCAATTTTATCTCGTATTGTTTTGTAATCCATGTTTTTATCTCCTTTCATGGTAAAAGGGAGCTTATAAGCCCCCTTATCTTGCATATTCCTGTTCTTTTGTAGTTTGTTTATCTTCCGTTTTGCTTTCACTTTGATAAGCTCTGATCTGTCCTAAAATAGACGGTTTATCTTCCGTTCTTTGAGAAGTTTCCTCTTTTGTATAAAGATTATCTTCCACATCATAGGTTGATTCAAAGTAATCACTGTCCCTGAAATCATTGTCATATCTGTCGATGATACCGTCATTATCGAGGTCTTTTGCAAGCGGATCATAGAAGTTTCCTTCATCATCAATATCAAGTCCCGTTGCTGCTCTTAAATCTTCGGAATCCACATAGATCAAATCTTCAAAAGAGGATAGCTCAATCTCATTTTTCATATTCCTTAGAGCTTCGTTCTCTCCCTTGTTTTCATAGTCGAAGCTCTCTGTTTTTACCACCGTATCATCAATATACTGTGTCCATGTTTTAGCTTCTAAATTCAGTTCGTACTGAATCCCATGTCTTTCATCGGGCGTATTGGTATAGGCAATCCCGATATGCTTTAAATCAGGATATAGCGTGTCAAATTCATCATAGCTGTGGTTTTCTTCATACTCTCTGTTACAGAAGTCAATAATCGCTCGTTTTACATCTTCCACAAGGGGATTGTCATTTCTCTTTTCTTCTACCTCTCCCATATCGAGCAGCTTATTCAGTTCGGCAAGCCTTAATACTTTAGTTTTCAGTTCATCTGCCTTTTCAAACGGCTTTTTAAGTTCTTCTTTGGCATTTTCAAGCTGTTCTTTGGTACTAACGAGCTTTTCTTCAAGCCTCTTTAATTTCTCAGGCATTTTCTCAAGAGCATTATCCAGTCTTGTCATATTTCCGTCTGCACTTGTGCCAAGCTCTCCTGAATGCTTTGCAGCACCGTTTAAGCTGAAATTATGCTCATTGGTAAAGAAGTTATAGCTGACCTCTAAATCCATATTTCTATACTTTCCTATCATCTTACTTTCATTGATTTTTACTTTTGAAATGGCTTCAAGAAGTTTTTCTCCTGCTAATTTCTTATCGGTAATCTTCTCGCCTAAAATAGTAATGGAAGTAAACTTTTCCTCACTGTCTGACTTAGGTTCAACTTCTGATATATCTTTCTTAACAGCTTCAATTAACTTTTCCGTCCTTGCAATTTCTTCCGGATAATTTTTAGCAACCTTGTCCTCTAATCTATAACGATTGGACTTATAGTTTGCTTCAAGCATTTTAAGTTTTGTAACCTCATTGTCCAAATCCATTTTTTCTTTGATTTTCGGATCTCCTGTGGCAAGAGCTTTAATTTCTGCATAGTTAAGGGAGCTTTCGTCCACATCTTCCGCAACACGAACGGGAGTCTTACTTGTCATAATTTGAGAAATGAACTTCTGCTTATTTTCTATGGTCTGCCACAAATATGCATCAAAGGTATTCTCCGTAACATAGCGATAGATATTTACCTCTTTATTTTCATTTCCCTGTCTTACAATTCTACCTGCTCTCTGTTCAAGATCCGCAGGACGCCAAGGTACATCCAAATCATGCAGTGCAATCAGCTTATTTTGCACATTTGTCCCGGCTCCCATCTTCTGAGTAGAGCCGAGCAATATCCTCACATCTCCCTTACGCACCTTTGCAAATAGTTCGTCCTTTTGCTTATCTGAATTAGCTTCATGAATAAAGGCTATTTCTTGTTTCGGGATTCCCATTGCAACGAGCTTTTCTCTGATGTCATCATAGATGTTAAACTCTCCATCGCCTTTCGGTGTGGACATATCGGAAAATAGTAGCTGTGTGGATTTATTCTCCTTGGTCTTATCCCAAATACTAAAGACATTTTTCACGCAAACATTGACTTTGCTGTCGGGATTATCAGGAAGTAGGGGATTGATCAGCCTTTGGTCAAGAGCAAGTTTCTTACCGTCATTGGTGATTTTCAGCATATTATCTTCATCAGGCTCTACCGCTTTGTTTCTCACATCATCTGCCCGTTTTGATAAGCTCTTTAAGATTTCTTTTTGCTCCTCGCTTGGCAAAGTCTTAATGACTTCATAGTGTGCTTCAGGTGTTGGAAGATTAAGCATATCCGCTGTCTGAATGTCCGCAACTTCCTTAAACATAGACATTAGTTCAGGCAAGTTATAGAACTTGGAAAATCTTGTCTTTACTCTGTATCCTGTTCCCTCCGGAGATAATTCAAAAGCTGACTGCGTTTCCCCAAAGGTAGAAGCCCAAGAGTCAAAATGCTCCAAATTATTCTTTTTAAGGCTTTCATACTGAAGATAACGCTGCATGGTATAAAGCTCGGTCATGGAGTTTGATACAGGCGTTCCTGTGGCAAAGACAATTCCTTTTCCATTTGTCATTTCATCCATGTATCTACACTTCATGAACATATCGGATGACTTAAAGGCTTCGGACTGCCCGATACCTGCTACATTCCTCATTTTTGTGTAAAGATAGAGATTTTTGTAGCCATGTGCCTCGTCAATAAAGAGCTTATCTACGCCAAGTTCTTCAAATGTAATGACATCATCTTTCTTAAAATCATCGTTTAATTTCTCAAGCCTTGTTTCAAGTTTTTTCTTTGTTTTTTCAAGCTGCTTTACCGTAAAGTTCTGATTTCTGTCATGCTTGTATTCCTCTACATAGTTTATGATTTCATCAATCTGATCCTGAATATGCTTCTCTTGGTATTCTTTTGACATCGGGATTTTTTCAAATTGCGTATGCCCGATTACAACCGCATCATATTCGCCTGTTGCAATTTTGCCGATAAATCTTTTTCTGTTTTTCGGCTCAAAGTCTTTCTTATCTGCGACCATAATATTTGCCGACGGATAAAGCTGCATAAACTCTCTGCCAATCTGTCCTGTTAGATGATTCGGTACAACAAAGAGAGATTTACTGCACATTCCAAGCCTTTTACTTTCCATTGCGGAAGCGACCATCTCAAAAGTCTTTCCGCTTCCTACCACATGGGCAAGCAGGGTATTTCCTCCATAAAGGCTTCTTGCAATGGCATTTCTTTGGTGTGGTCTGAGTTTGATTTCCGTATTCATTCCTTCAAAAGAGAGATTACTTCCGTCATATTCACGATTTCGGATAGAGTTAAAACGCTCATTGTAGAGCTTCACAAGTCTGCTTCTTCTTTCCTGATCACTAAATATCCAGTTCTTAAATTCTTCTTTTAGAAGTTCCTGTTTCTGTCCTGCAAGGAGAGTTTCCTTTTTATTTAAGACAGAACTTTTTGAGCCATCCGGATTTTCAATCTGGTCAAAGACCTTTGTTTCTTTAAGGTTTAAGGCATCTTCAATCAGCTTATATCCGTTTATCCTTGATGTTCCGTAGGTCATTTCAGCAAGGTCATTTCCTCTGTCTTTGCTCTTTCCTTCAATATTCCATTCACTTGTAAGATTTGAGAATTTGACCTTAATATCCCATCTTGCCCAGCCCGGTGTTTTCAACGTTTCAAAGATGAATTTCTCTATATCCTTAATCGGTATCCAAGTTGCTCCAAGACGAACGCTGATTTCACTTGCTTCCAGTTCTTTCGGTAATACTTTGGTAAGTTCCGATTTTTGATATTCCAAACGGTTCATCTCATAGCTTATCAGCTCTTTTTCTTTGCCATCTTCCGCATAGCCAAGATGAGGTAGTTCCCGTTCCGTTTGTCTTAACTTTGCAAGGTAACTGTCTACGATGGTAATCTTTTCTCTGATATTCCCTGATAGGTATTCGTCCTTTGTAACATAGCCATACTTATATGAATTGCTGCCATTTGCACAGGCGAAAGGCAAATCTCCATCTTCGGGGTTAAAGGATAGCGGTCTGTAAAAGTTCTGTTCTTCCCTGATACTTAGATAAATCTCTCCCCTTAATTCTTCTATTAGAGTAGGTCTATCTTTTCCCGTCAGGTTTTCCATATAGTCAAAGTCCACATAGCCTTTTTCCGACATAGATAACACAAGAGATTCCAAAGAAGTATCCACATGGTCAATGGTCTTTGCCTTTGTGATTGTCCTCTTGGAGAATATATCCCCCTTTGCCTTAAAGTTTTCTTCTTCATCAAGGATTTCAATGGAGGAAACAAGCGGGAAGTTACTGTCCTCTTTAAAGGCTCTGGTATTGGAAAGGTTATTGACATATCCATGCTTTTTAGAAAAGCGGTCATAGACTTCATTGAGCTTTTCTTGAGCTTTCTTTACCTCATCATCGGAATAGTCCTCTTTCTGCTTGTAGATAACATCTTTAAGGGCAGTATTCAGTTCAAGATAGTCCTTAATCTTCTCCTTATTCTTATCCGTTATCTCTTTCTTTACAAAAAGGGAATTTTCTCTGTAATACACTTCGTCATCAATGATAGTATATGAAAAATTTTTGACATCATCTGTGGCAGGGATAGATGTGATTTCATCATCAAGTAGCTCTATTTCTTCATAGGCTGTTCCTTTGGATATTTCTTCACTTGCCCTTGCAAGCAGCTCCTTTAAATCGGCATTTTCTCTTGGCAGACAAGCAAGGGCGTTTCCAAATCTTCCTGACACTTCTTCCATAGAGCCAAGCACCATCTGAGGATTCTCTACAAAGTATTTGTTATATGTCAGCCCATTTTCATCTTCTGCAAGATGTATCCAGTCCTCGTCCCTTTCTCTTATACTGTCCCTTTTCTTTAGGAAGATAATATCCGAGGTTACTTCCGTTCCGGCAACACCCTTAAAGGTATCGTTTGGAAGTCTGATTGCTCCTAAAAACTCCGCTCTTGCTGCAAGGTATCGTCTGACACTTTCATCCTTTTTATCCATCGTGCCTGAAGATGTAATAAAAGCGATAACACCACCATTTCTAACTTTGTCAATGGATTTTGCAAAAAAGTAGTCATGAATTAAAAAGTTATTTTTGTTATACTCCCTGTCATTGACCTTGTACTCTCCAAAGGGTACATTCCCGATAACCGCATCAAAGAAATTATTGGAAAAGGAAGTTTCTTCCAGTCCTTTAATCTGTATATCACTTTCCGGATATAGAAGTTTTCCAATGCGACCGCTTAAGGAGTCAAGCTCTACACCATAAAATTTACTGCTACTCATTTCATCCGGGAAACTTCCGATAAAGTTTCCGATGCCCATTGACGGTTCTAAGATATTGCCATTCTTAAACCCCATTCCTGAGAGTGTAGAGTAGATACTGTCAATGACTGTCTTAGGCGTATAAAAAGCTGTTAAAGTTGATTCCTTAGCAGCTTCGTATTCTGATGACGATAGATTTTCTTTTAAGAATGCTCTTGCTTCTTTCCACTGACCTTCTCTGCTTTCGTCAAAGACTTCGGAAAGTCCGCCCCATCCTACATATTTTGCCAAGACTTCCTGAACTGTATTGTCAAGCTCTCTTTGTCCACTCTCCACTCGTTTAAGCATGGAGATTGCTTCAAGGTTTTGGTTTAACCTTTCACTTGGCGTTAATTTTTCAGGGAGGATTTCTTCGGTAATCTTAAAATTATGAGCTTCTATTTTTAGTTTTTCTGCCTTTTCATCAATGTCTTGAATCGTATCTTTAGCTTTCTTGTATGCCAGATTTTCAAATATTCTCTCAAGGTCGCTCTCTAAACGATAGGGAATCACATCGGAGCCTGTTATCATACCACTGAGATATTCGGTATTATCCTTAACCGTTACGGTCTTTAGGTTATTTCCCATATTATCAAAGCGGGTAATGGTACAATCCTTATCCTTATATTTCACTTCATCGCCAATCAAAAATCTCGGTCTTTCAATGCTTATCTTTCTTAATAGCTCCTCATTATCCATAAACGGTACGATTGCAATTTGCCTATTTCCATCTCTTGCCGGATACAGCCATACCTCCGGCTTTCCGTTTACTTTATTTTTTTCAATATCCTTTGCAATATATGTTTCATGGTCAAAATAGACGGTATCACCTTGTTTCACTGCAAATTGTTCTGCAAGGCTTTCCTCTTTTTCATTCAGCTCTACTTCTTCTTTTTGCTGAATGTAGTCAAACAGGGTAGATTGAACAGGACTTTTTTCATCAAGTAAATTATCTTTGTTATCTGTATCCTCTGTACTAATCCCTGATAACCTGCTCCTGTCGTTGATAATACCCTCGGCTTCTTCTAATGAAATTCCCATTTCATCGCTAAGATAAAAGATGTCCTGTTCCTTTTGATTATCTTTTGCGGAAAGCTGTCCGTTAAATACTCGGTCTATTTCTTCCTCACTCATCTGTTTTACAAGCTCGGTATCTTTGATTTCTTGAAAAGTCTTTGGAAAATCTTCCAACACAAGTCTTTGAGCATTAAGTTCTTTCAATTCATTCAGATTGAAATATCCCCATTCAGGTTCAATTCCGACTACAAGCCCAAAGGCTTCTCCGCTTTCCCTGTCATACTCTGTCATATACCAAGTCCAATTACTTTTAAAAGGAATGATATATGCTGCATGAACTTCCTTATCCGCTAAATCAATTTCTTCCTGTGCGTAAAGCTCCGGCACCCGTTTCAGCATTTCATCAGTCATCAAGTTTTCAGGATTATCTTTCGAGTAATAGTGTGGCTCTTTTACTTCTTCCTTCTCCGCTATATTTTCTATGTGCTGTTCCTCAAGGTAAAGGTTTTTAGAAAGCAGCTCGTCAATATGCTTTGCCACACTTGTCCAAGTGAGAAACACATCTTTACAATTATCCTTTTCAAGTTTTATTCCTTTGGCATCGTGCCATTCTCCACTACCTGTCAAGCCTGATACCGCATGGCTTCTTCCTCCTGTTCCATATTCATCTTTTAAGAAGTCGGCTTTTTCCTGTAAAGTGTGATTTTCTTTGAAAAACTTTGTAATTCGCTCTTTTCCTCTATCGATTCCGCTTCCCCTTGAAATAGTAGCAAGGACTTCATCTTCTGTAATAAAGGCTTTTACTTTTGGAAGTTCAGTAAGATTGGTACTGTATTCTTTTCTTGGCAGTGCAAGCTCCTGTAATTTCTGATAAAGGCTGTCCACCTTATGATAGTGAAACCTTAGTACATCTCTATCTTCTCTATATGCTTCTAAAAATCGTCCATACTCTTTGATGACATCCCCAAGGTGTTCAGGATTTTTCAGTGCCTCGGATAATCTTTTTGTTTCATCCGGAAAGCCACCTCCTTTTTCGAGAAATTCAAAAAAGCCTTGTTCTTTTCCTTCCTCACTCAAATCGTGAATAAGATACCATAGGGACTCTGAAATCCGATCTCTTTCATAATCCAAAGCTTCTGAAATCTCCACATTGGTAGCAAACTCTCCGTTTTCCAAAAGTTCAGCAATTCTATTTGCCGCATCACTCCAACTTAAAACCTGCGTATGATCTTCTCTTGCCGATGTTCCGGAAGCAAAATGAATCCCCTTATCCGAATACCAGGAAGATACCTCTCTTTCATCAATATACAGTCCGTTTCCACCGTTAAAGGTATCTTTTAGGTATTCTCCCAATTCTTCATTGCTTTTTCCTTTGGAAAACTCGGCAATGACAGGAAGTCTGCCCCCATCGTGATTTCCCCCGTTAATCAGGAACACATCTTTTTCCTTTTGGCTAAGAGGAACGGTCAGGATCAGTTGTCCGTAAGCATTTTCAGGCAAAGAAAAAGAAGCCTTGTCCGCTTCTCTTATCTCTGATTCGGTATTTTCTTTTAGATTTCCACGACTTCCTTGATGGTCATTTCTTTGAGAGCTGAAATCATCGCTCCATACTGCGGATCGCTCTTGCTCTCTATCTTCCAAGCTTCCATCAGTTTCGGCTTCTCTGTTCTCATAAACGCTATCGCCTGTTTCTGAATGTCCATCAAATGATTGGTCAGTTTCTTCTCCTTGTATAAATCCACTAACATCTCGAATCGGCTCTGCTCCTCGCTCTGTGAAAGATAATCCAGCCTCATCACTGCGTAGGTCGGATTGGGATATTCCTTGATGAATTCCGTCTGTTCCTCCAAGCTGCTTAGTGTATTCTCCCTGATTTTCTCTATTATCTCGTCCGTACTCCCCATTTCGGAGAACTCGCTCGTTTTCATTTCTTTTCTGATCATCTCGTCGAAGTACATTTTCTTCTACCTCCTCAATTTCTTCTCTAATCTTATTATATCCTGCTTCTTTACCTCTTAAAACTTCTTTGTCAAGCTCTTTACTTTTCTGAATGGTCGCATCAATGATATTTCCGCTAATATCCGATACGGTTTCACCAAGACTCATAAGAGATATACTATCAAGTCTTTCAAAATTTTCTCTTAAAAGTTCACTATCCATAGGATAATCAAGCTGAAACCTTGAAGATACCGCATAGCTCACTGAATCTCTCACAAACTTTGTAAAAGATATTCTATTCTCATCGGCTATTCTAAGCTCGTTCATTAGACTGTCTATCTTTTCATCTCCGTAAAGCCTGCTTAAAGAAAAGATATTTTCTAAGATACTTTCACTCTCTTCATATCCCTCACTTTTTATCATTTCCTTTAACACATCTTGATGCGCTTCTTTATCGAATCTCCATAGATTTACTTCATTGACATCTCTGTTTCTTGAAACTGTCTGAGCTATATCAAAGATGTAGTCAACCTTTTTATATGTGCCGTAGTCCTCTAAAATCGGAATTCCTTTTTGTCCTCGCATAACAGTTCGGTGAAAGCGTTCACGCCAATAATCGAACTTGGCGCAGGCTGTCGCTTCCGGATTTTTATCATAGATACTTAACTGACTTCTAAAATCATATCGTTGATTGTTTCCGACAACCTTTAGGAGCTTTAAATATTCCGCTTCACTATGCAGAATGTCCTGTTTTACAAGCTCCAAAATATTATGAAAATCATTGATTCGCATTTTTACCTCCTTTTTCTAATATTCATTTTTCCTATTCATTCTTCTGGTGTTCCTCTACCGTATGTTTTATCTGTTCCTCAATCTTTTCTAAAAATTCTTTTTTGGAAGATTTGCCCTGTGCTATTTCAGACAATTCCATTTCCCACTGTGCCGTCATTTCTGCTGATTTGAAGTTATCTACGACAATCTCAATCAGGCTTTTTCCTTTCGGTGTTGCAATCAGATTCTTCTTATCTCGTTCAATAAATTCTTTGTAAATCAGATTTTCAATAATGCCTGCTCTTGTTGCCGGTGTTCCAAGTCCTTCTCTTTCCACTTCAACACCTTTTTCCAATGCATCATTACCTGCAAGCTCCATAGCTTTTAAGAGTGTGTCCTCCGTAAAGTGTTTCGGAGGTTTAGTGTACTTTTCTTTAATCTCTTTATTTTCAATGATAATAACATCTCCAATGCTTACATCAGGAAGCTCCAAATCCTCATTCTTATTGAACTTGTATTCTTTAAGATATTTTGTAAAGCCCTCGTCCTTAATAACCTTACCAGTACTCGTAAATTGAAAGCCGTCAAATTCAGCTACAATCTTCGTTGTATTTTCCACTAAAGGATAGCCCACACTTGCATGGAGCTTATTAGAAATCAGTCGATATACCTTTGCTTCACTCTCAGGAATACCCGATAAATCTTCACTCAGTGAGCTTACTGTAGGAATAATCGCATGATGATCCGTAACCTTTTTTGAGTTAAACACCGTCTTGATACGACCTGTATCAAAGTCATTTTTGCCCAAAATATTATTGACGGTACTTGTAATCATATCTTCAGTAAGGCATCTGCTGTCTGTTCTTGGATAGGTAATCAGCTTCTTTTCATACAAACTTTGAGCATAGTCGAGAGTTTGCTTTGCAGAATATCCAAAATACTTATTGCACTCTCTTTGAAGTGTCGTAAGGTCAAATGGTAAATCAGGCTTTGTAATTTTCTCTTTTTGGATAACATCAGTGATTTCAATCTTATCGCCAACTAAATTGATTAGCTGTTCAGCAGCAACCTCATCATCAATTCGCTCAGTCGAAAGTATAAAGCCGTTCATAGATAGCTCCACTGTGTAGTATTTATCTTTCTTAAAATTAGTTATCTCGTCATCTCTTTTTACAATCATGGCAAGAGTCGGTGTCTGTACTCTCCCAACACTGTAATTTTGCTTATATAAGCAAGAGTATAGCCTGCTGATGTTCATTCCAACAAGCCAGTCGGCAACCGCTCTTGCTTGAGCCGATTCAAAGAGATTATCATAGTCTTTTCCGTCTTTTAGCTTATCAAAGCCGTCTTTAATTGCACTATCTTCCATGGAGGAAATCCAAAGCCTTTTCATCTTCTTTTTACAGCTTGCCTGAAGATATACAAGTCTAAAGATTGCTTCTCCCTCTCGTCCGGCATCGCAGGCATTGATAACAGTATCAATCGCCTTATCATTCATCAGTTTTTTTAGGACTGCAAACTGCTTCTTTGTTGCCTTTGCCACTTCATACTGATATTCACTTGGAATAATCGGCAAGTCATCAATCTTCCATTTGGCATACTTTTCATCGTAAGAATCGGGATTTGCCATTTGAATTAAATGCCCGACACACCAGCTTACTCTGTACCCGTTTCCCTCATAGTATCCGTCTTTTTTATTCTTTGCTCCTATTATCTTTGAGATTGATAATGCAACACTTGGCTTTTCAGCAATTACAAGTTTCATATATATTTTTCCTCCCGTTTTCAATATAAGAGGGCGAAAGATTTTCTCTCCTTCGCCCTGTGTTTTACAGCAAATAGTATCTTTTTTACTCCTAATCTTCTTCGCTGTCCTCTGTTTCATCTTCCAGTTCCTGATTTTCAACTTCTTCATTTTCCGTTTCTTCACTGCCTTCCGCTTCCGAGAAGAAATCATCATCTTCCTCGAAGGCTTCCAGTTCCTTATCTTCTTTCTTTTTTGCCACCTTAAAATAATAGCCTGCTCCCAATGCCCCCAAAGTTACAAGAGCAAGCAGGATATATGTTCCGGTGCTGCTTTTTTCTTCCTTTTTTTCAGGCTTTGCTTCTTCTTTCGGTTCGTCCTTTATGGGTTCTTCCTTAACTACTTCTTTCGGTTTTTCCTTGATTTCTACCATATTGAGCAGATCATCTTCCGAAACTTCGGTAAGAAGCATGACATTTTCTCCCTGTTCATCATGATTGATAATGAGATGAAAGGTCTTTCCGTTCTTGGTCTGAAAAGTAATAAACTGTCTGGCATCCGCAGAATATTTATCCGTTTCTTTGTTATCGCTACTATCTCCATGATGAATGGGATACTCCTGATTGGCATTATTTACATTCTCCGTAACACTTGCCCTTGATTTGGTAGGCTCGGTCGGAATCCCTTTATTGGTATTGGTTGTTTCTCCGTTTGAAACCATTTTTTGCTTTAAATTCTCCGGCTCTTTTGCAGTCAATTTATTGGGATAACGCACTTCTTTTTCTTCTTCCTTTTTAATAACTGTAATTTCAGGTTTTTTCGGTTCTTCCTTTACTGTTTCCTTTGCTGCTTCTTTTTCATCAACTTGTGCATAGGCTACCGATGGGTAAGCTGCCAAAATGACCGTAACAGCAAGAAGTAATGCTGTCATTAACCTTGTAAATACCTTATTTTTCATAACTGTTCTCATTTGTTTTCTCCTTTTTCATTTCCGTTTGTTCCTTTTTAACCTTTGCCATTAAATCTGTAATTGTGATATTGTTTTTTCTGCAAATGGCAATAATCTCCTCATTTTCAAGTTCTTCTTCACGAATCAATAAAGGCTCCAATTCTTCATCAATCAGAGCCTTTTTATCCTTTAACTTTTGAATTTTGTTTTTCACTGCTGTAAGTTCTTTTTTCACATTTTACCGTCCTTTCTTTACTTGACTCTGCCGAAGCCGTAGAAATGCTCCCTCCAGTAAGGTGTATTGATACTGACAAAGCGAATCGGATCGCCTGCATGAATCATCATACCGTTTCCTGCATAAATGCCGACATGAGAAATAGGGGAGCCGCTGTCATAGGTGTTCTTAAAGAAGATAATATCTCCCGCCTTTGCTTCACTTGGAGATACGGGATTGCAGTAAGTTTTGTATATTCCCCAAGCGGTTGTTCGTGGCATATTCTTGACACCCGAATGGGTAAAACTCCAGCACACAAAGGACGAACAGTCGAAGTTATTCGGCCCGTTCGCCCCAAATACATATCTCTTTCCGATATGCTTTTCCGCTTCGTTAAACAGTGCCTTCACCGTTACATCGTCAAAGGCAATTCCCGGATTTGAAAAGTCGGGATTGTCTACAATCTCCGATAAATTTCCGTTTCCGCTTCCAAAGACAGTTTCCATGTTTCCCTTAGAGGCAAGCAAGGCTTCATAGTGAAGAACATTATCGGGATACTCTGCGAAGATTTCTCTTACGATACTGTCCATTTCCCTTTTCTTCAGTGTTACTATGAGCTTCTTATACTCATAAGCTTCTTCATGACTTTCGGTATGCTCATTGCCATCTTCATCGGTATATGTTTCCGTAACCGTCCTGTATCTGATTTCAATTTCTTCTCGATAAGATAAATCATACATCTTTGTAAAAATGTCATGGATGATACTTTGAACTTCCTTTGAATCCTTAATTTCTCCACATCTTGAAGTGATGTAGGATAAAAGCTCATGGGTGTTGTGTCCGATTTCTCCCTCTTTTTCTATGAGATATTCATCATAGCCGGGATAATTTTCTTCTACGGAACTGATTTCATCTTGCAGACCTTCTTCCAATCCCGAAAACTGTTGATTGATTTCACTTAGTACATTTTGGTCGGAAAGATAGGTTGTAGTTAATACGCCGCTTGTAGAGTTTATCATTCCGGTCATGGAGGTGCCTGCAAATTGAATGATAAAAGTCCCCAAAATAATAAGACCTATGACAATCATCATAAGTCCCTTTGCTTTTCGTATCAGCATTTCTTTGGAGCTTTTCAGTGTTCCGATCAGACTTTCTTTGATACGATCTCTAAGCCTTGATTTATTTCGTTTCCCAATAGCGGATTTCATCTGCTTTTTCTTTTGAAACTTCTTAAAAGCATTTGCTTGCTTATATTCCTTTGTTTTCTTTAATTCCTCTTTGGCTTCCCGAAACTCCAATTTTGATTTACGCTTTCGTATCTTGTAATCTTTTTTGCTTAGGTTATAGCTTTTTTTAGCCTTTTTCTTATCGGCATAGTTTTTTATCCCATGAAGTAATTTTGAATTGCCGTCTGCAATCTTTTCTCCGGTTTCCACACCCTGATTTTCATCACTGCCATGGGATAGGTAATCCCTTACCGCTTCACTTCCTTTTGCTAAACCTGACAGAACAGATCCCTTTGCAGACTTTTTCTTTTCTCTGCCCTGAATCATCTCTTTGGAAGACTTTTTCCCTTCCGTCTTATCGTCTGCGTGATTGTCTTCCTTTTTCCTTGTATAGACCTTATCCGAATAGTTTTTTCGTTTATACAGCTTCTTTTGAGCATTGTGCTTTTTGTTAGAGTGTTCCGTTATACCTTCTTTGGTATGAAGATTATCTTCCACATCATAAGTCGATTCAAAATAGTCGCTGTCTCTAAAGTCATTGTCATACCTGTCGATGATACCATCATTATCAAGGTCTTTTCCCAAAGGATCGTAGATTTCTTCATTTTGACTGTACTTTCCTTCCGTTCTTAACTCTTTTCTGACTTTTTCAGCCATTTTTCTTTTCTTTAAAAGCTCGGCTTTTTGTTCTTCAAAGGAGATTTCCTTTTCTGTTTTTATGCTTTTCGGTGCAGAAACTATCTCATCGGCTATTGTTTCATCATTTGCAAGGGAAGTAAAAACACTGTTTTCATCGCCGGAGACAAGAGGGGATTTATTATCTTCTTTTGAGGTATCTGTTTCCTTGTCTTTTACAACATTTTTAAGCTGTTTCACCTTTCTTTTGGAACTTCCTTGCAAAAGCTCATTCTTGGAATTTCTTTTGCTTTCCTTTTCGTGGATCTTATCCTGAAATCGGTCTTTCTCGTGAATAATTTTCCCTCGGTAATCATCGCCATGCTTTAATTTACCGGCTTCATCCGCATCCATATATTCTTTCCCTAACAGTTTTGCTTCCTCTTTGATTTTCTGCCTTTCCTTAAAATCTCGCCTTAATTTCTTTTCCACAAGCTATCACCTCACTTCTTCCGGTTTCGTTGTCATCTTCTGGTAAAGAATGGTATCTTTCGGGAACTTATCAATAAAGGGAACGATGGTGTTTCCGAAGAATAACAGTCCTTCTCCCGCATTGGAATTGGTAACATATTTAAGCTGCGGTTTGGAAATTTTCAGTTTTCTTGCCAAGATTTCCCGATCTCCTGACGCTTGATTGAGCATTAAGACAAAGTCCGTATTATCAAAGATATTTTCTATCTCCTTACTCATCAGTAGGTCTTTGACATTCTGCGTGATGCCGGTCGGAATTCCTCCCCATTTTCTGAAACGCTTCCATATTTCTACGGAGTAGGAAGCGGTCTGTTCTTCTTTTAGAAGCAAGTGAAACTCATCGATGTAATACCTTGTTGCCTTATTTCCTCTATTTTGAGATACCTTATTCCAAACCTGATCCTGAATCACAAGCATTCCGATTTTTTTAAGCTGACTGCCCAGTTCCTTGATGTCAAAACAAAGGAGCTGCTTATTTAAGTCCACATTGGACTGATGGTTAAATACATTAAGAGAGCCTGTTACATAGATCTCCATCTCCGTTGCCAGTTTTTTTCCGACCTTTTCTTCTTGATTTTTTAACATATCGTATAGATCTTGTAAGATAGGCATGTTTTTCGGTTCAGGTTCGTTAAAATACTTCTCATAAATCTTAGGTAAGCACCTGTCTATAACCGACTTTTCCTCTGCTGTCAGTCCGCTTCCTCCAACGACAAGTTCAAGCATAGACATGATGAAGTTTGCCTTGTCTTTTAACGGTGTATCTCCATCGCCGTAGTTCATATTGATGTCAAGGGGATTGAGGTAATCCTTTGATTTACTGCTAACCTTAATGACTTCTCCGTTAAACTGACGCACAAGATTGCCATATTCGCCCTCCGGATCGCAGATGATGACATCATCATCCGTTACCAAAATCGCATTTGCCATTTCACGCTTTGCACTAAAGGACTTACCGCTTCCGGGTGTTCCTAAGATTAACCCATTGGGATTCTTTAATTTCTTTCGATCCGCCATAATCAGGTTATGGCTTAGTGCATTCAGTCCGTAGTATAAGCTGTTGCTTGAATTTATGAAAAGCTCCTCTGTGGTAAACGGTATAAAGACGGCTGTTGATGAGGAAGTTAAGCCTCTGTTAATCTCCAGCTTATTCACGCCAAGAGGAAGTACGCTTACAAGTCCCTGTTCCTGTGCATGATCAAGTCTTTTTAATTTGCAGTTGTGCTTATTGGCAATAGAGCTGATTTGTGCAATGGCGTTTTCCAGTTTCTGTACTGTCCTTGCAAAGTTCATAAAGATAATGGTTACGACAAACATACGCTCATCTCTTGTCTGCAAGTCTTTGAGTAGGCTTTTCACATCTTCACCATAGGTAATTAGGTCTGAGGGTAAAATGTCCATATCATAACCCGCTCTTACCGCCTTTTTGTTTTCCTCAATTCGCATTTTGTCGATGTCGGTATTTTTTCGTTTTACCATCTTAATGGCTTCCGACTGCTCGATCGCCTTGATATGAAAGGAAATATTGATGTTATCATCAATATCCAAAAACTCGGCAAGCATACGGTCTGAAAGTTCACTGGCAAGGATTTGAAAATGGCTTATCGCTCCGATAAACTTCCCGAACTTAAAGTATCTACTCGGTGTAAAGTTAAATTCATCAGGCGTAATGTAGCTTTTGGTGCTTTCTTTTTTCTTTAGGTCTTTGTAGGAAAACTCAAAGGTCTTGCCCGGATTTAATACATCGTGAAGGATTTTCAGCCTTTCTTCTCCATTTAGGCTTTCTGCACGCACGCCCATACTTTTTAGGGAAGATAAGATGTCAATCTCCAGTCTTTCCAGTTTTGAGATTGCCTGCTCCATATTGTCCGCTTCGACGGTAAAAGTAATATACTTTGATTTTCTAAGCCCGTTATTTCCCTTTACAATCTGATTTTTTAGCATCTCTCGAAACTCAAGGCGTATCTCGTCAAAGCCGTCTTTTTTATCCGGTATCTGAATTGCCGACTGCATTTCTTCGTTTCTGCCAAGCTGATTGATATACGAAAGCTCAATCTTGACACTCGGATCAAAGGAATTTAAGAAGTTGGCAAACTGATTAAAAATAAGGTCTCGATCTTCCTCTAAGGCAAGCTGATAGTTAATATCTTCAAAGGCTATGCTTTTACTGAAGTGTTTTTCATCACTCTGGCATATCCCGCTTTTCAACATTCTAAGATAGGGAAGGGTATCTTCTACAGTATGGCGTTTCGGCTCTTTCTTAAAGATAAGGCTCAAAAATCCGTCTTTCTTTTTTTTCATCTTTGTTTTATCTTGCTTTAATTCCTGTTTCTCCTTTCTTAACGCCTTTTCGTTTTGCATGAGCTTTAGCTGCTGAATTTTTCTTTTGCTGTTCAAGGTAAACCTCCTTTCTCACACGCTTTTGCGGTTGGTAAAACTTGTGTAAATAGATATACTTAAAATATTTTTCAAAGGTCAGTCCGTCTTTTTCAAACAGTGTAATGAAAAAAATGGGAAGTGTAGACACGATGAGAAATAGAATCGCTATATCATTTGCTACAAACTTTCTCATAAATAAATAGACCGGTATTCCTACCAGCCCTGCGAGAGTAAATCCGATCAGCTGTCTTTTGGTTAAGTTAAAAGCGACCTTCGTTTTTACTTTCTTTAAGTCTTTCGGGATTGGTACATACGCCATGATTTACCTCCCATCTTCTTTTTCCTTTGACAGCTCCTCCATGTGTTCATATACGGAGCCGATTTCTTCCTGAATAATTGCAAGCTGTTCCTCTGTGCTTTGATTGATTCTTCCCTGCATCAGACAAAAATCATTATGACAATGTCCAACCTTGGTGATTCTTTTGTTTAGCTCTTTCATTTTTTTATGAACTCTGATTCTATCCATCACAAAGGCAATGCCTGTTACAAGAAGTGCTGCTTTCCATATTGTTTTTCTTTTCTTCATACTATCTTTCCTTTCTTTTTTAGTGTGCGTTTAATACACTTTTTGCCAGTGTTCCGCTTTTTAACATCATCAGTCCCAGCAAAATTGCATACCCGAGTATCGTAAAGGTACCGGTATGAATGTCTGTAATCTGTATTGTCTTAACTAATACTGCGTAAATTCCAAGGCAAACCATTAAAAAGAGTCCTTGCAGTCCAAGGGCAAATAGTCCTTTAATGTAGTTTGTTCCGATCTGTCCCCATTCTTTGTTTCCCATTGTCGCAAACGGTATGGCTGAAACCGATGAGTAAACATAGATTTCAAACATTCTTCCGTAAACAACAAGCATGATAACAATGGAGATTCCCTGTATGGCAACTTTAATGAGTGAGGTCTCAAAGAGAATCATAATGAGTTCTCCAAGCCCCTTGTCTTTTAAAGCTTCTACCATCTGAACAATTTGATCTCCAGAAACAACAGCAGAGGTGTTAATCACCCCCGCCGCTTTGTTTACCATACTTTGTGCCACATCAAAGACCGCCATTGAAAATTCAAAGGCATGAGATACTAACCATACAGCAATCCACATCTTGATGATGTATTTGAAAAAGTCAAAGGTGTCCGTATCGTGCATATTGTTCTTTTGCATGACCATATTGATGAGCTCAATACAAAGGACTGCCGTTATGATTAGTCCTGCAATGGGAATAATGACGGAGTCGTTAATACTCTTGATAAAGTTAAATACTTCTCCGTTCCATCCCATAGGAGTTTTTCCTACATCTGCTGCCACTTTCCCAACCTGATTGTTGATGTCAAGAAACATGGACTCTAAGTTTGCTTGGATACCGCCCAGTAGAAGCTCCTTGAAAAATTCTTCTATCTTGTCGAATATCCCAAACATTTCATCGCTCCTTTTCTTCCTACTTTAGTACATTGGCAAGAAGCGGAATGAGTTTTAAGCCGATAAGGACGATACCGCCTCCCGCCATCAATTGCTTCACGCCTTGGCTCTTTGCGCCGGATAGTGATAGGTAATCCTTTGATGTTATCTCCAGATTTTCCCCCACTTCACACCGTGCATGCGACTTTCACCGCACACGGCGTTCCATCACAAGAAAGATTTTCACGTTTTAACTAAGACTTACACACTTCGTAACAAATTATTTTTTCTCTAAATTAGTGGCAATTCTGCCATTTTTCTAAGCTTATTACATTTCTCAATCTGCTTGACTGTTAACCCAAGCTCTTTTATATATTTTTGGATTGTATCTTCTTTTGTTGCATGGATGAGTATATGAACTGCTTCTGTAACAAGAATTAAGTTGCTGTAACTGTCTGTACCACCTTGTTCAAGCGGTATCTTGTGATGGCAATGTATGTCGTTTGGTATAAGTTTTACACCTGTCACTCCACATCTGCCATATTGAGCTGCAAAAAGCGAGATTCTGTTGTCCGCAAACTCTATGCTTTTATCAAGCACTGGGTGTTTCATCAGCCAGATAAGAGTGTCTACATCAATCTGTAAATTTTTATGAATGAGAACTCTGCCCTTTACAGTGTATTTATTTACAGCCTTTTTCTTATGTTTTGCGTCCTTTGTCCTTACATATCCCACCGGAATTAGCGGATGTCCATTAAGGAAGCGAAGCTGTTTACTTTTTCCATATTTTTCTTTGATAAATCCTTTGTTTAGTGTTCCACTGGTTTTAATATCAAGCCTGTTGTTCATCTGCTTTTTAATGTGAAAGGCTATTTTAGCAAAGTCCAAACTCACATTTGTTGCTATTTGGTAATAATTGTGCAAGCCTGAAACAGTGGCATTATACTTGGCTATTGCTTTGTACTGTTCCTTTTCGTTTGCAGGTCTTTTTATATCTGCAACACTTTTAGAAATATTTTCTTTTGCATTTTTCAGTGCCTTATCACTTATATGCGACTGTACAACAAACTTTTTGCCTTTTGGTTTAACCTTAAGCTTGAAGCCTAAGAACTCCGAGTACCTTTGTTTTAGATTTGTTATTTTAGATTTTTCTTCACTTACATTTAGTTTTAATCTGTCTTGCAACCATTTTGTAACTGCCTGATAGGTTCTTTTTGCATCGTAGTAATTACGGCAAAATATCTTGAAATCATCGGCATACCTTACAATGTATATTTCTTTTAGGTTGCTTGTTCTTAAAGCTCTGTAGGTATGGCTTTTTATCTCTGTTCCTTGACTGTTCGTTCTCTGTTTATATGGATAATGCGTGGGCATTGTCAGCCATTGAGAAGAAACCCACCAATCTAATTCGTTCAAGACTACATTAGATAGTAGCGGTGATAATATTCCGCCTTGCGGTGTTCCCTTTGTTGGTGTAATTACCTCTTTATCAGGCATAACTATATCTGCTTTCAGCATTTCCTTAATGATACAAAGTAACTTTTTGTCTTGGATTCCCAAATTCCAAAGCTGCCTTATGAGCTTTGCATGATATACATTGTCGAAAAATCCCTGTATATCAATATCAACCACATAATGTAAGTGCTGTATCTGCATTAGTCTTGCACATTCTGCTATAGCGTGTTCCGTACTCCTGTTGGGTCGAAACCCATAGGAGCTGTCATGAAACTTGGCTTCACATATCGGCTCTAGTATTTGCAGGATACATTGCTGTACAATTCTGTCTACAATAGTCGGTATTCCTAAAGGTCTTATTTTTCCGTTAGGCTTTCGCATTTCCACTCTCTTTACAGGGCGTGGTTTATACCAATGGAACTGTTTTTGTATGAGAGAAATGTATTCTTCTTCATTTAGCCTTGATAAATGTTTTATTGTTCTGCCATCTACCCCAGCCGTATGACTTCCTTTGTTCCCTTTGATACTCCGATAGGCAAGTTTGATATTTTCTCTTGAAGTTATTAGCTCCATTAAATTTGAAAATACTTTATTCTTACTGCTATCTTCATATAAATCATCAAGGACTTTCTGCAAGTCATAATATTCCGTATAACGGATTTTGCTTTGTTTCAGTGTTTGTTTCGAAGCGGACACAGTCACCATCTCCTTTCGGATTTGATTTTCTTTGTCATACTCGAAGCTGTGTTTGTCTTAATTTCAGTTCTTGTACTTTCCTGTGACTGGTGGCTATCCCTCCACGAACTTATTATTTTCGCTTCATAGGTACTGTGCCACCGCTTTCACCAAGATAAAGAACGGTTATATGCTGTTTTTTCAGTCATTTTCCCATTCAACACTTCATTAGCATTAGACTGCTTCCGTGTTCCTGGCTTACCACGTTCCGACAATCTTATCATTGAATACGTTTAGGTTCTTCCTCTAAGCCTGTGTTTAGTTTTCACCATATCGCCTGTAACGATATATGGATTTTCATAACAACCATTCTTACTCATCCACAAACACCCCATCTTTGATGGGAATTGCCGTTAGGCAAATTCAAACGTTTAGACTTGTACATTCGGAAGTACGTCAGTGCTTTGGTATACACATTCTCACCATGCGTATTCGACACCCGGCATATAGGTAGCACCGTCCACCTCTGAACAGCTTTCGTGTCTGATGTTAATATCAGTCTTACGGCTACTCTCTGCCGACTTTACCGAGCTTTTGACAATGAAATAGTCTAATATTCATTGCCAATCGGAGTATCAGTGTAGGCATTTCAGGGCGTTACCCCGTCATTCTACCTATTAGATTGTCAGTTCTCCTAAGTTTTGAACTTTTAGTCCTTCGACTTAGTGCATAAGCTTTTCACTTATGAACGTGTCGCACGGTTGTCGTTCCCGTAACCTTCCATCAGGTTGATCACGCCCCACGCACCGAGTCCTGCTCCTACCGCCATTACCAATACTTTCAGTACATCTACTGCCTGTGTAAAAAATTCCATTTTATTCTTCCTCCTTGTTTTCTTTCTTTTCAATTTTGTTGTATGACTTTACTAAAAAGTTTTTGTAAGTCTTACCGTCTTTTTCACGCTCTTTGAAATATCCAAAGATATGAATGAGATCGCCTTTTACAAAGTCTTTCGCTGTTTCCACCTTTTCACCGTAAGCGGCACAGTTGATATATTCCTTGCCTTTCCCGTACTTCTTTACAAGTGCAAAATTAACGACTTCTACCGTTTCTCCGTCTTTTTCAAAACTTGAGAAAATAGGCTCTGCAACCAAGTTGGCATTGATGTTCATCATTTCCTGCTTCATATTTTTAATTTCTCCTTTTCTTTTCAATAAAAAAAGCGACTGAAAGTTTTATTTTCCAATCGCTGATGCTTTTGCTATTTAGTTTTTCCTTAGTGGGACTTCTTATCCTTATCATATTTCCTCCTGATTTTGAGTAATAAAAAAGCAGCAAATCTATTTTTTAGACTTACTGCATTCTTGTAATAACCGTATCTCTATTCAGTTTTGCTTTTCCTTTTCGCTTCATGTAGCTTTCAATATCAAACAAATTCTTCTTGTCATAGTCCTCCAAGAGCTTATAGTTCTTGTGTTTTGTAATGTCGAATTTATCCGATAGAAAAGGGCGGACGCCTCTAAGCTGAAAGATACATTTACCGCCGTCCATAACGGTTATTTCATCTTGGCTCATCAGCTCTTTACCGGTCTTTTGATAATTCAGCCCAAAACTCTTTTGATTCGATCTTGTTTCCGATGTGTTATATAGGTCGATGGTTTCTTTTCCCAGTGTTTCCGAAAGTTCTTTTAATGTTGTTTTCTCTTTTCCACCAAGAAACAAGGTACTATCACAGTTACCTACAATCGTGTCGGCATTATCTTTGTAGATTGCCTTTAACTGAGATTGTGCCTGCAATATAATACTTGCTGAAATCTCTCGGCTTCGGATTGTGGCAATCAGCTTTTCAAACTTTGGAATTAAGCCGATATTTGCAAACTCATCAAGTAGGCATCTTACATGAACTGGCAATCTTCCACCATATACATCATCGGCTTTATCACATAAAAGATTAAATAGCTGTGAGTACATAATTGATACCACAAAGTTAAAGGTATCATCGGTATCGGAGATAATAACAAAGAGGGCAGTCTTTCTATCTCCGAGTGTATCAAGCTCCAGTTCATCTTCTTTCATCAAGTCCCTAAGTTCCTGAATATCAAAGGGAGCAAGCCTTGCACCACAGCTAATCAATATACTTTTCGCTGTTTTTCCGGCAGCAAGTTTATATTTTCGGTATTGCTTCACTGCAAAGTGTGTAGGCTCTTTCTTTTCCAATGCTTCAAAGAGTCTGTCTATCGGATTCATGTATGTTTCGTCATCTTCTCTGACCTCAGACGCATCGATCATATCAAGGAGAGTTGCAAAGTTCTTTTCTTCTCTTGGAGCTTCATAGAAAATGTATCCGATAAGTGCTGTATAGTAAAGTTTCTCGGCTTTCACCCAAAAATCTTCACCTGCTTTTTCTCCCTCGCCCTTGGTGTTTGCAATGATTGTCTGTACCAATTTGAGTATGTCTTTTTCACTTCTAAGATAAGCAAAGGGATTGTATTTCATACTCTTTTTGAAGTTAATGGTGTTTAAGATTTTTATCTCATAGCCATTATCTTCAAGCATCTTGCCACACTCAAGAACTATCGTTCCTTTCGGATCGGTTACACAATAGCTGCTGTGCATTTGCATAAGGTTTGGTTTTACAAAAAATCTAGTCTTGCCACTTCCTGATCCGCCTATGACAAGTACATTCTTATTTCTTGCATACTTTGGATTCGACGGTCTGCCGTTCATGGTTAATCGTTCTGTTTGTGTTAGCAAGATATTGTTTTGAAACTTTTCATCCATGTACGGCTCGATGTCTTTTTTATTTCCCCATCTTGCCGAGCCGTACTCTTTCCCTTGTCTAAACTTTTTCGCATTTTTACCTTTGGTATAGATAATGAATTTAATTATAGCAGCAACTCCTATTCCTGTCAGTATATCCACCAAATAAATACTTGGGAGAAAACTCATTGTATTAAGCTCTAATATCCCCTGAAATATCCTGTCAATCACATCTCCACCGGTATAACTTCTCACATGATAGGAGAAGATGTTGCCAATATAGAAAAATGCAAGATAGGGAATGTTTTGTTTTACAAACTTTGCCTTATCTTGCACCTTAAATATGCCTTTGATGTCCTTTAATATTTTATCTATCACGAGTCTTTTCACCTCCAATAAAAAGTAATAAGTAGCTCCTGCCTTTCGGTGTTACAAAGGTCTGTATTCCGACCGCTTCGCTCCCTTCTTTGCACCATTCCTTTACTTCAAAATATCCTTTGTTGTTCTTGGCATAGGGTAGAAGTCTATTTTTCTTATCCCAACAAATAAGGTTCTGATCTATCAAAAACTGAATAAATACCTTTTGTGGGATATGAAGCTCTTTTGCTGTATTTCTGAAATTAGTAAGCATATGGTTATTCACCAGTTCATCAAAATACTTGGCTTTCGGCTCTAAATCTTCTATGATTTTTTCTTTTTCAGCAATCAGGTGATTGGCAAGGAGTACCGCATTTGCCAATATTTCTTCATTACTCATTTTTTTTGATTTTTGATATATCCGCCATTCTTACGAATACTCGGCAATACCTCTGTGGTTACCCATCTTTTAAAGTCCTTTGCCTGTGGTAACTTGGAAGATAGGATAAGAGAGTAAAGACCGGACTCGTTGATTATCGTAAATGACTGTCTACCACCAAGGGTGTCGTGTTTCACGACTCCCTTATCTTCTTCCGCAATGTGTCTTACCAAAGCATCTCTCGTGTTTGAATAGCCCAGTTTTTCGGCTACTTCTTTTCCGATAAAGAAAAACTCACCGTCTTTTTCCATTACAGTGAGTTTCCCGAATTCCATATTTTCAAATGTTATCAAACTGCTCATAAGCTCTGCTCCTTTTGTTTATTCGTAACTTTATCCTTAGAAACAGTATTTTTTGCCATCTCCTTAAACTTCTCAATATTTTTGTGAATGGACTCTTTCCTCTCAGCCTTTCTTTCTGATGTTGCAAGAGCATTTTTAAAGGCTTTCTCCATCATTTTCATATCTTTGGCTTGGAAAAATACGGAGTATTTGCCTGTTTCCTTATCTTTCATCACTGAAAACTTAACACCATATTTGTTAAGCTCTTTTTTCAGTTCCTTAAGCTCCGCTTCTTCTACCGGTATTTCTTCAAGCTGTCCTTTTTTCGCCATATCTTTGAGCTTGACTTCATTTCCGTTTACTTTAACGAGTTTTTCAAGCCCTCCCAGTTTCTCTGCTTCTTTTATCAGTTTTTTCAACAGATTTAAAAGAAGTTTTCCGGTTACTTTGGCAGCCTTAATCTCAAGGCTTAGTGTCTTTCTTGCAATTTCTTCGTTAATCACATTCAATATCCTCCTCTCATATCATAGCTTACAAGGGCAGAGTAATGTGCATCTATCCCACTTGGTGCATTATATGCTGCTGTTAGGACAAATGCTCTGATATTCCTAATCTTGTATTCATTTTCCTTAATAACATCTGACAGATACTCCAAATGCTCTGATTTAAGTTTTCTAAATCTTTCTTTTACTATATGTGCCGGAAGCTTCGTTTGATTGATTGTAACAAGCTCTCTATCATCAAGTATCATAATATCTGCCAGTATCTTTAATATCTCATCAAAGTCTTTAACTATAAATTTATTGCCCAACTCAAGATGTTCATAATAGCCTGTCTGTGTTCTTAACTCATCTAAGCAGTTCTGATATATATTTTTGTTTTCTATTTCCGCCTCTCCGTCCATCCTTTTTCTTGGTTCTGAATACTCGGCATCTATGACGGAATGATGGGTGGAATTATATGATGAAATATCTGTAGTAATCTTTGATGAATTATTTGTAGTATTCTCTGGTAATGGTTGGGGCATATTGCCATTTTGCATTGGCAGATTTTGCTCTGTTGCATTGGTGCAATCTGCACTTGTGCATTGGTGGATTTTGCACTTTTCCATTGGTGCATTTTGCCCTAATGCATTAGGCACAGCTTTTTCTAAGGCTTGTAATTCTTCTTTTTTCTTTTTGTTCTCAATTTCAATATAAAGTTCCTCCAGCTTTTCGGTATTTATGCTGTACCATTTTGTTTTATCTCTTGGATCTTTATTGTAGTTTCCTACGAGTAGAAAACCTGCCTTTTCCAACTTCGCAAAGGTTCTTTTTACAGTATCGAAACTCATATAGTCAAAATCTTTTTCCTGCCATGCTCTTATTGAGTTATATGTCCAATATCTTCCGTCACAGAAGTTATTGCCGGATTTCTTATTTATTTCTATCCAATAGTTTATTTGCTGTAAGATAAGAGCTTCATTTAAACCTATCTCTCTTGCCAATGTCTTATTTGCAACGATAGGTTGTTCATCAAATAAATACATACTCATCTAAAAGCTCTCCTTTCCATGATATTTTTTCACTAAAAAAGACGATAGTTTTTATCTATCGCCCTTGGTAACCATTTTTATGAAATTTTTTATATTGATTTTATGGCTTCATTGATTCCTTGTATAAAAGCTATAATTACAGTTCCTATCATCGGTATTCCGTAAGGACTTAGTAGAAATCCTATAATGAGTGCTTCTATTGCTGCTCTTGTGTTGTGTAGCATAAAGAATGAGCCTATGGCAACAAATACACACATCAGCATAAGCAAATATAGGATTGCTGTTCCTACGCTAAGCAAGAATGTTAAAAATGCAGTAAGAATACTTAACAGCAAGCTGATTGGAAATAAAATTATTTTTATTATCCATCTCATTTATTCTCCACCGCCTTTGCTAATGGAATAACTGACATAATGGTTTGAAATATTCTTTTACATATCATAAAAGCCTCCTTTTCGATATTTTGTTTGATTTTAAAAATAGGGATACAGTGCTGAAAGCTCCTATTTATCAAGCTTTTTCCTCTGTATCCCTATTATATCTCAAGCCCAATATTCTCCTCTTTTAATTTCCAAGTTATAGTTTATCTTGGCTTTAGGGCTACCTGATTTGTCTTTTTTGACATTATTTATTTCCCCAATGTCTACGAGTGCTTTTATATTTTCATCTGTACCACTTAGTTCTGTTTTTATTTTAGCCTCTTCCGGTAAGGTTTGTGCATTGCTTACATCTATATCAACACCTAATCCTTTTGCAGAATCTACTAATTCAATAATTTCATTATCATGATCATCGAAATCTAACCTAAGATCTGTAAGCAAGCCGTAAGAAGGATATCCGTTTTTCCCAATTTCTCCTCCTAAAACAGCTCTATTTCCCTCTTCATCATATATTACTGGCAGGACGTCTGCTGTGAATGGAGGATTATCTTCACCGCCTTGGATAAAAATTGGTGAAAATTCTATTTTAGAAATCCCTGAATAATTTTCCATAATATATGTTGCCATCTGTTCTTCCAACAAACGGAAACCATGTTTAATAATTTTTTCTTCCTTCCATCTCAAACCGGTTATGAAGTTATATTGAGATACATAAAACACTCCTGCGAAAAGCAAAGCTACAAGAACTGCTCTGACAATTAGTATTTTATTTTTCATTCTGCTTCTCCTTTTGGAGTTCCGTATTATTCAGTGTCATTCGGAATCACCCCTTTTTTCAGTTCTAAATTATAAATCACTTCAGCACTCGGACTACCCAGATCTGATTTTTTAACACCTTTTAGCTTTCCTTCTTTTATTAAGATTTCAAAATTAAAGTCAATATCCTTTATTTTCTTACCTTTTACTTCTTCTGGTAGTGGTTGTCCGTAGGTCACGTCTTTAAATTCTCCTGAATCTGTGCTTAATTCGATATGCGGTTTCCCTGCATAATCAAAACTCAGACGTAAATACCCTATAGTACCATAAGCAGGATGTTGAAAGTTTTTATATAATCCTCCAAATTTCGCTTTATTTCCTTGACTATCATAAACAATTGGAACAATCTCTGCATTCAACATAGAAGAACCGTCATCTCCAGTTACATAAATGGGTGAAAATTCAATTCTATCGATCCCTTTATAGTTTTCTTTGATGTAGGTTCCTATTTGCTCTTCTAACAAACGAAAACCATGCTGATAGAGTTTAGTTGTTTTAGAGCTAAAATCCGGCTTTGTTAGCTTATGATAGACAAAGAAGCCACCTGATAGCAAGACAAGAATGAGGGTTAATCCCGCTAAAAATCTTTTCTTCATTTTCTTCTACCTTTACTTATTTAAATTAGCTTTCAAATCATGGTTTCCATTCTGAATAACTCCCACGCTTAATTTCCGTGTTGTAGCTAATTTTAGCATTTGGACTACCAGAGTCGCTTTTTTTAACATCTCTCAACTGACCATCATTTACCAGTGCATCAATGTTATCATCTGTCCCTTTAATTGGAGGTGTTAATTTTGCCTCCTCTGGTAACTGATCCGCATTACTAACATCGATTTTTTTATCCAGAGTTGGTGAAACTTCTAGAAAAATAATTTCATTCCCCTGTTGATCAAAGTCCAGAATTAAATCTCCTGTTGTTCCATATGATGGATAACCTTTTTTACCAATTCGCTGACCCATCACTGCTCGATTGCCTTCTTCGTCATAGATTACTGGAAGTACATCAGCTGTAAATGGTGGATTATCTTCACCACCTTGTATTAAAATCGGTGAAAACTCTATTTTAGAAATCCCTGAATAATTTTCCATAATATATGTTGCCATCTGTTCTTCTAACAAACGAAACCCATGTTTGATGATTTTTTCTTCTTTCCGCTCTAAACCTGTTGAGAAGTTATATTGCGATACGTAAAACACTCCAGCAAAAAGTAAAGTTACAAGAACTGCGCTGACAATTAGCATTTTATTTTTCATTCTGCTCCTCCTTTATGGAGTTCCGTATTATAAACTATTTCTGCACCAGGGCTTCCTTTTTCGTCCTTTACGACTCCTTTTAACTGACCATCTTCTACTAATAATTCGATATTTTCATCTGTGCTTCTTGCCTCTGTGAGTATAGCTCTCTTAGGCAAATGCTCCTCATTTGAAACGTCTACAAGTTTGTCATTTGAGTCCAGTAACTCAATGACATCATTGCCACCTCCATCGAAATCAAGAACAATGTCTGAAATCAATCCATAACTTAATGGAATAAATTTATCTATTTGATCTCCCAGAGTAGCTTTATTTCCATACTTGTCATAGATCGTTGGACGCACATAGGCATTTGAGAAAGTTGAACCTTCATCAGTAACGTAGATTGGGGAAAACTCAATCTTTTCGATCCCAGTATAGTGTTCTTTGATGTAGGTTCCGATTTGCTCTTCTAGAAGTCGAAAGCCACGCTTGTATAATCTAGTTGTATTAGGTCCAAGATTCGGCTTCGTTATCTTGTTATAGACAAAGTAACCACTAGATAGGATTAAAAATATAATAGAAATGATCGTTACCCATTTTCTTCTCATCAGTCGATCCTCCTTCTGTCTACTCTTATAGTATAGCATACTTGGTGGCGTTTTCATCGTTATTCCTGCTACTTTAGTGTATGAATATTTGAAAGGAAACAAAATTTAAAAGCATTCCATCATCATGAAATGCTTTTAAACTATTTATAAGACTAGTTTTCTTCTGTTTTGCCACTCTTTTCTTTGTCCTCTTCTTTTTCAGCAGCACCATTGTTGACAGCTGACTTGAATTCAGAGAACATTTTCCCAAGTGAGTGTCCTAACTCAGGCAAACGCTTTGGTCCAAAGATTAAGAGGGCTCCCAGGATGATAATAATCAGTCCTGGTGCTCCAATATCACGTAAAATTCCCATATTTATCTCCTTTTTTGTATGCGGTTATAGATGATGCGACTGATGCCCAGACTTACTTCGTAAAGCAAGATCAGTGGCACGGTCATTGCTAGATCACTGATGAAATCAGCTGGCGTCAGGACGACGGCCAGTACCAGCAATAGAAAGTAGGATATCCGCCGGTAGCGACGTAACCAGTCTGGCGTTAAGATATGAATCGAGGTCAAAAAGGCTACAAGGACCGGCAATTCAAACAAGACACCCAAAGGCACTGTCGTATGTAAGATGAAGGCCAAGTAGTTCTGTGCCGTTAACTGGATGGTAAACTGGCCTTGTCCTAACGTTAAGAGTACCTCTAAGATAGCTGGACTAACTAGATAATAGCCGAAGACTAAGCCTAGCAAGAAACACATTAAACTAGCTGGCACATAGAGCAGAATAGCTCCTGCTTCTCCTTTTCTCAAAGCTGGCTTTACAAATTGCCAGACTTGAAAGAGGGTGAAGGGCAAGGTAATAGTAAAAGCCATTAAGCTTGCCAATTGTAGGTAGATGCTTAAAATGTCATTAGGGCCAAGGACCAAGAGTTTTTCCCGAAATCCAGCCGTCAAATAGGCATAAAGCTGATCTGAAAACAAGAGGGCTCCGCAAAAGACAAGGAAAAAACAAAGAATACAAGCGATGAAGCGTCGTCTAAACTCGCTTAAATGCTCTACAATAGTGAGCCTTCTATCTTCATTTTTCATGCTGCTTCACCGTTACAATCCCGACAATAAGAACGAATAGAACTTGGCAAGCAAGAACTTCCCAGCTCGGATAGATTCCCGCCCAATCGATGGTTGGGAAATTACTCAAGATATGATTGGGAAGCATATTGGTTAATTGGAGCGCGTGCAGGCTCACCCCTAGCATCTTAAAGGCTAGGGCATAAATCATCCAAGTCAGGATGAAGAAAATCTTATGTGGCTTGACCAGATGGCTTGCCTTGGTCATGAGAATAGCAAGAATCGCTAAAACTGCAAGTGCCAAGCCAATCCCTAGGAAGAAATCAAAGGAGCGAATACGAGGGAGGATCCCCACATAGAAAAGGATAGTCTCAGCCCCCTCACGGAAGACAGCTAAGAAACTGAGGGCAAACATAGAAATGAAACTGCCAGCTGCTGTCACAGCCTTCATCTGACTTTCCATGAATTGGTTCCATTTTTTTACAGAGGACTTGCGATGCAGCCAAATCCCAATGACGATCATCATGCCAACTGCGATGATCCCTCCTGCCCCTTCGATGACCTCACGGTTAGAAGCCGAGGTCACAGCTGGGAATAAGAATTGAAGAGCGACCGCAATGGCTGCACTCGCTAGAATACCTAGAAGAGCACCTGCATAAACCCATTTCAAGCCTTTGATCAATTTAGCTGATTTGAGAACGGTCACCAATGCCATGACAATCAAGAGTGCTTCAACTCCCTCACGTAAGAGGATCAACATAGCGTCAACCGCCGAATAAGAGGCGGTGGTATCAATAGCAGACAGATCACTAATCAGGACTTCTAGTTGCTTTTGATACTTGCTTTCGTTCCCCTTGACCATGATGACAGGACTTTGACTTTCCACCCGAGTATAGAGACCAGGATTGGTCGTGCTGACATCGCCCTCGATCGTTGGCCAAATGGTAATGAACTCCTTCATGAGTTGACTAGCTTGGCTAGTCTCATTGGCTTGGAAGAGGCTCAGAGCTTTCTTAAGGAGCTTGATCCCGTCTGAAAGGGTCAGATTAGAGCTTGTTTCCTCAATCTTTTCCCCACTGATAAATTGATCCAAGACATTTTTTAGGTCATTGTAAGAAGATTGGATAGAGTCAAAGTTTGTAGGCTCTGTTTCGATCGCACTTCTCAAGAAGGAAATGGCTGTTTCTACCTTTCCGTAATAAGCGGTACTGTGATCTCTGACAACCGCTTCATTCCGGGTCCAGGTGTTGTTTAAATCAGCGTAAGCCTTTCGTGTCGCTTGGAGATCCTTTGCTGTGATCGCCTCTTGTAGCTTCTCAAAGTAAGGCTGCAAGCGAGTTTCTAGCTTCTCCTTTTCAGCATCCAGATCGACTGGATTTTGCTCTTTTTCAAAGGCTAGCAATGAAGTGGAGACCGTCACCAATTGCTTTTCTGTGATCTCGCCTTCCAAGTCCAGACTTTTCTGGACTTCTTTTCCTGCCTTGGAATCATGATTGGCTTTCTTCAGAAATTCTTCTTTTATCTCTGCGACAAGAGTGTGAGCCTTTTCTTGATCCTTATCCCGAACTGCTGTCGTTGCATCGGTGATTTTGATAAAGAGATCACTATAAGACTCGGCTTGGACAGGGGTGACGATGAAAAAGAGACAGGCTACTAGGACGACTAATAATTTATTCAAATAAGTCTTGACCAATGTACCCTCCTTCCTTCACACCTCCGAAGCAGGCAAAGAGGCCACTGCCAATATGGGTCACATATTCATTCATCTTATCGTCTGCCCCAAGATTGGTTTGGATTTTCACAAAGCGGTCTGGATCCTTTTGAAAGGCAATAAAAAGCAATCCTGCATCAAACTGCCCCGTTTTCGGATCAATCCCATCAGAGTATGAATAAGAGCGTCGCAAAATTGGCAGATCCACTTCTTTAGCCAAACGGACATGTGAGTCAACTGGTAAGAGGGAGAGGTCCACTTCGTCAAGCTCGTTTTTCTTTCCAAATGGTGCGCCACTTTCTTTATAGCGTCCAAAAGTATTTTCTTGCTCCTGCAGGTTGGTCCGGTCCCAGGTCTCTAGGTGCATGATAATCCGGCGGACAGCCATATAAGAGCCGTTTTTCATCCAGTCTTGACTATCAGCCCAAACGACCTTATCGAAATCTTTCTCTGTCGTGACATTGGCAGTTCCATCCTTAAAGCCAAAGAGGTTTCGGGGTGTTTCCATGCGATCCCCAATAGCAGCAAATCCTGATTGACTCCACTTCATGGTCACCTTGTTCCGTCCTTTACGGATCAGATTGCGGACAGCATGAAAGGCCACCTGCTCATCATCTGCACATGCTTGGATAACGATATCACCACCCGTATACTGCTCTCTCAACTGTTCCTTAGGAAAAGCCGGTAGATCCCGGAAGAGTTTGGGACGTTTCTTCTCAAGGCCTAATTTGGTCAAAAAGTTAGCTGAAACACCAAAGGTTAGGGTGAGGCGGTAAGGATTTAGTCCGACAGTTTCCCCAGTGTCACTTGGTGGCAAGAGAGCGTTGGAACCATCCTTTTTGACCAGTTCGCCATTAACTAATTTCTGGCTATAATCTGTCCATTCTTTAAACAACTGAATCAATTCATTTTTATCTGTCGTTCGGAGATCGAGCACCACAAAATAGATATTCTTCTGCATGGGCGTGGTAATCCCTGCCTGATGCTTACCGTAAAAACTAATTTCTTCTTGACCGTCTGCGATATTCTTGGAACCTTGCTCCTTATTAGCGAAAAAAGCAGAAGCACCGGATAGACCAAGTGCTAAGCCTGCTCCCCCAATACCTGCTTTTTTCAGAAATTCGCGACGATCCATCTTCTTTTCAAAAAATTTTTCGTCCTTTGTCATTGTTATTTACCGTTTAAAATGATTCCCATTTGAGAGAGTGGTTCCCCCAATTTTGTAACTGCTTCTGCTAGTTCTTTGGTATCTTTTTCTGTTAGATCAGTATATGATTTATAGTTGGAATCATCTGTCATATGTTTGTCTAACAGGTCATTCACCGCCTTGAACTCTGTTTCAAGGGTTTTCACTAGCTTGGGATCCTTCTTCTCAATAAGAGGTTTGAAGAGAGCAAAGATCTTTTCAGCTCCTTCAATATTGGCACGGAAGTCATAGAGATCTGTATGAGAGAAAATTTCTTCTTCCCCAGTGATCTTTTGTGTCGCCACTTCATTCAAGAGGTCAACCGCACCTGTCAACATCAAATCAGGTGTCACTTCTACTGTCGCAATCTTAGCTTTCAACTCTTTGATATCATTGACCAATTGTTCTGCATATTTTTCAGTGCCTTCGGTTGTATTTTCTTCCCACAAGATGCGCTCGATACGGTGGAAGCCTGACCATCCTTCTTCAGATTTGTTTTCGTCAACATAGTCAACTAAACGGAAGTCAATCTTGACATCAGACTCCCCAAAGCTTTCAGCGATCGGTTCAGAGCGTTCATAAGACATCCGAATCAAAGGATAGACCTTCTTGGCTTCTTCTAAATCACCACTTTTGAGGACTCTTTGAAATTCCTCTGTATCTTTTAACAATTGGTCGATTTGGCCTTGCACAAACTCCTTGTATTCACTTGTCGCTTGATCCAAGGCTTTTTGGTCTTCTTTAGACAATTTCACTGTCGAAGAGGAACTATTTGTAGTCGTGTTTTTTGAAGATGGATTGGCACAGCCTGCTAATAAAGCAACGGATAAGAGTGTTACTGCAAGTTTTTTCATGAGAATTTCTCCTGGATTCGTTTTTTCGTAGTCTATTATAGCAAAGATTTTCTCATTTTTCAACAATTGTCAGAAAACTTTAATAAAATGAATTAAAGGAGTAATTCTTTCACCCGACCGATATCTGTCTCTTTTACTACGAGGTAGATGCTATCTCCTAGATAGAGGCGAGTGCTACCATGAACCGTACTGTTTTTTCCATTATGCTGATGAGTTGTGATCAGGAGGTCCCTCGGTAGGTCTAAATCTCGAACCTGACGACCTGCTATTTTCTCTGATACTGGAATTTCGATCAGGGTTAAGACATCTGAACCGCTGGTCACCTCAGGCATCAATTGCTCCAGCATGGCTTCGTAGACAGGGGCACCTTTTACTAGATCCATGGTAATGTAAGCTGTCAAAGTCACCAAGCCAATCGGCATCAAGGTTCGTATATCTCCTACCATTTCGGTCACTAGAATCATGGCTGTCAAGGGCGCTTTTGAAATGGCACTGAAATAACCACTCATTCCCAAAATGACAAACAAGGGGAGTTGATTAGAATGTATGAGACCAAACTTCAATAAAACAGCCGCAACCAAGGCTCCTAAAACAGAGCCTAGAGCTAGAATCGGAAGAAAGATGCCACCAGGAAGACCACTCCCGTAACTGATCATACTCCAGATAAACCGTATCCCAAAATAGAAGATCAGCGTCTGGATACTAAGAGGGACATGCGCTAAATTCAAAACCAACTGGTTACCACCGCCAAGTAAATGTGGGAAGTAATAACCGATCGGTAGGATCAAAAGAAAAGCAAAGAGTGGAAAATAGGGGGCAGATACTTTGAACCAGCTACCAAGCTTTTGATATAGCCGACCAATATTTAAAACAGCAACTTCATAGAAATAACCAGTTAGGCCCAGAAAAATTCCCATCACTAAGAAAATCCAATAACTGGATAATTCGATATGTGGGATGTGGTCTGGCATGTTTAAAACAGGTGTTTGACCGAAAATATTGAGGGAGACAAAGTTTGCGACCAAACTCGCAGCCAAGGTCGATACCCAGAAGACACGAGAAAAATGATGGTAGACTTCTTCTACTACAAAGAGTAGACCCGCAATCGGTGCATTAAAGGCTGCTGCCAAACCTGCTGCGGCACCGCTGGCAATCAAGGCTCTTTCTTCTACAGGACTAAGTGCAAGATTCTTAGCCAGCCCCTTTCCTCCCATAGCGCCAAGTTGGATACTAGGTCCTTCACGCCCCAACATCAGACCACTAGCAATTGCTAAAATCCCTAAAATGTACTTCTGCCAAAGCGTAGCCCACCAGTCTATCTGTAGCAGTCCTTTTAATTCTGCTTCTACTTGAGGAATACCAGATCCTTTAACGTTTTTGTTCTTTTTGATGAGCTGGCTAGCTAGCAAAATAATAAAAAGATACATAGAGAGGATAATGATCCAATTGAAAGGACTTCTTCCTAGATCCTTATACAATCCCTGGACAACATGAAAGAGATGCTCAATAAAAAATCGAAAACTCGAGACAATCGCACCGACTACAAGCCCTACTAAAACACCTCTACTAACCTGAGATAAAATAGATCTCGAGGTCGATTGAAATTCTCTTTGGATTTGCTGACTTTGTTTCATAAATTCTTTTCAACTCCCAGATTGATTGCTTTTATTATACTATTTTTCACAGCTCTTGAGTAAGACAACAGCAAAAAAACGCCCAAATGAGCGTTTCTATAGAATACATTATTTAGCAGTAAGTGCTGCCATTGTGATGTAGTTGTATGGTTTGTTGAAGTGTGGCAAGAAGAATAGGTCAGTCAATGCCAATTTTTCAATCGTTACATGCTCTTGGATGGCCAATGAGAACATGTGGATACCCATTGAGATTGCAGCATCACGTGATACCATTTGAGCACCAAGGATTTCACGGCTATCTTGATCATAAACGATCTTGATGGCAACTTCATGGTTGTCATGCTTGATAAATTCTGGTTTTTGAAGATCATTAAAGCCAGTTTCAACAGCGTTGTAGCCTGCTGCTTTTGCTTTTTCAAGAGTCAAACCAGTTGAAACCATGTGAAGACCATAGATAGAGATACCGTTTGATCCTTGCACACCGATTCCTTCAAGCTCATGTCCACAAGCGTTGTAAGCACCTACGATACCAGTACGTACAGCGTTTGATGCAAGAGCGATGTAGCTAGTATCTTTACGAGCATTGTCATATACGGTCGCACAGTCACCAACAGCGTATACACCTGGGATTGATGTTTCTTGTTTCTTATCTACAAGAAAGGCACCGTTGCGGAAGAGTTCAATCTTACCATCAGCAAGTGCTGTGTTTGGACGGAAACCAACTGCAAGAACAACCATATCCACGTCAAAGCTTTCTTTGTCAGTAATCAAGCGTTCAACTTTACCGTCACCCTCGATTGCTTTAACAGTTTGACCAAGCGCCAAGCGGATGTTGTGGTCTTCCAAGTTCTTCGCCATCATTTGTGTGAAGTCTTTGTCGTAGTATCCGTTCAAGACAGTATCTACGATGTCAACAAGGACAACTTCTTTTCCAAGACGCTCAAAAGCTTCAGCAAGTTCAACACCTATGTATCCACCACCAACAACGGCGATACGGTCAAGGTGTTGGCTCTTATCAGCAAGTTTATTGATAACTTCTTCAGCGTTTTGGTACAATTTCACAAATTGTACGTTTTCAAGAGTTGCTTTAAATTCGCGGTTCCCTTTAACAATTTCAACACCTTCGATTGGTGGCAAGATTGGTGTAGAACCTGTAGCGAAAATCAATTTATCGTATGATTCTTTGTGCTCTTTTCCTTCAACTTCTGCTGTAACTACTTTGTTATCATAGTCGATTGAAAGAACTGGTGAGTTCATGTAAACCTTAGCGCCTTTAGCTTCTAATTTTTCTTTATCAGAATAGAATAAGCCTTCAGGTCCGTCGATTTGTTCACCAATCCAAAGAGCCATTCCGCATCCAAGGAATGAGATATTTGAGTTCTGGTCAAAGACAACGATTTCATTTTCGTTTCCAAAATTATCCAACATTGTGTTGATACATGCAGTTCCAGCGTGGTTAGCACCCACAACTACGATTTTACTCATAGAAAAAATCCTACCTTTAATTTTATTTACCATTCAATTATAACATGAAAATGATATCGTTTCCAAATTTTTTGCTTACAATTTGTGATATTATTTTCAAATCTATTTGCATAAGTCCTGAAAAATGTCAATAATTTTGCTTGAAGGGATTGTGAAATGGCTTTCTTTTTGATAAACTTGAAGTAGGTGAATATTGGAAAGGTGGTTTACTATTTGTGGAACTAACTAGTCGATCCGAACGCCTAATGGGCTCCACCATAACCGTTTCGATTTCTCATCAACAAGCTGACCAAATACTGGCCGATTGCTTTAGTCTCCTGCGATCCTATGAGCATCGCTTTAGTGCCAATGACCCTTCTTCTGAATTGATGGAGGTCAATCAAAAGGCTGGCATTGAACCCGTAAAGGTTCATCCAGATCTTTTTTCACTGATTGCTCTAGGAACCAGCCATAGTCAGGCGCAAGGAAGTCATTTAAACATTGCGATTGGTCCACTTGTCCAAACCTGGAGAATTGGTTTTTCAGATGCTAGGAAGCCTGATCAATTAGAAATTGAACAAGCCCTAACAGTCATTGACCCTCATCAGATTTGTTTGGATCCAGATCAACAAACTGTTTTTCTCAAAAGAAAAGGGATGAAAATTGATCTAGGCGCTTTAGCTAAGGGGTTTAGTGCGGATTTACTAGCTAGTTATCTCAGGAGTCAGGGGATCGAGCAAGCTTTAATTGATTTGGGGGGCAATATCCTTACCCTTGGTCAAAATCCTGTCAGTCATCGGCCTTGGCGGATTGGGATTCAAAATCCTCAACTTCCAAGAGGGGAACATTTACTAGTTCTATCTGTAACAGATAAGTCTGTCGTGACATCAGGTACCTATGTTCGTCATCTTGAAGTAGATGGCCAGAACTTCCATCATATTTTTGATCCTCAAACCGGCTATCCTGTGGAAACGGAACTGGCAAGTCTCACGATTATTTCTAATCGATCAGTCGATGGAGAGATTTGGACCACGCGCTTGTTCGGTGAAGAACCGACCAACATTTTAAATATTGTTGAAACCTTACCTGGCATGGATGCTATTCTAGTCTATCAGTCAGGTCGCCTCGCCTATACCAGTGGGCTACATGATTATTTGTAATTTTAATTTCAGAAAGGAATTTCCATGACAAAACTTATTGCGATCGTTGGAACAAACTCCAAACGTTCAACAAACCGCCAACTACTTCAATACATGCAAAAGCATTTTGCTGACAAGGCTGAAATTGAATTGGTTGAAATCAAAGATATCCCTGTCTTCAACAAGCCAGCCAACAAACAAGTCCCTGAAGCTATCTTAGAGATTGCTGCTAAAATCGAGGAAGCTGATGGTGTCATCATTGGCACACCAGAATACGATCATTCCATCCCAGCTGTCTTGATGAGCGCCCTTGCTTGGTTATCTTATGGGATCTACCCACTCTTAAGCAAGCCGGTGATGATCACAGGTGCATCATATGGAACACTTGGTTCTTCTCGTGCGCAATTGCAACTTCGTCAAATCTTGAACTCACCAGAAATCAAAGCAACTGTTCTTCCAGACGAATTCTTGCTTTCTCACTCTCTTCAAGCGTTTGATCAAAATGGTGACTTGGTAGACCTTGATGTCATCAAGAAACTCGACGCCATCTTTGATGATTTCCGTATCTTTGTTAAAGTTACTGAAAAACTGCGCAACGCTCAAGAACTGCTTCGCAAAGATGCCGAAGACTTCGACTGGGAAAACTTGTAAGATAGGAGACATACTAGCATGAAATTTGTAGGACTTGTAGGATCAAACTACGACCAATCATATAACCGCAAACTTTTGGAATTCATCCGTCGTCATTTTAAGATCAAATTTGAATTAGAAGTTCTTGAAATCGATGAAGTTCCAATGTTTAACCAAGATGAGAAATGGGACGAAAGCTTCCAATTGCGTCTCCTTAACAATAAAATCACCCGTGCTGATGGTGTGATTATCGCAACACCTGAACACAACCACACTATTTCAGCAGGATTAAAATCTGTTTTAGAATGGCTTTCCTATGAAGTTCATCCATTTGAAAGCAAACCTGTCATGATTGTAGGTGCTTCTTACTACGACCAAGGGACTTCTCGTGCCCAAGTTCACCTTCGTAAGATTCTGGATGCTCCAGGTGTCAATGCCTATACCCTTCCAGGGAACGAATTCCTTCTAGGAAAAGCGAAAGAAGCCTTTGATGCAGATGGCAACATCGTTAACGAAGGAACTGTTAAATTCCTTGAAACTTGTTTAGATAACTTTGTGAAATACGTAGGAGTCGTTTCTAAATTGAAAAAACCAAAACCAATTGAACCAGAAGATTTGGATTGCGGAAAACCAATCGCTACTACTGTTACTGAGGTTGATCCGGATGATCCAGATTGGGTAGAAAAAGTTGCAGAAATTACAGGGGCTGTATCTGGTGATACTTATGTCAAATTGGACCACGGTATCCTGACTGTTAATCAAATCGATATGTTCTTGAAAGCTATGCCTTTCGAATTGACATACGCTGATGATAACAACCAGTTCCTCTACTACAACAATGCCCACCAAGATCCAGATACCATGTTTGCGAAACGCGTGCCACCTCAATCAGGTAGCCGGATGTCAACCGTTCACGGTTCTCTTCCACCAGCACGTATGAAAAACGTTGAATGGGTCATCGGTACTCTTCGCAATGGGAACCAAGAATATGTTCGTACCATTGTTCCAGGATCTCCAGAAGGCGTAATCAATACTCACAACTACCAAGCCATGTACTATGAAGATGGTTCTTACGCTGGTATCAACGAAATCGTCTTTAACTTTAAACCATGGTTAGATTGGTACCTTCAAACAACTGGTCAACGCCTTGTAGGCGGAAGCGGGCCATTTGCTCCTGCTGGTGGTCATGGTGATGCAGATGCAACTTCAGGTGCTTCCGATGCTGGAGGTCACGGTGACGGAGGTCACGGAGATGCAGATGCAACTTCTGGTGCAAGCAACTAATAAAAAAAATGAAGCTTCATGCTTCATTTTTTTATTTCAACTCTTTGATAATCTTCTTGGCATCTTCGTTTGAAATTGCCCCTAATTGAACATGTCCAATCTTTCCTTGGCTATCGATAAAGACTTCCGTAGGGATCGAACGGACTTGGTAATTCATAAAGGCAGATCCATCCGGATTGTACAAAACAGGAACTGATTGATAGTCTTGTTCGGCAAACCATTTGACGAACTCTTCTTCTGTTTTTTCACCCTGCATCCCTGGTGCCATAACGGTAAGAATCTCAAAGTCTCGGTCCTTTTCTTCGACTAGTTTATTCAGTTCAGGCATACTTTGTCGGCAAGGACCACACCAAGTCGCCCAGAATTTCAAGTAAACCTTTTTGCCTCTATAGTCTGAAAGTTTGACCGTATTCCCCTTCATATCCTTTAGCTCGAAGTCACTGGCTTCTTTTCCTACCAAGGGATGTTTACTAGCAGTTGTATTGGTCATGGACTGATTATCCATGGATTGATTATTCATGCCACTTTCGGACTGATTCATCGAGCAAGCAGTCAGGATGGATAGAGAAAGAAGCGAAAAACAGGCGTATTTAATAACTTTCATAATGAGTAAACCTCCATTTGTTTTATGAAAAGATAGCAGACAAGCTATTCAATTGTCCCAAGAGTAACAAAATCCCCATAATGATGATGATCAAGCCACCAATCTTCTTCAGTAGCAAGAGATGGGGCTTCAGGCGATTAAAGTATGGGAGAACAATCCCAGACGCTAAGGCCAAAAGTAAAAACGGAATAGCCATCCCTATTGTATAGATAAAGAGATAGAGAGCACCCATGAGGGCATCTTGACCATTGGATGCTGCTAAGGCAAGTACAGAGCCAAGAACAGGACCGATACATGGCGTCCATCCAAAGCTAAAACCAAGCCCAAGGAGAAAAGCTGAAAATAATTCATTCTTGTGCTTGTTTGCCCCAAAATCCATTGTCTTCTGTTTCTCTAGGAAATTAAAATGAAAGACTTCCATCTGATGAAGACCAAGGATAATGATCAACACTCCCATCAGGTAACGGAACCAGTTGGTGTACATGATCTGACCAAGCAAACCTGCCCCAAAACCAATGAGGAGGAAAATAACAGAAATCCCTGCGATAAAACACAAGGTCTTTACAATCCCATGCCAGCGAATCTTTTTCCCAAAAATCTGAACGGATTTTTCCTGATCGCTTCCTAGCAAGACGCCGATATATACCGGAAGCAATGGAAAGACACAGGGAGAGAAAAAGGAGAGAATGCCTGCCAGAAAGACAGTAAAGGAGAAAACAATTTGATTCATAAAACACTCCGTATATTGATATGCTACACCTAGTATAACACTCCAACAGCTAAATTAAAAATTTCTGCTACGCTTTGATTATTAAATAATCATTTAGAAACTAGTTTCAAAACCAAACAAAAACTCCAAAGAACATAACTTTGGAGTTCAATTGACTACCTATTCCTCTTCTGCACTTTGTTTATTTGGCAAGAAAAGCGAAAGGACAATACCAACTACTGCTGGTAGTAACCATGGAAGGGATTGGGCAGCAAACGGCAAGTACTTAATGATGTTTGCTAGTCCTGCAAGTTTAAAGGTACTTGCCAGAACATCTGCAATCGCAACCAAGCTAACTAGGAACATAGTCAGCTGCATTCCTGGTTTTGATAGTTGAGTAAATTTATTTACAATCACAATCAACACAATAGTAATGGTGATTGGATAGAGGATCATCAAAACAGGCAATGAATAAGCAATAATGGCACTCAAACCAAGATTGGCAATGGAAAATCCAATCAAGGTAAAGAGAGTCGCATAGACCTTGTAAGAAATTTTAGGGAAGGTTTTATGGAAGAATTCCCCAGTCGACACGATCAAACCGGCTGTTGTTGTGAAACAAGTCACCGTCACCATACCTGCAAGGAAGATTTGAGCAACTGGGCCAAAGATAGCCTTGGTAGCTTCTGAGAGGACATAAACTCCCTTATTGGCATCGGAAGCCATCACTTCTGCTGGAATTGGGAAGTGATTTCCAAGATAACCCAATCCAATATACAAAATACTAAAGCCGATGGCTACAACGATGCCGACAATCCAGATCGTTTTAATGTATTCTTTCTTGCTGGTGAAACCAAGTTGATTAAGAGTAGTCACTGCGATGACGCTAAAGGCTACTGAAGCAAGAGCATCCAAGGTGTTATACCCTTCAAGGAAACCTTGACCAAAGGCAGATGCTTGGTAGGCTTCTGTTGCTACTTGAGGCGCGTGTCCGCTGTACTTGAGAGCACCAAGAACAACGAGGACAACGATCAAGATAGCAAAGACAGGTGTTAAAATCCGACCAATACTATCTAGGATTTTAGAAGGATACAAGGCAATCAAATAGGCCAAACAGAAATAAATCAAGGTAAAGATAAAGAGACTCAGTCTACCACTTGATTGTCCTAACAATGGAGCGATCCCAACCTCGTAGGAAACAGTAGCCGTTCTTGGAATCGCAAAGAATGGACCAATAGACAGATACAAGGCTACCAGATAAACGATGGCAAACCAAGGAGCAATTTTTCGTGAAATCTCATGAATATACCCTTTAGGATTGAGTGTCCCAATAATCAAGGTGATAATCGCAATCCCGACTCCTGATAAGACAAATCCAGCAATAGCTGGCCAAAAATTGCTACCCGACTGGGCTCCTAGCGCAGGTGGAAAGATCAAATTCCCTGCACCGAAGAAAATACCAAATAACAGCAAACCTGTTAAGGAACCTTTTCGTAACATATGTTCTCCTTTACATTTTTCAATCTTATCTAGTATAACAGCTTTCTTCCACCACGGCAATTCTTTTTACTGAATTTATTGCTCTTCTCAAATGACAGTTGAGGTTTCAACAATATTGAACGATTGTGGAGTTAATGAACACCTTTCAATCAATTATGTTATAATTGAACTATTATACATCATGGAGTAATCATGTTTCTATATATATTCTGGTTAGTTCCAGCTATTATTTTTTTATTTTTCTTTACGAACGACCGCAGAAGACTAGTAAATGCTTACCTCTTTTCAATAAGTTTAGGCCTTTTCCTCCTGATTTCTGCACTTATACTGGTCGTACGGACAGAGCTCTGGTTTAACCAGCAACTTGCTATCATTATTTTTTCCGTACTTGCTATCCTTGTTTTACTCAGTATTCTTTTCTCAACCGTTTTTCTTCTTTTTAATGGTCGTCAAATGATGGCTTTTGAAGGTAAAAGACTGGCCAATCTCCTCTCCCTTCTCTATGGTATCTTTATTATCGGAGCCTTGGCGCTTCATTTCCTTCCTTATTTTCCTGGGAAACATATCTTCATGCATCTGGCTGATTTTGCCCTCTTTTACTCGACCTTTCTTTATCTCTCTTATGTTTTATATGGGACCTTTTGTAATTACTTCCCTATCCGTAAGGAACCGGATGTTATCATCGTCCTTGGCTCCGGTCTAATTGGGGATAAAGTACCACCACTTTTGGCCCAGCGTCTAACTAAAGCAAAGACTATCTATGAGCAGTTCGAGGGACGACCAAAACTGATTGTTTCTGGTGGGCAAGGTGCTGATGAGTTAATCTCAGAGGCGGAAGCTATGGCAAACTACCTGAAGGAACAGGGTGTACCACAGGAAGATATTTTGATTGAGAATCGTTCTCGAACGACTTTTGAGAATCTGACATTTAGTAAGGCTATTCTTGAAGATCAGGGACTAGGAAAGACTGTCCTTGTGGTGACCAATTCCTTTCACGCTCTTCGGGCTGGTGTCTTTATGAGACGATTAAAAATCCCTGGACGCAGTGTCGGTTCAAAAACAGCTTTTTATTATCTCCCATCGGCTTGGATTCGAGAAACGGTTGGGCTAGTTTCTCTCTATTGGAAATGGCATGTTGCTTTCTTAGCTTTTCTGTTTCTGCCTTGGTTCTTTTCACAAGTCATGAGACTGATTGAGTTCATTATTCAGCATCTAAACTAAAAACCATGGGATTACCCATGGTTTTTGAATGTAGACAAAATATTATAATTACATAAAACAGCTAGATACTTTTCAAAAAATTGACTTATTTTGCTATTTAAGAAGATTAAAAACTTTCCGCTGTGAGTAAAGTGCCAGAAACACAATAGTTTCTGGCACTCGGGAGTTTTGAGAGTAAAACAGTTTGGGAAACTGTTTTAGCCTGAGCCCAGAAATTAAAAAGCGAAGGGGCTCAAAACTAAGTCATGGAACTTCTTCGAAGTTCGCTGACGTCCGTACTCACCTAAGGAAAGTTTTTCGGAAGACTTTATCAAAAAAATGAAACCATGGGGTATCCCATGGTTTTCTTGTCTAATGATCACTAAAGCGTCTGTATTCAATACGGAAATCAAAGTAATTCTCTGCTTGCAGTTTATGGAAGATGTCCCGATAAGCCTCTTCATCAAATTGATCGCCTCGATAAAGAATCTCAAAACTCAGATCATCGTATTCTAAAAAGGCATTGGCTGTTTTGAAGCCGTTCCGCAAATAGAAGTCCATCCGAGCCCGTCGTTGTTCTAGATTATCACATTCTTCATCCAATCGCTCAACTTCTAACAACATGGTCCGTTGGTAAAACTCGACTAATTTTTCAATGATTTCTTGACCATAGCCGTGGCTTCGCAAGTGTGGCATAATAGCAAAGAAGCTGACGTAAAAGGCCTTGGCATTTGAAATAGCAAAGGCAAATCCGACAAACTCTTCCTCATTGTAAAAAGCAAAAAAATGAGCATCATCATTGTCCGTATAGCGTAAAAACTCCGATAAAGGAATCCGTTCCTCTTCAGGGAAAGCCTCGATATTCAACCGCTCGACTTTATCCAGATCTGAGAACGTTTCAGTGATTAATTGGCTAGTTAAACGCATAAAGCCTCCATTTCTGCTACGATTATAGCAAATAAAATAACCCCTTTCAAGAAATCCGACTTTTAACAAAAGCAATTGATTTGCCAAACAAAAAAAGAGCTATGACTCTTTTTTGTTTGAATGTAGACATACTATTGTTTAACATAAAACAGCAAGATACTTTTCAAAAATTACTTTTATTTTAAGTCATTTAAGATAATTAAAAACTTTCCGTTGTGAGAAAAATGCCTGAAACTCAATTGTTTCAGGCACTCGGAATTATTGAGACCTTAGGCTCAATAATTAGTCATGGAACTTCATAGAAGTTCGCTGACGTCCGTACTCACCTAAGGAAAGTTTTAGAAGACTTTAAAAAAGAGCTAATGCTCTTTTTGTTTGTCTTATTTTGCCACTTCTTCTTTTTTGGAGAATTGGCTCATGTACAAGTCGTAATAGAATCCTTTTGCAGCCAAGAGGGACTCATGATTTCCTTGCTCTATGATTTGCCCCTCTTTAAGGACTAAAATCTTATCTGCTTCTTGGATAGTAGACAAGCGATGGGCAATGACAAAGCTAGTTCGCCCCTTCATCAAGTTCTTCATAGCCTTTTGAATCAAGAGTTCTAGACGGGTATCCACTGAAGAAGTCGCTTCATCTAAAATCAATATTTTTGGATCGGCCAGAAGAGCACGCGCAATGGTCAACAATTGTTTTTGCCCCAAAGAGATATTGCTGGACTCTTGGTTCATCTCCATGTTGTAGCCCCCCGGAAGGGTCCGGATAAAGTGGTCGACATTGGCAGCCTTGGCAGCAGAAACAATCTCTTCGTCTGTTGCATCCAAGTTTCCAAAGCGCAGATTTTCTTTAATGGTCCCTTCATAAAGCCAAGCATCCTGAAGAACCATCCCAAACTGTTTGCGATAGTCTTGGCGAGATAAGTCGCGGATATCATGTCCATCCACTGTAATAGCCCCCTTGGTCACGTCATAGAAACGCATAAGCAGATTGATGAGCGTGGTTTTGCCTGCACCTGTCGGTCCGACAATGGCTACCATCTCCCCGGGCTTGACCTCTAGGTTAAAATCACGGATCAACGGTTTATCTTCTACATATTGGAAATCAACATGGTTAAAGCTAACCTGTCCAGTTAATTCCTTGTCCAGAGCTTCATTTTTACCGAGTACTTCATCTGGTTCATCAAGGACTTGGAAGACCCGATCCAATGAAGATTTGGCACTTTGTAAGGTTCCAGCTAATTGACTCAAGTTTTGAATAGGCTGATTGATCTGCCAGACATACTGGACAAAAGCCTGCATGTTCCCAACTGTAAGTCGACCGGCAAGAACTTGAATAGCCCCGATAACTGCGACCAAAAGGTAGGTCAAATCAGAGATCGCATTAAGAACTGGCATCATCAGTCCAGAAATAAAATTCGCTTTAAATCCAACTTGCTGGAGACGACGGGTAATGTCACGGAAGTCTTCTTGCGATGATTCTTCACGTACATAGAGTTTTAAGACGTTGAAGCCACTCAAGTTTTCCTGAACAAAACCATTTAAAGCCCCAAGGACATCAGCTTGCTCCTTAAAGTAAGGCTGGGATTTCTTCATAATCAACTGGGCAACGAAGAAGGTGATTGGAATAGAGGCAATCACGATTAACCCCAAAGTGAGGTTGAGATAAAGCACCATAGCGATGACCAAGCTTAAGGTGAAAATGGCATTCACAATTTGAAGAAAGGACTGCTGCAAGGCGTTAGAAACTGTTTCTACATCGCTGGTAAAGCGACCCAGAAGATCTCCAAATTGATGCTGATCAAAATAAGAGACGGGGATACTATTAATCTTCTTAGATAGGTCATTACGCATATCCTCGATCATGCTTTGAACGGCATTGGTCATGAAATAGTTGGAATAATAAGATCCAAGCTCATACAAAACTCCCCGGAAGAGATAGACAATCATGACCCAACCAACATAGCCAGCATTAATCTCAGCTCCCGCTACTCCTCTAGCCATATCTGTCAGGTTAGCTGTCAGTTCTGTAATAGCGAGTCCAAGAATGTAGGGCTCAATGACACTCATAACCACACTCAGAATCTTTAGGAGTGTAGCGAAAATAACAGCAAAACGATAGGATCTTAGATAGCCCCAAAGACGTACAAAACTGGAACGTTTTTCTTTCATTTTCTCCTCCCTCCTATTCTTCTGTTAATGATTGATTGTTCAACTGAGAGCGAGCAATCTCACTGTAGATTTCATTGGTTGCTAGGAGTTCCTCGTGGGTTCCACGACCGACGATTTCTCCATGATCCAAGACAATGATTTGATCCGCATCCATAATGGTCCCAACCCGCTGGGCTACAATCAAGACGGTCGCATCTCCAGTTACTTCTTTTAGACGTTTTCTCAGTGTAGCATCTGTCTTGTAGTCAAGAGCAGAGAAGGAATCATCAAAGATATAGATATCTGGTTCCTTAACAACTGCACGCGCAATGGATAGACGTTGCTTTTGACCTCCAGAAAGGTTGCTTCCCCCTTCAGCTAAATGAGTGTCAAACTGCTCTTCTTTGCTTTCGATAAACTCCTTGGCTTGGGCTACATCTGCTGCCTTATCTAGTTCTTCAATACTTGCATCTTCCTTGCCATAACGGATGTTTTCAGCGATGGTCCCTGTGAAGAGCAAGGCCTTCTGTGGAATGAAGCCAATCTTATGGCGCAAGGCTTTAACGTTAAAATCACGCACATCCACGCCATCGACCAAGATTTTCCCCAAGGTGACATCATAGAATCGAGGAATGAGCCGAACGAGTGAGGATTTCCCAGAACCGGTCGATCCGATAAAGGCGATGGTTTCACCCGGTTTAGCCTTAAAGGAAATATTATGAAGGACTGGACTTTCTGTCTCACCAGGATAGGCGAAGGTTACATTGTCAAACTCTAAATAACCCTTGGTTTCTGTCTCAGTAACTCCATTTTCATTTGGATCAATAGAAATCGGCATATCCATGATTTCTTTCAAACGATGACTGGAGACAGCTGTCCGTGGGTACATGGTAAAGAGATTAGCTAGGAAAAGAAAAGAAAGCAAGGCGTGGAAACTGTATTCGATAAATGCGACAAGATTCCCAATTTCTAAACTTCCATCCCCTAGAGGATCCAAGGCGAACCATACAATAGCTACAATCATGGCGATGATGATTTGAACAAAGAGCGGCTCCGTCAAGCCGGTCAATTTAAAGAGTCTATTGGAGTTGTCCGCATAGACTGCATTGGCTTGGCCAAACTTTTCCTCTTGGAATTCCTCACGCGCAAAAGCACGAATTACACGGAGTCCTGTGAGATTTTCGCGCGCATATTGATTGAGCTTATCCAAGGTTTCCTGCTGCTTCTCTGACAAAGGCTTGGTCTTGATAGCTACATACCAGACGACCACCGCCAAAAATGGCATCGAAATCGCCACAATCCAGGCAAGCGATGGACTTGTCTGTAAAATCAACAGGATACTGGACAGCATCATGATAGGGGTGATGACACCAAGCTTCAACATCTGATCAGAAAACTGCATCAAGACGAAGGCATCAGACGTCATCCGCGTCACCAAGGAAGAAACCCCAATCTTCTCATACTCGTGGTGGGAATATTCCTGAAGCTTCTCATAAAGATCATTTCGCATATCCATGACCATGGTTGTAGTAATCTTCCCAACGGCATAGGCCAGAACGATTCGACCTAGAATCCCGACGATGATCACACCGAACATAACCCAGGCCCAAAAATAAACCCGCTCCATATCTCTCGGATTGATCCCCTCATCAATCATACGGGCTAGAACAGTTGGCAAGCCTAGGTTGACAATCACAAAAAAGATGGCTGCTGTAAAATTCAAACACAACCATTTTGGATATTTTCTCAAATAGGACCAAATATATCCCATACCTTTCTCCTCCCTATACAATAAAAAAGCACCCTCAAGTACTTTTTAAGCTATTTTAGAAAGCATGCAAGCCTCCTCCAATTCATCCCTATTATATCAGATCCACCCTAGGCTAGCAAGGAAAAGAGTTGATGAAAAGCAAAGAATAAAAAAGAGGATAGCCTCCGCTATCCCCTCTAGATACGATTATTTTTGACGTTTGAATTTTGCATCTTTGAAGAAAGCAAAAACTTCACTATCAGTAGAATCCGCTTCTTTTACATCCAAAGTTAAAACATCACCATCAACCTTATACTTGACTTTATCTTTACCACCTTCTGCTGATTCAAGAGTTTTAGATTTTTGATCAGCTTTCAGGTCAATTGTTTTCTCTTTGCTTTCACCAAGAGCATCCATTTTGATAATCATCTTAGCTTTTGTATCTTTAATTTCAATTGTCATTGTCAATGATAATTGATCAATGACCTGCTCAAGTTGCTCTTCAGTAGCCCCTTGCTTTTTAAGGATACTTTTAATTTGATCCTTCTCAGCTTTATAGACATATTTCCCATTATCTCTAGTTATAGAGCCACAAGCTACAAGGAAAACCGCACCAACTGCCAACAAAGCAGCAAAGACAAGACGTTTAAAGTATTTCATCAGAAATCTACTTTTTTGTTTATAGGAACTATTTTATCAAAAAAATAGAAGTCTAACAACATAATAAATTAGTAAGAACTTGAAAAGTAGAAGAATATTCGTTGGAGGAAATACTCTAGTATTAATTTTCGTGAAAATAAATTTATCATTTCCGGATTCATCAATTATTTTAGGAATGACATCACTTTTAAACGATGAAACTAAAGTATTACCTGATAATAACCAAAAAATAAAGAACATTGATTCAAAATCTATAATTTTGTCAGAATCAGATTATTTTTCAATATGTTTAATTTTAAACCATCTTCCAAAATCACCAAAAATATAAAAAATTTCTTCCATAGCTTTTAATATTTTTTTATCTGGTTCACCTTGAGTCTTAAACGTATTAGCATAATTAACATCTTTATTAGATATTAAATGTAAAAAAATAAGAAAGAACAATCCAGATAGCTGATTATATATTTCTTTTTGATTTCCAAAAATTAAATATTCTTTAGTTTCATTAAAATAGTCAGAGCAATCTCCTAATAGTCTATCTGATGCAAAGTTTCCACTTGCAGGAACTCCTTCTTTTTCTAGCTTTAATATCGCCGATTTTTGACCATATGAAATAATCTCTGGTTTTAATTTTCTCCCACCATTAACTCGAATTTTTGAATCTAAGGGCTATAGTAGGTATTAGAGACTTTTCAAAATCTATCATAAGATACCTTTCTTAAATAAAATTAGACTTCGAACTCCTTTATGATTTGCTTCTCTTCTTCAGACAGATTAAACAAATCCATAACTAATAGAGCAATTTATTGCTTTAAATAATTCATAAATTATTATGCTTAGATTTTATATTATAATCTCATTCTTTTTTAATATCACGATTACATTTTTTTAGATGAAATTATCTCATTATTTAAAAATAATTTTTATTTAAAGTTAGATTAAATATATATTAGTCCCATACAATCTTTCTTAACTCAGAGCGCGTGAGTTCTCCTCGTTGGAATTTTTCCCATGATTCCTCATAATTTATGTTTTTCATAGTTGCTTCTATTTTGAATTTTTTGTTATGTATATAATTTGATACCAATGATTTATTAATTTTATCAAGTATATATTGAAGCAGTTTTTTCTGGAATAGTTTTCTCTGAATTTCATTATACAGTATATAACTATCTGATAGGTCATCTAAAGAAAAGTTAAGACCTAAACCTCTCATTTTTCTAAGCAATAATTTAGTGTTTTTATCTCTATGAACGCTAAAATTATATGTTGGTACTTTTTTTATTAATTCTAGTGATTTAGATGTTGTATTATATTTTTCAGCCTGTTTTGCAAGCTTTGTAAAATGATTCTTTTTAAAACCTATTTCTCTTAAGTTAAAAGTGATTAACGTACCTTCGTTGATATCAGACTCAGAAATTTCATTCCTTCCTATCTTATAAAAAAATTTATTTTTCTTCAATATTCCCTTAACTTCACTAATATATATAGAACTGATGATTTTAGACGTGTTGCCTTGTTTATCGATTTGCTCTTCATATTCTGGTTTTATAAAAATGTATGCCTTGCCATAAATAGCCATACTGTACAGAACTCTATCTATAATTTTTCCAAAATCGTAGGAAAAACAATATGTGGAAGATTTATTGAATAATTTAACAATTTCAGAGTCATTCGGTGTAATTTTATAAAAATCTCCTCCTCTTTGCTGGTCGTCATTTAAGGAAATATCGTACCCAGAAAATAATTCTCTACAAATTAGTTGTAAATACAAACCTTCTTCGGGTTGTTTATATAACTTTTCAATTTTTTTACTTACTTTTATATCCTTAATCATTTAATTTTTTCTCCCACGAAAAACTAGAATGAAACCTCTTTTCTTCAGGGACTAGAGGATTAATGCAGATAACCCAGAATAATTCTGAAGGATTTGTTCTGAATCCATCATCCAAAATACTAGGGCAAAATACTCTTATTAATTTGCTATCAGTTTTAATTTTCGTTCCAAACATTGTGTTTTCAGTTTCTATATTAGCAGTATTTATTATTGCTTTTACAACATAGTCATTCCAATTATTTGCTATGAGATCTCTTGAGTTCATAAAGTACCTTAGCTGATTTCTTAAATTCACATATTCCGTATACTGAATTGCAAGCTCTTTTGAATTTTCTTCATTGTTATTTTGAAAGAATATTTCGGAAGTTTCTTTAACAATTTCACTCCATTCTTTATCATTAAAAAATTCACCCCATATTATACCAAGACCACCAAGCTGAGCCCATTCAACAATCGGACAAGCAATCATATAATTAATATATTCTTTCCTATACAGATTTTTATTTTTATTAAAATATAATCTAATATATTCTTGATATAAAGGCATTATCTGAGTAATAATTTCAAAATTCTTTTTAAATTGTTTTTTATCTAAATTTACAATAGCTTCAATAGTATCTCTTGAGATTTGATTAAAGCATTCTCCTAAAAAGTCAGGAAATTCTCCTTCTCTATCCAAATTTTTTACAGTAAAAATGCTTGAACATTTTCTATACATTTCTGGAATGTCTTGTTTGATTTCTCTAAATTTTTCTTTTAATTCATCCAATCTACTCTCTTCCCATGAATCTTCAGAATCAATATGACAACTAAATAGTTTAATCTCCAATTGTTTTGCAAATTCTAAAAAAATTGTCAACTCAGATTCGTACTTATAAAATTTAGAGATTAAAATACAAGATTCATAATACATTTTGTTCTCAAAAATAATATTACTTAAGAAATATATATGTTCAATTCCTTCTTTTACTACATCATATAATAAATTTACATAATCAAATTCTTCCTTAGCTACATATTGCTTGATCAACCAAACAGGAGTAATACGTTGCTTCTCGACATTAATCTCTAACAATATTTTTTTAAAAATATCTATATCTCTTCTACCTCGAATAGTCTCTATAGAATTAAATGACTTTCCAGTATCAATTCCATCTATAACAGCTTTACTTATTTTATCAATGTCAAGTGTCTTAAAATAATCTCTTGATTCTAAAATGATATTTAAATATAGAACAGAAATATATTCAATAACTGCAATAAAGGAAATATTTTCTTCCTTATTTTGAATTTCAATAGAATTTTGAATAATGTTATTTATCCAGTCTATATGTTCTAGGTAATAGCTCGCTTCTTTGTATTTAATTGCAGATTGACAAATTTTATCTAATACAACTAAATAACTGTATACAGTTTCAAAATCTTTTTCTTTTATCAAGTAGTTTACACATGTCTTGTTTATAGTCATCAATTCATTTTCAAACCAATAAATATCTTCTTCTTCTTTTGTACTTAACGGCGTTCTCTTATTTAATGCTACTAATACCTCTATATTATCTGCTAAATGCCATTGTTGATATTTAGTTTTTTTTCTAAACCAGAGTGAATCCTTTGGTAAACCCTGTTTAATTGACCAATATTTATTTATTAGTCCTAAATTTTTACACATAAAATTAAATACAGAAGAATTATCGGCTATGTCCGGATTGCAACCATATTTTTGAATTATTTTTAGTAACTCAATTCTATTTGAAGTAACTTTTCTAAAATAAGCCTGATAGCTATTATCACTAACGTATATTTTATGTTTAAGATTTTTTGAAATCACTCTTTCTAAATATAAATGTGCATCATCTGATAATCTAAAAACATCAGATAACTGATAAATTCTATTCCCTGTAATTCCAAAGTATATAACTACAAGTATAGACCATATTATCAATACTGAAACAGTTGCCCAACTAACTTTAAAATTCAATAATAATTCAACTAGTATAATTGTTCCATAAATAATAAAACTACTAATTACATCTAAACTCCTAACAGTCAAATGATCATATTGAAAAGCGATTGCAATTTTTTCAGGTGCATTAGCATATCTTGTGGAATATACACTTGAAATATTAGAACAATACAAACCTAAAATTACACCAGCAACACCTAGTTCCCCCAAAATAACATCTCCTAATAGATTACTTTCTATTATCGTTGTTACACTAAAATTTAGAAGAATTCTATCAACTATCCCTAAAAGCAAAGCTAAAACAAGTCCTTTTATTGCACCAGAGATAAATCTTGCAAAAAGAATATTTCTAAAAGATTTATATTCTTTGGATAATTGCCATTTACTATTTATTTTTAAACGTATTTTTTTTATATAAAAAATAAAATTTAATATTTTATTTCTAATACTCCAGTATATTGGTGATTTCATTTCTTTTACCCGTGTTTCTAAAAAAAATAAATTAGACATAAAACAATACTAAAATTTAATAACTAAGATATTCATTATATCAAAAAAAATAAAGAAAACCCCACCAAACAAATGTTTGGTGGGGTTTAGGTGGGGAATGAAATCATTTTCCACCATATTTTCGCTATTTGACATTACGCAAAACCTTGCTATGCTGGAATTTCGCAATGAAATTGTCTACTCTTATTATTTAAGAGTAACTGAAGCTCCAGCTTCTTCCAATTTAGCTTTGATTTCTTCAGCTTCAGCTGTAGCAACACCTTCTTTGATAACGCCAGGTGCACCATCAACAAGTTCTTTAGCTTCTTTAAGACCAAGACCAGTGATTTCACGTACAACTTTGATAACGCCGACTTTCTTGTCGCCTGCAGATGTCAATTCGATATCGAATGAATCTTTAGCAGCACCAGCGTCAGCAGCACCAGCTGCAGCAACAGCTACAGGAGCAGCTGCAGTTACACCAAATTCTTCTTCGATAGCTTTTACAAGGTCGTTCAATTCAAGGATTGAAGCTTCTTTAATTTCAGCAATAATGTTTTCAATGTTCAATGCCATTGTTATTTCCTCCAAATAAGTTTTTATATTTTATGTTTTTATTTTTTGTAGCTAGGCTACGCTGCGTAGCTTAAGATTAAGCTGCGTCTTCTTTGTTGTCTGCAACCGCTTTGACTGCAAGAGCAACGTTGCGCACTGGCGCTTGAAGTACAGAAAGGAGCATAGAAAGAAGTCCTTCGCGGTTTGGAAGAGTTGCAAGAGCAAGGATCTCTTCTTTTGATGCGACAGCGCCTTCGATTGCACCACCCTTGATTTCAAGTGCGTCAGCAGTTTTAGCAAAATCGTTCAAGATTTTCGCTGGTGCAATAACATCTTCGTTAGAAAATGCTACAGCAGATGGTCCAACAAACACAGATGCAAGATCTTCAAGGCCAGCTTTTTCAGCTGCACGACGTAAGATTGAGTTTTTAATAACTTTGTACTCAACTTCGCTTCCACGAAGCTCACGACGAAGAACTGTATCTTGGTCAACTGTCAAACCACGAGCGTCAACAACGACGATAGAAGCAGCAGCTTTCATTTTTTCAGCTACTACATCAACTAGCTCCGCTTTTTTAGCAATAATTGCTTCACTCATTAGTGTGTTCACCTCCGTAATTATTTTGCTTGGGGAATTTTTCCAAAAGAAAAACGCGCCCAAACCTAGACACGAAAGTACAATACGCTTCTTTTTACATGATACGTTTTGTCCTCGGTAGGATCTTTATGAGTCGAGCTCCCCTACTGTCTTAGGCAGTTTTTTCAAACCGTTATTTAGTTTATCACATAAAAAAAAAGAATGCAAGTATTTTTGCAAACTTTTTTTAAAAATAGTTAATCTTTATAGATAGTCTTAGTACGATTGAGCCATGCATATGCCAAGCCCATGATCACTCCTCCTCCTACCGAGTTACCTACAAAGGTGACAGCGTAATGACGAAGAACATTGAAGAACTCTAAGTGAGGCAAATCTTTAGAAATAGAATTAAAAGTAGCTAATGAGAAAGAAGCAAAGTTCGCTGCGATGTGTTCATTGGTAAGGAAAACAAACATATAAATAGCCGACAAAGCCATCAGAACTTTCGCTGTTTCATCTTTAAAGAATAAATAGGACAAAATAGCTATATTAACAAAGATGTTGGCAACAACCCCTTCAAAGAAAACCAATTGATTAGAACGTTGCAACTTCATCTCTACAACCGAACCAAGGAAGCCTTTTGGATTCAGATTTGCAAAAGCACTTGTCTGACTAAAGAGGAATGCGAGGAACAAAGCACCAACCAGATTAAAGAACGTACAATAGAGTAAAATTTCTAAAGCTTTCTTCCAATTAATCTTCTTTAAATAAACACCGGCTGTCAGGTACATCATATTGGAAGTCGTTAACTCACTATTTAAGAATAGTAAATAAACCAAACCCCACGCAAAAATAAATGGGAATAAGAAACGACCAGAACCTGGCAAGAAAGTGTTGAGAAGATCTGCCCCCACAATCCCTACTGCAGTACTCATTGTCAAAAACGCACCCGCGAACATAGAGCGAACCGCATAACGAGCTTTAGAAGCCGTATATAATTCTTCCTTCTTCTGACATGCTGCTTCTACCTTAAGAACAAAATTTGATTCTCCCATCTGAATCTCCTTATATATTGAATTTGTGAACTTCTTCATTATATCATAGAATAGACTTTCTGAAAAGGTTTTCAGAAAAATTTAAAGTAAAAATCCTGAGTCCCACAAGAAAAATAAATAAATCGATTTAAAACGATAAAATAGAAAAACAGACTTTGACAGTCTGTTTAAAATTCAATTTAAATCATATCTTATAAGAAACGATTCGCCCAAGCGATATCCAAGTTCAAGATTTCTTGTGTTGTATATTGTTGGCGATAAGGATTGTAGACAGTACCTTCATAGCCACCATACACACTTGGTGAATCATACTGAGTAAGGTTGTAAGTTTCAATGATGTGGTTCAATTTTGCATAGTAACTGGTATCAGTAGCATAGACACCCGTTAAAGCAGCTGTTGCATCCTGATAGCTAGTTGTATTGCTCTTCCAAGCGCCAGCAAAGTGACCTTGTTTCAAAACAGCAACATAGTCTTGCAATGATTCATAGTAGCTAGGGTATGAACGGAAAGCATCGTTGATAGTATAGGCATTGCCAGCTCCATCATCTTCCCATGTTTGCATCACTGCTGATTGACCAGCATAGCTCCCTTTAATACCAAAAAGGTTGTAATGTGGATAAGATGACAAACCAGATTGACCAGCACCACTTTCTAAGATGGCTTGAGCAATCATAACAGATGCATACAGGTCATTTTCTTGACCAAGTTGGCGAGCAGATTCACCGATTTGTGAGATGAAGGCTTCTGTTGGATCTGCATATTGAGAATATGCTTCATCATTAGCTCCAACGTTTCCTACGTGCTCACTCATGGCTGCCGCTACTGTTCCTGCAGCTACCAGAGCTACTAAGGATCCAATCAATTTCGATTTATTTAGTAATTTTTTCAATGTGATAATCTCCTAATGTTTTAATGAAAACTCTTTAAGATGATTATAGCACAGAAAAGCATATAATTGTTGAGTTCAATATTACATTTTAATTACAATATCGAGATAAATCAAACAAATAAATAACAGGTTAGTAATAATACGATTTATTCCGAAAAACTATAGTCGAAAATTGCGTCCCAAGCTTCTTCTACTCCAGTTTTATTGACCGATGAGAAGATGATAAAGGTATCTGTTTTATCAAAATCCAGCTTCTTCTTGATCATGGATTCATGCTTGTTCCATTTTCCTCTTGGAATTTTGTCGGCTTTGGTCGCAACCAAGATAACAGGGATCTCGTAATATTTTAAAAACTCGTACATTTGGACATCATCTGCCGAGGGTTCATGACGAAGGTCAACTAAGCTGACAACCGCTCTTAAATTTTCTCTCGTTGTCAGATATTCTTCAATCATCTTGCCCCATTTCTCGCGTTCTTTTTTGGAAACACGAGCATATCCATAGCCAGGTACATCGACAAAACGAAGTTTGTCATCGATATTAAAAAAGTTTAATAATTGTGTTTTTCCTGGTTTTCCAGATGTACGGGCCAAGTTCTTGCGATTTAGCATGGTATTAATAAAAGAAGACTTGCCGACATTTGATCGACCGGCAAGTGCAACTTCTGGGATATCATCTTGAGGATAATGGCTTTTATTGGTAGCGCTCAAGAGAATATCCGCATTATGAGTATTTACTTTCATAGAATTTCTTTCTAGGCAGTTTCTAAAATTGGTTTTTCAGTTCCGTTAACTGCTTCTTTGGTGATCCGAACCAATTTAACGTCTTCTTGACTTGGAACTTCAAACATCACATCCAACATAGTTTCTTCGATGATGGAGCGTAGTCCGCGAGCACCAGTCTTGCGTTCGATGGCCTTGCTTGCAATTTCTTCCAGTGCTTCGTCTTCAAATTCCAATTCAACGTCGTCAAAGGATAATAGAGCTTGGTATTGTTTCACCAAGGCGTTTTTTGGTTCTTTCAAAATACGAACCAAGTCATCCACTGTCAATTGCTCTAATGCAGCAAGAACTGGAAGACGACCGATTAACTCAGGGATAATACCGAATTTTTGGATATCTTCTGCAATGATTTCTTGCATATAAGAGCTGGATTCATCAATGGCTTTGTTATTTTGACCAAATCCGATAATCTTTTCACCCAGACGTTGCTTCACGATTTCTTCGATCCCATCAAAGGCTCCACCGACGATGAAGAGGATGTTCTTGGTATCAACTTGGATCATTTCTTGTTGTGGGTGCTTGCGTCCGCCTTGAGGTGGCACACTGGCCACAGTTCCTTCGATGATCTTCAAGAGAGCCTGTTGAACCCCTTCACCAGATACATCGCGGGTGATAGAGACGTTTTCACTCTTCTTAGCAATCTTATCGATTTCATCTACATAGATGATGCCACGCTCTGCACGTTCAATATTGAAGTCAGCAGCTTGCAAGAGCTTCAGAAGGATGTTTTCAACATCTTCTCCAACGTAACCTGCTTCTGTCAAGGCTGTCGCATCTGCAATGGCAAATGGTACGTTCAAGCTCTTAGCGAGTGTTTGAGCCAAGAAAGTTTTTCCTGAACCAGTAGGACCTACCATTAAAATGTTTGATTTTTGGAGATCTACATCATTGTCTTCTTCACGATTTTCGTGGAAGTTAATCCGTTTGTAGTGATTATAGACTGCTACTGCGAGGGCTCGTTTAGCACGATCCTGACCGATGACATAGTGGTTAAGGATATTGAGGAGTTCAATTGGTTTTGGAACCTCTGAAAGGTCTGCCAAGACTTCCTCAGCTAGTTCTTCGCGAATGATTTCTTGAGCTAACTCAACACATTCATTACAGATAAAGGCATTGTTCCCAGCGATAATCTTCTGTACTTCGTCTTGGTTCTTACCACAAAACGAACAATAAACCATCATATCATTTGATTGATTTGTAGGCATTTTCTTCTCCCGATTCTAAAGTCTGTTTGTAATTTATTTAAATAAAGTCATATAAAAGGCGTGAATCGAATTCACAAGATTGGTAAAGGCATTTAATAAGAAGAGGGTGGCTAAGCCATAGCGCTTTTTCCGAAGAGTCTGGGAAGCACATACCAGGCAAATCACGCATAAAACAGCTGTAAAAAAGCCAAAGATACTACGTTCCATGAACTAGTCTTCCTTTCTTTCAAAATGTCTAATAGTAAAGTCGTAAGGATTTTTTTCGTCTTTTTCAATCGTCCGCTCGTCTAGTATCTGGAACTGATCCCAATGGAAGTCTTCTGGGAAATACGTATCTCCTTCCAATTGAGCATCGATGACAGTCTGGTAGAGCTCTTCTAGATAAGGCTCGAAAAGGCGAATTACCTTCTCCCCACCGATAACAAAGAGCGACTGATCCTGATCCTTATACCAGTCTAAAACGTCCTCTACGGAGGTTTTTAACAAGACCTTTTCATTCTCTACATCATACTTGTCATCTCTAGAGAGAATGATATTGGTCCGATTTGGAAGGACGCGTTTGTTTAATCCTTCGTAGGTAACTCTCCCCATAAGGATCGCATGCCCCGTTGTCGTTTGTTTGAAGTGCTGCAATTCAGCTGGTAAATGCCAAGGCATGACCTGATCCTTGCCAATCACTCCATTCTTTGTCTGAGCCCAAATACCAATTACTTTCTTACTCATTCTTACATCCTTTACACTGATACTTCTATTTTATCAAATTTTTCTAGAAAAGACAGTTTCCAGCTATTGGTTCCAGGAGCAAAACTTCCTATTTTTTCGTCAAAAAAACCGCGATTTCTCGCGGTTTTGATGAGACAAATCCTAGATCTTAGTCTTCTTTTTTGCGTTTAGCAAGTCCGAATAATGAGAGACCTGTCAATGCGCTAAGAATAGCAAGACCAGTTTTTGAACTTTCCTCTGTACCAGTCTTAGGAAGAACTACTTTTTCATCAGTTGGATTGATGAATGCAACTTCCTTAGTTTCTGGAGTTGAAGGAGTTTCTGGAGCAGGTGTTACAACTTGTTTGTAGATGTGTTGTGTATTACCATTTGCATCTACAACAGTCTTCACGAACTCATAGCCAGGAATGTCTTTCTTAGGTTGTTCACCATCTTCAGTTGGGAAGCCTGGAATTTCTTTTCCATTTTCGTCAACGAATGTTGTTACTGGCAAGACAGTTGGTGTGTAAGTTGCAGAAGCTTTTGTTCCGTTCACATCTTCACGAACTACTGTCACTGCTGGTGCAGTTCCTGTAAATTCAGGTTCTGGAGTGAAGGTTACTGTTCCGTCTGCTGCTACTGTGTAAGTACCAACACCAGGAATTGTCTTCGTAGTTGAACCATCTTCAAAGGTTGCTGGAACTTCGTCATTCATTGGTACACGGCTATCACCTTCTGTGAAGCTTGGTTTACCTGTTTGAGTAGCACCCTTCTTACCAATTGAAGTAACTGGTTCACCTGTTGGAGCAACTGGTGTTACTGTTGGTGTGTACTTAGCTGTTACTGGTGTACCGTTCTTATCAACACGTTTGACAGTTACGCCTGTACCTGTTCCTGTGAATGATTTCTCTGGTACGAAGGTTACAGTACCATCTGGAGCAACTGTATAAGTTCCTTCACCTGGAATAACCTTAGTTGTTGAACCATCTTCGAAGGTTGCTGGAACCTCATCATCCATTGGCACACTTGGGTTACCAGGAGTGAAGGTTGGTTTACCAGATTGTGTTTGACCTTGGATGTCTGTTGATGTTGCTGGCTCAGCTGTTGGAGTCACAGGAGTTACAGTTGGCGTGTATGTTGCAGAAGCTTTGGTTCCGTTCACATCTTCACGAACCACTGTCACTGCTGGTGCAGTTCCGACAAATGATTTCTCTGGTACGAAGGTTACTGTTCCGTCTGGGGCAACAGTATAAGTACCAACACCTTCAACTGTCTTAGTAGTTGAACCATCGTCAAATGTTGCTGGAACTTCATCGTTCAATGGTACTCGGCTGTCACCTTCAGTGAATTCAGGTTTACCTGTTTGAGTTGCACCTTGTACATCTGTAGATACTGCTGGAGTAGCTGTTGGTGTTACCGGTGTTACTGTTGGCGTGTACATTGCTTTCACAACTGTACCATTCTTATCTTGACGTTGAACCACGATACCTGATGCAGTTCCGACAAATGATTTCTCTGGTACGAAGGTTACTGTTCCGTCTGGGGCAACTGTGTAAGTTCCTTCACCTGGAACAACCTTAGTCGTTGAACCATCAACGAATGTTGCAGGTACTTCATCGTCCATTGGTACTGCAGGATTTCCTTCTGTGAAGGTTGGTTTACCTGTTTGTGTAGCACCTTGGATATCAGTTGATGTAGCTGGTTCTGCTGTTGGAACTACTGGAGTGATGAAAGGTGTGTAAGTTGTACGTGCAAAGGTACCATTTGCATCTTCCATTGAAACACCTACCGGAAGAACTTCACCTGAGTATGCTTTGTTAGTTGGAGTGAAGATCACTTCACCTTTCTCTTTATCTACAGTGAAGATACCGATGATATCTCCTGCAGGTGAGAAGGCATCCAATTGATCAGTTGGGTTACCAGAATCATCGTAAAGTTTCAAGGTTGAAGGGTTCATTGGTGCAATTGGATCACCTTCTGTGAAGGTTGGTTTGCCTGTTTGAACAATTCCTTGAGGTGCTTCTGATGTAGCTGGTTCTGCTGTTGGAGTAATTGGAGTTACAGTTGGTGTGTAAGTTGCAGAAGCTTTTGTTCCGTTCATATCTTCACGAACAACTGTGACTGCAGGTGCTTCGCCAACAAAGCGTGGGTCTGGTGTGAAGGTTACAGTACCATCCGCTGCTACTGTGTAGATACCAACACCAAGAACTTCTTTGGTAGTTGAACCATCTTCAAAGGTTGCAGGAACTGCATCGTTCATAGGAACATTTTCATGACCTGCTGTGAAGGTTGGTTTGCCTGTTTGGGTTTGACCTTGCTTGTCAGTTGAAGTTGCAGGTTCAGCAGTTGGAATTACTGGTGTTACAGTTGGTGTGTAAGTTGCAGTAACTGGAGTACCGTTCTTATCAACACGTTTCACTGTTACGCCTGTACCTGTTCCTGTGAATGATTTTTCTGGTACGAAGGTTACTGTTCCGTCTGGAGCAACTGTGTAAGTTCCTTCACCTGGAATGGTCTTCGTAGTTGAACCATCTTCAAAGGTTGCTGGCACATCATCATCCATTGGTACTGCAGGGTTACCTTCTGTGAAGGTTGGTTTTCCTGTTTGAGTAGCACCTTGAATATCTGTAGAAGTTGCAGGTTCAGCAGTTGGTACGACTGGAGTAATCTTAGGTGTGTAGGTTGTTTCTACAGCTGTTCCGTTAGCATCTTTAGCTTGAACCTTAACTGGAACGACTTCACCTGAGTAAGATTTATCAGTCGGTGTGAAGGTTACAACACCTGTTTCTTTATCGACTGTGAAAGTACCGATTTCTTTACCTTCTGGTGACTTAGCAACTACAGATTCTGCTGGTTGGCCATTTTCGTCAAGAAGAGTAATGGTATCCTTGTCGATTGGTGCAACTGGGTCACCTTCTGTGAAGGTTACAGTTCCAGTTTGAACCACACCTTGAGGTGCTTCTGATTCTGCTGGAGTTGCAGTTGGTGTTACTGGAGTTACAGTTGGTGTGTACTTAGCTGTAACTGGTGTACCGTTCTTATCAACACGTTTCACAGTTACGCCTGTACCTGTTCCTGTGAATGATTTTTCTGGTACGAAAGTAACAGTTCCATCTGGAGCTACTGTGTAAGTTCCTTCTCCTTCAACTGTCTTAGTTGTTGAGCCATCTTCAAAGGTTGCAGGGACTTCATCATCCATTGGTACACTTGGGTTACCTGGTGTAAAGGTTGGTGTTCCTGTTTGTGTTTGACCTTGTTTATCAGTTGAAGTCACATCTTCAGCTGTTGGTGTTACAGGAGTTACAGTTGGTGTATAAGTTGCAGAAGCTTTTGTTCCGTTCTTATCTTCACGGACAACTGTCACTGCTGGTGCAGTTCCGACGAATGATTTTTCTGGTACAAATGTAACTGTACCGTCTGCTGCTACTGTGTATGTCCCAACACCTTCAACGGTCTTCGTTGTTGAACCGTCGTCGAATGTTGCTGGAACATCCTTGTTGATTGGTACACGGCTATCACCTGCAGTAAATTCAGGTTTACCTGTTTGAGTGGCACCTTGAATATCTGTTGTTTCTGCTGGTGTAGCAGTTGGTTTAACAGGAGTTACAGTTGGTGTGTAGGTTGCAGATGCTTTTGTTCCGTTCTTATCTTCGCGGACAACTGTCACGGCTGGTGCAGTTCCGACAAATGATTTTTCTGGTACAAATGTAACAGTACCGTCTGCTGCTACTGTGTATGTACCAACACCTTCTACTGTCTTAGTGGTTGATCCATCGTCGAATGTTGCTGGAACATCTTCGTTGATTGGCACACGGCTATCGCCTTCAGTAAATACAGGTTTACCTGTTTGAGTGGCACCTTGAATATCTGTTGTTTCTGCTGGTGTAGCAGTTGGTTTAACAGGAGTTACAGTTGGTGTGTAGGTCGCAGAGGCTTTAGTTCCGTTCTTATCTTCACGGACAACGGTTACAGCTGGTGCAGTTCCGACAAATGATTTTTCTGGTACAAATGTTACTGTTCCATCTGGAGCTACTGTGTAAGTACCAACACCTTCTACTGTCTTAGTTGTTGAACCGTCATCAAATTTCGCTGGAACATCTTCGTTGATTTCAACAGTCTTTTCAACACCGTTAACTTCAACTGTACCACCCTTGAATTCAGGCTTACCTGTTTGAGTGGCACCTTGGATGTCTTTTGTTTCTGCTGGTGTTGCAGTTGGTGTTACTGGAACAATCTCTGGAGTGTAAGTTGTATCAACCTTGATTCCGTTTGAGCTCTCAGCTTGAACCTTAACTGGCGTTACTTTACCTGTATAAGATTTATCAGTTGGTGTGAAAGTAACTTGGCCAGTTGCTGGATCGATTGAGAAGTTACCGATAACAGTTGTACCATCTCCCGCATAGGCTGGTGTTGTCCCGTTCACTTCGTTGCCATCTTTATCCAAGAGTTTATAGCTATTGTCTTTAATGGTAATAGCCTTATCTTGATCGTTGACTTGAACAGTTGTGCCTGCAAAGGTTGGTGTTCCAGTTTGAGTCGCACCTTGGATATCCTTAGATGTAGCTGGTTGTGCTGTTGGTACAGCTGCTACAACAGTTGGAGTGTAGCTTGCTTCAGAAGTAATAGTTGAAGTTGCACCTTTAGCATTTGTCACAGTTGCAGTTGCTTGAACCTTAACACCCTTAGCAGTTCCGACAAAGTCTTTTTCAGGAGTGAAGGTTACAGCTCCTGTAGTTGGATCAATGGTGTAAGAGCCTTCTCCTGCTACTGTTACAGTTGTTGAGTCTGTCGGTTGACCTGTTGGAGGGTCAATCAACTTCTTACTTGTAATTTGAGCAGTCTTGTCGTTACTCAAATCGAAAGTTGGTGTTTGGGTTTGAGGGACATTTTGAATGTCTTCAGAAACCTTATTTGTAGGAGTAACCATAATCGGTGTGACAGTTGGTGTATACTTAGCTGTCGCTGTCTTAACGTACTCATCACGAACTAGGCCATCCTTATCACGACCAACAGGAGCAGACAATGTCACTGTCACGCCATTCGCAGTTCCTGTAAAACCAGGTTCTGGAACGAAAGTCACTTGACCAGTCGTATCATTGATAGTGTAAGTTCCTTCTCCTGCTACCGTAACAGAACGCGCATTTGTTGGTTGACCAGTTGCTGGGTCTACCAACTTAGCAGGATATAGCGCACTTGGAGTAACGGTAATCTTGCTTTCGTCCGCCTTTGTTCCAACTACAGTAAATGTTGGTGTCCCGGTTTGTGTAGCTCCTTGAACATCTGTTGAAGTTTTACTTTCACCTTCCATATCCTTTGGAGTAACGGTTGGGATGTAAAGTCCATCCATTGTGTTTAATAAAGTATCAACATTGGCTTCTTTGTCTGGGAATTTTGTCGACCAACCAGTGTCATAGCCATTGTTATCTGAACGACGGATTGAGATACCATCCGCAGTTCCAAGGAAATGGTCTTCAGGAATGAACTCAACATCTACTGAAGTTCCGTTAGGAGTAATTTTGTATTTCCCTTGGCCTGGTACAACGTAGTAGCCCTCTGCATTCAAAGTAGCCTTGTTGCCGTTTGCATCTACGATGTATGGTGCTACAGTTTCGTCGATAATAGCAGTTGAGTTGCGTTCATACTTGTGCTCTCCACGTGCTGTAAAGGCTACTGTTGCTGTTTGTTTAGCACCTTGAGCACCAGTTGTCTCCTTGAGTTCCCCTTTTGGTGGGTGCGTAATTTGAGTCTTGAAGTCTTCTACTTCCCCTGAGAAGGCCATACCAGTTGGGCTCTCAATCTCGGTAGCTTTCTTGGCAATACGGACACGAGCACCTAATTCCTTGATGCTAGGGTCGACATAAGTCTTGCTTTTTGCGAAGGTCAACTCAACTGTACCATCTTGGGTCACTTTTGCAAGCTCAGAGCGCTCATCTTCGTCAAAGGTACCATTTTGGTTAAAGTCTATCCAACCGTAGATATAAGCTTCTGAAGCTCCATCTGTATGAGCTTCTACTGACAGCTTGTAGTTACCTGGGCGTGTACGGTCCATCTTGATCATCTCATTGGTTTTCCCTTTGAGTTGATCTGGAAGCAATTGGTCAATTCCTTCATCGGCCGTAGTTGCCTTATCATCACCGAACCAGTCAAGAGTCGTATTCTCATCCATATCCGGACTCACGTTACCAAGATACGGTTGATTTACTTTAGCTCCAGTAACACCGTCAACAGTTGCAATGGTATGGACTGCTTTACCATATGACTCAGGAGCATCCCCTTCATCAAGTGGTAAGAATCCTAGCATAGCAGACTGTTTACCACCTGAAGCGATATAAAGCCCCACTTCAGATGCTCCACGTGTCATCACGAGTGGAACTGCATTATTTCCTGCTGAAATGTTTGGACCAAAGACACCTGTCCCTAATCCACCGGTCACTTGATCTGGATTCCCAAAGTATTTCCAGGCTACTGGCTTCTTATCTGGACCAACTTGATTAGAATCACGAAGTTGTCTTAGGTTAATGTTATTATATTTAGGTTTAGAACCAAAAAGATTCTCTGTATCTTGTGGTTCATAAGGAACAGTGGTGGATGGTCTAGTATATTTTTTCCATTCTCCAAGGTGCTGCCAACCTTGTCCGTTGGTAGTGAACATAACAAATTCACCAGGGTTAGCAGACTCCCCATCAGCCATAACAATAGCTGGCTTAACTTTCTTTCCGCGGAAGGTTGCAGAGATTTCAAACTGAACTCCAATATTTCCACCATTCATAGATGAACCCATGGTAGTCTTCTTGGCTTTCGTATCAACGTTTTCCTGTCTAATTTCAGTCCAACCGTTTTGAGGGTCAGCGATGACTTTGGCCTCTTCACCATTGTTAAAAGCTTGTTTAGCAGCATTTGAAGTATATCCACTACTTACATAACCGTTTTTCGCATCTGGATCATAGGTTGCTTTCTCTTCTGCTGTAGCCCCTTGATCTTCCATCCGTTTTTTATAGATTTCAGTCGCTTGGAATGGTTTCAAGGATTTGACTTTTACAGTAACTACATAACCAGGCATGATTTCCTTGGTATAGGTAGCCCCAACTTGAAGAGCTAATTTTTCTTCTAAATCTTTATCAGGAAATTGGTCATTTTTAGGAACATTGACTGTTTTTGCCCCTGTCCAGTTGGCTACATCTCCAAAGTCCAACCAAGTAATCTGGCTAGTCATAGATTTGGCATCAAGATCTGTTGTAAAACCTGGTTTTTCTACCTTTGGAGTTGAAGTTGCGTCTTCAACGTCATCCCCAATCAAGCTTGGATCATTTGCGTCACCGAGAGCACGACGAGTACGGCGTTTGCCAGAAGTTTCTGCTGTTACAGCAGGAGTTTCAGTAGCTGGAGCTGCAACACCTGCAGCCACTTCTTCTTTCTTATCTGTTGCAGCTGCTTCAGTTGCCTTGTTGTTAGGGTTTGTTGAAGCTTCTGCTGCTGCAGGAGTTGCTACAGCCGCTTTATCTTCAGTAGTAGCTGCAGTTGTTGGTTCAGTAGTTGTTGCTGGTGTTGCACCTGCAGCAGTTACTGGTGCTTCAGCTTTGTAAGTAGTAGCTGAAGTTGAAGCTTCACTTGTTGTAGTGGGTGCTTCAGTTGTCGTAGAAGCAACAGCTTCTGTTGTTGTAGCAGGTTGAGCCCCTTCTTCTGTTGCCTTTGCAACAGTTGTTGGGTTCTCTGCGTTTTCTTCGGCTGCTACGCTAGATGCTGTACCAACCATAACGAGTGTTCCTAAAAGGACAGAGCAAACTCCGACATTCAATTTACGAATCGAAAATCTGCTAATGCGATCATTAAATAAATCTTTGCCCATATTTTCCTCCATAATTTTTTACAATTAATAAGCTAATTTATTGGCCTATATTTTAAACTTTATATATTCTATCAGATTAATTTAAAACATCAAAGCGAAATGACTCAAAAAACTAATCATTTTTTAAATTTTTGATGATATTACTAACCGGTAGATTTAAAAAATAGGAAGTAGAATTCATTTTTATGAAAAAATCATAACTTTCTTCTTATATATATTGTGTTTGTAAGTAGCATTTCTAAATTGCCAAATCAAACTTCAACTGAGGTTTGACAGGATCATAGTCCTCCAGTACAAAATCCTCAGCTTTAATCTCAAAGAAATTGGTGCCATCTGGTACGTTCAATACCAAACGAGGCTGGCAATCAGATGGCTCGCGCCGAAGTAATTCTTCTGCCTGTTCGAATTGGTTATCATAGATGTGGAGGTTGTTAATAAAGTAAAAGAACTTGCCAACCTTCCAGCCAAAGTGCTTGGCAATCATCATTTGAAGAGCCACGTATTGCATGGCATTGATATGGTGCGCCACCAACATGTCATTCGAACGTTGGGTCAAGGTCGCATCCAGATAGATTTCTCCATCTATACGGCGCACATCAAACATGGTTTGAAAAGCACAAGGTAAGAGTCCTTCTGACTCTTCAAAGGCTTGGTAGTCCCAGAGGGAGATGATATTGCGACGATTCCATGGATTGTCTTCTAGCTGTTTGAGAATTTTGTTGATGATGTCGTGCTTTTTAACGACAGCACCATAACGCTCTCCAATTGTTCCTGTATCTCCTACTTCCCAGTCATTCCAGTAATGAACTTGGTACTTGCCATTTAGGAGTTCCAGACTATTGGACTGGTCCTGGTAGATCCAGAGCATCTCCTTGATGGCTGACTTGATGGCGATAGGACGAAGGGTCGTAATAGGGAACTCGCCCTTGGCAAGATCAAACTCCATAAAAGCACCTGTGATGTACTTGGAATTGGCAGTTGTGCCATCCTTGTACTTAGGCCGAGCTTGCTCAGACCAGACGCCTTCTTCCATAATTTTACGAATATTCTCCTTAAAAATGGTATCTGCTTGTGTCATTAAACCTCCTTAGATACTTTAATACATACATTATAACACAGGATAAATAAAAAGAGTTCTAAATAATTCAATTTAAAACTCTTTCTGTATGATTCTATTGTAGGACAAGTGATGCAGCTCCAATGACACCTGCATCATTTCCAAGATTAGCAAGCACCAATTGGGTTGATGTCCGAACTTGTGGGAAGGTATTTTCATCAAAGACCTTTTGAACCCCATCCAAGAGGAATTGACCGGCTGCTGATACACCACCACCAATGACAATGTTGGCTGGGTTCAAAACACTAGCGATGTTGGCACAAGCAATACCCAAATATTGAGAGAAATGACGGTAGACAATCAAGGCTAACTCATCTCCATCTTTAGCCAAATCAAAGACTGTCTTAGCTGTAACTTCTTCTCCATCATCAATGAGACGTTTCAAGGTCGCATTTCCTGCGTATTCATCAGCATAGCGACGAGTCAAATTGACAATCCCGGTTGCTGAAGCTACTGTTTCCAAGCAACCTTTCTTACCACAGGTACAATCAAATGGACGATCGAAATCAACTGTGATATGGCCAAGTTCACCAGCAACACCACCAGCACCGTGCAAGAGTTTTCCTTCTGCTACGATACCGCCGCCAACACCAGTTCCAAGTGTCATGAAAACGACATCTGGTTGGTTTTCACCAGCCCCTTTCCAACGTTCACCAAGGGCAGCAACGTTGGCATCATTATCGATGAAGAAAGGAATTCCCAAGGCAGACTCGATATCTTTCTTGATAGGCTGTACAGTTTTCCAGTTGAGGTTATAAGCACCAACGACAGTTCCTTCGAAGCGATCCACTGCACCAGGAGATCCCATACCGATTCCAATAAAATCTTCTGCGGATAAGTTCAACAATTCCAAGCGGTGTTTGATGGAAGCGATGATATCAGGAACGATATGGCTTCCTTCGTCAAGAATGTTGGTCTTGATAGACCACTTCTCTTGAATCTCTCCTTCTTGCGTCAAAATTGCAAATTTGACAGATGTTCCACCTAAGTCAATACCAATAATTTTTTTGGACATTTTACACTCCTTTGTTCCTATTCTCTTGACACTAGTATACCAAAATGTGAAAAGGGTTTCAATTGTTTTTCAAGAATTCTCTCAATTTCATTTACAAAAAAGAACCTGTCTGCAAAAACACAGACAGGAGTTCTTTACTCCTCGTTATGAAGTTTTAAAAAGAGCCTCAAAGATTGGACCCCAATCACGAAGAAGAACAAGCCCAAAATATGTAACAAGAAGATACTGATGGACAAAGGACTGACAATGAGAAATAAACCTATAAACAGCTCAATCAGTCCCCAAAAAGTGAACTTCTTGGATAATTCTTCTGATCGTTTGGATAGGTAATGGGCCTTTTTTAAACTCAAGGCAGACTTATACAAGAGCCAAATACCAAGTGTGATCGGAAAAACAATTGGCAAGGTCTTGTAGCCATATAGCAAGAGATAGACTGCAAAGACCAGCGAGACCGCACTCTGGAATAAATAAGGATCTGACAAGGTTGCTTGAGTCCTGAGACGATAGTAACGCGACAAACGCGATACTGAAATCAAGAAAAATCCCAGAGAAATCAACCAACTAAAGGTGGCAATTTTTTCGATTGGATTTACAAAAAGAACAAAGCCAATGCCACAGAATAAAAATGATGACAGCAAAAGACTGTATTTACTAATATGGTGCATTCTTTCTCCTTTAGTTTTCTGCCAACTCACTCAAGTACTCATACCGTTCGTACTTGGCTAAGAGCCGCTCGTTTTCTTCATCCATCTGACGCTGTAGACTGGCCAACTTCCCGAAATCAGAACCATTCTCATTCATCTCAGCCTCGATGGTTGCAATCTTGTTTTCAATCTCTTCAATCTCACTCTCGATGGTCGCCCACTCCTGCTTTTCCTGGTAGCTCATCCGTTTCTTTTCTTCTCGGACTTTGACTGCCTTTTCTTTTTCAGGCCTGCTACTTTCAGCAACCATTTCTAGCTCAAACTTTTTCTCATCTAGGTAATCCGTATAATTTCCAAAGAACTCACGAATGCCACCATTTTCAAAAGCTAAAATCTTAGAAGCAACCTTGTCTAGGAAATAACGGTCATGACTAACCGTGATGACCGGACCACCGAATCCTTGCAGGAAGTTCTCTAACACTGTCAAGGTCGCGATATCTAAATCATTGGTCGGCTCATCCAAGAGCAAGACATTTGGTTTTTCAATGAGGAGCTTCAAGAGATACAAGCGTTTCTTCTCACCACCAGATAGTTTTTCAATCAAGGTGCCGTGGGTCGAACGAGGGAAGAGAAATTGCTCTAGCAATTCAGCTATTGAAGTAGATCCTGCGCTAGTCTTGACTTCTTCAGCTACTTCTTGCAGGAAGTTGATCATCCGCTTGCTTTCATCCAAGCCTTCGATCTGCTGGGAGAAGTAGGCAATCCGTACCGTTTCTCCGATAATGACCTTCCCAGCAGTCGGTTGAAGTTTTCCAGCAATGAGGTTGAGCAAGGTTGACTTCCCAACTCCATTATCTCCTACAATACCAATCCGATCCTTGTTTTGAACCAAAAGATAAAACTGCTGCAGAATCGGTCCTTGATCATAAGCGAAATCAACATCTTGAAATTCGATGACTTTCTTACCGATTCGACTGGTTTCAAAGGACATTTCCAGATCAGTTTCCGTCGTCTGATGAGATAGGTCCTTTTTGAGATCATGGAAACGATTGATCCGCGCCTGTTGCTTGGTAGCACGCGCCTGCGGTTGGCGACGCATCCAGGTCAATTCTTGCTTATAGAGTTGTTGCTTCTTGTGAAGAAGAGCCGCATCCCGTTCGTCCTGCTCAGCTTTTAAGCGGACATAATCCTGGTAATTTCCTTGGTATTCGATTAGACCGCCACGGTCCAATTCAAAAATACGAGTCGAAATATTGTCCAAGAAATAACGGTCATGGGTGATGAAAAGAACGGTTTTCTTAGAGTTCTTAAGGAAATTGGTCAACCATTCGATGGTATCAATATCCAGATGGTTGGTCGGCTCATCTAACAGCAGCAAATCATGGTCTCCCAAGAGAACCTGTGCTAGCTGAACACGGCGACGCAGGCCACCAGACAAGCTACCAACCTTAGCAGACAAATCCTGAATCCCCAGCTTGGTCAGGACTGTTTTGACCTGACTTTCGATTTCCCAAGCATTGAGAGAATCCATCTCCGCCATGACTTTTTCCAGTTTCGCTTGCTGACTCTCATCGTACCGGCTCGTCAACAATTCATACTGACGAATCAATTGAAGTTCCTTCACATCTTCTGACAAAACAGTATCAAGGACCGTCTTGATATCATCAAATTGAGGTTCTTGGGTCAGATAACCAATCTTATAATCATTCTTTGCAGAAAAAGGGGAACGATCTCCGTCATAGCCTGCACGACCCGACAAAACATCTAAGAGAGTCGTTTTCCCTGTCCCATTGACCCCGATTAGTCCAATTCGATCCAGCTCATGAATGATAAAAGAAATATCTTTAAAGACCGTCTTATCCCCGACGGACTTGGTCAGTTTTTCAACAATAAAATCGCTCATGCTTCCCCCTTCTTGGCTTCAAGATAGCTTCTCAAAAAATCTCCAATCGCTTGTTTGTCATTCTCTAATTCGCCATCTACAATGGCCCATTCGATGGCAGAAAGTACTTGTCCTAGACTTGGACCTGGTTTTAAGCTGTATTCCTTCATCAACATCCCACCGTTGACCACGATTTCGTGCTTATCATGGATCGCTAGAGAATCATACAATTCTTCGATGACTTGGAAATCTACGGGCAAGCCATGAGCCTGACGTAGTTCTTCAGCTGACAAGAGAAGGCTACGGTCATAGCGATAGACATCCCGACGATTTAAACTAGCCTTTTCACGCAAACGGTAGATTTCAACCAACTGCTCCACCTTCTTAGCGAAGTCACGAGAGGTTTTCCATTTCTTGAAAAAAGCAGAGACCTTATTCTCATCTAGGGTCAAGAGTAAGGCAGCCCAAGCTTGCTCGGAACTCGTAAAGGTATAGTCCATGGACAGCTGGAACAGTTTCTCTAGTGACGATTGGCTATTTTGTAAGAGAGGGAGATACTGATAGCTTCGGCTAGCAATCACACCTTCTAAGCCCTTGCGCCAAAAAGGAGCTAAGAGGAGCTTGTCCAACTCAATAAAGACTCGTTCGACAGAAATTTTCTCCAGCAAGGGAGCGCAATCTGTCATAGCCTTAAAGGTTGCTTCTTCTAGATCAAATCCAAGACTGGCCTGAAAGCGAAAACCACGCATGATCCGAAGGGCATCTTCGTTGAAGCGTTCTGTCGCTACACCAACAGCTCTTAAGATGCGATTTTCCAAATCTTCAAGTCCATCGAAGAGGTCAATAATTTCCCCTTCTTCACTCAAGGCAAAGGCATTGACGGTGAAATCGCGGCGCTTGAGATCTTCTTCTAAGGAACGGACAAAATTAACCGCACTGGGTCTTCGAAAGTCGACGTAGACATCCTCTGTCCGAAAGGTGGTAATTTCATATTCTTGATGATTTTCAAGAACCAGGACCGTCCCGTGTTCAATCCCGACATCAATGGTCCGCTCGAAAATAGCCTTGGTTTCTTCTGGGTAAGAGGAGGAAGCGATGTCTACATCGTGGATGGGACGACCTAAAATGGCATCCCGTACAGACCCTCCCACGAAATAAGCCTCATATCCAGCTTTTCGAATCTTTTCTAATATTGGCAAAGCCTCCTGAAATTCAGAAGGCAGTTTTTTTAATCTCATAATAGATGTTCTAAACCATAGACAAGCTCATGACGCTTGACTACTTCTTTTACTCCTAGATTGACCCCTGTCATGAAGGACACCCGATCGTAGGAATCGTGGCGTAAGGTCAATCCTTCTCCTTGACTACCGAAAATCACTTCTTGATGGGCTACCAGACCAGGCAAGCGAACCGAATGGATGTGCATGCCTTGGTAGTTGGCACCGCGAGCACCTGTAAGACTCTCTTCTTCATCTGGTGCTCCCTGCTCTTGTGGTTGACGGACCTGACTGATCAGCTCAGCTGTCTTCACAGCGGTCCCACTCGGTGCATCCTTCTTCTTATCATGATGCAACTCGATAATCTCTACATTCGGGAAATACTTAGCTGCCTGCGCTGCAAATTGCATGAGCAAGACGGCTCCTATAGCAAAGTTTGGCGCGATGAGGCCTCCAAGTTTCTTCTCACGAGACAATTCAATCAAGTCAGTGATTTCTTCTGTTGTAAATCCAGTTGTCCCAACCACAGGCGCAAGTCCATGCTCCAAAGCAAAGCGGGTATGTTCATACGCCACTTTAGGGATGGTGAAGTCAATCCACACATCCGCATCCAGCGACAAAACCCCTTCTTTGTCATGAAAGACCGGAACACCCGCCAGCTCGTTTTCAGACGCATGGGGATCAATCAAGCCGACTAATTCTAGCTCAGGATCCTCTAACACCATGTGATAAGCCGCTTGACCCATTCGCCCTTTAAAACCTGCAATTACTACTTTAATCGGCATGTTTTCTCCTTATACTTTCGGTACAAAACTAATAGCAACGCTATGATTTCCTAAGTGTGTACCAATGACACTACCAAAGGTCGCAAATGGAATCTCACCAGCAAAACCGTCTTGATGAAGAATATCGTGAAGTGTTTCTGCTTTATCCAGAGCATTCCCATGAATGATAATGATCTGATGGTCTTTATCCGCAGTTCCTTCTTTGACAATCTCAGCTAAACGTTTGATAGCTTTTTTCTCAGTACGAACTTTCTCATACACTTCAATCACGCCTTCCTCGTTAAAATAGAGGATGGGCTTGATGCTGAGAAGGTTCCCTAGAATCGCCGCTCCGTTGGAGAGACGGCCCCCTTTGACCAAATGATTGAGATCATCCACCATGATATAGGCAGAAGTCCCATCGATTTGCATCTGAATATTGGCCAGGATTTCATCAAAAGAACGGCCTTCATCAGCCCATTTAACTGCTTCTTCAGCCATCCACCCAAGTGGGGCACTAGTAATCTTAGAATCTGGAAAAGCAATAGTTAGATTCGGGAACTCTTCCTTCAAATACTGGATATTCTGATAAAAGCCTGAAATACCAGAAGAAAGGAAAATCCCTAAAACATGGGTATAGCCTTTAGCTTCTAGTTGTGGTAAGAGTTCTTCTAATTCCGCTATACTAGGTTGGCTGGTTTTCGGAAGCTCAGAGGAAGCTTCCATCTTTTGATAGAACTCTTCTGCTGTCAGGTTTTTACCTTCTACGTAAGATACTCCATCAATGACAACTGGAATATCCAGGACAAATAAATTATCGTATCCTCTTGATTCATCTGATAGATAGGCAGACGAATCTGTGATGACTGCTAATTTCATGCATTAAAACTCCAAATTGATTCCTGGTAAATCAAGGGCGATTTCAGTAACCTCATATGTCAGACGGTTCAGCATATTCAAGCAAGGACGAGCTAGTTCTTCTACCTCTTCTTTGCTGAATTCGCTTGGCTCACTGACTAAACGATTGTGAATGTGGTTGATTTGTGTAATAGTCCCGCTAATGACAAAGCCATCAAAGACAATCATATAGGTCAAAATAACGATTAAAGAGGTTGTCTTTAACTCTGTATCGCGTTGAATCAATTGAAAGTTGACGTCTACTTTTGTCTCGGGAGTACCATTTTCTTTTTCCCATTCAAAGTTACGAGCATCATAATGATACTGGCTGACGAATTCTTTTTCACGTTGGATATCCATACTTGTTCTCCTAAAAATAAGCGTTATGAAAATTATACCATAAATTAAATCAAGATTCTATTGCAGAACCATGTCTTTTCACACTGTTTTCTATCAGAGAGAGAAGAAAAAAGGCTAGGGAAGTCCCGGCCTTTTCGTCATGATTAGTTTTTAGGTTTGCGAAGCAATCCGAACAAGATACCACTTACAACTGCACCGATCAATACGAACAAGATGTAAAGAAGTGGATTTGAAGTAAGGGCGATAACGAAGATTCCTCCGTGAGGAGCCATAAGTTTCAAGCCTGCAAGACCGACAAGGGCACCTGTCAAAGCTGAACCTGCGATGAAGCTTGGAATAGCACGAGCTGGGTCAGCTGCACCGAATGGAATGGCACCTTCTGTGATGAAGGAAAGACCCATAATAACGTTCGTCAAACCTGAATCACGTTCCTCTTGAGTGAATTTATCTTTGAACAAGACTGTTGCTACGAATACTGCCAATGGAGGAACCATACCAGCTGCCATGACGGCTGCCATAACAATAGAACCACCTGAAGCAACAGATTCAGCAAGTGTACCTGTAGCGAAGACATAAGCGGCTTTGTTCACTGGTCCACCCATATCGACAGCCATCATACCGCCGACGAGAAGTCCAAGAAGGACAGCTGAGCTACCTGACAAGCTTGAAAGGAAGTTGTTAAGACTAGTATTGATAGCAGCCATTGGAATATTGATGAGGAACATCAAGAATCCTGTCAAACCAACACCAAGTAATGGCAAGAGAAGGATTGAACGGATACCATCAAGAGACCGTGGAAGACCTGCAAGAGCTTTACGAAGAACTAAAATCACTCCACCTGCAAGGAAACCACCAACTAAGGCACCAAGGAAACCAGATGATACTGCTCCTGGCAAATCACCTTTAGCAGCTCCGTAGGCAATATTTCCAAATGCTGACCCTGAGCTAGCAATAGATCCAGCGATAACCCCTGCTACAAAACCAGGTTTTTCGGCAATTGAAAATCCGATGTAACCTGCAAGTACAGGAAGCATGAAGCCAAAGGCTGCACCGCCGATTGTTTTAAATTGAGCTGCTAATTCATGGTATGAACCAAGTTGAGACAATTGATCTTGAGGCACCCCAAGAATTTGGTCAATCAAGAAGGCAAGGGCGATCAAGATACCACCACCAATAACGAATGGAAGCATTTGAGAAACCCCACTCATCAAGTGTTTGTAGAAAGCTCCACCCAAGCTCAATTTTTCTTGGCTAGCGCTTGCTTCTGCTGCATTTTCAGCGTGGAAGACATCTGCTTTGCCATCCAAGATGGTTTGGATCAATTCTTCTGTCTGACGGATACCGGCTGCGACTGGTTTAGAGATCAATTTTTTGCCATCGAAACGAGCGGTTTCAACTGCTTTATCTGCTGCAATGATGACCCCTTCAGCTTTGGCGATTTCTTCAGCTGTCAATCGGTTTCCGACACCTGATGCCCCATTTGTTTCAACACGAACCGTAACACCCATTTCTTCACCTTTTTTGACGAGGGCTTCTTCTGCCATGTAAGTGTGAGCGATACCAGTTGTACATGCTGTAACGGCAACGATGAGCGGTTTGTCAGATGAAGTTGCTTCTTTGACTGCTTCTGCTTTTTTCGCTTCTTCAGCTGCAGCTTCTTGCTCTTCTGCATCAAAGGCTGCGATCACTTGATCAGGAGTGCTTGCTTGGCGAAGTTTGTCCGCAAATCCTGGTTTCATCAAATACTTAGACAATTCAGCAAGGGCTGCCAAGTGAGTGTCGTTGGCTCCTTCTGGAGCTGCAATCATGAAGAACAAATCAGTCGGTTGGCCATCCAGTGAAGCATAGTCAACACCCTTGTTTGATTTTGCAAACAAGACCGTTGCTTCTTTGACTGCTTCATTTTTGCTGTGGGGCATGGCAATTCCGTCACCCAAACCAGTTGAAGTTTGTGCTTCACGGTTCATAATCCCAGTCTTGAAGGTTTCAAAATCTGTCACCACACCATTGTCAACGAGCGATTGGACCATCTCATCGATCACACTCTCTTTATCCGTTGCCTGAAGATCAAACAACATCACGTTTTTATTTAAAACGTCTTGAATTTTCATAGTTTTTCTACCTCTACCTTTTTATAAGTTTCTTTAATATAGTCAGCTGTCGCCAAATCATCTGAGAAGGTGGTTGCTGTGCCACAAGCCACACCCCATTTGAAGGCTTCGACGACATCTCCTGTCGTTGCAAGTTTCCCAGTGAAGCCTGCCACCATGGAATCTCCGGCTCCAACAGAGTTCTTCACTTGACCCTTGATTGGTTTTGCGAAGTAGGTACCACTTGGACTGACTAGAAGAGCACCATCACCCGCCATGGAAATGATGACGTTTTGTGCACCCTTTGCAAAGATTTCTTTGGCATAGCGTTCGATTTCTGGCAATTCCGTCAAGGTAACGCCAAAAATAGCTCCCAACTCATGGTTGTTTGGTTTAACCAATTGCGGATTAAACTCCAAGGAATCAATCAAAGTTTGCCCTTCAAAGTCGCAAACGACTTGTGCACCTGTCGCACGAGTTGCTGCGATCAATTCTTTGTAAACAGCATTTCCAAGTGAAGATGGGGCAGATCCTGCAAAGACTACCACATCATCTGCTGTTAACCTTGATAGGATGCTGAGCAATTCTTGCAACTGAACTTCTGTCACTTCTGGACCGTTCCCATTGATCTCTGTTTCCTCATCGGCCTTGATCTTTACATTGATCCGTGTATCTTGGTCCACTGTCACAAAGTTGGTAGAAATAGCTTCGCTGGTCAGTACGTCTTCAATGAAGCGTCCAGTGAAACCACCGATAAATCCAGTCGCTGTGTTCTCGATATCGAGACGCTTCAAAACACGACTGACATTGATACCCTTACCACCGGCGAATTTATCTTCTGAAGCCATCCGATTGACCGCCCCTGTCTCTACATGATCAAGACGGACGATGTAATCAATCGCTGGATTTAATGTAACTGTATAAATCAAACCTCAATAACCTCCGTTTTTTCTTTTAATTTAGAAAGGATTTCTGTATTCGAAGCATTGGTAATGATGGTTGCTCTCTTAACCGGAGCTACCTTAACAAAAGATGTCCGCCCAAGTTTCGACGAGTCTAGAAGAATGTAAGTATTCTTTGCATTCTCTAAAATGGCCCGTTTGACGGCCCCCTCTTCAAGATCCGGTGTGCTGTACGACTCTAGGTCGACGCCATTCATCCCAATAAAAGCTCGATCGAAACTTAACTGGCCGATTTGATTCAAGGCTATCCCTCCGATGCTAGCGTCAGTCGACGTTTTGACCATCCCGCCGATAATGACCGTCGGAATATCTCTCTCCACTAAACTCGCTGCATGGTGAATGGAATTGGTCACGACTGTAACGGTTGGATTGGCCAACTCATGAACTAATAATTCATTGGTGGTCCCTGCATCGATAAAGACAACTTCAAAATCTTTGATCAGTTCTGCTGCTTTTTTTGCAATAGCAGATTTTTCTTGCACGTTTTTGATTGCTTTATCTTTATTGCTTTCTTCTTCCTGCAAGGAATGAAGACTTTCAGCCCCACCGTGAATTCGTCTTAGTTTGTTCTCAGCTTCTAGTTCATCCAAATCGCGACGAACCGTTGATTCTGATGAGTTTAACTCTTGAACCAAATCCTCAATAGAAACGATACGCTCTTTGATAACCTTTTCTAAAATGATGTGTTTTCGTTCAGATTTTAACATATAACCTCCTTTCAGAAACGATTACAAGAACTATTATACTCTCTTATCTTTCAAAGTCAAGCACTAAATATCATTTTCTTTCATTTTCTATCACTTTCTTCAAAAATGACATCATACTCACTTTAAATAATAGCTACTTAAGGCTTGAAAAAATTCCTAAAAAATCAGCAGCAAATATCTGACAGAACAAAAAGAGAGTGGGACAGAAATCGGTAATTCGTTAGAATTCGATTTCGTCGTCCCACCTCCGCACAGTTGAGTAGGGCTGTAAAAGCTGATAAAATCAGCGTAGTAAAGCCCACTCAACCACTGCGTCTTGCTCGACAATCAAAAAACAATTGAGAGGCTAGGGCTTTTGTCCCAGCCTCTTGAATATAGACAAAACTATTATTTTTCATAAAACAGCTAAATACTTCTCAAAACACGACTTATTTTGCTATTTAAGAAGATTAAAACTTTCCGCCGTGAGAAAAGTGCTTGAAACACTAGTTTCAAGCACTCGGGAGTTTTGGAGCCTTAGATTCAAAACTAAGTCATGGAACTTCTTCGAAGTTCGCTGACGTCCGTACTCACCTAAGGAAAGTTTTTTAGAAGACTTTATCTTCAAGCTGAGGTATCACTAGGATACCTTCTTTTATGTCATGTAAGCAATCTGGAAATGTTTATCCAGAATAAACATTATTTATAATTGTAAGCCCAGTAATAGTAACCATCTCCATTTACAACTGCTGCCACAGCACCTTCAGTTGCATTTGGATCTAGCAACAATTCACGCAAGCCACTGTTGAACCATTTCGTTGCTACAGTTGCTGGGTCTTCTTCACGACGAGCCACAAATCCAGTGCTATCGTATTGTCTTGAAATTTGGTTTGCTTTTGGAAGAGAAAGATTGTTGTAGATATCATCAGACCAAGTCAATTCTTTCAAACCTTGAGCTTTTCTTAGTTCATTGATTTTAGCAAATGCTTCTTTGGCCTTATCTAGAGAAATATAGTTGGTATCATCTGTCGCTTCCACACGAAATACGAATTTCACATAACCGAATTCAACATCTTTGTATTCTTTTTCGTCGACACCACTCTTCAAGTTGGCAATCAAAACATAGTCTTTCGCCCATGGGTTCTCTTTTGATTGTTCAAAGAGTTCAGGATCTTCGATTTCCCACTCTACCTTACAATCCCATCCAGCATTGTCAATGAACTTAGGATGCATTTTTTCAATGACATAGTTCTTAAATTCTTCGACGTTTTTGAACGGTAACGGTTGACCGGCTTTGACTGTTTCCACCACGTTGGTAGAGTACAGTTTCACACTTGAGTCGCGATCGCTATAAGCGTACTCGTCGTCTTTTGCATCTTCATGGAATTTTGGGTCGACGACAGGGTCATTTGGATCTGTCATTCCTTGAAGTTTCCATTTATCATCAATCCACTTCCAGTATGCTGAATATCCTGTAGTCTCTGTATCAGATGGAACATAGTAGTAATGAGTTGTCCCATCAAAGTAATAGTTCTTATCGTTGCGCAAAGCAGCTGATCCAGGCTTACCAGGTGGGTAGACCAACTTAGGCACACGACCATTTGGCGCCCAAGGAAGGTGTTCTAATCCTTCTGCTGGAGTTTCAACATATGGTGGAATTTGGTTTTCACTTGGCTGGTCAGTTGTTACCAAACCGTCATTGCCAGGTACTTCTGGTTGAACAGGTTCTTCTGGTTTTGGCTCAGCTGGATTCTCAGGAGTTGGAGCGAATGGATCGAATTCACCATCTGCGCCTACAAATGGCGGATTCTCTGGGAAGACCAAGTTACCTGTATCTTCAGGTGTAGCTGGTTCTGATGGTTCCACCGGTTGATCCGGTTTATCAGTTGGATTTGGTTCCTCCGGTGTTGGGGTTGGATTTGGTGTCGGAGTAGGTGCCGGAGTATCCGGAGTTACAGGATTTTCTGTTTCGCTAGAATTCTTCACAAATACCCACTTACCATTTTGATAGTAATAGTAATCCCCATTCTCTAATAAATAGTAATGGTAACCATTCTCATAAAGGTAATGAGGATCGTTGGCTAGATTATTTCTAGAGTTATTACGATTGGTCAACGGTTGCCACTGGCCATTGCGGTAGATCCGGTAACTTCCATCACTCATTCGATAGTAGTGATTGCCATTCCAGTAGATGTAATTTTCATCACGTGTGAGATTGTTGTAGCCATAGTAGTTGTTCCAGTTGTTATAACCGTAATTATAGCCGTAGTTATAATCATAATTATTATAGTTATAATTGTTATAACCATAGTAATAGTCGTAATTATTATAGCCGTAATTGTTATAGCCATAGTAATAATCATAATTATTATAGCCGTAGTTATAATTATAATTGTAATTATTATAGCCATAATTTCTATAGCTAGGAGTATAGTAGCTATAAGCATAGCCACTGGTATTCCAGTTATAGCTTTCAGCCTGAACGTTTGACGCAGCAAAAACTGGAACTGCTACAGCAGAGGCCAAGATAGCCCGAGTTACATATCTATATTTTTTATCCATATCAATAATCTCCATTAGGATAGTATTATAAATAAAAAGGATGAAAAAACCTATGCATAAGTGTAATCCAACCATTTTTCCAGCTTATATAGGTAAAAAGAGCTCCTGAATGAAACGTTCATTTTATTTCAAGGCCTATTTTAAAAATGAACACATCAGTCAGGTTTCCACATATTTTTGCCTAAAAAACTGATAATAACGGCATATTTTGTATCGACACTTTTTCTTCCTTTGTGAAAATTATAACAAAGAAAGTTTCTAATGGCAAATAATTTGAGAGCCTTCTTATTTTACTCATAGAACTATACTCATTCTTTATGCAGATAATTTTTACCCCACTATTCTCTGATTTAATGGTAGGGTTATAAAGGATAAAACAATAGTATAGTATTATACTATTGTTTTATCCTGTTTCTATAGCTGCTAGATCATACAAAAAGAAGCTGAGACAAAAGTCCTAGCCTCTCAATTGTCTTTGGATTATCGAGCAAGACGCAGTGGTTGAGTGGGCTCTACTATGCTGATTTCATCAGCTTTTACAGCCCTACTCAACTGTGCGGAGGTGGGACGACGAAATCGAATTCTAACGAATTACCGATTTCTGTCCCACTCTCACTTTAACAACTATTCTTCTTTTTTAACCCAAGTCCTCTAAACCATCTGGATAATCCTTTTCTACTTTTGTGTTCGTCTTTTCCAGTAGCTTTCTCAAGATCATCTTTGACTTGCAAGTGTTCTTCTGATTGAGTAGAAGCTAGAAACGAAACTTGGGCCTGATCAGTAGTTTCTTCATCTCCAGCTACTGCAGATTTGTTTCCATCCTCATTTGACTGAATTTTCTCTATCTGACTTCTGAACTCACTAGCTTCCTTTTGATAAGCCATAAAACTTGCAAAGGCTGTTTCAAATTCTACTTTTTTCTCTTCGAGTTCAGTTTTAGCAGAGGCGACCAAGGCTTGCGCATCTACTAGCAGTTCAGATGAATTGGTAAACAGTTTTAGATGTCCTTTTGCTTGCGCTAATTGTTTTTGAGCAAGTTGAAGTTGGATATGCGCCCCTTCAAGCTTAGATGCAGTCTCCTTCGCTGTATTTTGTAACGCTTCTAATTGCTTTTTATCTTCTTCTAATGCTAGAGTCACATTTTTCAAGGCTTCTTCTTTAGGGCTAATACTACCTTGTATCCGAGCCCGTGATACTGCCAGTGAGTTTTCGGCTTCCTTGACTTCTATCGACGCAGCCTGCCATTTCTTCATCGCTGAAGCTAGGTTGCCTTGAGCACGCGACAATAGTTGCTCATGACTTGCAAGAGAATTCTTAACATCGAATAAATGACCAGAAAGGATATTGATACGAGACTCTTGGTTAATCTTTTCGACCTTTAGGCTCTCCAATGTATTTTTTACAGCCTTCACATCTGCTTTTGTCGTCCTTGCGTCTGCAACTTTTCTCATCCACTTGGTCAGTTCTTCACTGGTATAAAGGGATACTCCTTCCTCAAAGAAAGCTGCTTGAGATATTTCTAAATCTGGATCATAGGTAACTGAAATGGCCTTGTATTGATTCCCCATCATGTGGACATAGTGTCCAACCTTAGCAAATAGCTCCGGTTCCACTTTTCTGGAGATCTGTCCAGGATCTAGCCGACTTTCATCCGTCGGTAAATCGAATTGCTTAGCTAATTGACGATAGTGGTCTTTTTCACTATACCAGAAGGCAACCGCTTCTCTAGGTCGATAGCCCCAAGCAACATTCTCATTCTCTTGGTAACTGGACAAGGCTTTTCGATGATTTACATAATACTCTGTTTGAAGTTGACTAGTAGGCAATTGATAAGGATCTACCAAGAGCTCCTCTAAACCAGCCTGGCGACGGTACTGATTAATCGTGTCTACGATTTCTAACGCTTTTAAGACATTATCTAATCTAGCGACCTTTCCTCCTGCTAACAGGTCCTCTTCACTCCTACGGCGATAAAGAGACAAGGCTTCGACCGCGTCTTGGTCACCTGCTTTGGACCACTCATGAAGTAAGGTCTCATAGCTTGCCTGTTGAAGATTAATGGGACTTAGCATTGCCGCTTCACGGACCTGTTCTAACTCTACTTCCTTTAGGGAAATCTGATGGGCTAGTCGCTCAATTTTCTCCTGTGCGCCAGCAATCTCACTAGAAACCTGCTTTAAGACCTGAGGCACATTGGCATGAGTTTCTGTCAGATTAACTACTAATGCTTGAGCTGTTTTTAATTCGTTTTGCGTCTGCTCCTCTTTTAGCTGTGCGTTCGCTAATACTGTCTCATCATTCTGTATGGGTTGTTTGGCTTTTCTCAATTCATTACCTGCAATATCTACAAGTAATTGTTGGGCAGCAATTTTATTCTCTTGATTCTTGATGGCAGAACGGACTTGGTGATCGGAATCTGTTGCTTGGCGTACCTTCTCTTCTTCTAAAGTAACAACTGCTTCTGCAATCGCAACTTCATTTTCAGTTTTGCCAATGGAGCTTTGATTGGAGTCTTGAATCCTTTTTTCAGTATTCTGTAAGTTAGCTTCAGCAGCTTCAAGACCAGACTTGGCTACATTGTATTCAGATTGAGCTTGATTCAAGCGCAAACGTTGGTCTTCTACTCTTTTTTTAGCTTTTAACAACTGTTCATTTAAGATATCCATATCCATAAAACTTGTATCCATTCCAGTCACATCCGTCGATTGCTGATCCCCAGTACCCTTCTGAGCGATCTCCTCTGCTTGCGCCTTATGTCCAGCCAAACCTGAAAAGAGGGTTGTCGCAGCGACACCCGTTGTAAAGACTGATTTTCCTATTTTTTTGCCCATTGCAAACACCACCAAAACTTTTTCATATCTGTTCTCTCTCCATTTTAGAATACCACATTTTGTTACCAATAACTAGTAGGATGAGGAAGATTTTTTATTATTTTTAGGGCAAAAGAAAAACAGCAAAGGCTGTTATTCTTCTTGTTTAATTTTCTCCAATATCTTCTCTTCTTCTGCTGTCAATTCATAGTTTTCTAGGAGATCAGGGCGACGATCCAAGGTCTTTTTCAAACTCTGATAGAGACGCCATTGACGGATATTTTCATGGTGACCACTCATGAGGACATCTGGAACCGTCATCCCTCGGTATTCATAAGGCCGTGTGTATTGAGGATACTCTAAGAGACCAGACGAGAAACTATCATCCTGGTGGCTGGACTCTTTTCCGATCACCTCTGGAATCAAGCGGACTGTCGCATCAATCATGGTCATGGCTGCTAGCTCACCGCCCGTCAGAACATAATCTCCCAGAGAAATCTCATCTGTCACCAAGGTCTTGATCCGCTCGTCATAACCCTCATAGTGGCCACAGATAAAGATCAATTCCTCTTCCTGAGCTAATTCTTCTGCGTAAGATTGGTCAAAGGTTCGACCTGCTGGATCAAGTAAGATCACGCGCGGATTCTTTTTCTCAATGGCATCAAAAGCATCGAAGATCGGCTGCGCTCGTAGAAGCATACCTTGCCCACCACCATAGGGTTCATCATCCACGTGACGCGCCTTCTCCGCGTTTTCACGGAAATTATGGTAGTTGATTTCTAATAGGCCTTTCTCACGCGCCTTTCCGACAATCGAATGCTCCAAAGGTGAAAACATCTCTGGAAAGAGAGTTAAAATATCAATCTTCATCGTCTAACCCTTCTAAGATGTTTACATCCACCCGATTACCCGGAATATCGATATTGAGCACCACTGGTGGGATATAAGGCAAGAGAAGGTCACGTTTGCCTTTACGTTTGACCACCCAGACGTCATTGGCACCTGGTTGCAGGATTTCCTTGATCTGGCCGATTAGTTGGTCATTTTCGTAAACATCAAGGCCGATGATCTCATGGTAATAAAACTCGCCCTCATCCAAATCCGTCAAGTCTTCTTCCGCAACCTTGAGGCTAAAGCCCTTGAATTTTTCGATAGCATTGATATGGTACATATCCTTAAACTTGATGATATCAAAGTTCTTGTGCTTCCGATGATTAGCAATGGTCACTGTTTGGACGAACTGATCCTTCTCATCAAAGAGAGCCAATTCAGCTCCTTTTTTAAAACGCTCTTCCGCAAAGTCTGTCACAGACAAGACCCGCATTTCTCCTTGTAAGCCTTGGGTATTGACTATTTTCCCAACATTAAAGTAATTCATTTTATTCTTTACATTCCTCTTTAAATTAGTTTATCTCTACAAGTCTCTAATAATAGTTGCAATTTTTTCCGACTCTGACCACTGTAGATAGTGGTGATTTCCACCTAGAATGAGTTTTGTTTTAGTACTCCAATATTCTGAATCTCTGTACTCTTTTTCTCTATACGCCTGACAAAATATGAAAATAGGAATATTATCTGCTAAGGACAAACTATCAAAATCTTCAGCAGTAATATTTCCAGATATTTGAAAACCAGGAACTTGCTTTTCCAACTCTAATCCTCTTGCTTCCATCAATTCCCAAATCAGTCTATCAGTTTCAGGGTCAAATGTTGCTTGAGTTAGTCCCTTGAAATAATTTTCGGGCCCACATTCTTCAATCATCCTCATTTGATCTTCCATTTCTGGATAAGGATTTTTGGAAAAATCAGCAAACATTATATTTTTTGTTGTCGGTTCAAGTGCTATCAATGCTTGACACTTAATTGGTTTACTCATCAACTTTAATGCCAAAACACCACCTAAACTATGAACACATAGTATATAATCAGAAATTTCCAATCCTTTCAGAATTTCGTATACCGTATCAACCAGACTGTCAAAATTTAGTCCTGCCTGGTTATGAATCGAACTCCTTCCTGTATTTGGAAAATCAATTGTAAGGTAGCCCATTGAAGAAGGAAGTTTTTCAAGTATTGGTAGAAAATTTTCATATGTTGGTATCAAACCAGCACCATTTAAACAGACTAGTACTCTATTTCTTTTTTTATAAGTAACAGAGAGACAACCAATCTTTGTAGTTACTTCAAATCGGTTCATATCAAAACCACTCATTCTATACAATAATTCACTAAATATTCTTATGTTTATTTTATCACGTTAAAGGGATTTTCTCAAATGCTCTTTTCTGCTAGAAACTGCTCCAAATCCTTCTGGTGCTGGTATTTGACAGCTGCTGTTTTATCTTTTTCAAAAATTGTTTTAGTAAGGTCAATCTCATTAATGGCAGCGATGGCAACCGTATAGTGTATGATATCAGCCAGTTCTTTGGCCAATTCCTCATTTGAGTCCTGAACCCCTTCTTTTCGTCCAGAACGACCATTTAAGACCTCGGCAACTTCCCCAACCTCTTCGACGAGCTTGATAAACAGACCTTCTTCCGTACGACTGTCTTTGTAATGTTCTTTTAAATAGGCTTGTAATTGCCGAATGGTCACTTCTTTCATAGCTTCTCCTTGCAACAAAAAAACGGGACAGAGTCCCGCCTTTTATTTTTCGTCAATAACGATTCTTACTTTTTTATCTTCAGTTGGGACAGAGTAGACAATCGTTCTTATCGCAGAAATGGTGCGACCTTTCCGACCGATCACTCGACCAACATCGCTAGGATCAAGGTCAAGGTGGTACTCCAAGAATTCAGGAGTATCTTCGATCTTGATGGTTAAGGCATCCGGTTGTGAAATCAAGGGTTTCACAATTGCAATAATAAGATTTTCAATCGTATCCATACGTCAACCTACTTTATGATTATTTTGAGAATTTAGAATCGTGGAATTTCTTCAAGACACCTTCTTTTGAAAGGATGTTGCGAACTGTATCTGAAGGTTGAGCTCCATCAGCCAACCATGCAAGAACGCGGTCTTCTTTCAAAGTAACTTGGTTTTCTTCAACAAGTGGATTGTAAGTTCCAACTGTTTCGATGAAACGTCCATCACGTGGTGAACGTGAATCTGCTACGTTGATACGGTAGTATGGTTTTTTCTTAGAACCCATACGAGTCAAACGAATTTTAACTGCCATTTTTATAAGTCTCTTTTCTATATTTTAATTTTCGGTGAAATAGACAAGCTATTTAGCACATGATCTATTATAACACATTTTATAGACCTGTCAAGAAAAAAACTTGACACTATTAAAAATTTTTTAATCGATCTCAAAGTAATAAGATCCTTCATTTTTGGAATCCGATTCAATCACATAGTTCCCAGGGGGAAGACCGGATACATCCAAGTGCTTCCCTTCAAATTCTTTGGCGAGGGAAGTCACTGTAATGGTAAAGGAAAATCCCTTGATTTGACGGTAGGTAGCATAATCCAAGGTCAGAATCCCTCGAAGATCCGTTTCTCCAACTTTTTCAGCAGCCAGTAAGTCTCTTGCCAATTGATCTTCAAAATCGGGATTTTGGATTGGTAACTGAAGACGAACCTCGCTTACCTCGAGGCCTTGTTGATGAAATCGCTCTTTTATCTCTTGCTTTAATTGTTGAAATCCTTGAGATTCCGTAAAGGCTCTTTCAAAAAACGGAGCTACTAACCAACTGTTGTAATGTTGGGCCAGTTCTCCTGCCGTGTCATAGTTTTTCCCAGTTTCTTCTTTTGATAGATGAGTCGCATCGGGAAAGTCAAACTGAACCGTCTTTCCCTCAACCCTTTCTTGATAGCTATAGGCATATTTGGTCGACATCCCATGGAGTTCAGCTGCTTTAAAATGTAGGTCTCCTTTAAATCCCGCTTCCTGATAAAAGGTAGAAATTTGCTGTTGGATTTCTTTTTCTTCTTGATCGATAAGAAAGAAGAAAAAACAAGTCAAGAGTGTGACCGCTATGAAGAATACAAGAAGCAGATAGAGAAACCATTTTTTAATGTTGAATGGTATTGTCTTAAATATATTCATTTATCCATAATAACAAAAAACTAGCCCAAGAGCTAGTTTGTAAGGGAATGAAATTTGAACAAAGCTTGTTCAGGTTGTTAAAGAGACGCTTATATTTGATGTTCCTCCACATCACCGCTACATTCAATCCAGGGATATTGCTTCATCAGATAGGTCCAAAAATGATACCACTCCTCTTTCTGATAGCTGATAGCGAGATAGTATTCCTTGTAGTCAAAATCCCTTAACACAAGAAAATACTTAGGAGGAAGAAGTGATTTGTTTCTACCAGAGTACCTACTATAACTATACTTTTGAAATTTCTGAAGTTGGATTTTCCAAATATCCTCATCTATTCTCAGATAGTCGAAACAAGAGCGATAGGTTATCAAATAGCCCTTATAAATCAGTAATTTTAGCCTCGGGTCTCTGAATTCCGCTTCCTTCTCTATTTCCTGCAAAGAGATTGATTCGTTCCATTCCTGAGAAAATTCTCTGCCTTTTCTGCTTGTTTTACAAATCAGACGAACAAATTCGAATACTTGCCGAATGAGAATAAAAGAAACCGTGCAGCCAAGCATGATCCAGGCTTGAAACTCTTTTCTTTCCTGAACAGTAGCTTGGTCCCAATCCATCCCATTCAATAAGCATAACAGATAGAAAGCCGCGCCAGCTAATAGGAGGATATAAGCTAGTCGAATAAGAAATTGAAAAAATAAACTCTTTCTAATCATTTAGTGCTGTTTACACTCTCCTTCTTGTCAGGTCCATTCCTTTTCACCTCTAACTGAAAGCAACTGGTGTCAATACTGGGCTAATCCTTTCGCAAGAGCGCCAATAAAGCCTCATAAGAATACACTTCATAAGTCGGCACTGCTTGACTGGTATTTTCTTTGTGATCCGGATTGTACCAGACGGTATCAATCTCCGCAGCATTGCCTCCAGCGATGTCCGCCGTCAAAGAATCTCCAATCATGAGAGCTTGTTCCTTGGCAAATCCTGGGATCAGGTTCGCGATTTTTTCGTAAAAGGCCACTTCCGGTTTTTGAGTCCCTAATTGTTCAGAGATGAAGATTTCTTTGAAATTAGGGGTAATAGCAGATTGCTTCAAACGCCCTTGCTGAATAGCGGTAACGCCGTTGGTAGCACCATAGAGCTGGTAACCTCTTTCTACTAACTTGGCTAACAAGTCTTCTGCTCCTGGGAAACTCCGTCCCTGTTGACTAATGTAGTCCTGGTAACGAAGAGCCATCTCTTCACCATCTACCTCTCTACCAAAATGGGCAAAGGCGATCGCAAACCTGCTGTTAATCAAGTCTTTCTTGCTAATTTTCTTTTGTTCCAAATCTTTCCAGAGGCCTTGGTTCATGGGTTTGTAGTAATCCTTAAAGGCTTGAATATCTTGAACCCCCTGATCTTGGAGGAATTGCGTTAAGGCCACTTCCTCCGCTGTATCAAAGTCCAATAAGGTATGATCTAGGTCAAAAAGTAAAAATGTATATGTCATTACAAACGATCCTTTAGTTTTTCTACAAATAAATAGGCTGCTGGGCAAGTGAGGGTATTCTTGATAGTCAGATGGTTGATCTGGTAGATTTTCTTGCGGTCTGTATGAGGAAATTCTCGGCAAGCCTTAGGACGCACATCGTAGATGGAACAGAGATTATCACCACCCAAGAAAGGGCAAGGCATGGATTTGAAGACCTTGTCGCCATCTTCATCGACTTCTAAAAACTCTGCTTCAAAGGCAGGCAACTTCATCTTGAAATACTTGGCAATGCGCGTGATATCCGCTTCTTTAAAATCGGGTCCTAGGGTCTTACAGCAGTTGGCACAGGCGGTACAATCAATTTCTTGAAAGACTTCATCGTGAATCTCTTGCGCTATTTTATCTAGATTTTTAGGGGGTTTCTTTTTCAGATTCGCCAATACCTTGCGGTGCTCCTTTTGCTTTTGGAGCGCTAACTGATGGTATTTTTCTAAGTCAATTTCTTGAGACATAAACTACTTTCTAATTGCTAAATGGATAAGAGCATTATACCATAGAGGCCGTAAAAAAGGGAGTGGGACAGAACTCCGACTAATTTAGAAGAGTTCGTTTTCCCACCCCCGCACAGTTGATTAGGTTATCTTTGGAGCTAAAAAGCGAACAAAGATACCAATCAACCACTGCGTCATGTAGTTATTTCTATTAAACATTAATGACTGAATAGTTTAAGCCAAACTCTCACTTGATTAATCCGTCACGGCACCTGTTCCATCAAGGCTCCAAGTGTTTTCTACATAAGGAGTAAATTGAGTTATTGTTTTCTCAAATCCTTCAACAACAATCAGATAAACCTTATCATCTTTTTGGAATACCCATCCCGCAACCTGCAGGCCTGAATTGAGAAATATATGTATTTTAAGTGATTCATTGCCTCCAACGGTCGTCGTAGATCTTGTCATTTTCTCAACAAGTTTAGAGTCATTCCACCTAGTCTCAAACCTTTGAGCAATCAGATCTGCATTAAATTCCACTCCTTCAGCTACATTTGCTTTTTCTCTAGTAGCAGCATTTAAAACAATAATATTGAAGGCGTTTTTATCTGTATACTGAATATTATCTCCGACTTGGATGCTATCATTCTTTTTCCAGTCACTCGGGATATTGACATAGCCATAATCTGCTGAACCGATTCGTTTAGTTTTTACATCCTCCTTATCATTATCTGATATTTCTTGCTCTACCTTGCTACTTGATTTTGTTGTTTCTTTTGCCACATTCGTGGAACTAGATGGTGCTGACGATTTACTAGACTCTTTCTTTGGACTAGTACAAGCAAAGAGACTGACAACAGACAAAAACGTAACTGACGCCAGTAAGAACTTATTTTTCATCTTTCTCTCCTCTATGATAGATTATATACACTAGTCTAACATCTTAAACTCTATTTTAAAAGGACCAGTTAAATTTCTTACCAAAAAAACAAGAACTAATTCAAACTGATGAACTGTTTGAATTAGTCCCTGCTTTCTTAAGGATATACAACTTGAGAGATTCTTTGCTAACCAGGTTGTAAGAAGTTAATTGTTCTAAGAAATAGAACTTAATGACAGCGTCTAAATCGTATTCTATCATGCATTGAAAATTGGTGATAATGAAACCAACTTCCTCACGAATGCATTAGGCTTTTGGACCTTTCTCATCCAAACTCCAAGTTTCCTCAATGTAAGGAATGAATTGAGCCAAGGTCTCTTTATCTCCTTCAAAAGACATCAAGTATACCTTATCATCCTTTTGGAAGACCCAAGTAATGAGGTACTGTCCAGATTTAAGGATAATATTTAGCTGCAAAGCTTCATTACCCGAGACAGTGGTTTTAGCTCCCCACATTTTTTCTAGTTCTTTGTTGTCATTCCAATAGTAAGCAAGTCGATTCGCGATCAACTCTGCATTGAAGACTTCCCCTTCACCGACATTTGCTTTCTCTTTGGTATACCCGTTCATGGTAACGATATTGTAGGCACTTCCATCCGTAAATTGAATGCTGTCTCCGCCGTCTATGTCTGTAAATTTAATCCACTTGCTTGGGATATCGATATAACCATAATCAGGAGAACCAACCCGTTTGGTTTCTACAGAACTCTTGGTATCACTCTTGGTATCATCTGATGATTTTGACTCCACCTTGCTTGAAGTTTTTTTACTAGAGGATTTTTTGCTCTTTTTTACCACCTCAGTGGAACTAGATTCAGATGACAACGGTTTTCTAGACTCTTTTTTATGAGTGCTACAAGCTACAAGAGCAACAGCTGACAAGACCGAAACGGTCGCTAGTAGGAACTTATTTTTCATCTTTTCTCTCCTTTGTGATGGATTTTGATACCTCTAGTTTAACATGTTCTACTTAGATTTGAAAGCGCTATTTGTCTAGCCTGATAGAAAAACGCCCCTATCGGGACGTTCCATTTGTTTTATGATTCAAGAGAAAAGCTTATTCCTCATCCATTGATAAGACAGACAAGAAGGCTTCCTGAGGTACTTCTACCGAACCGATAGCTTTCATCCGTTTCTTACCGGCTTTTTGTTTTTCAAGAAGCTTGCGTTTCCGTGAGACGTCCCCACCATAACACTTGGCCAAGACGTTCTTACGAAGGGCCTTGATATCTGTACGGGCCACGATCTTATGACCGATAGCTGCTTGGATAGGCACTTCAAACTGTTGACGAGGGATAATCTTCTTGAGCTTCTCAACAATCAACTTACCACGTTCATAGGCAAAGTCCTTGTGAACGATAAAGCTGAGGGCATCGACGGTATCTCCATTGAGGAGAATATCCATCTTAACCAGTTTGGATGGACGGTATTCAGACAACTCATAGTCAAAGCTTGCATAGCCACGAGTAGAGGATTTCAATTTGTCAAAGAAATCAAAGACAATTTCCGCCAGCGGGATTTGATAAATGACATTAACCCGATTTTCATCGATGTAGTCCATGGTCACAAAATCCCCACGTTTGCGTTGGGCCAATTCCATGACAGCTCCGACAAACTCTTGTGGCACCATGATTTGCGCTTTGACATAAGGTTCTTCGATTGAAGCAATCTTGGTTGGATCTGGGAACTCAGACGGGTTGGACACATCCAGCACTTCTCCGTCTGTCAAATTGACCTTATAGATTACAGACGGCGCTGTCATGATCAAGTCAATATTGAACTCGCGCTCCAAGCGTTCCTGAATAACATCCATATGAAGGAGACCTAAGAAACCACAACGGAAACCAAAACCAAGGGCTTGAGATGTTTCAGGCTCAAATTGAAGACTAGCGTCATTCAATTGCAACTTCTCCAAAGCTTCCCGGAGATCGTTGTATTTATTGGATTCGATTGGGTAAAGACCTGCAAAGACCATTGGGTTCATTTGCTTGTAACCATGAAGGGGCTCACTTGCTGGATTGGTCGCTAGGGTCACCGTATCCCCGACACGGGTGTCCGCAACAGTCTTGATAGAAGCCGCAATATAACCAACATCTCCTGTCGCAAGGAAATCACGACCAACTGCTTTAGGAGTAAAGATTCCTACCTCAGTCACATCAAAGGTCTTACCATTGCTCATCAACTGGATGGTGTCGCCAGGCTTCACCATACCATTGACAACCCGAACTTGAAGGATAACTCCACGATATGGGTCGTATACTGAGTCAAAGATCAAGGCTTGCAATGGAGCAGCAACATCCCCAGTAGGAGCTGGAACTTTCTCAACGATCTGCTCCAAAATCTCTTCAATCCCGATACCAGCCTTGGCAGAAGCTAGGACTGCCTCACTAGCATCCAGACCAATGACATCTTCTACTTCTGTGCGCACCCGTTCTGGATCTGCAGCTGGCAAATCTATTTTATTGATAACTGGCAGGATTTCCAAATCGTTATCCAAAGCCAGGTAAACATTGGCTAGGGTCTGAGCTTCAATCCCTTGAGCCGCATCCACTACGAGAATGGCTCCCTCACAGGCAGCCAGCGAACGAGAAACCTCATAAGTAAAGTCCACGTGTCCCGGTGTGTCAATCAAGTGGAAGATGTAGGTTTCCCCATCTTTAGCCGTGTAATTCAACTCGATGGCATTCAGCTTAATGGTAATCCCACGTTCCCGTTCCAGATCCATGCTATCCAAAAGCTGGGCTTGCATTTCCCGACTAGAAACGGTCTCAGTTTTTTCTAAGATTCGGTCCGCCAAGGTTGACTTTCCGTGGTCAATATGGGCGATAATGGAGAAGTTCCGAATCTTCTCTTGTCGTTTCTTTAATTCTTCTAAATTCATTTCTTCATCCTTATAAAACTATTCAGTATATTATAACAAAAAAGAGGCTGGGACAAAAGTCCTAACCTATTAAGTGTTTTTGGATTGTCGAGCAAGACGCAGTGGTTGAGTGGGCTCTACTACGCTGATTTCATCAGCTTTTACAGCCCTACTCAACTGTGCGGAGGTGGGACGACGAAATCAAATTCTAACGAATTACCGATTTCTGTCCCACTCTCTAATCCATTATTTTCAAAAATCGCTTCTGTGTTTTATTTCCTTCGTAGCCTATATGTTCATAAAAAACATGGGCTTCTTTACGATGAGAGGCAGAACTCAAACGAATAAAGGAATAGTTATGAGTTCGAGCAAGAGTTTCAACTCGCTCCATCAAATGCCGACCAATCCCACGTCCTTGAGCAGAAGGGAAAACAGCAAGTCCTAAAACATTTAAACCTGGATCGCTATATATACTCTCATAGGCTTCTGCTTCGACATAGCCTAAAATATTTTCAGTTTGGTCCTCTTCGTAAACAAAGCAAAAGTGACCCGAATCTGGCTGATTAAACTTATCAATCTGAGTCGCAACTTTCTCAACAGTTGAATCATACCCCAATGCCTGGTGGCACAAATCACGAATTTGACCTGCATCTTTAATTTGAACAGTCCGAATCATACTTCTACTACCTCCATGAAGTCTTTTTTATTTATTCTATGCCTTACCCCTAAAAAAATCAAGTATTCAGAATATGTTAATAGATTATTAAATAATACTATTTAATTCGAATTGAAATAATTAATGAACAATAAAGGATTTCTATTTACTTTTTCGATTTAATTCGCTATAATGAATTGTAATGTAAAAGGAGGTGAAGCTCTTGGCAAGAGGACGTGGAAAAGCAAGCCCACAAGATAAAGAGGCTTTGCGCATTATTTCCGAAAAAATAAGAGAACTATTAAAGGTTCAAAATAAGAAACAGGTCGATTTATCTCGTACAACTGGTATTCCAGCTAGTACCTTGACTGGCTATGTGAAAGGCACTTCTCTTCCAGTCAGTGAGAACTTAGAAAAGATTGCTAGCTTCTTTGAAATCCCCATCTCTGACCTAGATCCTCGTTATGGACAACCAGATACCTTGGAGGATTCTAAGATTGAGTTTATCTATAAGCAACTGGATGAGGATTTTCAAGATTCACTCTTAGAGGAAGCGAATCGCTTGTTGGTTTTACAGGCTGAACGGAAACGTATCGAGAAGAAATACACACCATATACGGTCTTCGACAGTTATGCTGCAAGTCAAAGTGCTTCTAAGGGAGATTTGGTTTGGTTTGATCAAAAACTGGCCTATGATCTAGCACTTTGGATTCATACAGACTCGCTGGAACCTAAATATCCAAAGGGATCTGTTGCCCTAATCAAGCAAACTTTCTACGATACTGCTGGTGCCATCTATGCTATTGAGTACGATGGTCAAACCTTGATCAAGCGTGTCTTTCGTGAAGCACAAGGGATTCGTCTCGTTTCCCTCAATAAAAAGTACAGTGATAAGATTATTCCTTTAGAAGAGGAACCGAGAGTCATCGGAAAAGTCATTGCTAGCTTTCTACCAGCTAAGGAGGACGAGCTATGATTCGATTAGTTGCTATTGATTTAGATGGGACCCTTTTATCACCAGACAAAACCATTAGTCCTGCTAATAAGCAGGCTCTTTTGGATGCTGAAGCTGCTGGTGTACACGTCGTCATCTGTACAGGTCGCCCTCTCTCTGGTGTTCGTCCAATTTTTGAAGAAATCGGCTTCAAAAGTAATCACTCCTACTCTGTGATTAACAATGGTTGTACAACTGTTAAATCATCAGATTGGTCCGTCATCAGTTATGATGCCTTATCTGAAGAAGATTTGGTTTATCTCGATAAACTGACTCAGGAGATCCATCCTCAATTAAGCTTGTTTGATTTAAATCGCTATATTATTTTGAATAAGGAACCTTCTGAAATAGCTAAAATGGATGCTAGCATCGTTTCTGCAGTCCCCTTATCACTTGGCCTAGAAGAAATTCTTGAGGCACAACCAATTTTCCAAGGAATGTTTATCGATCAGAAAGAGCAGATTGATGTCTTTCAAGAAACCTATGAAGAAGTATTAGCCCAGCGCTTCCACACTATTCGCTCCCAACCGATCCTATTTGAGATCCTTCCTAAAGGGGTAAATAAAGCGACCGGCTTAAAGGCACTGGCTGAATACTTGGGCATACCAAGGCAAGAGGTCATGGCTATCGGCGATGAGAACAACGATATTGAAATGATTGAGTACGCGGGTCTAGGAGTTGCTATGGGCAATGCTCCAGCTGCTATCAAAGCCTTGGCTGATGTCACTACCACTTCTAACGAAGAAGACGGTGTCGCTATTGCTATCATGCGATATGTTTTACAAGCACAGAACTAGAAAAGGAAAAACAAATGAAATACCCAACATTATTAGAACGTTTTTTAACCTATGTCAAAGTCAACACTCGCTCTGATGAGACTTCAACAACAACTCCTAGTACACCTTCACAAGTAGAGTTTGCTAAGAATGTACTGCTTCCTGAAATGGAACGAGTTGGACTGCAGAATGTCTACTACCTTCCAAATGGTTTTGCCATCGGAACTCTTCCAGCAAACGATCCAAGTCTCACCCGAAAGATTGGCTTTATCTCTCATATGGATACAGCTGACTTCAATGCTGAGAATATCAGCCCACAAGTCATCGAAAACTATGATGGTGGCACTATTGCTCTCGGTGATTCTGGTTATTCACTTGATCCAGCCGACTTTGCTAACCTCCACAACTACAAAGGTCAAACCTTGATCACTACTGACGGGACGACCCTTCTTGGTGCAGATGACAAATCAGGGATTGCTGAGATTATGACAGCCATCGAATACTTAAATGCCCATCCAGAAATCAAACACTGCGAAATTCGTGTTGGTTTTGGACCGGATGAAGAAATCGGAGTCGGAGCAGATAAGTTTGATGCAGAAGATTTCAATGTAGACTTCGCATATACAGTAGACGGTGGTCCTCTTGGTGAATTGCAATACGAAACCTTCTCTGCTGCAGGAGCTGAAATCACCTTTAAAGGGCGCAATGTGCACCCAGGTACTGCTAAGAACCAAATGGTCAATGCTCTCCAGTTAGCCATTGACTTCCACAATCAACTCCCTGAAGAAGACCGCCCTGAAAAAACAGATGGCTACCAAGGTTTCTTCCATTTGATGAATATCGATGGGACTGTTGAGGAAGCGCATGCTAGCTACATTATCCGTGACTTCGAGACAGAAAACTTTGAAGCCCGTAAAGCCATGATGGAAGACATCGCAAGCAAGATGAACCAAGAACTTGGTGCCGAACGTGTTCTCTTGGCCCTTAAAGACCAGTACTACAACATGAAACAGGTCATCGAGAAAGACATGACACCAGTCAACTTGGCTAAGGAAGTCATGGAAGATCTAGGCATTACTCCTATTATTGAACCAATCCGCGGTGGTACAGACGGTTCTAAGATTTCCTTCATGGGAATTCCAACTCCAAACCTTTTCGCTGGTGGCGAAAATATGCATGGTCGCTTTGAATACGTCAGCCTTCAAACCATGGAACGTGCAGTGGATACCATCATCGGAATTGTTAGCCATTCCTAATTCAGTGTTTTGTTTTTAAAATTTCTTCTGTTAAAATAACCAAAGAATTTCAGATAAAAAATTTAATCTACTTGGAAACTTTCCTTAGGTGAGTACGGACGTCAGCGAACTTCCAAGAAGTTCCATGACTTAGTTTTGAACCTAAGGTTTCAAAACTCCCGAGTACCTGAAACAATTTTGTTTCAGGCACTTTTCTCACAGCGGAAAGTTTTAGAACTACTTAACTGAATCAAAAAATGAGTTCATGTTTTTAAAAAGTGAGCTGACTATTTTATTTAATAAACAGTTTGTTATTTTCCTAAAAAAGCTTCGGTTATTCTGACCGAAGCTCTTTTTCTATTCATCCACATATACTACTTGACTAAACTGGCTGTTAATCTGGTCTTGGTAAATCTCATAAATTGAAAGAGGGATTCGCAAGCAAGTATCTGCTGCATGTCCTGCAAAAGGACGATGTGTCAAAAGGGCTACTTTTCTTCCCTTTTCATGCTCCTGCTTCAAGCGATCTATCAGTCTAAGAATCTGGCTTGAATCTTCTGGAGCGCCTCGATCAACTAATAAGGTCCATTGACTCCAATCTGGCGCCTCATCTTCGCCACAGATCGAAGTATAGTAAGAAACCTTTTCGCCAACTTGACCGAATCCAGCTGTTAAATCCAAAGGACGTAATTTTAGCTCAGGACATAGTTGCTCCTTCTCTTGTCGCTCATACAAGTAAAGATTATATAAAAACTGGAGATAAAACGGATCCATTCGACTCAGGTCACTCACTTCTTCCATCTCGAACCCTCGATGAAATGCTTCTAAGATAGATGAAAAGCGATATGGCATTCGTTTGGCGATCCGTTGGATGAGTTCATCGTCCGAAACCTCTTTTAGAATATGCTTAGGCCATTGATCCGAACCGAAATTTTCAACAGCTTGCTGATAGGCTTCTTCCAAACTAGTACCAAACCCATGAATTGCACCAACTGAATGAATTTGTGTATTGAGAACTTTTGTCACCTTTTCCATTGGAAAGACGGGTAGTTTAAAGAAAATACGATCTAGAGTGGGTTCAAAGAGGGCTGTAAGACCCTTCATCGTAGGATGAGGAAGGTCCAAAAGGTGGTCGCCTAATTTTAAGCATAAGGCCTGGTGGTAAATCAAATAACCTAAGGCCATGGACATGGTCGAGAAGGAATCCGAAGCAAAAGGATTGACCTCAAGAATATAGAATTGGTAACTCTTTGGATCTAGCGCAAACTTGATGGATGTCGCTCCAACCAGTCTCAAGTGCCGAACAATAGACAAAGCTGCCTCTCTCAAGGTCTGATGTTCAGTATCCGTCAGCGTCAGACTTGGGATGACTTGATAAGAATCACTGGAATGGATCCCAACCGGGTCGATACTCTCAATGTTTCCCGCAAGATAATAATTATCCTGACGATCTCGGACGACGATGTATTCCAACTCCTTGAAACCAACCGTTGAGAGCTCCAACAAACACTGAGCCTGTGGCGATACTTCTAGTCCTTTTTCGACAGCATCACATAAATCATCCAAGTTATTAGCAATCCGACGACCTTGCCCATGCTTACTGGCAAGTGGCCAAACAACAATAGGGAATTGGATCTGCTCTGAGAACTCAATAGCCTCTCGCACTGTCGAAACCAAGGATGAGGAAGGAACTTGATAACCTAAGTCCTGTAGAAATGACTTTTGGTCTGCCTGGTGGTAAAAGGTACGGTACTGCCTAAGCGAAGTTCCTAGAATACGGATTTTGTGTTCCTTGAGAAATCCAATTTCTTCCAATCGGAATAAAAGACCAAGGACTTGCTTATCCGCAAATGACAGCAGTAAATTTTTTGTTTTCGTCGATAGAAGGGCTTCTTTTAGACTATCCAACTTTAAACGAATAACCGAAACAGCATCACCTGCTTCTTTGGTGACGTCGTTCTCATCTCCACAATAGAGGATTTCTGTGTGGAAGCCACGTTCTTTTAATAAGGGACAAGACGTGAGTGCTCCAAGCAAACTGACATCATTGAAGGATTCTGCACACAAAAGTGTTACTGGATTCATGACCATAACTCCTCCCTTATTTCGTCTAATTTACTTTCAATCAGATCCATAAATTCGTCATAGAAATAGAGACTTTCCCTTGGTCCTGGACTGGACTCAATATGGTAGAGAACACCAATCAAGGGAAGATAGCGGTGACGAAAGGCCTCGATAGAGTGATCATGAAGCTCCTCATGGGTGATCAGAAAATCTCGTGGAAGAGTATCGCGCTCGATGTTGTACTGGTGATTCTGGCTAGTGATTTCGACTTTTCCAGTAGCCACTTCTTTTACAGGAATGTTGAGACCTCGATGAGGACTTTTTAGTTTCGCGAGACTTCCTCCGTGGGCAAGTGCCAGCAATTCTGCCCCCAAGCCGATCCCCATAATTGGAATATGAGGATCGATTTTAGCAATGACCTGGCAAATACTATCGATATGATGAGGATTCCCTGGACCACTGGATAGAATAATGCCATCCGGCTGCAAATCCTTTAATTCCTTCAATTTAATAGAATAAGGAACGACCGTGACGTTACAACCTCGTGCAATCAATTGACGCAAAACGGAATGCCGTAAGCCCAAGTCGATCAAGACGATACTCTTACCAAACCCTGGTGCAGCATAGGGGGTTTTGGTCGACACCTGGCGGACTTGGTCAAAAGGTAAGACAGTTGCCCGGAGCTGATCCAAGATATGCTCGATCGCATCCCCCTCATTGACCACTGTAGCCTTCATACTTCCATGTTCAGTGACAATTTTAGCCAGCTTTCGAGTATCGACTCCTTGGATCCCTGGAATATTGTGTTTTTTCAGGTAAGCATCTAAGGATAATTGTTTGCGCCAATTACTGGGATGACTCGCTAATTGGTGCACTACCACTGCTAGACACCCAGGAAAAATAGATTCATAATCATCTCGGTTTATCCCAGTTGTACCAATAACTGGAAAAGTAAAGGCTAATATTTGCCCCTTATAGGACTGGTCGGTAATCAACTCCTGATAACCCGTCATGGCAGAATTTAAGACCAATTCCCCACTGACATATGTATCAGCTCCAAAACCAGTTCCTTCAAAAACCGTCCCATCTTCTAATACTAAGAGACGTTTTACCATAAATTCTCCTTACAAACTCCAAAAAGAAAAGTGAGAAAAGACCACCTTTTTGTAGACTCCCTCACTTCTCCTTTCTATTTTCTTACTCTATTATTTCCGTCCAGCTAAAACCGCTTCGATGATAGCCATGCGGACAAAGACACCGTTGGTCATTTGCTCCACGATGCGTGATTTAGGAGCTTCTACCAAGTGGTCAGCAATCTCCACATCACGGTTTACTGGAGCTGGGTGCATCAAGATGGCTGTGTCTTTCATACGATCATAGCGTTCTTGTGTCAAGCCATGCAAACGATGGTAGTTCTCTTTTGAGAAGAGAGACTCATAATCATGACGCTCGTGTTGCACACGGAGGAACATCATAACATCAACTTCTTCAATCACTTCATCAATCGTCACAAAGGTTCCGTATTCTTCAAATTCCGCACTTCTCCATTCGTCTGGGCCTGCAAAGTAGAGGGTTGCTCCCAAACGTTTCAAGATTTGCATATTTGATTTTGCCACCCGTGAGTGATCCAAGTCACCAGCGATACAAACCTTAAGTCCATCAAAGTGACCAAACTCTTGATAGATGGTCATCAAGTCTAGTAAACTTTGGCTTGGGTGTTGACCAGATCCATCTCCCCCGTTGACAATAGAGGCTGTGATAGTTGGACTTTCAATCAATTGCTTGTAGTAGTCTACTTCTGGGTGACGGATGACGCAGATATCAACTCCGAGAGCTGACATGGTCAAAATGGTATCGTACAGAGTTTCACCCTTGTTTACAGAGCTCGTTTTCACATCAAAGTCAAGGAGGTCACAACCTAATTTCAACTCAGCCACTTCAAATGCTTTGTGCGTACGTGTTGATGACTCAAAGAAGAGGTTAGCCACGATATGTTGCTCATCATAATGAGCTTTTGCTCCATTTTTAAACTCAATACCACGCTTAATCAAGGCCATAACTTCTTCGTTTGATAAAGCTTCCATTGAGACAAGGTTTTTAAGTGCGATTTGATTTGTAGACATGTTGTAACTCCATTCCAAAGATATGCATATGTGAAAACAATACAGGAAGCTTCCTCAGTCACTCCTGTATATAGCGACGATTTGAAAACTACCTTATTCACTCACCTCAATCAAGATGCGATCTTGACCATCCAGCTCAGTCATCTCGACAATGATTTCCTCTGATCGACTTGTTGGAATGTTCTTTCCAACATAATCTGGTCGGATCGGTAATTCTCTATGACCACGATCCACTAGGACTGCCAGGCTGACACGCGATGGACGTCCACGACTGACAAGATTATCGATGGCTGCTCGAATGGTCCGACCTGTATAAAGGACATCATCAATCAGGATGACATCTTTGCCAGTAATATCTACTGGTAAAACGGTTGAATCTTCTGTTACTTTGATATCATCACGGAAAGGCTTGGTATCCAATTCACAGACTGGAACTTCTATTTGTTCTAGCTGTGCTAACCGTTCTTTGATGCGATTGGCAATGAAAACGCCACGAGTTTTGATCCCTACCAAAACAATTTGGCTCAGATCCTTATTCCGTTCGATGATTTCATACGTGATGCGAGTAATCGCTCGCTTCATGGTCAGATCATCAACGACTTCTTTGATCTTCATCTTTTCCTCCTAATTGATAGAAAAAAGCCTCCCTTTTCAAGGAGGCTTCAGAAAAATACTAAGAGATAAGACCTAGAACGCATCTAGTTTACCCCTTATTTTGATCAGACTCCTTGCCTGCCTCACGGGACAGGTTTAAAGGACTATTTAATTATCCATACTATATCACAGTTTATAGTGGGATGCAAGAAAAAACTCATTATTTTCTACGAATGTTCGGATTTACATCCACAAATCTTCTATTTAATGATGATCTGTTCCTTTTTTCCCAAACCTCTTCAAGGCAAACAAGCCACATCCAGCTAGTAAATAAGCGACAAAAATGATGGTCGCCATCTTAACCACATAGAGCCAACCAAAACGATTGACATTGATAAAGAAATAAGGGAAAGGACTGTCTTTGGCACCTGGAACTGGCCACTTAAGAACCAAACCGTTGAGAAGAGCAAAGACCATATAAAGCAAGGGAAGCAGGGTCCAAGCTAATGGATCCGACTTACGGTATTGTTTCGGTTTATCAATGACCAGGGTGTCAAAGAAAAACATCAAGGGAACAATGTAATGACAGAGGAAGTTTTCCAAACGGTAAAACTTCTCAGGTGTCGCGATGGGTGCTAGCATAAAGTGGTAGATGACACAGGTGATCATGATTGACATGGTGACACCGCCCTTTAAGCGAAGATAGCTCTGTGTCTGGGTCGAACGACCACGAAGCATGCGCCAGACCATGTCCCCCATAAAGAACATGACCAACATGTTGGACAAAATGGTGTAATAGAGCATCATCCCAAAGCCACCATGCTTGGTCAGTTGCAGATAAACGCCGATCACACTCAAGATAAACAATAGAAAACGATAGCTAAATAATAGTTTGAATTTCATAGTATTCTCCTGAAAGAAAAGGGCTAAGCCCTTCTTCTTATTCTTAGATTTTCTTGACAAATTCTGATTTGAGTTTCATTGCGCCAAAGCCATCAATCTTACAATCGATGTTGTGGTCACCTTCGACGATACGGATGTTTTTCACACGCGTTCCTTGTTTCAAATCTTTTGGTGCACCCTTCACTTTTAAGTCTTTGATCAAGGTGACGGTATCGCCATCAGCCAATTTATTTCCATTCGCGTCGATGGCTACAACACCTTCTTCTTCTACGACTTCAGCTGGGTTCCATTCATAAGCACACTCTGGACAGACCAAGAGCGCACCATCTTCATAGACGTATTCAGAGTTACATTTTGGACAGTTTGGTAAGTTATTCATTTCAATCTCCTTAGCAAAATTAACTCCCATAGTATACCATGAAAGGGAAAATTTGACAAATTCCGTTCTATTGTAGCATTTTCAATAAAAGAAGAGGCAACTTGGCCTCCTAAAATTGATGGTAACCTTTAATCTTCTTGCAATTCTTGAATGTCTCGAATCACGCGCACGCCTGCTTGACTCTTATTCTGTAATTCTTCGTCCGAGTAGGGGAAGGTATTGATCAAGATACTTTGCATGCCGATGCTTTTCGCTACAGCCACATCTGTAGTGAAGTCATTCCCTACCATGACTGTTTTATCAGGATTCAACTGGTGTTCTTTGATGACTTTCATGAGAAATTCGCGCTGAGGTTTGCGAATCCCTGCATCAGACGACAGATAAATGTCGTGGAAAATCTCTCTCAAGCCAACTAAATCAATCTCTGGGTTGGTAAAGTCCGCTTGCGCATTGGATAAGAGATAGATCCGACAACCTGCAACTTTCATATCTTCTAAGACTTCTTTCGTGTGCGGGTAAAGCTCCAATCGTTTACGAGAGAGGACACGGAAGGTCCGAGCAATCAAGCGTCCCCACTCTTTGAGATGATGGACACTGGCTCCTGTTGGATGACTCTCTAGATAGAGTTGAACGAAAATCACGGTCAAGTCTATCTCCGGATAAGTGACCTTTTTTTCCTTAGCGATACCTTCCTCCGCTTGCTTCACCAACTCCTTATAGCGGACTTGCAAACTTTCCCCAGTATAATGAGCTCCATAGGACTGGTAGATTTGGGCCATGGTCTCCCACAAAACTGGACTCGACTCATCGGTTTCGATATCGACTAAGGTTCCATAAAAATCAAAGATATAGTTTTTAAATGCGTACTTTTGCTGATTCATCTCTTTCTCCCGTTACAAACATGGTAAAGGTGGCCTTACAGACATTGGCACCTTCCTGATTAGTAATATCGACATCGACAACCCGAGTTGTCCGCCCACTGTGGACACATTCCCCGTGAATCGTTAGGACATCTCCTAGGCGCCCTGCTTTCAAATAATTGATGGAAGACTGCAAGGTCACACCATCTACTCCCTGTGAAATAACGACCAAGCCACTGATCTGGTCACACAAGGTAAAGAGATAGCCACCGTGCGCGTTTCCATAATAATTAAGTGATGATTCAACGACCTTGGTTGTCACAACAACATGGCCATCTCTCATGGTTTTGATCTCGTAATTTTCAAATGCAGCAATGGCATCAAAGTGAAAATCCTTCATGTTAAAACCTCTTCCCTCTATATAAGGTATTCCTAAACTCTTCCATCATACTATTTTTTTCCACTTCTTACAAGAATAAGAAAAGAGCTGGTGTACCCAACTCCTTAATAGCGAAATTTTTCCCAACCATCATCTGTCCGTTTACGATAGTAGTACTCGGATAAGTCTGGATCCTCCATCACTTCTAGCAGAGGAAGCATGTCGTAGGACAAGTCCAACTTTTTTAATTGGTCCTTCTCAACCCAAGAAACTTCTCCTTCTTCAGACGATCTTAGCTGGCCGGTGAATTCTGTCGCCTTGTAGCAAAAGACGATATAGCGACCTCCCTCATCTGGCTCCCAGTCTTTAACTGCGACCAGTTTTGGATCTGCAATTGTCAGTCCTGTCTCTTCGTAGACTTCACGAATGACGGATTCTACCAAACTTTCTCCTTCTTCAATGTGGCCACCTGGAAAAGCATAGCCAGCCCAGTGAGTCTTTTCAGGTGAGCGGTATTGGAGGACTACTTTCCCATTTTCAAGATCTTCGACCATGCAAAGATTGCACAGTATAGTAGGCGTTGTACGTGACATATATTTCCTTTCTATGATATTGACAATTAATCAATATAAACTTTTTTCTTTATCTCTTTTTCATCACAAAGGGATTTACCAGCTCATGGTATTCATCATAGGCATCCAAAAGAGAGCCTCTCTGAAAGACAATTGACTTCTCTTTTAAATAATACTCCGAGTGAATCGTTACCGAACCATGACATCACTGCTAAAGAACAACTCAATGAATAATACCAGGATCAGGCTAGCAAAGAGACTAAAAAGTAGCCCCCCTCGACATTCTTCCAACTGACTATTTGTGTCCGATAGAAGGGATACCAGTTGTAAATGAAAACGAAAAACGTTCTTGCCTTAAATAATGATCAATAGGATATGAACACCTAATCGAAGCCAATGATCAATTAGAGGCGTATCTGGATCACTATTTTTACTATCTAAGAATAGGCTGAGCGATAACAAAAGTAAAGCAAGGGCAATGACTATTTTCAGAGATAGCATCATACCACCAATAGCAAGAGTAGCTAGAACGCCAAAAAATGGCAACGGGCTAAATAAAAATGACAATAAACTGAAATAGAGCATAAACGAAGAGAGTATCAATAAGCCGTAAACAATCAACTTAGTGAAAATTGAGACTCTTTTTCCTTCTCTTTTCATTTTTGATAGTGAATAAATGACATAGATCATATAGATAAAAAGTAGCATATGGAATCATTCCTATGTTTTATAGATTATGTAATAGTTTAACCAAAAGCCAATCAAAATACAACTAAAGACACTAACTTATCAGTAGTAACCCATCTCTGATCAAAGTTTCTTGACTTCTACTGCTACCTTTTGGAGATGCTGTTTCCTCATACTAGCGGTATTCACATCGCGGCCGACTTCACCCAAAATGCAGACGCGCTTGGTTTTAATCCCACAGTGGTTCAAGACGGCATTTTTCAAAACGGAGATACCATAACTATCAGGAATGTTGAGAGAGCCTGAAAAGATCTTGTACCACCAAGTAGGCGCCATGGAGGTCGCATAAATACTGGCGGTTTTGCCTTTAAGCAACTTCTTAAATTGCTTGCCTCTGAGGTAATTCCAGATAAAGTTTCCTTGATCATTGGCCGAGTAAGCAATCCCCGGTGTAAAGACCCGATCGATCCAGCCCTTCATAAGGCTAGGCATACTACTCCACCAGATGGGATAGACAAAGATCAGGTGATCCGCCCACTGGATCAATTCTTGGGAACGAAGGATAAAAGAATCTTCTTCCATCCGTTTTCGATAGCCATAACGTAAAACCGGATCAAAGTCCTCTTCATTAAGGTTGATGACTTCAAGTTCATGGCGACCTGAGTCAATAGTTTCGACAATGGTTTGAAAAATAGCCTGACAGTAACTTTCCTTATCAGGATGCCCATTGATGACTAAAATTTTCATTCATCTTCTCCTTCATCTTTTTTTCATTCTATCTATTTCACTTTTATACTTTATTAGTTGATAATGGTTCAAAGATTGATAGATAGATCCTTTAGGAATTTTTATTTGAAGAACACATCATCCGCAATTCCTTAACAGGTTTTCCAAGTTTAAGCATTTTTTCTAGGCCATCCAAAGTAAAACCCATTTTTTGATAGAAAGCAATGGCTCGCTTATTCTCTTTCAATACCCATAAATAAATTTCAGAGAAATGATTGAGAGCAACAAATGCAGCATGCATTAACTTTTCACTCACACCTTTTCCATAGTAATCTTTTAAAACATATAAGGCGATGATTTCACCAGCTTGAATGGCCTCATCACGAAAATTTCCATAGCTGATAAATCCAACGACCTTCTTTCCATCCATCGCAATCAATGTATTTTCTGGATACTTTTGACTAAAGAAACGACATCTATCTAATGTCATTGTCTCCTGAAATTCCGCGGGTAAAAGATCGTCATATGCCTCTCTCCACGTTTGCCAATGAACGAGAGATTTTCCTTCTATCTCTTCAGAAGTTTCCATTGTTTTAATGATAATCTTCATTCGCTTTATCCTATCTAATCCAATGCCTTGACTTCCAACATCATATCACGGATTTGCGCTGCTAACTCAAAGTCAAGCACTTCGACGGCTTCTTGCATCTGGCCTTGCAGTTTCTTGACCAGTTCCTTGCGCTCTTGGCGGTTTAGACTGGTTATATCCACTTCCTTGTCCTCTTCCTTGGTCACAGCCTTGGTAACAGAGATCAGGTCACGGATTTCCTTCTTGATGGTTTGTGGCACAATGCCATGCTCTTCGTTATAAGCCATTTGAATCTGACGACGGCGGGCCGTTTCATCGATGGCTTTTTGCATAGACTGGGTCATGGTGTCCGCATACATGATGACGTGACCCTCACTATTACGGGCTGCACGGCCAATGGTCTGAATGAGTCCTCGCTCATTACGGAGGAAACCTTCCTTATCCGCATCAAGGATAGCAACTAGACTGACTTCTGGTACGTCAATCCCTTCACGAAGAAGGTTGATCCCGACCAAGACATCAAAAACGCCAAGACGCAAATCACGAATAATCTCCGTTCGCTCCAAGGTCTTAATATCCGAGTGCATGTATTTGACCTTGACACCCATTTCTTTGAAGTAGTCGGTCAAGTCTTCTGCCATCTTCTTGGTCAGGGTGGTGACAAAGGTCCGCTCTCCACGTTCTACACGCGCATTGATCTCACCCAAGAGATCGTCCATTTGTCCCATAGTCGGACGCACTTCGACCTCAGGATCGAGTAGACCTGTCGGACGAATGATCTGCTCAATGACAGTATCCGTTTGCTCCATCTCATAGTCGCCTGGTGTCGCAGACACATAGACAATCTGGTGGACATGGCTTTCAAACTCCTCCCGACGCAGTGGACGGTTGTCCAAGGCCGACGGCAAACGGAAGCCATAGTTGACCAACATCTCCTTGCGTGAGCGGTCACCATTGTACATACCCTTGATTTGTCCCATGGTCATGTGGCTTTCATCGATCATGATGAGGAAATCTTCTGGGAAGAAGTCAAGAAGGGTGTAGGGTGGCTCTCCTTCACTCCGTCCGTCCATATGACGAGAGTAGTTTTCCACCCCATTAGTGTAGCCCATCTCTCGCAACATTTCGATGTCATACTCTGTCCGTTGTTTCAAGCGTTGGGCTTCCAAGAGCTTACCTTCTTTTTCAAAGACTTTTAACTGCTCTTCTAGTTCCGCCTGAATCTTGGCGATGGCCACTTCCATATGGTCATCATTGGTCACGAAGTGAGTGGCTGGGAAAATTGCCAAGTGGTCCACATTTCCCAGAACCTGGCCTGTCAAAGCTTCAATCTCCCGAATCCACTCAATCTCGTCCCCGAAAAACTCCACCCGGAAGGCATGTTCATCACGCGAAGCTGGGAAAATCTCTACCACATCTCCACGAACACGGAATTTCCCCCGTTGAAAGTCGATGTCATTGCGCTCAAACTGGATGTCCACCAGGTCATTGAGCAGTTTATCACGAGAAATCTCCAGACCTGGACGCAGGCTCACCACGCTATCGGCATATTCCTTCGGCGAACCCAAACCGTAAATACATGAAACAGATGCGACAACGATGACATCGTTACGCTCTAACAAAGCTGAGGTTGCTGAGTGACGTAGTTTATCAATCTCATCATTGACCGAGCTATCCTTTTCGATGTAGGTATCGCTAGATGGCACATAAGCCTCAGGCTGATAATAATCATAGTAGGAAACAAAATACTCGACAGCATTTTCAGGAAAAAATTCCTTGAACTCTCCATAGAGCTGCCCTGCTAGTGTCTTATTGTGGGCGATGACCAAGGTCGGTTTATTGACTTGGGCAATGACCTGGCTCATGGTATAGGTCTTCCCCGTACCAGTCGCTCCCATCAGGATTTGCGCCTTCTCACCACCCTCGATGTTATCCACCAACTGTTCAATGGCCTGCGGTTGATCCCCAGACGGTTGGTATTTCGATACTAGTTTAAATTTGTTATCTGTAATTCGATTAATCATACTTTCTTCCTTTGATTATACTTCCCTTATTTTACCATAATAGATGATATTTCTCTGACTTTTGAAGAGAGGAACCTTGTACAGAAAAAAGACAGGCTCAAGAACCTGTCTTCGTATGCATCATTATTACCTTTCAGTGATTTCCCACTTGTTCAGTAACAACTTTTGCTCTTCTTTCCCCTGAGTGTTATAAAGATATTTAGAATTGTTGAATTATCGATAGAGTTGTCACAATTATAGAATCAAAATTTTCGAGTATTTTTTAGTTATCGCTTCCTCCACCTCTTTCTTTTGATATATATATTCAAATCTCTACTTTTTTATCACTTTCATTCTTCTTTAAACTAGTAATCCTTCTAGCTTACATATTTAAGAAAGCCAATTCCTGGATAAAATGATGTTAGTCTACCTACGATAAAACGCATAATATCAATATTTTTGCGATTCTTGATATTATGTGTGTTCTGCTTTTCAAGACATTTTGTACAGACTTATCAAAACATTTTTATGTTGGATATCCAACATAAAAACTAACTTCTTAAAGTTGCCAAATGATATTCTCCATTCAATTTAATTGCTACTTTCTCGTGAATAGACTGATTTTCTAAAGAACAAATTTCTCCATATTTCCAAATTTCGTGCTCCCCTGATAATCTAGTGACTGACTTCACTTGATTATCTAGGTTAGCAACTGTTGTTCTAAGCTCATCTTTTGGAATAATTTCTTCAGTAATTGTAAATATTTGTTCCCCTATCTTAAGCACTCTTGCTTCTTGCTCATTGATAGCAAATCCTCCTACTAAGCGAACATTAAATAAGTCAGAAACTTTTAGGAGTTCTTCTTTAGAAATACTATCAAGTAATCTACATTTATAAAAAGTACTATCAATTTTTATGGCTAATTCTCTATTCTTGGTCTGATATAAGTCACCAATCTCCAACAAATCATTCTTTATACCATTATTACTTTCATCGTAAGATATTTCATAAGTATCATCATGATTGCTTACTTTACTTTCAATTTCTTCATATGTAATTAATTGATTAGTTACACCATAATGCCCTCCTTTATAATCGAATCGATTATAACTTGAGTCGAGAAATTTAACATCATACTTTTCGTATGTACATCCAGTAAATCCAAGTAAACTTAAGAAAAAAATTACGGAAAGATAAATCTTTTTGAATTTCATAGTTTTCCTCCTTGTTTTATACTTTTATGTTACATTTAATTTTTCAAAATTTGTTCAGATTTTCTAATTTTACAAATTAAAAAAATAGACATTCCTCAATTTAGAAGAATATCTATTTTTTATACATAGCTATTTCGTGGAAGCTATCTAATAACTCCCTATAGAATTATTTTTTAATAAGCAACGTCACTTGAGCACCACCACGATCTGGATTTGATAAAATCAATTCTCCAAAATGTTTATTTGCAACCTGTTTAGCAAATGCTAAACCTAAACCATAGTGGTTATTATTCCTACCTTTATTCTCAGTATAAAATAACTTATCTGCATTTAATAACGACTGTTCAGTAAAAGGCAGACCATTATTCCACACTCCAAAATTAATATACTCTGTTTCCTCAATGATAGTAAGCGTAACTTTTTTTTCTCCAGAACTATATCTTGCTGCATTTGCTAAAATGTTAATTAATGCCCGATTTAAATTAAAGCGATTTCCCTTGAAAAACATTAATTTTGTAGTATTAATAATTTTGAAATCAACCATTTCATTATCCATTACAGATTTCGCCTCTACTGATAGCTCACTTAGAAATTCAGGTAAATGTATCTGTTCTCCATAATCTTTATCTTCAATTAGTAATCTTGAATAATCAATCATTGAACTAAAGTATCTTTCAAAAATCACTATACTGTTATTCATTGACTGAGTGTATTCCTTCTGTTGAACAGTCAAGTTAGTTAATTCAAGCAACTCTAAATTTCCCTTTAGTACTGTTAAAGGAGTTTTTACATCATGGGCTAATGCACCAACTTGAAAAGATAAATCTTCCTTCTCCCTTCTCTCTGATTTGAGTAAATTAGTTAACTCGTCGTCCTTTTGATATAATACAGAAAGAATTTCATCGAACTCTTGTATTTGAGCAGGAATATTTTCATCTTTAAATGTTAACTGCCCCATGTTTAAAGCTTTTTTTTGTATAAGGAGAAAGTTTTTTGAAAATTCTTTTATTAATCTTGTAAGTGACCAAATGAGTAAAATCGTTTCGAAAACGAAGAAGAATAAATAAGAAAATAGATTAAATGAAATGTGACGCAAATTCGGATTAACAAACTCAGGTATCATGGGTTGCCTGACAGTAAGTATAATCTCTGAATTAGCGTAATACCCATAATACACTGTCTCATTACTTACAGATTCATTTTTTTCAAAAACTTCTCGATAGGCAGGCAAATCCTCTTTTTGATAATTGCCCTCTTCAATTGTACCTGTCTTGCGATAAAATACAACATAATCAAATATAGAGTTATTCATTGCTTTAACTACATCACTTAAATTGCTAGTATCACTAACTGAAATTTCAATTTTAGAGCCGTATGCATTTAATTGTCCAGTAAAAACAAGTAAATATGTAATTATAAAAAATAAAAGTATACTCAGTAACGTACCTGTTACTAGTTCTAAAACCGTCCTTATTACGCGTCCTCTAATTGTACTCTTCTTCTTAATCATGCCACTTGTATCCCATACCTCTAACTGTTTTTATAGGATTAATTCCATAAGATGAGAATTTTAATCTTATTTGATAAATATACTCAGATATTGAATGAAAGAGGGTTTCAGCATCGTCATCATAAACATTTTCATATATATCTTGTACAGTAAAAATTTTTCTTGGGTTACTAGATAACAGCTCTATGATATCATATTCCCTTCTTGTAAAAGTAAGACTATCTCCATTAATACAAACAATTTTTTCTTGTAAATAAATCGTTATTGGAGATAAGTCTCGAACAACTTGGTTACTCAATTCACCTTGTTTGTATCGTTCTTCTCGTTTTAGATTTGCAGCAACTTTGGCAACTAATTGATTGATGCTAAAAGGTTTTGTAATATAGTCATCTCCTCCTAAATTCAACCCTGATACTATATCTTCTTCAGTATCTTTTGCACTAACAAAAATAATAGGAGAGCTTACTTTATTTCTAATCTGCTTACAAATTTGCATACCATCTATATTAGGCATCATTACATCTAATAAAATCAGATCAAATCCTTTGAAATTATTAATATCGATTGGTACGGTCACTTCTTGATACGTCATTACCTGATAGTTTTTCATCTCTAGAATAGTTCGCATCAGTTTCAAAATTTCAAAATCGTCATCTACAACTAATATCTTATACATTCTATCACCTCAAAATACTTTAGAGAACTAACTGCAAAGCTTCATATTTTTAACAAAAATCAGGCTCAATACATCAATTTGTATTGTTCTTTATTTTTAAAATTAAATTTTTAGAAACTCGTACAGATCTATTTTACACTATCTTGAACAAAATTCGTAATATTAAATTATCTAATTTGAATACCATCAATGTCATTACTTATCCAGCAATTATCATTCAATAATTGAATTGCCTCATTTAATCGATCTTTAAATTGATATTGCTCTTACTTTTGAAGAGAGGATCCTGTCACAGGAAAAAGACAGGCTCAAGAACCTGTCTCCTTATTCATCATTATTTCCTTTCAGCCATTTCTTACTTGTTCAGTAACAACTCTTTCTTTCCTCTCCCCTAAGCGATAAACAATCACTAGGGATACAAGAAGAACCAAAGTAGTGATAATCGATCCTTCTGCTCCAAATTCCCCTCCAGTCAACCAGTCAGGTCCTGACCCCATGGTAAAGCTGAAGATAGAGGCATCTGCGCCCGTCCCACTGACTTGAAAACCAAGGAGATTTCCTTGTACATAGTTCCAGGTACCGTGTTGGGCGACCACTAGCCAGATACTATCGGTGTAGACAAGGAGCAAACCAGCTAGCACTCCATCAAGGACAATATTTAGTACGGATAAGAAGGTCACCCCTGCATTCCCTAGATGAAGAAAGCCAAAGAGACTACTAGAAATCGCAATCGCTAAAGGCAAATTAGTTCTTGCTGCAATCCGAGTTAGGAGCCAACCCCGCGTCGCCACTTCTTCAGTCCCTCCTTGAAGGAGCCAAAATGGGAATAAGCCTAGAATAAAGAGGATGGGTTCTAAACTTAATTCATTCAGCTCAAAAGACCCGATTCCCCCCATCTGGTAGACAAGGGCAATCACACCCATTTGAAGCAGTGAAAGCAAGATCCCCCAACCTAGATACTTGAGCCAGTTCTTTTTTATAAAACCTAAAGTCGATAAGGGATTCTTCTCAATGAACTTCACCCCAAAAATAAAGAGTAAAAGAATAAATACGAAACTGAAGAGCTGATAATAGAGAATGTAATGGTAGAAGAACTCTTGAACACCTGCTCCCCCATCCCCTGGTGAAAAGAGTTCTACTAGAAACCCTAATCCAATTGAAAAAGGTCCAAGCAATTCATTCCCAAGCCAAAGCCCACCTTCAACAAATAGGAAGGTTAAAAAGACATAGAACAGTGTAGAAATGAGCACTGGCCATGTGGTGTTAGTTTTTATATCCTGAATGATCTTTCCTTTCTTCATCATCACCCTCCATTTATCTAATAGTTCCATTGTAACAAAGAAAACCTGAGACTGCAAGACAATGTTATGTTAGAAAACCTAACATGAATTGGTTAGGTTTCTTGATTTTAGGTTTCATTTATGATATGATAATACTTGTAAAAAATAAATGATGAAATTCATACTTGTTTTCAGTATGAATTCTTTATTTTTTTAACCCTTTTGGGTATTCCTTCCATAGCTCATTATGAGTCTATTGGATTAGATATAAAGGAGAACGAAATGAAGAAAAAACTAGTAGCTTGTTTGCTTTTCTTATTTCCACTATTCGCCTTTGCGAGTCCAGCACAGGCTGAAACTGTTAAAGTCGTTTTCGATACGGCATATGCGCCCTTCGAATTCAAAGACTCAGACCAAGTTTATAAAGGAATTGACGTTGAAATCTTGGATAAGGTCGCTGAAATCAACGGTTGGACCTTAGAAAAGTCTTTCCCTGGATTTGATGCAGCCGTCAACATGGTCCAATCCGGACAAGCCGATGCCATTATGGCAGGGATGACCAAGACCAAGGAACGTGAACAAGTCTTTGATATGTCCGATACCTACTATGACACAAAGGTCGTGATCGCAACCAAGAAAGCTAACAAGATCACTTCCTATGATCAACTTAAAGGCAAAACAGTCGGAGTCAAAAATGGAACAGCAGCCCAACGTTTCCTTCAAAAGAACAAGGACAAGTACGGCTATACGATCAAGACCTTCGATACCAGTGATTTGATGAATAACAGTTTATCAACCGGTGCAGTGGATGCCATTATGGACGACCAACCTGTTATCGAATATGCGATTAAGCAAGGACAAGACCTTTCTATTAATATGGAAGGAGAAGCTGTCGGAAGCTTTGCCTTTGGGGTTAAAAAAGGTGGTTCCCACGAAAAACTCATCAAACAGTTCAATACTGCTCTTGCCCAAATGAAGAAAGATGGTACGCTAGATCAAATTATTGAAAAATGGACTGGTAGCAGCCAATCATCATCTACAGCAACAACTACCGCTAGCACTACTGTTGTTCCAGAAACGAGCACTGAAGCAGGACAAAAGGCGACTCCTAAGAAGAAAACGTACAAAATTTCTAGTGATTCCTCTTTTGCTCCTTTCGTCTTCCAAAATGATCAAAGTAAATACACTGGGATTGATATGGAATTGATTAAGGCCATTGCCAAAGACCAAGGATTTACTCTAGAAATTAGCAATCCAGGTTTTGATGCTGCTGTCAGTGATGTCCAGAATGGTAATGCCGATGGAATGATTGCAGGGATGACTGTTACTGATGCGCGTAAGGCGACTTTTGACTTCTCAGATCCATACTACACAACGAATTCAATCCTAGCAGTTCAAGAAAGTAGTAACATTTCTTCCTATGAAGATCTAAAAGGAAAAACAGTTGGTGTCAAAAATGGTACTGCTTCTCAAACTTTCCTCGAGGAAAACAAGAGCAAGTATGGCTACAAAATCAAAACCTTCTCAGATGGGGCTTCTATGTATGACAGTTTGAACTCAGGTTCTGTAGCTGCCATCATGGATGACGAACCTGTTATCAAATACGCCATTAAACAAGGGCGTAAATTCAAAACACCTATCGAAGGTACTCCTAGTGGTCAAATTGCCTTTGCTGTCCAAAAAGATTCGAACCCTGAATTGATTGAAATGTTTAACAACGGTTTGGCCAACTTAAAAGAAAGTGGCGAATACCAAAAGATCTTGGATAAATACCTTTCAAGTGATAGTGATGAAACCACAGAATCTACTTCAGTAGATGAAACGACTATCTGGGGCTTGCTCCAAAACAACTACAAACAATTGTTAAGTGGACTTGGTGTCACTATTGCACTAGCACTTCTTTCATTTGCGATTGCAATGGTGATCGGAATCATCTTCGGGATGTTTAGTGTCAGTCCTTATAAATGGCTTCGTTGGACTGCTGAGATTTTCGTCGATGTCATCCGTGGTATCCCACTGATGATTCTTGCTGCCTTTATCTTCTGGGGAATTCCTAATTTGATCGAGTCCATGACGGGTCACCAATCCCCAATCAATGACTTCCTTGCAGGTACGATTGCTCTCTCCCTCAATGCTGCTGCTTATATTGCTGAGATTGTTCGTGGTGGGATTCAAGCCGTACCAGCTGGACAGATGGAAGCTAGTCGAAGCCTCGGGATTTCTTATAGCAAGACTATGCGCAAAATCATCTTGCCACAAGCAACCAAACTCATGCTTCCAAACTTTGTCAACCAATTTGTCATTGCACTGAAAGATACGACGATTGTGTCAGCTATCGGTTTGGTCGAGCTCTTCCAGACTGGTAAGATTATCATCGCTCGAAATTATCAAAGTTTCAAGATGTATGCGATCCTTGCGGTCTTCTACCTCGTCATCATTACCTTATTGACACGCTTTGCAAAACGATTAGAAAAGAGGGCTAACTAATGGCAAAATTAAAAATTGATGTCCATGACCTCCACAAGTATTACGGTGAAAATGAGGTCCTTAAAGGCATCTCAACAAAATTCTACGAAGGAGATGTGGTTTGTATTATCGGACCATCTGGTTCTGGTAAATCAACCTTCCTACGCAGTCTTAACCTTCTTGAAGAAGTAACCAAAGGACAAATTACTGTGAACGGTTATGACCTGACTGATCCTAAAACCAACATTGATATCGTACGTGAAAATGTCGGGATGGTTTTCCAGCACTTTAACCTCTTCCCTCATATGAGTGTTATTGAAAACATCATGTTTGCTCCTTTGGAGCACAAACGCATGAGTCGTGAAGAAGCTAGAGAACTAGCAATGGAACTTTTGGAAAAGGTTGGACTGGCTGACAAAGCTGATGTCTCTCCTGATAGTCTATCAGGTGGTCAGAAACAGCGGGTAGCCATTGCGCGTGGTTTGGCAATGAAACCAGATGTCATGCTCTTCGACGAACCTACTTCTGCCCTTGACCCTGAGATGGTCGGAGATGTACTGAACGTTATGAAAGACTTGGCTAAGCAAGGGATGACCATGATCATCGTCACACACGAGATGGGATTTGCTCGCCAAGTGGCCAATCGTGTTATCTTTACAGCTGATGGGGAATTCCTCGAAGACGGCAAACCAGACCAAATCTTCGACAACCCACAACATCCACGATTGAAAGAATTCTTAGATAAGGTCTTAAACGTGTAATAGAAATAAAAACTGGAGTTTAACCTCCAGTTTTTTGAATGTATACAAACGATTGTTTTACATAAAACAGCTAGATGATTTTCAAAAAAAGATTATTTTTTATAGTTATTTAAGTAGATGTAAAACTTTCCGCCGTGAGAAAAGTGCCTGAATCAGAGTTGTTTCAGGCACTCGGGAGTTTTGAGACCTCAGGCTCAAAACTAAGTCATGGAACTTCATAGAAGTTCGCTGACGTCCGTACTCACCTAAGGAAAGTTTTTAAAATCACTTTGTCTTCAATTTGAAACTGGAATAAACCTCTAGTTTTTTTCTTCCTCCAAAGATGAAAATTATTAAGAAATTTCATTTAAATAACTTGCTAAATGAATCAAAAAACTATACCATAGTAGAGTGTCTTTTGACTAAATATGTGACTGAAGGATGATTATGAAAAAATTATTAGAAAAGGTTAGTATCCTTTCTTTATCTCTTGTATTAACGACGTCTTTTTCGATTTCTAGTGCTCTTCCTTATATGTTCGAATACTATAAGGATCTCCCAAAAAGTCAAATCGAACTCTTGGTATCCCTTCCATCCGCTGGGATTATGGTCACCCTCTTCCTCAACACCTTTATCGAACGCTTCTTAGATGAGAGAAAGATGATTATCACCGGTCTATTAATCCTCTCAATCTTTGGAATGGTCCCTTTCTTTAACCAAGCCTATCCTATCCTTTTCATCTCTCGTTTCATCTTTGGGATGGGAGTCGGTTTGATCAATGCTAAGGCTATTTCAATTATCAGCGAACGCTACCAGGGACGAGAACGAATCCAAACTCTTGGATTTCGTGGTTCTGCTGAAGTCGTAGGGACAGCCCTCGTCACTTTATTGGTCGGCTTCCTCCTCCAATTTGGCTGGACTTCTAGCTTCCTAGCCTACGGGGCTGGATTAATCGTTCTCTTTCTCTTCATGACCTTTGTCCCTTACCACCAGCAAGAAGAAAGTCAACATATTCACGCCAATCATAAAGAACCACTCCAAAAAGAAGAATGGAAGTTGACTATTATTTTAGCCATTGTAGCCGCTATGATCGTTCTATGCAACGTCGGAGTAACTCTTCGCATTCCTAGTATTGTCGCTTACACGTTCAAGGATCAGCATAATTCAGCCAGCTTCATTCTAAGCGCTATGCAATTGATTGGCATTCTAGCTGGTCTCACCTTCTCTGGTCTTGTTCATTTGTTCAAGAGCAAATTGATCACTTATGCCGGGATTGCTTACGGAATCTCCATGATGGCTGTAGCCCTTTCACCAAGTATCCCTCTTCTGGCTCTTTCCGCCCTCTTCTCAGGCTATACATACAGTACTGCTCTTACCATGGTTTTCCAAATCTTGTCAGCCAAGATTCCTGCTAGACGATTAAACCAGGTGACCTCAGTAGCCGTCTTGGGCTGTAGCTTCGGAGCGGCCATTACACCTTTCGCCCTCAATACCATCGGTCTCATCTCCGACAGCAACGCTTTTATCTTTACTGTATTAGGTATTGCTATGGCTCTCCTAGCCTTCTCTCTTCTCTATCTTTTAAAAGATCATCACGAATAAACAAAAAGACTGGAAAAAACATCCAGTCTTTTTGTGTCTTAACTACTAGAAAGTTGGGCAGTTTGCATTTTGTAATAAACACCTTTTTGTGCCATCAACTCCGAATGATCCCCATGTTCAACGATATTTCCATCTACCATGACAAGAATCAGGTCTGCATTCTCAATCGTAGACAGGCGATGGGCAATCACAAAGCTGGTCCGACCCACCATTAACTTATGAAAGGCATCTTGAATAAGCAACTCTGTCCGCGTGTCGATGGAAGAGGTCGCCTCATCTAGGATCAGGATCTTAGGTACTGCAAGAAAGACCCGAGCAATAGTCAGAAGCTGTCTTTGTCCTTGAGAGAGGGAGTCTCCAGCATCGGCTAGATAGGTATCATAGCCATCTGGAAGCTGTTGAATAAAGAAATCAGCATTGGCAGCTTTTGCTGCTTGGACCACTTCTTCCCGACTTGCATCAGGTCGACCAAAGGCGATATTCTCATGAACCGTTCCAACTTTGAGCCAAGTCTCTTGGAGCACCATCCCAAACTGCTTGCGATAGCTTGCTAGACTATAGCTATTTACAGCTTCATTATCTAAGCGCAACTGCCCCTGATCCACATCATAGAATCGCATGAGAAGATTAATCAATGTAGATTTCCCAGCCCCAGTTGGACCAACAATGGCTACCTTACTAGCCGGCGGGATAGAAATGGAAAGATCCTTTATGAGTGTCTGATCAGGGCGATAACCAAAGCTGACATGATCAAATTGGACAGCTCCTTCGACAGCGTCTTCTTGCAAGTCTCTCTTGCCACTTTCTTTCACTTCCTCTTGGTCTAGGATACTATAGAGACGCTCTGCACAAGCTAAGGCGCTCTGCAGTTCAGCAAGGACAGAGGAGATGTCATTGAAGGGTTTAGTATACTGATTGACATAGTTGAGAAAGGTTACCAACTGACCAACAGTAAAGCTCGTTCCAGATAGGATACGGACGGCACCAAATCCCGTCACAAGCGCATAAATTAGAGCATTGACAAAGCGCGTCGCAGGATTAACGGTGGAGGAGTAAAAAATCGCTTCTTGAGAGCAACCAGCATAGTCGCCATTGATCTCGATAAACTTCCTATGAAATGCAGCCTGAGCATTGAAGGCTTGAAGCAAGCTTTCTTGACTAAGAGATTCTTCAATCATTTGCGTCTGAACCCCACGCGCCTGGGTCTGCATCCTGAAGAGATGGTAAGAACGCTTGGCAATAAAACGGGCGATAAAGAGTGATAAGGGTGTCAAGATTAAGACCATCCCCATCATCATCCAATCCAATCGGGCCATACTGGCAATGGTCACTAGAATCGTAAGAAGACCAACAAAGAACTGACTGAAGACCATGAATAAACCATTGTTTAGTTGTTCAACGTCAGTGGTCAAGCGACTTACCAAATCCCCAGTACCTTGACGATCCAGGTAAGATAAAGGTAGGACATGCACTTTCTGGATGACCTTCTCCCTTAAATCCTTACTGTAGCGATAGATCATCTGATTGTAAATTAAAGGATTAAACCATTGAATCAAGGTTGCAAAGAGGATCACTAGACCTATTTGCAAGATAAGTGGGAGTATGAGGTGAGCTGCATCAGGGAGGACCACTAGGTCCACTGCCCGCCCGATCAGGATAGGGATATAGACGGTTAACAAGACTTGCAAGATGGTTCCCAGACTGGCTAAGATTAGCCAGATGGGCTGCTTGGCTAAGTCAGCAAGCAAGCGCCGTAAATATGTCTTTTGTTTCATTCTGCCCCCTCCTCTCTCTTCTGTTGGGAGAAATGAATCTCTTGGTATAAAGGATTGGTTGCCACCAAGTCCTCATGACTTCCTAGGCCGACTTGACGACCTTTATCTAAGACGAGAATTTGCTCAGCACTTCGTAGACTATTGGTCCGCTGCGAAATGAGAATGAGGCTTGTCTCCGTCAATTCCTCTTTTAGAGCCTGTAAAAGTCGTGCTTCTGTCAAATAGTCCAAGGCAGATGTAGAATCATCCAAGACCAAAAATGGTGCTTTGCGAAGGATAGCACGTGCTATGGTCAAACGTTGACGCTGACCACCGGAAAAATTCCGTCCAAAAGCTTCTACGGGAGCCTCTAGTCCTCCCACTTTCTCACGGACGAAATCAGCTGCTTGCGCAACTCCCAAGGCCCACCACAACTGCTCTTCATTCGCTTCCTCATTTAATCCCAGCGTTAGATTGGAACGAATACTTCCTTTAAAGAGTTCTGCTTTTTGAGGAACTACTGCTACCCAGTCACGCCACTGACGAAGGGTCTTGGGACTCTGACCATCCTTAAAGAGACTTACACTCCCGTGGCTTGGGCTATAAAGATGCCCTAGCAATTGAACCAGAGTGGACTTCCCTGATCCTGTCCCTCCAATAATTCCCAAGGTTTGACCCTTGTTCAGGGATAAGTGAATCCCTTCTAAGGATGGTTTTGCGGCTAAAGGATAGGTAAAGACAAGGTCTTGGATCTGTAGCGCCAGCTGAGGGTCAGAAACAGATACATCATCCAACTCTTGATCCAGCTCTTCACTTTTCTCATCAAAGACCTGGACTATCCGACCAGCAGCAATATAGCTTTGGTTGAGCGAGGTCACCAACATCGCTAACTTCAGTAATTCCGTCAAAATTTGAAGCAGGTAATTGACCAAAGCGACCAACATTCCTTGACTGAGGGTCCCCATTTGAATAGAGGCTTGCCCTTGCCAAAGAATACAAATCAAGGTTCCATTCACGACGAGGAAAGTCAAGGGACTGATTAAACTAGACCATTTAGAGACCACTAATTGCCACTTCGTATAGTCTTGGTTGACCTCATTAAACTCTGCTTCTTCGTGAGCTGCCTGCCCAAAGGCGCGGATAACCCTCATCCCTTGTAACTGCTGACGCGTAATGGTAACCATTCGGTCCGTAGTTTTCCTGATGCGCGCATAAAGAGGATTGACCAGACGAGACATAAGGACAATGATGAGGGACAAGAGAGCAACCATACCAATAAACCACAGGGTCAGTTGCGGACTAATGGTGAAGGCCATAAAAATCGAACCAAAAACAACAATTGGCGCACGGAGAAATAGACGTAAAAATAGATTAATCCCCGTTTGAATCTGATAGGTATCACTGGTTAAGCGTGTCACGAGACTTGAAGTGGTTAAACGGTCTCTTTGCTCTTTAGACAAGCTGAGAATCTTCTCATACAGGTCATTAGTCAATTCCTTGGTATAGCCTACTGCTGCTTTTGATGAATAATATTGGGCCGTTATCGCTACAAAAACCCCAAAACCAGCAAAAACAAATAAGAGACCAACCAGTCCAAATATCCCCCCTTGATCCTGACGGGGGATGAGCTGATCGACCAGATGGGCAATTAAAAGTGGAACCAGTAATTCAAAAGTTGCTTCTAACAACTTGAAAAACGGTCCCAGTACGGCTTCTTTTTTATAATTCCTGAAGTATTTCAATAAGTCTTTCATACTAGTCATTTTTCTTTCTAAAGGATGTACTTATTTTACCATAATTTAGAAAGATAAAAAAACTCCCCCTGCAAAGCAGAGAGAGTCGAATAATGACCTGATGAAGGCCAGCAATTTTATTCCGTCTTCGTTCCCTTGTTTAAGATCTTGCCCATTTTCCCCAATCCAATCACTAAGATTGGGAAAGAGATGAGTGTTATCAGGCCTAGCACAAGAAAAACAGCTACAAATCCACAAGTATCAATCAACCAACCAGTCAGTGGGAAGATGACGATCATGGAAAGACTAAACATCATGGAATTGATACTCAGCATGGTTGCTCGTACACTAGAAGGCAGATAAGTTTGTAAATCATTGTAGTAGATGGGTTGATAAACTGCGTATAGTGCATTTGTCAAGAGATAGACACTCAGATAGGCGAATGGAGTCTTGAAAGCTACCAAAAACAAGGCCAACCCTGTCAATGCAACCAAAACCGGAAAGACTTGATCACTATTCCATTTTTTCCCGATTTGACTGGCTAAATAGACCGCTAGGAGATTGAATCCACTACCAATCAACATAATAAGCGAAACTTGCCAACTGGCTAAGTCACTGATTTTCTGTTGGTAGTAAAAATAAAACATACACATGATGGTTCCTAGTAGCTGATAGGTGAGCATCCAGTAAAAGAGCACTGGTTTCTCCTGCCATTCTTGTTTCACTACCACTAATATCCGTTTTAAGGTCAAATGATTTCTTTCACCACTCTTGCTCTCTGGCTCCTTCATCAGAAAAATCAAGAATATGGAAAGCAAGGAGAGTCCAATCGCAATCAGGTAGGTCCAAGCCAAGGCTCCATGAACAAAGAAGCCTGCCACAACGGTACCTAAAGTTCGGGTGACCTCGGCCACGCCAGACAAAATGCTAGAAATCTGAAGATAGCGGTCCTTTTGACCCGCTTCTACCGCAGAATCATATAAGAAAGCGGTACTGGTCCCCGAATCAAAATTGTAAGACCAAGCATTGACCATCATAGCAAGCGCATAAATCCAAAAATTCCCCTGACCAAGTAAGATCAAGATAGAGGATCCAATACTGGATAAGCGAGCCAAATAGAGATTGGTCTTGTAGCTAAATCGATCGGCCAACATACCGGATGGGATCTCACACAAGAGACTTGTCCCATGAAAGATACTCTCTAATAGACCGATTTGAAGCAAGGAAAGACCATTTTGGATGAAGAATAAAATCCAAAAACTGGTAATTCCGAAATAAGATGTGAATTCCAGACCTGCTAGGAGTGGAATGTTGCCTTTGTAAGTTCTTTTAAACATTGTTTTCTCTCTTTCAATATGTAATATGACTGTTTCTAAAAGACTTACTAAGAGTTGCCTACATTTTCTCCACCACTTTCATTTAAAGTAATACTCAATGAAAATCAAAGAGCAAACTAGGAAGCTAGCCGCAGGCTGTACTTGAGTACGGCAAGGTGAAGCTGACGTAGTTTGAATTTGATTTTCGAAGAGTATAAAAACGCTAGACGGCGTTTTTATGGCTATTAAGGTTTGATACGGTGCAACATACGTGGGAACGGAATGGCTTCACGGATGTGTTTAGTACCAGCTGCGAAGGTGACCATCCGCTCGATACCGATACCAAATCCACCGTGTGGTACTGTACCGTATTTACGAAGGTCAAGGTAGAATTCATACTCTGTTCGATCCATACCGAGAGATTCCATCTTAGCGACAAGGGCATCGTAGTCTTCCTCACGCATTGAACCACCGATGATTTCTCCGTAGCCTTCTGGTGCAAGCAAGTCTGCACAAAGTACACGATCAGGGTTACCAGGAACTGGCTTCATGTAGAAGGCTTTGATGTCAGCTGGATAGTTAATGACAAAGGTTGGTACACCAAAGTGGTTTGAAATCCATGTTTCGTGTGGTGAACCGAAGTCATCACCATGCTCGAGATGTTCATAGTCCGCATCTTCATCATTTTCATGCTCTTGTAAGAGATCAATGGCTTCATCATAAGTGATGCGTTTGAATGGTTCTGCAATATAGCGTTTCAAGAGCTCTGTATCACGTTCCAATGTTTCCAAGGCTTGAGGGGCACGGTCCAAAACACCTTGAAGCAAAGCTTTAACATAAGCTTCTTGCAAATCAAGTGACTCATCGTGTGTCAAGTATGAGTACTCAGCATCCATCATCCAGAACTCAGTCAAGTGACGACGAGTCTTAGATTTTTCAGCACGGAATACTGGACCAAAGTCAAAGACACGACCAAGAGCCATAGCACCAGCTTCAAGATAAAGCTGACCTGATTGGCTCAAGTATGCTGGTGTTCCAAAGTAATCTGTTTCAAAAAGTTCTGTCGAATCTTCTGCCGCATTTCCTGAAAGAATTGGGCTATCAAACTTCATGAAACCATTTTTATCAAAGAACTCATAAGTCGCGTAGATAATAGCATTACGGATTTGCATGACAGCGACTTGCTTACGAGAACGAAGCCACAAGTGACGATTGTCCATCAAGAAGTCTGTTCCGTGTTCTTTTGGAGTGATTGGGTAATCTTGCGATTCACCGATGACTTCGATGTCTGTAATATCGAGCTCATAACCAAATTTAGAACGCTCGTCTTCTTTGACAATCCCTGTCACGAAAACAGATGTTTCTTGGCTTAGACGTTTGATGGTGTCAAATTTTTCAAGACCTACTTCTTCGCCGAATTTTTCGATAAAGTTTGGTTTGAAAGCAACACCTTGGAAGAAGGCCGTTCCGTCACGCAATTGCAAGAAAGCGATCTTCCCTTTTCCTGATTTATTCGCAACCCAAGCACCGATGGTCACTTCTTGACCGACGTAGTCTTTTACTTCGATGATGGTAATCCGTTTTGTCATAATAGATCTTCCTTTTCTCATTGTACTTGTCCGAAGACATGGTCATCTTTCATTTTACCACAAATAGGACTTGATAGCTATCTCTCACCTTCTAAAATCCACCTTTTTTTAGCGAAAACTGATTTTTTAAAGAAAAGTCAAGCGACTTTTTCAAATTCTTGAACCTATTAAAATATTTTATCCTATAATTTGATTTTTCAAAGGAAAATCCTATCCTTTTAAGTCTTTCTAGCAACCATTTTTGACAAGTCAAAAGCTTACAAGTTATACTATCAGTATGTATAAGGAGGAAAATATGAAAAAGAAAATTCAACTCACTACGGGATTGTGTGCAGCTGTTTTGGCCCTCAGTCTCGCAACAACTACATTTGCGGATGAGCAGACAACACCTGTCACTGCTCCTATCACTGAACGACAAGATAGGCTTGCTCCTGTTTCAGCAACTTCAGAGAGTTCAGCTACAACAGCTACAAACGAAGCAACAGCCCCACTTCCTAGCGAAGAAACAGCTATCCCAACAGTTGAGGAATCAAGCCCAGCTCCTGCTGAAACGCCAGTAGATCCACGAATCTCCGAAATTCGTGTCATCCATCGTCGTCGGACTCTGAAACCAGACTTTTCTCCAGTTGCATCTTCAACAGATGTCGTCTACAAGACAGTTGAAGCCCGTGCTTTTACTGAATATGACGTATCTGGTAATGGCCCAGCAACCGTTACAGACGAAAATGGAAAAACATGGTATCGAGTGAGATATTCTGAGCTTGATATTAAAGATGGATTCCATTACAAGAGTGCTCCTGAAAAAGGAACTGCTACCGCGCCCGTTATTGAAGTCATTCATCTCTATGACGATATCGATTTGAATCCTGAAGTTGTAAAACGTGCTCGTTTTGTAGACGATAAGGGTCAAGAAATTGCTCCTTCTCAAGAAAACAGTGTCGAGCGGAGCCTTGATTTGGCTTATGAAGCTGGTCTCCCAACAGCACCCGCTCAGATCCAAGCCAATGGAAAAACTTATACCTTCCAATCAGCTGACAAAGGAGAATTGACCTCTCATAAACTCCATGTTTCTAACCTGGTTACAGTAACCTATTTCTATAAAGAAGTGACAAGCCCAGTTGTTGAGAAACCGGTGACTCCTTCTACTCCAGAAAAACCTGTTCAGAAACTTCGTCTTCCAAAAGGAAATAATGGAGCCAAAACACGCGTACCTGTTAGCAAGAAGGCTCCAGCAAAACCATCTACTCCAGAAGTGAAAAAATTCCGCCTCCCAAAAGGAAACAATGGGGCTAAGACCCGTGTCCCTGTGAAAAAGGCGAATACTATTCTTTCAGTCGATTACTTATAATGCCATAGAAAAGAGGCTGAGACAAAAGTCCTAGCCTCTCAATTATTTTTGGATTGTTGAGCAAGACGCAGTGGTTGAGTGGGCTCTACTACGCTGATTTCATCAGCTTTTACAGCCCTACTCAACTGTGCGGAGGTGGGACGACGAAATCGAATTCTAACGAATTACCGATTTCTGTCCCACTCTCTTTTTTTAATTCTCCATAAACTGGTGCAAGCGGCGAACAGCTTCTTTCAACGTTTCCAGGTCAGTTGCATAACTAAGACGGACATTTTCCGGTGCTCCAAATCCAGCACCTGTAATAAGGGCAACACCCACTTCTTCCAGAATGGCAGTTGCAAACTCTGTCACATCGGTATAGCCTTTCATCTCCATGGCTTTTTTGACATTTGGGAAGAGATAGAAAGCTCCCTGTGGCTTGATCACATCAAAACCTGGAACCTCGCACAAAAGAGGATAAATGGTGTTCAAACGCTCCTCAAAGGCTTGACGCATCACCTCTACCGAGTCTTGTGGACCTGTCAAGGCTTCAATCGTAGCATACTGCGATACGGCCGTCAGGTTGGAAGTTGTTTGACCAGTTAGTTTACTCATTGCTGCGATGATTTCTGGATCACCAACCGCATAACCAACCCGCCAACCTGTCATAGCATAGGCTTTTGAAACCCCGTTAATGACAACCGTTTGTTTGCGGATGGCTTCGGATAAGCTTGAAATCGGAACAAACTCACTGCCGTTATAGACCAGACGACCATAGATATCATCCGCTAGGATAATAATGTCATGTTCGACAGCCCAATTTCCAATGGCTAGGAGTTCGTCCTTACTATAAATCATCCCCGTCGGATTAGAAGGAGAGTTTAAGACCAAGACCTTAGTTTTCTCCGTCCGAGCTTCTTCCAATTGCTCAACGGATACCTTAAAATCATTGGCTTGGTGTCCTTTGACATAGACGGGAACCCCTTCTGCCATCAGGACCTGGTCTCCATAACTGACCCAGTATGGTGTCGGGATAATAACCTCATCACCTGGATTGAGCACAGCCATAAAGAAGGTATAGAGCGAAAACTTGGCACCTGTCGCAAAGGTTACTTGATTTGGTGAAACGGAATATCCATAGTAGCGTTCGAAATAGGTATTGACGGCAGCCTTTAATGCTGGCAATCCAGAAGCAACCGTATAAAAGGAAGCCCGTCCATCCCGAATAGCCTGAACTGCAGCATCTTGAATATTCTCAGGAGTGTGAAAATCAGGCTGGCCCAAGGTTAGAAAGAGGATATCTTTTCCTTCTGCCTTTAGTTTTTTTGCTTTGGCATCACTTGCTAGGGTGACACTTTCTTCCATCTTTAATACACGATCAGAAATTTTCATACCTTACCTACTTTCTATCTGGGACCAGCTACAGACGAACCAATTTAGACTAAGATTCTACCAAAACTGGCTACAACACCTATATTATACACCATCTATCTGACTTGGAGCAAGATTTTACTAAGGATTGCCCAGAAACTTTACCCCTTCTTACTATTCGACAAGTAAATAATTTGAAATCAAAGTTAACAGACCTATTTCTTGTGTTGATAATTCCATTATCTTGTCACCCGCCTGTAATCTATTTGATATTAAGGCTTAATAGCGTCTAATACTATTTATTGATAAAATAATAGTATGAAGAATTTAGAAAAACTATTTGAAGAAGCCCAAACAGAATTAAAAACCATGATTGTCTTTCACAAGGCGGAACGGACTTTTCGTGCAGCAGAGTCCCATGTCTTTAAGGACCATCAGTTGACCCCTACTCAGTTTTCCGTTTTGGAAACCTTGTATAGTAAGGGGGATCTGCGTATTCAGAACCTAATTGACAGTATTTTAGCGACCTCTGGAAATATAACTGTCGTCATTCGAAATATGGTGCGTGATGGATGGATCAAACGCGAAACGGATCCAGACGACCGTCGTGCCTGCATTGTTTCTTTGACAGAAAAGGGCCGTAAAAAAATTATCGAAGTTCTTCCTGATCATATACAAAATGTTCAAAAAGTTATGAGTGTCTTTACCGAAGAAGAGCATCAGCAACTGCAAACTCTTCTGAAAAAACTAAAGGGCTCCCACTAAATTCTAACCATTCAATCAGTCGTGTTCATGGCCAACTAACTTGTGTTGCTAGCTATGAACACGTTTTTTGATTCTCAAAAACAAAAGGTACTAGTCGCTGTTGACTAGTACCTTAAAAAGATTTTTTGAGTCATTAAGCAGAGTTAAAACTTTCCGCTGTGAGAAAAGTGCCTGAAACAATTATGTTTCAGGCACTCGGAATTATTGAGACCTTAGGCTCAAAAATTAGTCATGGAACTTTGAAGAAGTTCGCTGACGTCCGTACTCACCTAAGGAAAGTTTTTAAGAGTGCTTTGCCTCCAATCTGATGTACTAGTAGTTGCTGACTAGTACCTTTTATTTACTCATATTTCACAAAGACTAATTGTTTGTCAGTCGATAAATCATCCTGGTAGGCAAAGCCATTAAAGCTTAACTGCTTCATCTCTTCGACCTTCGTGATCTGCATCTCTAGTAAGGCTGTCACAAAAGCCCCACGCGCTTTCTTAGAAATGGTCGAATGCACCTTTAACTGACCATTTTTCTCTTCTAGAAATTTAAAGGTCACCATTCGATCTTGAATCTCCTTAGAAAAGACGGTTTCAAACTCACTGGAAAGCAAAGATATAATCAGATCTTCCTCCTCAAGAGCTTGATCATAGACAGCCTTCCAAAAAGTCTTTAAGGATTTCCCCTGGACCTTGAGCTTCATGAGAAAGTCCAAACGATGAGGAGAAATCGGAGTAAGGGCTGGAATCACCCCATAAAGAGCTGAGGTAATCAAGAGATAGTCTTGTACATAAGCAGCTTCTGCTTCTGTCCAGTCCGTACGGCGGATATTCCGATACATGAGGCCGTCGAAGAGATTCAAAGCTGGATAGGTCTTAGCTGTACCAGACTTGAGCGCTTGGATCCGTTGCTCTTCTTCACTTGCTCGTTCTTCAGAAACCTTATAAAGCGAGGCCAACTCTTCTAGAGATAGTGCAGCTAAGGCATCGATGACCGCTTGTGTCTTATTTGATACAGGATGACCCGTTTTTTCTGGGGTATCCAGATTCATTTCTTTTGCTGTAGGAATTAATAGTTTCATAGAATTATTGTACCATATTTCATTTTCGCTTGACATAAAATTACCATCATGTTATCATCTAGTTATTAAAACTAGATAACAAAGAGGTAATAACTATTTTATTGAACTACAGTTATCCCAAGTGGGAAGAAATTCCTGATATTGATCTTTATTTGGACCAAGTCCTCCTCTATGTCAATAAGGTTTGTGCGCCTTTTATCTCAGAAACAGACAAGGGCTTGACGGCTTCCATGGTCAATAATTACGTTAAACACGGCTATCTGCCAAAACCAGATAAGAAGAAATACAAGCGACAGCAGGTTGCCCGTCTCATTGCTATTACGACCTTAAAGACGGTTTTTTCGATACAAGAGATTGCGGCTACCTTGAACCTCTTGCAGAGTCAAGCCAACTCCGCAGACCTCTACAATAGTTTTGTGGACTTTCTTCATGAAGAGAAAGAACCTTTAGCACCCATTATCGGATCTGCCTGTCGTACCGTGCTACTCTACCAAGAAACCCTATCCTATATCCATGTTCATTCTGAGGAGGAAAAATAAAAGTGAATTATGCTAGTAAATTAAGTAAACGATTATCCTTTGGAGAAGAAATCGCTAATAGTGTCACCCATGCCGTCGGAGCTGTTTTGATGCTCTTTCTCCTTCCAACTTCTGCTATTTATAGTTATGAAACACATGGGACTTTAGCAGCTGTCGGGACTTCGATTTTTGTCATCAGTCTCTTTCTCATGTTTCTCTCATCGACCATCTACCATGCCATGGCCTATGACTCACCTCAGAAGTATGTCCTACGGATCATCGATCACTCCATGATTTATATTGCCATTGCAGGTAGCTACACACCCGTCGTCCTTTCTCTCATGAACAACTGGTTCGGCTATGCCATTATCCTGATTCAATGGGGGACGACTATCTTCGGAATTCTTTATAAGATTTTTGCTAAGAAGGTAAATGAAAAATTCAGCTTGGCCCTCTATTTGATTATGGGATGGTTGGTGATTTTCATTATCCCTCAGATCATCAGCCAGACAAGTCCAACCTTCTGGGGCTTGATGCTGATGGGTGGCCTGTGTTATACAGTTGGAGCTGGATTTTACGCCAAAAAGAAACCTTATTTCCATATGATTTGGCACCTCTTCATCTTAGCCGCTTCTGCCCTCCAATATATCGCAATTGTTTATGTCATGTAAGACAGTGACTCTCTTATAGGGAGTCACTTTTTAGTTGCTTTTTTACATCCAATTGACTACAATAAAGAAAAATTGTACGGGGACAGTTATGACAACAAAATACCAAAAGATTTTTACAACATTGAAAAACCAGATTGACCAGGGGATCCTAAAAACTGGCGACCGCCTGCCTTCCGTTCGCCAACTAGCCAGTCAGTATGCCTGCAGCAAGGATACCGTCCAACGGGCTCTGCTCGAGCTCAGCTACAAGAACTATATCTATGCCAAGCCCCAAAGTGGCTATTATGTCCTGGAGGAAGAGACTGGAAAGCATACTGATCTGCCTCTACGACTCAAGGAAGATCGCTTCCAGGCCTTTGAAGACTTTCGGACTTGTATCAACGAAACACTTGTCGGTCGTGATAATTACCTCTTCAACTACTATGAAAAACAGGAAGGTTTAGTCGATCTCCGTCAATCTATTGCTTCTCTCCTGCGAGAAGATGCTATATATACCCAGGAGAAACAAATCGTTATCACCTCAGGAACCCAGCAAGCCCTCTACCTCCTAAGCCAGGTCGCCTTCCCAAACCAAAAAGAAGAAATCCTAGTAGAGCAGCCAACCTACTATCGTATCAACAAGTTAATTCAGGAGCAAGACTTACCTTATCAAAGCATCAATCGCTTGCCTCAAGGAATTGACTTTGACCAACTGGAAGCTATTTTCAAAAGTGGCAAGATCAAATTTTTCTATACCATTCCCCGCTACCATTATCCTCTGGGACATAGTTATAGCAAACAAGAGAAGGAGCAGATATTGGCCTTAGCAAAGCTCTATGATGTCTATATTGTCGAGGACGATTACTTGGGGGATTATGATCCACATTTTTCTCCTAGCTTTCATTATCTGGATGCATCTGACCGGGTCATCTACATCAAGTCCTTTTCTACCAGCCTCTTTTCTGCCCTCCGCATCACTTCTATGGTCCTGCCCCAAGCACTTCTTTCCCCTGTCTTAAAACTCAAGGGTACACTCGACTACGAAAGTAACTTGGTCATGCAGAAGGCCTTGAGCCTCTATATTGACAATGGCATGTTTGCAAAAAACAAAGAGCTCCTTCACCAACAACAAGTCATCCAAAAAGAGCAAGCCACTTCCCTACTCCAGCAACATTCCCTGTCCGTCCCCGTATGGCCAGTCATTGGAGGAGTCTTACTAGATTTAAGACAGGTCCCTTCGCTCGCTCGACTAAAACATAGCGGTCTCCCTCTCCACTTCTTCGAATCTGCCTATATTCAAAGCTGTCCCTATGCCTTTGCCCGTATCAATCAGGACAAACTGGAAGAGGTTTTACCCCAAATTATCGCTTATCTATGATTCAATCCCATCCTTCTATTCTTGAGTTATTTTTATATATAAAACTATGTTACGAAAATATTACATTTATTACAAAAACCACTTGACATCTGTAACAATAGGAGTATAATCTAAGTCAGAAAGATAAAGAGGTGATATTATGAAACGATCTTTGATTCGTTGGACTGCAGCCTCTCTTGTGGCTGCATCACTTGGGCTTGCTTTGGGAGGGTGTGGCTCAAAAGATAAAACAACTTCCTCATCCGAAAAAGCTTCTAGCTCGAAGGTTGAGAAAAAACCAAAAGCTAGCTTGAATAAAAAAGCTACAGCTTCTTCTTCTCAAGCAAAAGAAAATACTACTCCTTCAAGTCAGGCAAGTAACCCGTCAGCTTCAACTGAACCGAACAAGGCAGAAGATACATCTTCAACTGATCAAGCAGTTGTTCCTGCAGGACTTGTCGGCACTTGGGTAGGATCTAGCCCTCAGGCGGATAGCATCAAAATGACTATTGAAGCCAATGGTGATATTACAACTGTCGTTAGCTTTAAAAATGATAGTGAACCAACACGCACAGCTACCTATACTGCAAGAGCTATTCAAGCATCTGGTAATGTCTATTACTGGGAGTCAGAAGGTCTTAATGGCGCAGATGCATTACTTCCTGGTATTACTGGATTAGGAGTAGCAAATTTCCGCTTCAAACCAGGATTTATCCTTGAGGAAGGTCATTATACTCCGATAGCCTTCACAACAGATATCAATACAGAGTTTGACTATAGCAATTACAGAGATTTCCACTTCTCATTGACCAAAGAACAATAAGGACAGGAAATTCACCACTAAAAAAGAATGTTGACCCCTCAACATTCTTTTTTATGTTTCATTCACTTTCACAAATCAATTGGGTTAACCCCTTACTTCTTGGTCAAAGTCCAACTCTTGGCCACAAGCTCGAAAAGATAATTATCCTCTACTCGTTCATCCAAGGGAATACTGATCCAGTATTTCTTGTTCATATGGTAGGCCGGATAGAATGGAGGCTCTTCTAAGAGTTGGCTGACCTGGTCCAGTTTGAGATTTAAGACCTCAATCTTTCCTTCCTGTCTCGCATCTAGCTTGGACCAGTCAATCTTCATGAGAACGCCAAACCATTTGAGATCTTCTTGATGACGAAAGACACCCGAGTCCGGTGAGCGGTCCCAGAGATATTCGAGGGGACGATCATACTGCTGGCTGATCCAATCCACCAAGCGCTTGGTCTGTGGATACATAAAATCTTTGACAGCAAAACAGGAGCTTCTGATATCTTCCAAGGCCTGCTGACAGGCTTCTCTGACTTGCCCCACATATTGACCCACCATCTGGTCCATATGGAGCTGCATATAGTCGTCACCTGTTTCTTGATCCACTAACCAAAAATCCACTTCCTTACCTTGGACAGTCACATAGAGCTTGAAGTCTCCATCGAGGATTAGTTGCTCATAGTGATAGGCCTCTCCCTGCTCTGAAAACCCATAAGCCAGGGCTTTTTCTTTATCTATACTATATTTCTCAAAATAATCTGGTAAAAACACTGGTCTACTCCTTCTTCTCCAGTATACCAAAAAGAAGCAAAAAATGAGTTGAGAATGGTCCTCAACTCATATACATTTAAAAGACAACTCGAGTCCCATGGACCTGATTCACTCCTGGAACGTCAAGGAAAAGCTGACGATTCTCCAAGGAGACACCGCCACCTGCCAAGATTTCTACCTGGCCATCCGCTAACTTAGCATACTCTTCGTAGCGTGCTAAACGTTGTTCTAAGTCTGTTTCTGGACTGCCGGCTCTTGTTAATAGTCGGGTCACGCCCACTTCCTTCATCCACTCGATCGTCGATGCTTGATCTTCTAGAGGAATCTGGTCAAATGCCATATGCATGGTCAATTCAAACCCTTGGCTAGCTTGGATGAAACGAAGCATGGCATCTTTATCCAGCTGATTGTCAGCAGTCAAGACACCTACCGCCAAGCCATCAACACCCAAATCACGAGCAACTTTCCAGTCTTCTAACATAATGGCTAGCTCTTGATCAGAGTATACAAAATCTCCACCTCGTGGACGAATCATGACGATAACCTTGGCCTTATACTCTTTAGCAAGCCTCACAGTCTCTTTGATCACAGCATAGCTAGGAGTCGTACCTCCTACCGCTAAGTTATCACATAGTTCTACTCGTCGCGCTCCTGCTTGAAAAGCTTTTTCTAAAAGAGTTATGTTTTCTGCACAAAATTCATATAGTGGCATTTTAAATCTCCCTGTTTCTGAAATCGTTTTCTCGTTCTACCTTACTCTTTTTTCTGGGCTTTGTCAAACAGAAAAACCATCGGCTTCATCAGAAACCAATGGTTGATCCTTAATAGGAAATGGGAACGATAATTTGTAATACCATGTTCCCTTTTTCGACCTTCGCAGAATGGATTTGATAGCCACTTGTCGGCAAGGTCAATTGGATTTGATTGCCTGTCATGGTAGCTCTGGTTCCCTCTTGGTTAACTTTTTCAGCAATTTTCGAAGCGACCAAGGCACGTGGAATTGGGAGATGGCCAAGACGGGCCCGTTCTAGGTTTAAGGTCAATTGTTGATCCGTCACACTCGCTGAAAAGTCCATGCTCACCATGGTTTCCACCGGTCCTAGTTCAATCGGCACCTGAACATTGATATAGTCTCCATTCATAGAGACAGCTGTATTGAGGAGTGTTTCATCCGAAACCTCTCCAAGCATTCCTTTAATGACTTGGCGCAATTGAGGAGAATTCAGCTGAAGTTCTGTTTGCAGGCCAGATGTTGTTAAGTCTGCTGTAGAAAGACCTTCTTGGGCTAGATCTACCAGCGAAGTATTCACTGTCACATTTTTAAATTGTTCTTGAGTCGAAACTTTTGCCGGTATCAAGAAAATTGCTAAGACAATCACTAGGAGGAAGGTCAGTCCGATGATTCGTTTGATCCATTTCCACATATGGTCACCTCTTTTCGTTTTAATGGATGGAAGAGAGTTCATCTCTATCACTATTGATCTATTCTTTTTCAAAATATGACTTCTATTCTACCCTAATTTTTCAAAAAAAGCGAACGAGAGGAATAAGGTGCACATAAGAAAAGAGGCTGGACAAAGTCCCAACCTCTGGTTTTATCTTAATGGAATTGCATCCCACCATCCACGATGATGGTTTGTCCTGTGATGTAGTTTGAATCAGGACCTGCAAGGAAGCTAACCGCTGCTGCGACATCTTCGGGTTCGGACAAACGTTTAAGGGTAATATCTTTAGCGAAAGTTTGCATACCCCATTCGTCATCTTTACCAGCGTTCTTACCAACTTCATGAGCGATATCATACATCATTGGAGTCTTAACGATACCAGGTGCATACGCATTGACAGTAATACCTGAATCAGCCAAGTCACGTGCCAAAGTTTGAGTGATACCACGAACTGCAAACTTAGTACCACCATAGACAGTCAAGTTAGGGTTACCTACAACACCTGCTTGTGAAGTTGCATTGATGATTTTTCCGCCATGGCCAAGCGCCTTGAATTGAGCTTGTGCAGCTTGAGCACCCCAGATGACACCACCAACGTTGATGGCAAAAGTGCGTTCAAATTGTTCTTCTGTAATCGTATCAAGTGGTGTAGTTGGAGCAACACCAGCGTTGTTAACGACAACATTTAAATCTCCGAAATGATCCACAACTTTTTGGAAAGCTGCAGCCACTTCAGCTTGTTTGGAGACATCAGCAACGACCGCAAAAGCATTCTCTGCTGATAACTCAGCTACTGCTTTTTCTGCTGTCTCAGCATTGTAGTCTAAGACTCCGACCTTGAAGCCATCTTGTACCAATCGTTTTGCAATCGCAAAACCGATCCCTTGACCTGCACCTGTGACAATAGCTACTTTAGACATATGATTCCTCCTTGGTATCCCCGATACCAGCAAACGTTCATAGAAGAACAGCAAAGGTTGACAGTCAGTTTTGGGTGAATCTATCATAAGTTCCTTCCAAAACTATGCTAACAGTATACTCCTTTGTGAAAAAAGTGTCAAACTCTAGCCTGTTATTTTCTAAAGTATTTTACAATCTATCTTATCTTTATTTAGTAATAGATTAACTGATTATAATAATTTTGAAAAGGGTTTTATATCTTGACAAAAACACTCCTATTGCCTATTGTTTTGGGCCTTATTTCATGCTACACTAATTATAAGACAATCAAATAATAAGGAGATCTAACAATGAAAGAATTCATGGATAAATTGAATAACCTACCTAAACCAGTTCAATACATTATTGCCATCATTATTTTCTTTATCGCGTTTTACATTTCTTATAGCTTGTTTTAAGTTAGAACGTACAAAGCACTCTTTAGCTGATACAGTATTTTAAAAGAGGCTGGGACAAAAGTCCTAGCCTCTAAATTGTCTTTGGATTATCGAGCAAGACGCAGTGGTTGAGTGGGCTCTACTACGCTGATTTTATCAGCTTTTACAGCCCTACTCAACTGTGCGGAGGTGGGACGACGGAATCGAATTCTAACGAATTACCGATTTCTGTCCCACTCTCTTTCTTTTTTTAAAACATTTTAAAGACTGCTACTGCTAGTACTGCTCCAATGATTGGTCCAACTACTGGGATCCAAGCGTAACCCCAGTCGCCATCTCCTTTGTTAGGAATAGGAAGGAGGCTGTGCATGATACGAGGACCTAAGTCACGAGCTGGATTGAGAGCGGAACCTGTGGTTCCACCGAGAGACAAACCAATCCCTACAATCAAGGTACCAACGGCAAAAGTACCAAGTCCTGCTTGAAGGTCATAAAGACCAAGTGCAAAGATAGTCAGTAGCAAGACAAAGGTTCCAAGGATTTCACTGATGAGGTTTGAAGTAGTGTCCTTAATTGCTGGACCTGTACTAAAGGTTCCAAGGATATTTCCAGGATTTTCTTCTGCTAAGTAATGCGGTTTGAACTGTAACCAGACAAGGACTTGCCCGACCATGGCTCCAGCAAATTGAGCAAGGATATAAGGAATGACTGATGCCCAAGCTAGGCCACCATTAAGGGCAACCCCAATTGTCACCGCTGGATTCAAATGAGCCGGACTTAACTTGCCAGAGATAAAGGCTGCCACTGCAACTGCAATCCCCCAACCAAGGGTAATGACGATCCAACCTGAGTTATGGCTCTTCGTTTTCGGAAGAACCACTCCTGCTACAACCCCATTTCCCAAAAGAATCAGGATTAAGGTCCCTAAAAATTCACCAAATAATTCTTTCATATGATTTATTTCTCCATTATAAAGAGGGGCCGGTCAGATATTCTCCTTTCCAACCCCTTTTTGTTTTTCTTAATTTTTTAATGCTGCCAAGTCATTGTTTTCCAAAGCGACTTGCAAGTCTTTGCGGTAGCCAACTTTTTCTTCTTCTGACCATTCATAGAAGCGTCCCATTTCATCCAAAACAGGTTCGACAATTGCATCTAAGCTATCGCGCATGAAGAGCATGTGGTTTGTCCGACGAAGAAGGAAATCAACTGGGCTGAGTGCCAATTCATTGCGCATTGCATAGTGAAGTGACAAGGTATCAGCTAAAGTCAATCCAGGTGCTTGTTCCACGCTATGAGCAAGGGCGAAGACCTTAGGTGCATTGGATCCGTATAGGTTAGCTAGGTAGTGAGCTTCCTTGCTATCCAAACCACGAGATACACCAAGTTGAGCAAAGGCTTCGATTTCAGAATCCACGTTCGTTGGGTTAATTTCTCCACCTGATACTGGATAGGTCTTAGAGTTAATCAATTTGAACTGACGGTCGAACTCTTCCTTGAGAATGGTCAAGACACGCTCCATCGCTCCTTCAGCCATCTTGCGGTAGTCTGTAATCTTCCCACCAGCAAGGGTCAAAAGACCATTGTCATCGCGATCAAGGCTTGATCCACGAGAAACAGCAGATGGATCCAAATGTTTTTCAGAAGTGCTGCCTTCCAAGTGGCTGATTGCTGATTCAACATCTTCACGCGATTTTTCTTTAGAAAGATAGCCTTCAACTGTTGCAATCAGGGCATTGAAGCTTTCATCACTGATAGTTCCGTTGTTTCCCCCATTGTAGTCAGAAGCACTATTTCCTGAGATCAAAGGACGGAGACCAGCCCAGCTACTTTCGATATCATCGATAGTGATGTGAGCTTCTGGGAAGCGATTATTTACGATGCCTAACAAGTAGTCGACATCTTCTTGGGTTACTGTTGGATGCTCTAAGTCACCAGTGTAGTCTGTATCCGTTGTTCCAAAGTAAGTTTTGTTTTCCCGTGGTAAGACGAAGACCATCCGACCGTCTCCAAGACCAGTGTCAAAGTAAACTGGTTGAGAAACTTTGATCTTGCTTGAGTCTACTACCAAGTGAACACCCTTGGTTGGACGCATTTGTGAATGCTGCTCTCCATTATTTGAGAGATTACGCACTTTATCGCTCCAAGGTCCAGTTGTATTAATCACCAAACGAGCCTTGATTTCAAAAACTTGATCAGTCAAGAGATCACGCGCCACTACACCTGTAATCTTGCCAGATTCATCAAAGAGGAATCCTTCTGCTTTTACGTGGTTGGCGATGAGAGCCCCATCTTGGTTGGCACGTTTGATATTTTCAATCACCAAACGAGCATCGTTGTTACGGAAGTCTAGATATACCCCACCACCGACAAGACCTTCTTGTTTCAACTCAGGCTCACGAGCCAATACTTCTTCTTTGGTCAAGACCTTGTTGGCAGCTGGTGTATTGCTGACACCTGCCAAGAGGTCATATAGGTCCATGGCTACCTTGAGACGGAAGAGGCTAAAAGTTGCCCCATCTTCATCATAGACTGGTAAGAGCATTGGGTCTGGTTTTGGAATATGAGGAGCAATTTGTTGAACTACTGCACGCTCTGAAACCGTATCTGATACCACTTCTACGTCAAATTGTTTGAGGTAACGAAGTCCACCGTGGACCAATTTTGTTGAACGGCTAGATGTCCCTTCCGCAAAGTCCTGCATCTCAATCAAACCAGTTTCAAGACCACTTGCCGCTGCCTGCAAGGCTACACCAGCACCTGTGATCCCCCCCCCGATGATCAAAAGATCCAGGGTGCGTTCTTGCATTTTCTTAATCGATAATTCACGAGTTTTCTTTGAAAATTCCATAATTCTTCACTTTCTATCCTACTGAAGTCTTGACTAGTCTTCAATTTCTGCAAAGAGTTGGGTAGCTTTAACAGCTTTCTTCCATCCCTTGTAGAGTTGTTCTTTACGAGATTCGTTCATAGAAGGCTCAAATAGTTCACCAGTTGCATTGAGTTCTTTCAATTCATCTAGGTCTTTCCAGTAGCCGACTGACAGGCCAGCAAGGAAGGCTGCCCCCAAAGCTGTTGTTTCCAAGTTTTTAGCACGAGCGATATCAATACCAAGAATATCCGCTTGGAACTGCATCAAGAAGTTATTCATAGCTGCTCCACCGTCCACTTTAAGGACTTGAATAGCCGTCTTAGCATCAACCTGCATAGTATCGATGATATCCCGTACTTGGTAAGCAATGGATTGAAGAGTCGCCTTAATAAAGTCTTCTTTGGTTGTTCCACGAGTCAAGCCAAAGACAGAACCACGAGCATTTTGATTCCAGTATGGTGCTCCTAGACCTGTGAAGGCCGGTACCACATAAACTTCATCGTTGTTGTGAGAATCACGTGCATATTGTTCAGATTCAGGTGAGCTTTCCACCATGCGTAGACCATCACGAAGCCATTGAATGGCACTACCTGCGATAAAGATGGAACCTTCCAAAGCGTAGTAAACTTTACCATTGATTCCATATCCAATGGTAGTCAACAAGTTATTTTCAGATAACTGCATCTCTTCACCAGTATTCATGATGATGAAAGATCCAGTACCGTAAGTATTTTTAACCATACCAGGTTCAAAGGCCAACTGTCCAAAAAGAGCCGCTTGTTGGTCACCCGCCATACCAGAGATAGGCACTTCTCCACCGTAGAAATGGAAAGGAGCTGTTTTTCCATAGATTTCAGAGTTAGAACGAACTTCTGGAAGCATAGCCTTAGGAATATTGAGGATTTCCAAAATCTCATCATCCCATTTTAGGTCTTTGATATTGTAGAGCATGGTACGAGCAGCATTTGAATAGTCTGTTACGTGAGAAGCTCCGTCTGTCAACTTCCAAACCAACCAAGTATCGATGGTTCCAAAGAGCAATTCTCCTTTTTCAGCCCGTTCTTGTGCTCCTTCTACATGATCCAAGATCCAGCGAATCTTAGTTGCTGAGAAGTAGGCATCAATGACCAAACCTGTTTTTTGGTGGAATTTTTCGACATAGCCTTGGCTCTTAAGTTGTTCAGCTAAAGAAGCTGTTTGGCGAGACTGCCAAACAATGGCATTGTAGATTGGAAGGCCAGTATTCTTATCCCAAACAACAGTTGTTTCCCGTTGATTGGTAATTCCGATAGCTTCGATTTGTCCTGGTTTGATGCCACTTTCGATAAAGGCACCAGCGATAACAGACTGAACAGAGTTCCAGATTTCATTTGGATTGTGTTCAACCCAACCAGCTTGAGGGAAAATTTGAGTAAACTCTTTTTGGCTAGAGCTAACTTTTTCTCCTTTTTTATTAAAAATGATGGCTCTTGAACTTGTTGTTCCTTGGTCAATGGCCATAATGTATTTTTCTTGTGACATGAACTGTCCTCCTGGGAAAAAGAAATATTCTTTAGGAGACGTACTCCTTACATTGTCTAGTATACAAAATAAACCGCTTTCATGTCCATCAATTTTTTTAAGAATTTTAAAAAATTTGAGTAGATGGATTCAGAACCCTTGTTTCATAAGGATTTCTAAGACTTAGAAAAAATGAAATTTTTAGAAAAATCTAATAAAAAAGCTAGGCAGAACAATTCGTTTAGAATCTGTTCTTCCTAACCTCAATTTTTTAATTACTACTAATTCAGCTCAATAATATCATAAAAGTCTCATCAAGCATTGAATAGCTTTATTAACCTTCTTCTTGGTAGATCATCTGGCGAATATTGGCTAGATCGATCATATCTAAATCATATTTTAAATAATAGACAGGAATCCGCTGGGTAAGACTAATCGGATTGTTGGTCACGATCAAATCGTAATCTGAAGCTGGATCAACGGCTTCAATGGTAATAAAACGATTGTACTCTAAGTAGCGCTTGAGGACTTCTGTCATCCGTGTATAACCTAAATAGCCCACTGTTAAGTCTAAGCCGATCTTAATTTGTCTCCCACTATTTTCCGCGATATAATCCATTAACTGGAGCCACTCCCACTTGATTTTTTTATCCAGAGCTGTCCCTTGGCAAAAGATCGGAAGTTTGCTAAAGATAGTGTCTGCTACTTCTCTATAATCATGACTACTAAAGACATAAGGATTGTGGCTTTCAAGTTGGTACTTATACTTGTCTTGAAGAAGGTAGCCTGTAAAAAGATATACCTGTCCACAAATTTGGCTTAATTCATAGGTCACAGGGCCTTCGATATAATCCCCTAATAACTTCTGCGTTTTCATCTCTTGAATGAGTTGCGTTGTCAAATTACCAATCTCTCCCCCAAAGCCTAAGATGTACTCCATAGTATGAAGCGGGAGGATCCGATGGGTGACAAGGAAAGCAAAGAGGACTAACATCTCTCCATCTTCATGGCTAAGAGCGATGTGTTTTCCTGAAAAGAGCTGGTCTACCCGACGAAACAAGCGTTGGTAAAAAATGTTATCGGTATAGCCCTTCATCTTCTGTTCAATTTCTTGAAACTGACAGGCATTGACCTTAAGTCGTTGCTGGGTAATGTGGGACCAGAGAACCAAATCCAAGCGTTGTCCTTGAGACAATTTTGCTCCACAGAGTTCTTCTAAGGTTGCAATTTCGCTTTGTCTTTCTTTCTTGTCCAGTTCTAGTTTCCAGTCTGCACTAGCCCAGACCTTTCGTAGCAAGCAAAAATAAAAATAACGAATCTTATGTTCAGGCCCCTTGAGGCGCCCATTTTGAATTGAAATAGAGAACTCAGTTAATAATTTATTCAAGCCCGAAATATGACGCCCTAGTGTGGCTTCACTAATCAAGAGTTCCTGAGCCAGTTGCTGGGCTTGAAACTGGCCCTGATAAAGCAAATAGATCAATAGTTGGTACTTGATAGCATTGTCCAAAAAAGCCCGCCGAATGTCACGCCCTTTTGTATCCGAACCCACAAGAAGGCGAAGATTTTCATCTTCTACCTCAATGGAAAGGGCCAGCTGATTCTCTTTGGCCTTGTCATTAATCAGTGCAAGATATTTGTTCAAGGTTGCTTTGGAAAAATCCGTCTCCGCCATCACTTCTGACAGACTGCTTGGGGAATGTTGCTGCAGATGGGACAGGATTAAAAACTGCCCACCCTCACTTTTTTCCATTAAATCAGCTAAATGCATTTTCAGAAAACCCTTCCATGATATTAGTTTTAGCATAACACAAAACTTATGAAAGTCGAAATATAATGCTTACCAGTCCCTTCTATATATTGCCCATTACTAAATTATAAAACCTCCCATCGAAATTGGATGAGAGATCAAACTCCATTTCTATGATTTTCGTATAGCCACTAGCCCGGATGATAATAGGATTTCGAAAATAACCAGAAGGATAATCTGAGTAATAGAACTCTGAACCAGCATTAGGACAGCCAGACTATCGATCAGCATGTGAGCGAGGATACAAGGAACAGCACCTTTCGAGTACTCCTTGAGAGCTCCAAATAGGAAGGTATTCCCTAAAATCATCAGAAAAAAAATGAGATAGTTGGACGAACCTGCTGTAATCCAAGGAAGTTGATAGATAGGGATGTGCCAGAGGAACCAGACAAGGGAAAGAACCATCATTTTAGTTATAAAGTGCTTACTAAAGGAAAGATGATCTTGTAAGAACCAACGCCAACCGACTTCTTCCAGACCTCCATATAAAAAGGTCCAGGGGAAATAGAGGAAGAAGGCCAAGAGGGAGTTTCCAGTAAAGCGAACATTCATGAGCAGGATGGAGATCCCATAATAAATGATGGGGATGAAGAAAGCTAGCATCCAGGATAGGTTACTTTCTTTTTGAAGAAAGACCTTTTTGAAAAATTCTCCCAAGGATTTAGTTTCACCTAAGACGATGGAAAAGCAAAGAGCCGTTATCATGGGAATCAAGTTCATTAGGATAAACAGGAGTGAGGCTCCCATACTACTCCTATCTGGGAAACACCTTAGGATAACTTGCCCTACTAGAAAAGTAGCAAGGAGGGCAGTCAGTGCATACCAGATCGCGACTGATTGTTTTGAAATAAATTTGCTCATTTTACCTCCGTAATGGGATAATCAATTAGATAGATTGCTCTCTAATCCGCATCGACCCAAAGATGGTATTGTTCACAGTGTAGACATCGAAAGAGATAGCCACACATAGAACCATCCTTGACTAAGTATCCAGCCACATCCTGAAATTCATCACGCGCCTTATATTCTTCCAATACTTGCTCTGCAATGCCCATCTCTTCCAGTTCACGAGTGCCAACTGTCCCCATATAGGCACAGTAGTCTTGGCAACAGGAGAGCCAATATTCGCCCTGCCAGCTACTATAGCCTGGAGTTTGACAGAAGAGGATCTGGTCTTTTTCCTTATCCATTACCCCTTGCCAATCAGCATCTTGGATAAACTCTGCTTCAAACTTTTGGGCAGCACGACCAGTAGAAATACAAGTTGGACAGAGATGTCTTAGCTCTTCTACACAATAAGGTCTCAGAGCATAATAGATGGTGTGATCTTCCCCACACGAAGGGCAGGTCTTAGGCTCCCCTTCCTTAAAGGAACCCGTCGCTAGTGGATCCGGATAATAGCGGAAGGTTGGCAATTCACGAACTTTCTCCTTATGAGCCTCTTTTTCTTTTTCGGTTAATGGACGAGAGAGAGCAAAGCGATCTCCATGACTTAGACTCATCTTTTCTAAAGTAAAAAGTTTCTTAACTTGCTTGCGATCAGACTTGTCTACTAGCTCTGAGAAGAGAGCAAAGGCACTGGCATACAAGCCCAACTCCTGATACACATCCACCAAGACCTGCTTAGCTTCTGGAGTTCCCAGTACGGTCAGCCGATCCGCAAATTCATAGAAAGCCAGCACGCTGGATGAATCCTTATCTTGCGCTTGGAACTGCTTTTTTAAGTGGATATATTCTTTCATAGAATCGTTCATAGAATTGCTCACTTTCGTTTTTATAGAGAATCAAATCCTAGTTTTTTTTCTTCAGGTGATTGTATTCTAGCGTTGAAAATGTACTTTAAACCCATACTTACCAGCATTTTGCTTGAGTTTTTCAACCAACAGTTCATTCCGCTTGCTTCTACCGAAAAAGAAGGGAATGGTCTTTCCATTTCTGAGTTCGATATAGAAAGCATAGCGACTTCCACCACCAGCGCGACCACGGAGCAATAAATAGGTTATCTGCTTCATCTCTTTCAATGGGATCATACGACGGCTGAAACACAAAGGCACATGAATGTAGAAGATGCCATTCGAAATGTGGTAAGGTTCAAAAAATGAGCCTCCACTACGTCGGCTAGCTAACCACCGACGAACGAATAAAGTAATGCTGAAGAAGCCAATAAAACCAACACTTAATAATACTGGTCCTGATTCTAAACTCTCCATTCCATTTCTCCTACCATAAATTCTAAATACACAGTACAATTGTTGACTCGGCCTTAATCAGTATGCTTTTTAGTCTTTGTTAATAAGATGATGACACCCACTAAGATTAGAACTCCAATTATAAAAACAGCAAGCTCTAATTCTTTAAATCCTTCAATATAGGGTAGGAAATACATACTTGATTCTACTAATAGAAAACCGATAAGAATAAGGGCTAGAGCAAAGTAGCTCCGTTTTTTATTCATCTTTAGCTCCTTTCCTTAGCTGGAGCTCCCATCAAACTTAACTAGCTGGAAATTCTATTTGGTTTCAACCCATTTTTCATTGTCCATGATAAAGGGCTTAGCTAGACCTTCACCGGTGTAATCTTGGTATTTGGTCTCCAAGTATTTGTATACATCTTCCTTGGTCGCAAACTTGATCGCTTGATAGGGCTCTTCAAAGGTCAGCTTTTCTACAAAGAGATAGCCGTCCTTGGCAGGAACCAAGACACCGACGTGCCCGACAAATAGGGTATTGCCATCTAGGTTATCATGAACGATGACGGAAAGCATGCGGGCATTTTCATTGAATTTGAAATTGGCAAAATACTCTTCCATCTTCTTGGCGTGAATCTTGACATCCGTTGTCGCCTCTGTCGGAACCCGTGAATAGAGAATGTTAAAGGCTTCCTTGTCTGCCTCATCGAAGACTTTCCCTTTCTCAATCGCATCATTGTCCACGAACAAGAGTTCACTGTCCGCCTTTTGCTTAGGGATCTCGATGCGGTTCTTCAACAAGGTATAACTATTGATCCGGCAGTTGGTTCCAACGAAATCTCCCTTTTTCTTGGTCCACAAGTCACTAATCTTCTCCACATCGTATTCCGTCTTTTTGAACGTACTAAAGTCGCCCGTCAAGCCAACAGAGCCAACAATGCTATCATAGTCCGTTACTAGACCCAAAAACTTATCTACACTTTCCTGATCCAAATAAGCAGACAAGAGAGCGCGCACTTCTTCGACACTTTCCTTGCTATTGAGGTTGCTGTAAGTTCCCTTGTAGTGCTCCTTGTCTGAACTGGCCTTTTGGACAGTGGAGCTTTCCTGTTTTTCCTTGGATTGCTTTTGGTTGGTCCCACAAGCCGCTAAAGCAAAGATCGCCAAGGCACAGCTAGTAAGGAGCATGATTTTTTTAGATGGTTTCATAAACTGGTTCCTTTTCTATATACTAAGATGTTTTGTAATATTGAATAGCGTTTTATAACATGATTCTTTTCTTTTTCTTATCGAATCTCCTTATCCTATATTATAGTTTAAAACGGACTTAGCTCCAACTATTTTTCACGAAATGAGGAAACTTTATAGGTAGCAAAAAAAGAGCTGGCAGACTATCCAGCTCTTCAATGAATAATAAATCTTATTTAATCTTATGTTTGTTCATCTTTTCTTCAAAGACTTCCGTCATAATGACACGCAATTCTTCCCGTTCTTTTTCAGGAAGGTCTCCTTGGCGCTTGGCAACGGCATAGAGTTCAGGGTATTGCTTGGCTACACGCTCCACTGTCTTGGTCGTCGCATGTCCTCTGACAAAGAAAGGAATGCGTTTAATCCATTCTTGTGGAACAAGAGCAAGCAACTTCTTCGCCACTTCCTTATCTGAAATCTCAGCCGTGCTCAATCCTTGCTTGATTTGTTCTTGTTCTTTTTCTGTAAAATCTTTTAAATCCATAGTAAACCCTCATTTGTTTATCTAAGGACACATTATACACCTATGTAGAGGAAAGTACAACTAAAGGATTTCGGAAAATAGCACACAAATGCGTTCATTCGATCTAGCATTATTTGCTCAGATCTTCTCTATAAATAACAAAGCCATTTGGCTGAATGATCAATCGATCATAGGAAATGCTCCCAAGACTGATTAGATCTGCCTGTCCGTTTTCTAAGAAAAAGTCTTTCTTCGAGTGGTTAAAGTAGGCTTTGAGCACCTGACCTTCATGTTTCCATTTTACTTCCACCACATCCGGCTCTACTTCTTCCAAGCTAACCTTGCCATACTGAATCATGCCGACTACTTCTTTTCGTAGCTGGATCAAGTCCTTCATAAAGTTCAGCATATCATTGTCCGCTGACACGCGCTCCCATGGCATGACACGGCGGCAATCTGGATCGGGGCCACCAATGAGGGCTAGCTCCGTTCCATAATAAATACATGGCGTACCGCGTTGGAGATAGAGGAAGGCGAGAGCAGACTTGACGGACCGAAGATCACCTTTGGCCGTCGTCAGGATGCGCTCGGTATCATGCGAGTCCAAGAGATTAAACATCACCTCAGAGATCTGCTGCCTGTAGTACATCGACTGGCTATTGATCTCCCAAATGAAGCGTTGCGTCTCCTTATGCCCCCGCAGGAAATAATCTTTGATACTTTCAGAGAGGGGGTAATTCATCACTGCATGAAACTCATCGCCATTGAGCCAGGGTTGGGACGAATGCCAGATTTCCCCGAGAATATAGAGGTCTGGCTTCTTGGCCAAGACCGCCTTACGAAAATCCCGCCAGAATTGATGGTCGATTTCATTTGCCACATCCAGTCGCCAAGCATCGATATCAAACTCTTCAATCCAGTATGTCGCAACCTTCAAGAGATAGTCCTTCACCTCTGGATTAGCCGTATTGAGCTTGGGCATATAGCCCGCAAAGGCAAAAGCATGGTAAGACAAGTCGCGACTATTCCACAGATTTTCTGAGGAGACAGGGAACTCTTTAATATGGAACCAGTCCTTGTAAACCGAATCTTCTCCGTTTTTGAGCACATCCTGCCATTGGGGTGAATCGTAGCCAATATGGTTAAAGACAGCATCCAGCATAATCTTCATCCCACGCGCATGGGCCTCTTTCACTAGCTGGCGGAAGGTCTCCTTATCACCAAAATGTCGATCAATTTCAAAATAGTCAATGGTATCGTACTTGTGATTGCTTGGAGATTCAAAAATCGGGCAAAGGTAAAGCCCTGTGATCCCTAACTCCTGCAAGTAGTCCAGATGATCGATGATCCCTTGTAAATCTCCACCAAAGAAATCCAATACTTGAGGAGCAATAGAGGCATCCCAAGGGCGAACGCCTTTTGGCGAAATAGCTGGATTCCCATTTGCAAAACGCTCAGGAAAAATCTGATACCAAACTGTCTGAGCCACCCAATCCGGAACAGCACACCCATCATTCTCATGGATAAAAGGAAGCTTAAAACCGTTCATGACGAAGTCCAGATTCTCCTTGGTGTAGGCTACCACACCTCGGTCTCCGTACAAGATCTTCTCTCCCGCTGTGTCCTCTAATTCAAAGAGGTACTGGATTCGTGCATGGCGGACAGATACCGACACTTGCCAATAATCAAAGAGGTCGTCGGTCGTCACCTTGTCCATTTCCTTGGTTGCCTCATAAAGATCCTCTATAAAAATAAAAGGATCCCCATAGTGCAAGACAATCCGTTTGATATCCTCTTTCTTGGTTCGGATACGAATGTGGAGCTGGCCGTCCTTATAAAGATAGGCGTACTCCGATTTAGGCCGGTGATAAATCGCTGTTAATTCCATCTGTCCTCGTCTCCTACTTTTCTTTCTCATCATTCATCAATTTATGCAAACGATTACACAAAATCATGTTCTAGTATACAACTTAATAAAAAGCTTTGCAAGTCAAATTCTGATTGAACAAATTCGTCCATCTATGCTAAAATAGACCTATTATATATATAAGGAGTTTCTATGCAGAAAGAAATTAAAGGCTTGTACACCATTTATGGTATGTGGTTGTTTTTCGGTATCATTGGGATGATTTTTATCTCATTCAACATTCCGAGAGCTCTTCAGGAAAACGATACAGTTGGGATTGTCTTTTCAATCGTATTCGGTATTATCTTCTTAGCCATGATTCTTGGATTTGGCCATTTGATCCGAGTCGCACCAAAAAAAGTGCAAGAAAAATACCAGGATATCTTCAATCACTATCCAGAACTTGAAGAAAACGTGGAATTATTTAAAGAGAATGCGACTGCTGTCGATAAACTGAACCAACTCTACCTTTACCGCGAAGCTATCTTCAATACACAATATGGACGATTCGTTAATCCTATCTTTCTCAATGAAATTCAGGCACTCGGGGTTCGTATCAAGTGGGTCCGTAACGGAAAGGTACGTTCGAAGAATCTCTTCTTACTTTCTAGAGAGGGAGAGAAAGAATTCGAGTTCGATTTAGGTATGGTTACACCTGTAAAATATGAACAATTAATCCTCTTCTTACATGCTGTAGTAGATGTCAAACCAGATCTTGAGTTCTTCAATGAAGTTGAAGATTGATCAAAAAAACAAGCCCTAGAAAGGCTTGTTTTTGTTTTCCAAAATTTTCTTAAAGGTACTTTCAATTTCCTCTCCACGTTTAAGAATCAAAACTCGTATGTCTTCTACTGAATAGATTGGCTTGATCTGGTTCTCAATAAAATAGGCAGACTGAAAAGTCATTTCGATATAATCATCAAAACTTAAATCCCCCATCTTGAATTCTTTCCAGTGATTTTGCAGATACTTCAGCATCTGGTTCCAATCTTCATTAAAATCCCTATGGATAAATTGTAAGCTTCTTGGTAATTTAACCATGCCTGGAATGGGGGTAAAGTTACCAATATAATGATAGGGATAGGCAAATTCACAACCATTCTTATCTTCTTCAATTTTATTTCGGTTGTATCTTGCTTTCCCATTGTTCATCACATCAAAAAGAAATCTAAAGCAAGTGGTATCACTCTTTACAAGGAGAACATTTCTATTTATAGAATAGGTATAAGCCTGGTCATATTTTTTGGAAAGAAAATGAGATAGTATTTCTCCCCAGATTAGTTGACACAGAGGTGATTGCTCATAATCGCCCACCGTCCATTCATCATGGTCCATAAAATTGTATGAAGCAATATCGAGTGTCTTCCACTTGCTCTTGATTTCATCCAACCATTCCTTCTGCATATCCATCCACTTAAACTTATTCTTTGCTTTTAAATAAGACATTTCAACTCGTCTCGCTTTCACTTCATGTCAGAGTCAGATAAAAACTGACTGCTTAAAGATGAAATTGTTCTCGGAATCGTAGAAGGTAGCAAAGACTCATTTAGCAATTAAATCAATTGGCAGTTGGCCTTATTCCTTACTTTTACAACAAATCCACCGCTATACCAGCTTCCTCAAAAACTGCTTTGACTTGTTCAAAATTGCTACTCATGATGGTTGCTTCTTCCAAGTTCGGAAACTGTTTTAATTCTTCCTCACTTACTTCATTTAGATCAAAACTATCATCTTCACCGTCCCACTGAGGTATCAGATTCATATAAATCTCGTTACCTCCATCCATATCAATCTCTTGGACATGCTGGGCGTACTCCTTAGGGATTTGGAGCTTTTCAAAATAGTCTAAAGCAGGTTGGATGATCTCCATGCTTTCAGTATCAATATCCAAGTCGCTAAACTCTTCTGCGAAATCAAAAATATCAAAAGCAGGCTTTAGAACTTCTTCCTCATACATCAGGACTTGAATAATCGCTAGCTTAAAATTCAAATGATCAAAGTGAAGAAATTCTTGGTCAGTTTGATTAGTTTTGTTACTTCCTTCTTCAAAAGACTTAGTGTTTCCTTGTAAGTCACTTGTATGGTTTTTAGCTGTTTTTTTCTTGAAAAAACGAAACATATTTTCTCCTTATTCTATGTAAACTGGCAATGTTCAATCTTCAGTATAGTCTTCTGATTCTTCAATCCTTTCCACATACCAGCTGGTCATATCTTGACCCTTTTCTTTATAAGGGTTGGGAGGAAACAAGGTAAAAGGGGGAATGCTGGCATCCGGGAAGAATAGTTCTACGCTTATCGTTCGCTCGCGATTATGATTGACGTAGGCTGTAAAATAGATATGATAATGTCCGCTCACATCACCACCATTATCATACTCTCCTCTAGCAGTATTTGGTAAGAGCGTCACAGATTCTATGTCCTGCTTTTCCTGAGCTAAATGTGCGATGATCTCACGCTTAATAGCAGCCTCATGATTTCTGACGAAATTCCCATCATCACTATATCCAGGATGCTCACTAAGAGAATAGAAAACAATGACCATCAGAAAGGGGAGAGAAATTAAAAAAATAATCAGCTTATTCGATTTTAACATGGGGACCTCCCTAGTTTTTACTCTTCGCCGCAGAATTTATTTTCGTTGTAAGAAAATGAATATTTTTATGGTTTAAGAAGTACTATCAGCTTATTAAAATATCCGTTTCCCATCGTCTGAGCACATCTTTTAAAGTCTCATCTAGATAGGTATAGGCCTTGTCCTTAATCCACTCAGGAATTCCATAAGCTGCTTCGGCTATACTTCCAGTGATGGCAGCAAGAGTATCACTATCACCTCCGAGAGAGATGGCATTTCGAATTGCATCTTCAAAATCTGTACTTTCAAGAAATGCAATGATGGCTTGAGGCACCGTATCCTGGCAAGTTTCATTGAAACGATAATGTGGACGAATTTCATCTAGTGATTGAGAAAGGTTATAGCCATACTCTTGCTCTATGTGTTCCTTGATAAGCCTCTTACACTCCGCAGGGTTGTCGTTGATCGGTTTTCCGTAGTCGCCACTGTAACCTCCAAAATAATACCGACACATAAAGATCGCATCATTCGTCGCCATAGCTCCTTTGACACCCTCTGGATGGTTATGAGTCACTTCTGCAGAAAGTCGAGCAAGAGCTCTTCTGGACGGCCAGGCTCCCGTTCGTGCACAGAAGCTACAATCCATGGCCCAGGCACATGGGGAAACACGCATTGCTGAGCCATTGCCAAAGCTATTATAAGGTTCTCGATCGTCGCCATCAATCCAATTACCAAATCTAGCACCGTAACCTGCATCGGGATACATCCTACCATACTTCTTCATGGCATCAATAAAGTCATCCTTCTGACCGCCATTCATAATGGCTTCAGCAACAGCACAGGTCATAACCGTATCATCAGTGAAAAAGCAGTCCTCACGAAATAATGGAAAGTCCTTCGTTTTAATGTTGTCCCATTCATAAACAGAACCTACAATGTCTCCAACTATTGCTCCAAGCATAAGATTCCTCCTTATTACATATCAGATTCATTACACATTTCCAATGAATCGCTCTTTAAAAACGGCTCCACCAAATCAATCCACTCTTGAGGCAGATAAGCTGACAAATAGCCATGATGATAGCCCTTGGCTTCATACAAAATCGTATTTGGATGCAGTTTTTGAAATAATTTTGCCGATGCTTTCACACAGTTCAATTCTTTTTCACCATAAATATACAGAACCTGCGCCTTGCTAGCAGAAATCGTATCCTTAAGTTTGTAACGCTCCATATAGGTTTTGTAAATAGTCACTAATGTTTTGATAGGTGTCCTTTGCAGATCCTCCAAATAATATGCTTTTATCTCCTCTGGATAAGCCAGTTTAGGATAGATTTTGTCCATCATGCCTAATTGAAGTTTACAAGAGAGTTTACAAAACATCAGTTTGCCAAATAGATATACCAGAAAGATGCTGATTTTAGCCAACCTTGGTTGAGGAATACAGAGGCTCCCGTCTATGATGGCTTTCTCAGCTATATCGCTGTCTATTGACAAAAGCTCCATAACAATTTGACCACCAAGTGAAACGCCACCAATCGCAAACAGCTTCCCACCACAATTCTCTTTGATATAGTCCAAGATTTCCAAGGCAGAATCTTCAGTTGAAACATAATCGAGATGATATTCTTCGCCATGACCATTCAAAGTAGGTAAAATAACACGGTATTCTCCCGACAAGATTCGTGCTTGACGAAGATAATTCCACCAAGAACTGCCACCACCATGTATCAGCAAGATAGAAGGCAAATTCTTATCCCCAAATTCATGGAATTTCATATATAAACTCCTTACTGTAGAACTTTCACTAGGTTCATCATTGTTCAATCAGTTTGAAGAAGCAGTGATATCGGCTCAACATCCTCAGTCATAGAGAACATATCCACATCCCTTTTAAAAATAGCATAAGGTTATCGTTTAAAAGGTATTACCTCGACAAACTGAGATTTTATTATTTCTTTTTCTTTGGTTTTGGTGCAGGTAACTCATCATACATTGAATTAAATAAGCCGGTTAAATATTCTTTGTTGTCAACATCATCTACCAATAACATTTCCTTTGCACCTTCATACGGTAATTCGTATTCTACATTCGGCATATACGCTATTGCAGATTTGACAGGCTTCACTAAAAATCTATCATCATAAATTCCACCTATGATTTTCCCTCGATAATAAATTATATACTCACCCATCATTGCTCTATATGATATTTCTTCCAACTCGGACAATTGTTCTAAAATAAAATCTAAATATTCTTTACTTGAAGCCATTTTGCTATCTCCCTTAATTACTAAAATTTCAATAGTCCATTTTCATCAAATTGAAAATTTGGTCCCCATGAAACTTCCCAATAGTATCCATCTAAATCCGAAAAATATGCGTGATATCCACCCCAAAAAACTTCCTGTGGCTCTTTTAACAATTTTCCACCTGCTTTTCATTACTAATTCTAGTACTCGCCAATATAGTATAAATTATATAACCAATAAAAATGATAATAAAAATAACATAGCAGCCAGTCTTACAACTTACTACTTTTCATATGATAATTTACAAATGTCTTTCCAGCCACTCGATCTTTTTAAAATCCTTATTGTTATTGTGATCATTTCGATAGGAGTCTTGAGAAGAAGCTTTGTAAATACTTAGATACTGCTCCAGACTTGGAAGACGAAAAGTGATGCCTTCAATGTGAATAAGCTCTATATCCGATTCCGAAACTCCTGCAAAATCAGGTAAGGAATCGATACTTCCAAATTCAACACTCACTCGATCCTTTTTGAATTCATGCTCATGAATATCTATTAAGACGTAGCCTAAGTCTTTCATCACTTTCATTATCTTGTCCCAGTCATAAATTCTGAGATGATCAGGTGCTTCCCAACCTCTAGGGTCACCAGGCACATGAATGTCAATGTCAGACGGCCCCCAATTTTCTTTCGTTCTAAACTCCAATCCCAAAGAACCCATCAGTGTCGGTGTAATTCCGACTCGATTTAAATGGAAACAAATGGTTTTAAATTCTTCAAATAAGAGACTCATGTTTACTCTAAACCTTTCATCTAAATGTTCGTTATTTCTACTTTATTACCTTGAACAAAATTATTTTCATTTTTTAGAGTTTATCCAGTTATTTTAGATACAAATTCTTTTCCTTCTTTTAAGGACCCAAATGCGACTAGATCTTTATAAGAAGGATTTTGATACAATTCCAACTTATACATCTCTAGTCCGTCTGAATTTTGAACGATTATCCACATTTCACTAACAAACTTACACACTCGACATGCGCTGTTTTCTTTATTTGTACACTTTTTTTCGTCATCGGTTACGGCATTAAAACACAATTTATCATTTTCTATTTTAGCATTCTTTCTTTTAGATTTGTAAGATTTTGCATCTTTAGTCGAAGAATCTCCTGTTTTAAAAATTATAGTCAACATTGCTGGATCAATTTCTCCATCAGAATTTATTCCGCCTACTATTATTTTTTCAACGATACTTTCAAAAATGGCCTTGTCAAACTCCGTCAAAGTCTTTTGTGAAGTTAAAATTTCTTTAAAATTCTCTAATCTACTTTGTATATCAACTTCTGATTTTAAAGTTACTTCTAAGTTTACTTTTCCTTCTAAAAGTTTTTCTTTCTCAATTTGTATTTGATTGAATTTATCTTCATATACAGAATCACTTATTTTTCCATCTAGATTCATTGAAACTAATTTTTCTTCTTTTTTGTACAACGAATTTAATTTACTAACTATCTTATTCAACTTCACTTTTAAGGTATCACTTTTCGTCTTCCAAGTCTGGAGCAGTATCATTCGGTTTTATTACTAACGGAAAAACAAACTCATTTTCATCCATATACTCATAGGGTACCTTAATTCCAACTGTACTCACAAGTCGCTTTGATAATTTCTTATCTAAACTTATAAGCATTACTTTGATATCCATTACCAGTATAGTTTATATTACAAATATCTAGCAATGCCTGCAACTTCCCATTTTCACCAATTCCTCCATGTGTAGATAAAAAGACGATATCTGCTAATTTACAAATTTCAATAACTGAATCTGTTATTTCCAATTCTTGATCAATATCAAATTCCAATAACCTTCCTTCTTGATACAACTTATAGATTTGAGAAAAATTCTTTATGACTTTATCACCAAAAATATATATTCCATTTAAATTTAGTCTTATTACATTATCAGTAGTTAGCGCTTCAGCAACTTGTTCTGAAGAAACTTCCGAAATTAACCGCTCAGGACTCCTACCACCATATAAAACTACAATATTCATTTGATTTACCTCAATAAAATAAAAAACAGTAAAACTTATTATAAAGCATTACTACAATTAAAAAATATTTCATATGAGGGGTGAAGGACTTGACCCTCCAATAGACACTCATTCGAACCCACCTGTATCATAGGCGCGTTTACCAATTTCGCCAACCCTGTATAAACTACTCATAAATTGATTATTGCATTATAATAAGCTATTGTTAATATTTTTTAGCAAATAATTGTGATATTTTTTTGAATTTATAACTTAGAATTGTCTTTTATAAAGGCTAATACCTAGATTATTCATAATTAAATAGGTATTTTTCATTCATCTTATTTATCTCCCCTTAATTTTTTTTCATAACTCTTTATAAGAATAACCAATAAACTACTTAGTAATCCCAAAATAACTAGACTTAATCTCGGGTTTAGAAGCCAATTAAAATAAGCGGCCAATATCCCTCCAAAAGGTGCAAAAATGGTAGCTATTACAAAAGAACTAGAAAGTATCTTTCCAATATTATACACAGTACTTTCTTGTTGCTGTATTGTTGTAATCGAAACAGAAGCTATTGTAATTAATCCACTCAAAATTGAATAACAAATTCCAAAGAATATCCAATTTTCTACTATTCCACTCGCCATAATGACAAGTGGGATGGTTGCCATTGATATATTCATCAAGATAAAAGCATCCTTCTTATTCAAAAAAGTAGAAAGAAAGGTTACTGCTATCAAACTTCCAAATCCAGCAATTGAGTAAACAATCCCAACAAGACTATTTGATAATTTTAATTGATCCTGTAAATAAATAATAATCGTTGCATTGAAACCTAACATAGCGATATTCACAACAATAGTAAAGAGTAAAGAAATCCTCAATTTAATATTTGTAAAGTTCTCTTTAAAACCTACAAAAATTTCTTTTATATCATCATTACCATTCTCCTTGTGTTCTTGATCTGGAATATATGAAATTAGTATTGAAAGAAATAATAACAAGAAAGAAGCACTATTAATAAAAAAAATGCTATTAATATTAAACTTTAACATTAGTACCCCTGCTATAGCTGGAGAAACTAATTTTGAAATAGTTCGGACACCTTGAAACTGAGAATTATATTTTTGCAATTCTTCCTTCTCAAATAAGGCAGGAGTAATGACTGAGAATCCTGTTTGAAAAAGTGTCGAAAATAAAGGTATCAAAAATGCAATAACGTAGTAAAAAAATATAGAAACTGAATATTTAGATAATATCGGTATTACACTACATAATAATGCAGGTATTAATGTAGACCATAATAGTATATTTTTCTTATTGAAATTATCTAATAAGTAACCCATAACAAATCCCAAGAAGAATTGAGGTAGCAATTCAATAATCACCATTCCTCCCATTGCAAAAGACGAATGAAATTCTTGGTAAATTAAGATTGGAAAAGCAATTTTCTGAAATCTATCTCCAATATTTGATATAAATTCACCAAAAGTTATTGTATAAAACGTTTTCTTGTTAATATCCAAAATGTCCCTTCTTTCTAGTTAAACCATGATGAATATCACTTTTATTAAATCGGTAAGACTTATTCCAAACCTCTTTGCAAGAGTTGATACCGCACTATTTTCACTTAAACCATACATAGTTTCTAACTCAATGAAATATACATCCTCGCCAGTTACTCTAAAATCAAGATAACAAATACCGTCTATTTCATAATAATCCAAAATAAGTATTTAGTTATAACTAAATACTTACCTGTACAGGTAAGATTCAACCTCCGACTATAATGATAATATCCATAATCAATAACAATATTCATGTAAATTTTAAAAGTTTTTTCATACTGAACATCCCTTTATTTTTATTTATTGTATAATAAATAAAAAACCTTTGAAATTTTGTTGGGAAAATGGGAAATATGAAATCAAAACTTGGTATAACACTCAGAAAAATTCGAAAAGGAAAGCAAATCAGTTTATGTTCAATTGCTGATAGTAATTTATCTAAATCTCAAATCTCTAGATTTGAACGGGGAGAATCAGAAATATCTTGTATTCGACTAATCAATATTTTAGATAAATTACATATAACTTTGGATGAATTTATTATTCTTCATGACAATAATTCTACTAGAACTGGATCATTCGCTAACTTGGTGCAATATATTCGAAAACACTACTCCTCAAAAAATTTTGCTAGTATTATTGAATTACTATCAAACTCTTCAAGTTTTAACTTGGGTCCTTATGAAAAGACAATGGTAAAATCGATTCTCTATACCACAAATAAAAATTTTCTCCCCTCGGACGAGGAATTATTACAGCTTACAGATTATCTTTTTAAAGTTGAAAACTGGGGTTACTATGAAATTATCTTATTAGGTAACTGTGTAAGAACAATTAATTATAACTCCTTTTTCCTATTAACTATAGAAATGTTAAAAAATTATCTCTATTCATCTTTGAACAAGACAAATAAACGGCTTGTTACACAATTAGCAATCAATTGCCTAATTGTTAGTATTGATAATGAAGAATTTCAAAATTGTAGTTTTCTAATCAAAGAAGTAAAAAAATTACTAAACAATGAATTAAACTATTATGAACAAACCGTCTTCTTATATACGTGTGGGTATTTTGAATTTAAGCGCAATCATGCGAACGGAATCGAAAAGATGAAACAAGCACTTCAGGTGTTTGAAATTTTAGGAGAACATAATATAAAAGCACATTACCAAGAGCACTATGACAAATATATTAATCAGTAACATAAAGGTAGTTAATCTTTAACCACCATAGGATTAGTTCTTGTTATTCCAATAGTATGCCTGTCGAACAAAGAAAAAAGTAGGCTAAATTTCTAACCTACTTTTTCTTGCTCTACTCTGATAAAGCCGTCTCATATATAGACATTTTATGTCTGAAGGAATCTTTTCCCCCCTCTAATTGATTGATGATATGATTTTTTATATATTTTTCACTAACATATCCCTGTGATTCAATCCATCCATTAACTCCATCTGACTCCATAATAACAACTTGATCTGCCATTGAATTTGTTACAATTGTAGCATTATGTGTTGCTAAAATAATTTGTCGTTGAGCTTTCACATCTCTAAACTGCTGGACTAAATGCCTGTAAATATATCGATTGTCTAGATTATCTTCAGGCTGATCAATAATCAATGGTCTGAAGTCTTTAGAATAATCACTATATGCTAATAAAAAATCAAGCATTGCTACAACCTTTTGTCCCAAACTTAATACACCAACTTCTTTATAGAGGATATCAAGTTGTTGTGAGGTTTCTTTAGAGTTAATATTAAACTCCAAAAATAGCCTTTCATTAGCTACATGCGCTTTTAAAACTCTTTTAAATTCATTTAATAAACTACTATTTTCAATTAAAGAGTAGATACTCGTTTTTAAATGCGTAATGTTGTATTCATTAATTTCAGACTTATCTCTCCATTTATTTTCTTTTTTTGCAAAATTATCCTCAGAGATACTTTTTAAAATAATAAAATACTTATTTGGAATACTTTGTCTTACAATGACTTTAACAAATTCTTTCATTCCTAGCTCTCGATAGATAAGATACAAAACTTCTGTTACATCTTGCATACTAATTCTATAGTTTTCAAACGAAGAACGTGGAAATGAATTATTCTTGAAAAGACAACTTTCCAAATGTGGTTCTTCCCATTTATCAATTTGCTCATAACAAATTCTTAACTTACCAATCTGAGTTTTATTAAAATCCTCAATTATTTCGAGTATTAATTGCTTCCGCTCTTTTAAATATTCATCTAGTTCCTTTAATTTTACTTCAAACGATTCGAGTGTCTGAGTTCTTAGCCCATAGTCTGGTCTCGGTAATTTTTTATTTTTAATCATTAAATCGGAAATAAATTCTGTAATTTTTTCACCGTCCGCTGTTCTAACTAACTCATTAACAGAATATCTCCTATCAAACATTTTCTCTAAAATTCTAGTTTTATCAACTAATTTAAAATAATTACCTTCAACTTTATAAACTTTTGTGTACTGAGATCGTGTCCATTCTTTAACAGAGTCAGAATCAAATCTATAAGAATAGCCAAACTTATTCTCTCGATTTTGCCCATAATATTGTAAAATATTATCCTTATTTTCTTGTTTGACATCTGGTAAACTAACTTCAATAATGTATTCAGTTTCTTCTAAAACATAGAGTACAAAAGCATTTGCATGGTTACATAGAAATTCCAATTTGCTTTGCTTATCACAATTTTGAGAAAGTACAAATTGTAACATATCAATTAATGTGCTTTTTCCTGTACCTCTCCCTCCAATTAAACAATTCATAGATGGTGAAAATGTTAAAAAGAAGTCTTTATCTTTTTTTAACTTATCACCCGCAAGAAAACTTCTATTCCCCCCACGATTTTCTATATATAATCCTTTTATATAAGACTTTTGTTTCAAGCTTGGCTCACATAAACTAACTGATACGTTATAATCAAACAATGCTTCTTGAAACATCTTGAAAGAAATTTTTCCACCTTTCAACCATAGATTATTCTTCCCGAGTGAATCAATATCGTGAGAATCATTATCTAATAGAAAGTTGGGCTCACAATTAAAATCTGCTAATAGTTTATTTCTAGACCCTTCAACAGAATTTATATTTTTAACACCAATAAATCGTGTATTTTCTTTAGAAAAAATTTTTCGTTTATATGCACCTGATAAGTGAGAACCTTTTTTCAAAATGTTATAACTGTTGAAATGAGCAATATAGTTAACTATTTTTTGATTATTGAAATCTTTCATTATAGTTAATGAGTGTTGATAACTTCCATCTTTCTCACTTATAATATTTTCACTTAACCATTGATTAACCCATGATTCTTGTTCATAATCATATATACATACAATATGCAGTTTATCCGCTGCACTAATTTCTACTCCATGTAAAATATGAGGATGTATATCATAATTCGGATAAGTTTGCATTATGATTGAGACTGCCTTTTGCAACTTTTTAATACCTTTGGTAGTATTATGATCAGTTACTACAACTATTTCTATTCCATTTTTTATGATTGCCTCTGCTAACATAAGAAAACTAATATATTCTTTTGAACTAGAAAAAACAACCTTATCAAAATTACTAAAAAAAATTGTCTTATCAACTTTTATTTTCTTATTTTCAAAAAATATATCATATAGTTCATCTTCAGTAATTTTTCTATATTTCGTTGCAGTCCAATTAGAAAATAGCTTGTAATCATAAGAAACAGGTGTATGCAAATGAATTAAAGTCTTGTGAAAGCTACCGAATTTCTCTTTGGAATTTGTTAGTTCTTGATAAACAGACTTTATCTTGTTATTAAACCCTCTCACTTCTACTCTCCTAAAAATATAAATTGTTTATTTTTCAAGTAATTCATTAAGTCTCTTTTCCCCCACTTTCAACATCTCTTTCTCCACTTGATTCCATTCTCCAAATAGTAAATCATGAAGAACGGTTGCTGCTGAAGTTGTATTTTCTTTTGAATCATATACACAACTTCTATCTCGTTGGTAAATTTGAATTCTTTCAAAGATAGCTAGTTCTTCAAATTGCCGTGTATTATCAACTAGATGATTTACAATGAAATCATGATGTTCTTTTGGAGTTGCACGTGATTGATTTGGATTGATAGCGTATGGTTCTTCGTATCGGATAAGGGTGCTCAGATAGGACAGCTTAGGCTTTGTCGCAATCAAGGCTAATTGTACTTCATATCCCCTACTTTTCAAGAGTTGTGCTGTTTTCTTTGGAACATCAATCGTTCGTAAAGTTCCCTCTATCAAAAGATTGTATCCCAAATGACTCAATTCTGTTACTAAAGACTCTACCATTTTACCTGCAAAATCTTTGGTGTATTCTACACTATCTTTGCCATATTCTTGCTGCAGTTCTAAATAGTGTGGATGCTGAGAACGAAAACTATCGCCATCTATGATAACAATATTTCCTTGAAATTCTTTCTGTTTAATACGATGAATTGTAGTCTTACCGGCACCACTTTGCCCTCCAAGCAAAATTGCTATAGGTTGCTTACAGGACTTTTTGACGTCAAAATCGCCTTTATCTACGAATACAAAATGCTTGTAAAATAGCTTAAAATCAAAGATTTTCACCCACTTATTCGTTGTAGCAACACTACACATTCTACGTGATGCGTTTGTGGAAAAAGATCCACCGGCTGGACTTTCTTCAATTCATAGCCAAACTCTTGATAGAGTTTGATATCACGCGCCATTGTGGCGACATTACAGGAGATATAGGCGATACGGCTGACACCTGTTTGGGCACTTGCTTTGATGAAGCTTTCGGTCAAGCCCTTTCGTGGTGGGTCAACCAAGATCACGGTTGGCTGGATGCCTTCCTTGAGCCAATTCTTCATAGCATTTTCTGCTGTATCGCAGACATAGTGGGCATTGGTGATGCCATTTAGACTAGCATTCTTCTGGCTATTCTCCACTGCTTCGGGAATGACTTCGACACCATAAACTTCCTTAACATGATTAGCGACAGATAATCCAATAGTTCCGATTCCTGAATAAGCATCGATCACCACATCGTCTTCTTTTAACTCCGCAAAGTCAATGGCTGTCTGATAGAGCTTCTCTGCCATTTCGGTATTGACCTGATAAAAGGCTGGTCCAGAGATTTGGAAATCATTTCCCAACATTTTATCCGTAATATAGTCTTGACCATAGAGAACACACCATTCTTTTCCAAAAATAGCATTGGTATTCTGGTCATTGATGTTTTGCATGACAGATTTGATGGCTGGGAATTGCTTGATCAACTGCTCGATCAACTGGTCTACACGGAAAACCTTGGGACGAGTAGTGACCAAAATGACCATAATATCTCCAGAATGGTGGCCTCGGCGGACCACCAGATTGCGGATCAAGCCAGATGTTTCTTTTTCATCATAAGGCTTGAGGTCAAACCGACGAATCAAATCCCGAAGCGCCAAGACCACTTGGTCAATGACTGGATCTTGGATATAAAAATCTTCAATCGGCATCAAAACATGAGAGTTCTTTCGAAAGAAGCCTGTCTCGACCTGACCATTGACCCGACGAACAGGGACTTGGGCCTTGTTGCGGTATTGGACAGGGTGGTCCATCCCCAAGGTCAGGGGTACTTCCATATCAGATATTCCTGCAATCTTGTAGAGGCTATCCTTGACCTGCTTGGCCTTGAATTTCAGTTGCTCCGGATAAGCTAGGTGACCCAAGTCAGCAATTCCAGTTCGTAAGTAAGCCAGGTCTAGTTCTTCATTGCGGTGAGGGGACTTTTCTAGGTACTCCTCTACTTTACCGTAGCCGATTTTCTTGTTGACCTTGAGCACGCGCATGCGGATGACTTCTCCTGGCAGGGCATTCTCCACAAAAAAGACCAGGCCATCGACCTTAGCCACTCCTGCTCCTTCGTGTGTCAAATCGACAATCTCAACCGTTACAATTTCGTTTTTCTTTAACATGGTGTTCAATCTTTCTACAAATTAAAAGGGATGGAGTTTTCAAAATTCCTATCCCTTAATTATATCATCTTAAGCCCATTTGGGACAATTTGTTTTTGTAAGCTTCAAAATCCACTAGGAGACCTTGGCCGCCATACATATCATAGGCATCGACCCAATCCCCATTTTCTGGGATGGTGATGCGTTCAATCCCCTTACTGGCACTTCCAACTAAGCCAATCCCATTGGTCAATAGGAAGGAGAAGGGTACATTGGTTGAGGTCATAGCGAAGACCTTTCCTAGTGCTTCAGATCCAGTAAAGAGCTTGGTTGGATCCTTGATTTGGTGCATGATAGCAGACATAACCTCTTGTTGGCGACGGGTCCGACCAAAGTCACCCTCATCATCTTTACGGAAACGAGCATAGTTGAGGAGGGTCCGGCCATCCATCCGTTGTTTTCCAACCTTGATGGTCTGTTGAGGAACGACCCCATCCTTCATATTCAAGTCATCAGGGACTTCAACCTCAGAGACAGTTTCACCATCAATGGTGGAGAACTGAGCATTCATCTCCACTCCATTCGGGAAGAGAGTATCGATAGCTGTCGCAAAGGTTTGGAAATCGACCATGGCATAGTATTGGATATCAATGTCAAAGTTATCCTTAAGCATTTGACGGACCAACTCTGCTCCTTGGTTGTTATTCTGCTCTCCAATGGTAAAGGCCGTATTCAGCTTCTGGTCATAGTAATCTTGATATTCTGGATCCGTTTGTTGGCTCACGCCATCGATATGAACCAGAGTATCTCGCATGAAGCTGACCAATTTCACCTTTCCGTCCTTGTTGTTGACATTGACCACCATGATGGAGTCTGTACGCGTCTCAGACGAGCTTTCCCCGATCCGACCATCTGTTCCCAAGATCAGGATATTGACCCCGTCTTTGGTCTTCTGGCCGTTGAAATATTCTTTAACAGCTGGTTGGGCATTGGTCCCACCAGGTTTACTATTCAAGCCTTTGAGAAACATAAAGACCATCCCACCGATGACCAATAAGAAGAAGATGGCTATCCATTTTAAAATACGTTTGAAGCGAATTTTTCTTCCCTTCTTACGCTTGGGAAGAGCGGCTACTTCCTCTCGATTCTTTTTATTGGTTTTGGGTTTGCCCTTCCGGCTACGTGATGGATAGACTGGTAATTCGTCAGAATTGTCTTCTCTTTTACTTGAAGGTGCAACAGGCTCTTCTGCTCTTTCTGAAACGGGATCGTCTTGGAATCGTCCCTCTGATTTATTTTTTAAATACTTATATTCCAACTGCTCCTTTTCATTTAGGTAATGGTAGTTGGAATAAAGATAATCCAATCTTTTTTGTTCATGATAGGATAGGTTTTCTGATTCTCTACTCATACGTTCTCCGTTTCATTGTCGTTTAGCACATAGACCCAATAGTGGCCTAAGGTTTTGATAGATACCCCCAGGGACTCCAGTTCTTGATAGGCGGATGCAAACAGCGGTTCGTCAGCATCCACCACATCGATGATAAAAAAATACTCCCCTAGGGCCGTCTTTAAAGGACGACTTTCAATTTTTGTTAAATTTAATTCTCTTGAAGCAAATGTAGATAGGGCCTGGCATAAGGAGCCCGCAATATTACTTGGTAAGGTAATGGCCAAACTATCCTTACTAGCAGCTTTCTTCAGCGAGCGGCTGCCTTCAAAAGGTCGCTCACCAAGGATCCAAAAGCGGGTGAAATTTTGATCCATCTCTTGAATATTACTGGCTACCACTTCCAAACCATATTCATCCTTGGCCTCCAAAGGCGCAATGGCTGCAATAGGAAGTTCCGGATGTTGAGAGACATATCGAGCCGCATAGGAAGTCGAAGTTGTCATCTCTAGTCTGGCTTGAGGGAAATGCTCCTGGACATAGGCTTTCCCTTGCGCTAATGCTTGAGGATGCGAATAGATCACCTCAATGGCTTGATCCTGCTTAACTGCCAAGAGTTGTTGCTTAATGGGATAGACCACTTCTGCAATAGCCTGAAAATGAGCCTGGTGAAAGAGGTAGTCAATCGTCTCATGAACACTACCTTCGATAGAGTTCTCAACAGGGATAACTGCATAATCAACTTGGGCAGACTCATACGCTTTAATCACTTCTGTGATAGAGCCGTATGGGCACAAGGTAGCCTCTTCAAAACTTTCAAGGGCTACATGATGGGTAAAGGATCCCTTAGGACCGAGATAAGCTACAAGCATCGGATGATCTCCACAATTTCTTCTGGTGTCTTATCAGCAACATCAATCACATGTGTGGCTACTTCTTCATAAAGGGGCAGGCGTTGCTCATACAAGGCACGAAACTCTTCTGGTTTTTTATTAAGAAAGAGAGGGCGCTTAGTTGCAGAATCTGCAGCCAGTCTGTGATAAAGCCGCTCAAAATCAATCCGCAAATAAATATTACAAGCATTCTTCTTGAGAAGCTCACGATTTTCTGGCTTAAGGACGATGCCCCCACCAGTTGAAATGACCGAGCTCTCTTGATTGAGTAACTCTTGCAATAAAAGCGACTCTTGCTGGCGAAAATTGTCTTCTCCATAGCGAGCAAAATAGTCAGAAATCGGCATTTCTAAGCGTTGAACTAGAAGTGCATCCATATCTGCAAAAGCTGGATCCAATAAAGAGCCAATGGTCGTTTTCCCTGCTCCCATAAAGCCGAGTAATACTTTAGGCATGAGACACCTTTTCTAAATCTGCAAAGAAGGTAGGATAGCTGGTATTAATAGCTTCAGCACGCGCAAGCTCCACTTCACCATCGCTTACAAGCAGGGCTGCAATAGCTCCCATCATACCGATCCGGTGGTCACCAAAGGTTTGCAGGCAAGCACCATGTAAGGGCGTTTTCCCTTCAATGATCATCCCATCCTCTGTTGGTGTGATGGTTGCTCCCATAGCATTTAGACTATCTGCCACTACTTGGATACGATCTGTTTCCTTGACTTTCAATTCTTCAGCATCTTTGATAATGGTTTGGCCAGAAGCTTGAGTTGCCAGAAGAGCAATAATTGGAAGCTCATCTATCAAGCGAGGAATCAAATCACCCGAAATTTCTGTTCCATGGAGGTCGGAAGTCTCTACGACAAGCGTCGCAGCCTTAGCAAGGGGATCAACATCCAAGATTTGAAGCTTGCCTCCCATTTTTTCGATAACCTCTAGGATACCTGTACGGGTCTCATTGATCCCGACATTCTCTAGACGAATTTGACTATTAGGGACAATCAAACCAGCTACCAACCAAAAGGCTGCACTGGAAATATCACCTGGTACCGTCACCTCACAGGCTTGGAAGCTTTGAGGCCCATGCAGGCGAATTTCTTTGCCCTTCACGCTGATCTGGCCACCGAACTGCTGGATCATATCTTCGGTGTGATTCCGTGTCAGTTCTTTCTCTAGAATGACTGACTCTCCTTCTGCTTGCATAGCTGCAAATAGAAGAGCCGACTTGACCTGAGCAGAGGCTACCGGTAATGAATAGTGGATGGGTTGTAACTCTTTTGTTCCATGAAGGTGAAGGGGCAAAATGTCTCGATCTGTTTGACCCTGGACAGTGACTCCCATCTCTCGAAGGGGGATCGCCACTCGATCCATTGGCCGTTTAGACAAGCTGTCATCTCCAACCATGGTGACTGGGAATGGACTTCCTGCTAAGACACCCGCTATCAATCGAGTAGAGGTGCCTGAGTTCCCCATAGCCAGATCATTCTTAGGTTGTTGAAAGGCTTCAAAACCTTTTCCCTCGATGGTGATCACTTGACCATCATCTTGGATAGAAACGCCTAGGTCTCTAAATACTTGAATAGTGGATAAGACATCTTCACCACGGAGGATATCATAAACCTTAGTGGTTCCATGCGCAAGGCTACCAAAGATAATCGAACGATGACTGATCGATTTATCCCCTGGAACACGAATGATTCCATTTAAACCCTTACAATTCGTTTGTAATTTCATGGCTTACCCCTTCAAGCTTTTCTAAAAATTTTACCATAAAAAGCAGCCATTTTCAACGTTCACTTGGAAGGTCCTCTAAGAAGAGAAACGAAAGAGGCTGGGACTAAAGTCCTAGCCTCTCAATTGTCTTTGGATTGTTGAGCAAGACGCAGTGGTTGAGTGGGCTCTACTACGCTGATTTCATCAGCTTTTACAGCCCTACTCAACTATGCGGAGGTGGGACTACGAAATCGAATTCTAACGAATTATCGATTTCTGTCCCACTCTCTCTCCCTTATTTAAATAAATCTTGAACTGGATCAAAAATAATCCGTTCAATATCTCCTAGATAAACAGACAATTGCTGTTGTTTGGTGAAAAATTCATTCACAATTGGGTTTCCTTGTAATTTTCCAGCAAAGTCCTGCATCTTCTTTTGTTGGTCTTCAGTTGGCATTTGTCCAGACTGGATGACTCCATGAATTTCTTGTTGGAAAGCCAGGTAGTCTCCGAATAATGCTTTTGCATCAGCATCGGCATCAATGGCTTCCTTACTAGCAAGGACAGCCTTGTATTCTGGTAAGTCACGAATTCCGCGTGACAACTCATTGGCTAGATCATAAATATTTGACATGTGATTTCTCCTTAACGATTTGGTTTTGTTCTATTATACAAAGATTCTGGTAGATCTTGTGGTAGAAACTGCTATTTTTGTAAAAATCCTACCTAGGACCTACTATTTGATCGCCACACTATAATCCGTTTGCTCGGTGATCAGGGCTTCAGCTCGCGCTTGATCAGCAGCCGTCTTAAAGGAAATCTGAAGAATCCCGTAGACATCTTCCCGGTTTTCTTCATTGATATGAATATTGACCAAGGAGGTACCACGAAGCAACTCCAGGATTCGAAGAATGACATCTTCTTCGTCTGGAACATCCACAAAAATATCGAAGGTGCTTTCCACCCCTCCTCTTTTATGGATCTGCATATGCTGCCGTTGCTCTCGACTATGGTCAAAGAAGGACCAAATGGCATCTTCTTGCCCTTGGCGAATCATCTTAGCAACTTGCTCAAGGCGATCCTGAAAATCCGCTATCCGATCGAGAACAGCAGCTGGATTAGATAGCAAGACTGAGGTCCACATACTGGGCTCACTCTCTGCAATCCGCGTCATATCACGAAATCCTCCTGCAGCAAAGCGACCTGCTAGGGCATGCTCTTCTGTATAAGCAGCTGCTTGTCCCATCAGGGTAGCTGCCAATACGTGGGGAAAGTGACTGATCTGGGAAGTAACCCGATCGTGTTCCATTGGATCTACCTCGATGAAGCGGGCTCCAAGCCCTGAAAGTAAATCCTTCAATTCCAAGACCGCACTTGAGTCTGTCGTAGCTGTTGGGGTAAAAATATAGTAGGCATTTTCAAAGAGCGTGGAGTCAGCTGAGGCAGCTCCTGTCTTGTGACTTCCCGCCATGGGATGCCCGCCGACAAAACGGACTGGGAGATGTGTAAAAGCATTTTCGCCAGCTTCTACAATGGCCCCCTTGGTAGAGCCCACATCTGTTACAATGACTCCTTCTTTAAAAGGCATTCTCGCCAGTTGCTGAAAGGTTTGGATGGTTTGCTTGACAGGTAGGGAGACGATAATGACATCAGCTCGAGAAGCAAACTCTTCCAAATCAGCCGTCACCTCATCCACTATGCCATTCTTAAGTGCAATATCCCGTGAGGCCTGACTGCGATTATAGCCTAGTAAAGTCACTTGCGGATGAGCTTTCCTGATCCCCATGGCTAACGAAGCGCCAATCAGTCCTAGACCGACGATATAAACAACCTTTTCTTCCATCTATTTCTCCAGTTAGAAAGCTTTGGTATAGGCCCGATGACGCTCGACAGCTTCCTTCAATTCTTCCAGATTATCAGAAGAGAACTTGTCCAAAACTTCTGTAGCTAAAACCGTTGCCACAACAGCCTCCATGACAACCCCTGCAGCTGGAAGCGCCGTCGGATCACTTCGCTCTACCGTTGCCTTATACGGTTCGTGCGTTTCAATATCGACACTCATGAGGGGTTTATAAAGAGTTGGGATTGGTTTCATTACTCCACGGACGATAATCGGCTCTCCATTGGTCATGCCGCCTTCAAATCCGCCCAGATGATTGGTTCGACGAGTATACCCATCCTGCTCAGACCAGATAATTTCGTCCATGACTTGACTGCCTTTGCGACGACCTGCTTCAAAGCCTAGACCGAACTCTACACCTTTAAAGGCATTGATAGAGACAACCCCTTGAGCGATTTTGGCATCCAATTTCTTGTCCCATTGGACAAAAGATCCCAGACCGACAGGCACACCACCTACAATCGTTTCGACGATCCCTCCGATGGTTTCCCCTTCTTTCTTCACACTATCGATATAGGCCTTGATTTCCTCTTCTCGCTCTCGATTGACGATGGAAACTTCTGACTGAGCAACCGCTTCCTTGATTTGGGAAACCGTTAGATTTTCCGGAACCTCTACTTCGATGCCACCGAAATTGACGATGTGGCTGGCTACCTGAACCCCAATCTCTTCCAATAGACGTTTGGCTACTGCACCTACTGCTACCCGCATGGTTGTTTCCCGAGCGGATGATCTTTCCAAAGAATTTCGTAAGTCATCGAAACGGTACTTGATTCCGCCGACCAAATCAGCGTGGCCTGGACGAGGCTTGGTAATTTTCCGGAGCCCCTTCTTCTTTTCCTCCACATCACTAACAGACATAATCTCCAGCCATTTTTGATGGTCTAGATTGGTGACATTCAAGGTGATAGGCCCTCCCATGGTTAAGCCATGGCGAACACCTGACGTGATCTCGACCTGATCGCTTTCAATCTTCATTCGTGCTCCACGACCGTAGCCACCCTGGCGACGTTTTAATTCGACGTTGATATAATCAGCTGTCAAAGGGAGCCCTGCTGGCACTCCTTCGATAATAGCTGTAAGTCGTGGTCCGTGTGATTCTCCTGCTGTTAAATAACGCATGCTATCTCCTTTGTCGCTTTCTAGTTTAAGAAGTCTCTCATTTCTTCCAATGGGACTGGATGGATCTGACAAGTTCCAATTTCTGGTACCAAAACGAGTTTCAATTGATTGCCCCTCGCCTTCTTGTCCAAGGTTAAGGCCTGATAAAGCTTTTCCTTATCCCAAGTATGGAATTCTACTGGTAAGCCAAATTTTTGACACATTTGACGAATAGCCTGCGTTAAACCGGCTTGAACCAATCCCTTAGCTTCGGCCACCTTAGTAACTTGCACCATTCCAATCGCTACGGCTTCCCCGTGCATGACCTGGCCATAACCGGCTGTTGCTTCGATCGCATGGCCAAGGGTATGACCAAAATTTAGATATAGGCGAATGCCTTGGTCTAGCTCATCTTCGACGACCATCTTGCGCTTGACTTGACAGGAATGGGCAATCAGGGATTCTGCATGCTCATAAATAGACTCAATGGAGCCATCCATTTGATCCAGTTCTTCCCATAAGGCAGGATCTTCGATGAGACCGTACTTAATGACTTCCCCCATGCCCTCGATCAACTCGCGCTGGCCAAGAGTCCGCAACACTTCAGGGTCAATCAATACCCCATCCGGTTGGGCAAAGGTTCCTACCATGTTCTTAGCATAGAGTGTATTGACTCCGGTCTTACCTCCGATAGAGGAGTCAACCTGAGCCGTCAAACTAGTTGGTACTTGGACGAAATGAATCCCTCGCATATAGGTAGAAGCTACAAAGCCAGCTAGATCACCAACAACACCACCTCCAAGAGCGAGAATGCCGTCTGATCGTGTCATGCCATTCTTGGCTAAGAATTCATAGACTTTTTGAACGGTCGTCAGATTTTTACTAGCTTCTCCTTCTAGGAACTCATAGCTAATTACTGTAAATCCTTCACTTTCAAGGCTTTTTACCACCTGACTTGCATAAAGAGATCCTACATGATTGTCTGTTATGACTGCTACTTTTTGAGCTTCCCATAAATGACTGAGCCAGGTTCCAACCTTTTGGATCGCTCCATTCTCAATGACAATCTCATAACCATTCTTTGGTAGATCAACATTCACCTTCATAAGTATCTCCTTTCAAATCCATGTGAAAAAGATTACAATTTCACTATTGTATAAAAATAGAAAACAGAGCATACTTGATTAAGTTTTTCTGTTTTCTTCCATCATTTTTCTAATACATAATCTGGGTATTCCAATTTCAAAGCTTGCCAGACTTCCTCTTCCGGGAAAGTTTTATCCGTCATCAGTTCGAAGGCAACGGTAGCTTGTTGGAAGAGCATTCCCAAGCCATTTAAGGTTTTTGCCCCTTGTTCTTCTGCTAATTGAAGAAATGGTGTCTTGGCAGGAAAATAAGCTAAATCAGCCACTAGACAACCTTTAGGAAAGATAAAGTCTTTCGGAATAGGGAGAGAAGACCCGTCCATTCCTATTCCTGTAGCATTGATCAATAAATCGGTCCCCTCTATCGTTGCATTTAACTGATCCCGACTGGATAAGTCATGAAGAACAATTGAAACAGCAAGAGCTTCAGATAGTGGAGCAAAGATAGCCTGATACTTATCTAAGCTTTCTGGACGAACAAATAAATGAATCTCGCCAACTCCTTGCCGACTGGCCTCTACAACAATAGCAGTCGCAGCACCACCTGCTCCTAAAAGGACAAGTTTCTTATTCTTTATCGAAAAAGTCTTGGGGAGACTCTTTAGAAAACCAAGTCCGTCTGTGTTGTAGCCTGTTAAACGACCATCTTTCTGAACAACCGTATTGACCGAACCAATAAGTTGTGCACTTCCATCTACCTGATCTAAAAATGGCAAGACCTTTTTCTTGTAAGGCATGGAAATATTAGCGCCCAACATATCCAGTGCCCGTAACTGTTGAAGACTTTGTTCGACTTGTTCTTCTTCCACTTCCCAAGCAAGGTAGACCGCATTGGTAGCGGTTAGTTGGTAAGCATGGTTGTGAATAAAGGGTGAGATACTATGACGAATGGGCTTGGCAATCACGGCCGCCATTCGCGTATAGCCGTCAATCTTCATCTAAGATCTCCCGAATCTTGTGCATGCTGGACAAGCTAATTTGACCTGGTGCACTTTGCTCTCCAACGCTAGCATAGGACCAAACAGAACCGGTTAAATCGGCAGCGATACGAGAGATTCGGCCGATTTTCCCCATAGAAATGGTTACGAACTCTTGTTCAGGATTAAGCGTCTTAAAGCCACGTGTATAGTTCATTAGATCCAGAACATCCTGCTCACTTTGGGCCATAACCGAAACTTTAACCAGCTTTGGTGTAAGACTCGTTAATTCAGACATAATTTCCATCAAATTTTCAGGGGTTTCCTGGAAATTATGGTAGCTTAAGCAAAGATTGGAATAATCCATCATCTGATTAAACTCGACCTGATGACCAAAGTACTCAAAATCGACATAATCCGGATGGTAGATGTTGTTGATATCATGGATAAGGGCTACGTACTCTTCACCAGAAAGTTCAATTTCTCCTCCCTGCTCCCGTGTCCGTAGCGTAAATAAAATTTCACGGCCTGCAAATTTTTCAAAGATGGCAGGCGCAACCTGTAAAATATCATTTTTGTCCAAGTAATCCGCACGCCATTCAATCACATCTGCATCTTGATAACGACTGGCATCAATGGCCTGTGCTTCTTCAAAATTTCTTGGCATTACAGAAACGACTAATTTCATTGATCCACCTTAATCGTAAATACTTTCAAGTAATTACTACTTTCTTCCCTTTCATTGTATCGAAAATCAGCTGGAAGTCCAACTTCACTGATATAGCGATGTTTTTGGCCTTTGAAGCCCTTTTCAATTTCTTTCTTAAATTTATCCCGACTGACATTGGCAGCATTCGTACTTGCAATCAAAATACCATTTGGATTTAAAATCTCTAGGGACTGTTCAATCAGTTTGTGGTAATCCTTCGCAACTGAGAAGGTACGCTTCTTATTGCGAGCAAAACTCGGAGGATCTAGAACGATCACATCATAAGTCAAACCATGACGCTTGGCATACTTATAATAATCAAAAACATCCATCACAATAAAGCGGTGGTGATTCAGTTCTAAACCATTTGCCACAAAATGGGCTTCGGATAGTTCGCGACTCCGCTTTGCCAGATCTACAGAAGTCGTTTCTACTGCTCCTCCCATAGCCGCTGCTACCGAAAAAGCCGCCGTGTAGGAAAACATATTGAGTAAGGATTTACCTGCAGCTAAGCCATCTACTAAACTAGCACGCACATCGTGTTGGTCCAAGAAAATCCCTGTCATCAAGCCATCATTCAGAAAGACTTGGTAGCGAACACCATTTTCCAAAATCAAAAAATGCTCTGGAGCTTCTTGACCAAAAAGATGGGCTGACTCATAATCTGGATCCTTGAAACGGATTTTTTCATATCCTCCCAAAACCTCTGGAAAGACTTCTTGAAAAGCTGCAACAAGCAACTCTCTGATTTGATAAACAAAGGCATTGTAGATAGAAAAGACGGCATAATCTCCATAGAGATCAATGGTCAAGCCACCAAATCCGTCGCCTTCTTGATTAAAAATTCTAAAAGCTGTATCCAATTCCGACTGATAGTAAGACTGGCGCTTGGACTTGGCCTTAGCAAATAGCTGACTAAAGTAAGCCTGATCCAAGGTGATTTTCTTGGTAGAAATGACCCAACCAAGACCCTTGTTTTGCTCTGAAAGATAGCCTGTCCCTAGAAAATGACCCGAAGCTGTGACCAGCTCAACCACCTCATTGTCAAAGGGAAGTTGACCAAAGTCAATCTTTTCTAAAATCTTATAACCTTTATGGATTTTCTTCTCAACTTGTCGGTTAATTGTCAGCTTTTTCATACTCTCTATTGTATCAAAATTTTCAAAAATTCACAAAGTCTCTTCTTTAAAAATTCGATTAATAACATAGGCTTCACCATCACTTTGAACATTCTCTCTCTTTTTGTTTAGTAATGGATGACAAATCTCAATCCTCGACTTTCATTCCTTCATTATCCACTTGCTTTATTTTCAAAACGTTTTAAATTATGGTATACTGTTGTAAGAAAATTTTTAGGAAATAAGGCAAGGAAGTATATTTTTGTGAAAAAAATTACCAAAACGATACTCGATGCTATGAGTACCAGACTAGGATTTGTCTTTACCCTACTGTTGCTTTATTGGTTTAAAACCATGTGGGCCTATACAGTAGACTTTAATTTAGATATTCAAGGCTTCTATCAGGTTTTTCTCGCAGTCATTAACCCGATACCGTTAAGCCTCTTATTGATTGGTCTCGCTTTTTATATTAAGAGAACCAAACTCTTTTATTTGCTATCTTTTAGCATCTATGTCATTTTATTTATCTGGTTGATTTCCAACTCGATTTATTATCGTGAGTTTACAGACTTCGTGACGGTTAATACCATGCTGGCCTCTAGTAAGGTTTCCGCTGGTCTTGGAGCTGCAGCCTTAGAATTGTTCCGTCCCTGGGATATTATCTATGTTTTAGACTTCCCGATTCTAGCTTTCCTCTTCTTAAAGAAATTGGTCAAACTAGATCGCCGTCCCTTTAACAAGCGGGCAAGTTTTGCAGTGACTTCGCTCTCTGCCATGCTCTTCTCAGCCAATCTTTTCTTGGCCGAGATTGACCGCCCAGAATTGTTGACGCGTGGGTTCTCCAACTACTATGTGGTTCGTGCTCTTGGTTTGCCTGCCTTCTTGGGTTACAGTGCCAACCAGACCTACATGGCCAATAAAGAACGCTCAAAGGCTTCTGAAGTTGATTTGAAGCCAGTTGAAGAGTATGTTGCTAGCCATTATGCACAACCAAACCCTGAAACCTTTGGTCTCGCAAAGGGACGAAATGTTATCTATATCCATCTGGAAAGCTTCCAACAATTCTTGATCGACTATAAATTGAAAGTCGATGACAAAGAATACGAAGTGACCCCTTTTATCAACTCGCTTTACCATTCAAACGAAACCTTTGCATTTGCCAATATCTTCAACCAAGTAAAAGCTGGTAAAACGTCAGATGCAGAGACCATGATTGAAACAGGCTTGTTCGGTTTGAACCAAGGTTCCTTTATGGTAAATTACGGTGGGACCAATACCCAGCAAGCAGCTCCTTTCATTCTTTCTAAGAATGGTTACCAATCCAGCGCTGTTTTCCACGGAAATGCCGGAAGCTTCTGGAACCGTAATACAGCCTACAAACAATGGGGCTACCATTACTTCTTTGATGCATCATACTTTACCAAGCAAGATGAAACCAACTCCTTCCAGTATGGACTTAATGACAAGATCATGTTGAAGGATTCCATCAAGTACTTGGAACACATGCAACAACCGTTTTATACTAAGTTCATTACCGTTTCCAACCACTATCCTTATACGACGAGTCTGATTGGTGACGAGATTGGCTTCCCTCTTGCAGAGACGCAAGATGAAACCATTAATGGCTATTTCGCAACAGCCAACTACTTGGATTCTTCTATTAAGGCCTTCTTCGATTATCTCAAAGCTTCTGGCCTTTATGAAAACTCCATTATCGTATTGTATGGAGACCACTACGGTATTTCTAATTCTCGAAATCCAGCTCTGGCTCCTTTGCTTGATAAGAACTCTGAGACTTGGTCAAGTTATGACAATGCCATGTTGCAACGTGTACCGTATATGGTGGTCATTCCTGGTATGAACAAGGGGAAAGTCATTGAGACCTATGGTGGAGAGATTGATATGCTTCCAACATTGGAACACTTGTTAGGCATTGATTCTAAGAACTTCCTTCAAGTTGGTCAAGACTTGTTATCTCCTGATCACAGTCAAATCGTGGCTTTCCGTTCTGCTAACTACTTTGTGACTCCTGAGTATACAAGTTACAGTGGCCGGACCTATTACACCAAGACTGGTGAGGAAATCACCAATCCAGACGAAACAACGAAAGAGCAACTGGATAAGATCCGTGAGGCAGCGAATTTACAACTCAAGATTAGTGATAGTATCCAGACAGGAGACCTCTTACGATTCTATACTGGAAATGATCTTGGTAAAGTCAACCCAGATGACTACTCCTACAATAACTCGATGAAAGCATTGAAGAAAATTGAAAAAGAAAAAGGGGATGCCTCAACCAGCCTCTATAGCCAAAGAGGCAATCAATCAACCGTTGATCTCTTCAAAGCGCCAAGCTATAAGGAACTCCACCCTGAACAGTTCAGTTCATCTTCTTCAAGTGAAGATTCCAGCTCAAGTAGTTCTAGCTCATCTTCATCAGAAAAAAAATAAGATTGGGACCTCCCAATCTTATTTTTGAATGTAGACAAACTATTTTTACTTTAAGGAGACTGGATTGTTTTTCAAAAAACACTTCGATTACCTTGGATTATTAAAGCAAATCTAAAACTTTCCGTTGTGAGAAAAGTACTTGAAACACTATGTTTCAAGTACTCGGGAGTTTTGAAACTTTAGGTTCAAAACTAAGTCTTGGAACTTCAGAGAAGTTCGCTGACGTCCGGACTCACCTAAGGAAAGTTTTTAAGAAGACTTTTCTTAAATTTGAAATGAGGCTGGGACAAAAGTCCTAGCCTCTCAATTATTTTTGGATTGTCGAGCAAGACGCAGTGGTTGAGTGGGCTCTACTACGCTGATTTCATCAGCTTTTACAGCCCTACTCAACTGTGCGGAGGTGGGACGACGAAATCGAATTCTAACGAATTACCGATTTCTGTCCCACTCTCATTTCTTCCATTCAAAGACAGATGCTGTTAAATTCTCTACATAGAATGGACGTTTGTTTCGACTATTTCCAACAAGGAGCTCAAGATGATTTGCGTTCTGGAGATAGAATGGTAGTCCACTGGTGTTAAAGATAACATAATAGTGTTTATCCCAGGTCAATTCAAAGACCACAACACCACTACCCATATCGGCAGTATGTACAAAGACATGTTGATAAATCTCCTCATATGATTCGAGGGACAAGGCAGGTAGGGTCTTCTTCAAATGAATGATTTGACGAACATATTCGACTGTATCCTTGTTGACAGATACTAGGTTCCAATCGACTTGGTTAACGGCATCTGTCGCATTATAGGAATTCATAGCCCGTTCTCGATCTTCCTGTGTCACTTCTCCATCTTCGCCCGTTGCAACTAGTTTAGTTCGTAGGAACTCTTGTCCAACCTGCATAAAGGCCATCCCTTGGAAGAGGAGATTCATGGCTGTCGCCATTTCTACCTGCTTCTTAATTTTTTCCTGAGAATCATTTGGATGGACATAAGAAAGTAAATCATAGAGGTTGTAGTTATCATGGGCTTCAACATAGTTGAGGACCTGACTTGGAGTTAGGAAGGATCCCAACTCTGCACTTCCCAGAACGGAACGCGCAATGATGTCTTCTGTAGACTTCCGACTAACATACCCACGTTTGATGGATCCGAAGACTTCAGCTCCCTTAATGGCATCTCGAGAGGTATCATTAAAGAAACCAACTTGGGCCATTTGATAAGCATTGTCCTTTTTGGCCTTATCTTCTGGAGCCAAGCCTGTCCCCATATCCCAACCTTCTCCATAAAGGAGAATCCGCGGATCAATCGCGTCCATGGCTTCACGGATTTCATTCATGGTATCCACATCGTGAATCCCCATTAAGTCAAAGCGGAAACCGTCAATCTTATATTCTGTTACCCAATGAGTCAAGGAATCAATCATGAATTTGCGGTACATCTCATGCTCACTGGCCGTCTCATTCCCAACTCCTGTACCATTTTGGAAGGATCCATTTGGATTCATTCGATAGTAATAATCAGGAACGGTTGTTTGGAATGCTCCATCTTCTGTCGAATAGATATGATTATAGACCACATCCATGACTACCGAAATGCCCGCTTCATGATAGGCGTGTATCATTTCTTTTAACTCGCGCATGGTGGTCTTAGGATCGTGAGGTTTGGTCGAGTAACTAGTCTCTGGAGCAGAGTAATTCTGCACATCGTAGCCCCAATTGTAGAGGACATTCCCGTCTTCATCATAGGTCTTATAGCGGTCGGTCACTGGTTGCAGTTGAACTACATTGACCCCTAATTCCTTGATATAGTCAAAGGCTGTGGCATCGCCTTGGGCGTTCTTTGTCCCAGTCTGGTGAGCTCCTCGGTAGGTTCCTCGATAGGCTTCATCCACACCGGAAGTCGGAGAGATGGTAAAATCCCGGACGTGCATTTCATAGACAACCGCCTGACAAGGATTATCCAGACGCCAGTCAGCCTTTTCATAAGCTTCTGACTGAAAGGCGGGAAAGATGCAATCCTGATGAGAAAGAATGGCAGATTTTTTCCCATTTTCACTGGTAGCGATCGTATAAGGATCACGCGCAATCTCTGTATGGTAATCAAAATAAACCTTATACTGATAGGCAAGTCCACTGAGGTTTCCCATGACATCCGCATACCAGACACCACAGTTATTGCGAACATGGTCGCTAGATTCTCTCTGACCACGAACCATTGGGACAATCTTCCAGACCTTGCTGTCATTGGCGACAGAATCATAGATAAGAAGGTCTACTTTATTGGCAGTAGGTGCCCAAAGTTTAAAGCGGTAATCATCATCTTGCTGACGATATCCCAACCAACCCTGATAGCCCCATTTGGCATCAAATTCTTGATAATGGGTCGCCATATCAAAAGCGTGTGGCTTCCGACGGCTGTATTCATGACTGGTCATTGCAGCCTGTAAGGAATAATAAACAGTGTCATCTCCTTGAATCAACCAGACTTCTCGTACTTTCCCTTCTGGTAAAAGCTCAATATGGTATTCATCCGACTGACTAAGCCAGTTTCCTTCCTTGATGATAACATGGCCAATGTGTTGAGGTGTCTCACAGTTATAAACTAGGAGCCCCTCAACTCCAAAATAATCGAGTTTGGAGAAAGACACTTCCTCTCCCCATACTCCTTCATGCCACTTCCACATATCACGGGCAAAATAATCACCTACGGGATGATGGTAGTGGATTTTCACTTGATACTGATGCATCGTTTTGTATTTCCTATTTCCTAATTAACTAAGTAAGAAGAAACTGGCATTGCCCACTCTCAGCAATATTTCTCCATTATTCTTCTGATTTATATTCTGAATGGACCAAGGCATCGTCATTAATTTCATCGATGTTGGCAAAAAATTCCAAGTGATTGTGGAAGACTTCTAGTTCTACTGGCGTATCTCCACCGTATTCACCATCTAAATTGATCTTGAACTCTTCCTTATTGTCCAAAACTTCAATCTTCAATTTAGAGGTTTTAAGATATTCAATATTTGAATCGTTGACGTGTTTTCCACCATTAACGGCTTGCATAATGAGGGACAACATATCAAATAATTTAGCGGTTTTCACTAAAATCAAGGTGAAATTCCCATCATCAAGTTTAGCATCTGGTGCCACACTTTCAAAGCCACCGATTGAATTGGTCAAAGCCACGAAGACAAGCGAAACTGGTCCAACATAGACCCCATTGTCGTGCTCAATCCGCACCTTGCGGGTTTTATTCTTAGGGAACTTCTTCACTGCCTCCGCTACGTAAGCAAAGTAGCCATAGCGCGACTTCACCTCACTCGGCACACTAAAGGTCAATTCAGACAAAGTCCCTGCAGCGGCAATATTGATAAAATATTTACTTCCGTAAGCACGTCCGATATCCATCTGAATGGTTTGATTCTTCTCAATGATCCGTGCAGCTGCGACTGGATCTCCCATCGGAATCTTCAAAGCACGCGCATAATCATTGGTTGTTCCCGTAGGGATAAAAGCCATCTTTGGACGATGTTCGAGGCTAGCAACCCCATTGACCACCTCATTAATGGTTCCATCTCCTCCGGCAGCAACGATCAAATCAAAACCGGCTTTTGCAGCCCGTTCTGCTTCTAACTGGGCTGATAAAGGCTCAGGAGTAGTCTGATAGGCACTTGTTTCGTAACCTACATCCTCTAACACATCCAAGACTTCTGCGATGTTCTTTTTAATGATTTCCTGACCAGAAGTCGGATTATATATCACTCGTGCTTTTTTAATCTTATTTTCCATACATGCCTCTATAAACTTTCAAGCCAGGCTTCATCCTGTATTTCAATTGATAATTCCTGCGCTTTGCTTAATTTACTACCCGCATCGCTACCTGCAACTAATAGGTCAGTTTTCTTGGACACGGAGCCTGTGACTTTAGCCCCTAAGGCTTCTAATTTAGCCTTAGCTTCCGAACGTGTCAGACGTTCCAGTTTACCAGTTAATACAACTGTTTTACCAGACAATGGTGCATCTGCCACAACCTTTTGTCCCAGGTAATCTAAGTTTACCCCAGCATCCTTAAGCTCTTCTAAAAGAAGTTGAGAACCTTCTAGAGCAAAGTAACGCTTGAGACTTTCAGCAACCACCATTCCTAAACTGTCTATCGCCGCAATCTTTTCAATCTCTGCCTCAGCTAAGGCTGGAATGGAATGAAACTCCTGGAGCAAGAGCTGGCTAGCCTTACTTCCCACATGACGAATTCCCAGACCAAACAATAGTTTTTCAGCAGAATTTCCCTTCGATGTCTGGATCGCATCTACTAATTTTTGAGCAGATTTTTCTTTAAAGCCGTCCAATTGTAAGAGATCATCCACGGTCAAGCGATAAATACCTGCTACATCTTGAACTAGTTCTTTAGCAAACAGTTTTTCAACCACTGCTGGCCCCAAGCCTGTAATGTTCATGGCATCACGGCTGGCAAAGTGAGCGAGTCCTTCTTTTATTTGAGCCGGACAGCGGGGATTGATACAACGCAAGGCCACTTCATCTTCAAAATGAAGAAGCTCGCTCTGACAACTCGGACAATGGCTCGGAATCTCTAATCGCTCTTCTGATACTCGTTTATCCATGACAACACGCAAGACAGCTGGGATAATGTCCCCGGCCTTATAAACAATGACCGTATCATCCTTGCGAATGTCTTTCTCTGCAATGTAATCCACATTATGGAGGGTAGCTCGACTAACCGTCGTACCTGCTAACTGAACCGGCGTCAAATTAGCCGTTGGTGTCACCACTCCAGTCCGACCGACTGTCCAATCAACTGACAAGAGTTTTGCTTCCTTCTCCTCAGCTGGGAATTTGTAAGCCACTGCCCATTTGGGAGCCTTGACGGTAAAGCCAAGCTCTTCTTGAACAGCTAGATCATTTACTTTAATCACGACCCCGTCGATATCATATGGAAGCTGGTCTCGCATGGCTGCAACTTCTTGAATATAAGCCCAGACTTGCTCGATACTGGTCGCTGTCTTGTGATGAGGATTGACGACAAAACCGAGGTCGTTTAATTTAGCCAATACCTTCTCTTGGGTCGCTTGGTCAGTAGGACTAGCTTCCTGGTAGAGGAAGGTTGCGAGCTTACGCTCCGCAACAATCTTCGTATCCAACTGTCTTAGAGTACCGGCTGCCGCATTTCGAGGATTCGCAAACTCTGCCTCCCCATTTTCTTGACGGGACAAATTTACAGCATCAAAAGACGCACGGGGCATATAACATTCTCCGCGAACGGTTAAGGTAAGAGGTTCCGATAAGACTAGAGGAATATCGCGAACTCGCTTGAGATTCTCAGTGATATTTTCTCCAATGCTCCCATCTCCCCGTGTAGCACCAGTTTCAAGGACACCATCGACATAAGAAAGTGAAATAGATAGGCCATCAATTTTTAACTCACATACATAGGTGACAGATGGAAATTCCTTGCGAACCCGTTGGTCAAAGGCCACCAATTCTTCATAGGAGAAGGCGTCCTGCAAGCTATAAAGCGGGTAAGTATGCTGGTATTTTTCAAACCCTTTGAGAATGGTTCCTCCGACCCGATGGGTTGGACTATTGGGTTGGACCAATTCTGGATGGGCTTCCTCTAAAGCAACCAGTTCCCGATAAAGCTGGTCGTACTCATAATCCGATACGGAAGGAGCATCTTTTGTATAATATTCTTCTGCATATTTGTTTAGTAAGTTTACTAACTCTTTCATTCTGGTTTCCATATCTCTATTTTACCATAAAAACGCTTTACTGTGCCCTTTCTGACTACTTCACATGCGAAAAAATGTCGTTTTTCAGAATGAATCGGATGAAGCCATTGCATCAAAAAAGAGGCTGGGACAAAAGTCCTAGCCTCTCAATTGTCTTTGAATTATTGAGCAAGACGCAGTGGTTGAGTGGGCTCTTCTACGCTGATTTTCATCAGCTTTTACAGCCCTACTCAACTGTGCGGAGGTGGAACAACGAAATCGAATTCTAACGAATTACCGATTTCTGTCCCACTCTCTAGTGGATTATTGAGTCAAATCAATTCGTTGAGCAATCTTTTTGATCAAAATAGCTCCGACAATCAGGGAAGCAAATTCACCCAAACCAGTTGTCAACCAATTCAAGAAGAATGGTGTTTTGTTTATAATATGCAGTTCTAAGGCTATCGTGAACATAGAGAGGGCAAAGAAAATTGAGAATAAGAAATGATCCTTGCGAATCCATCCATTAAAGAGATCTGTCTTTTCATAGCGTTTAAAAAGATAGACTCCTAGTGTAACGAAGACCAAGGTAGATCCACCTCCAACAAACACGTCGACGATTCCATAACTCAAGAAGTTAGAAATCATACACCCAATGGTAACAGACCAAATGTATTTCCGATTGTAGAAAGCCATGAAGTTGAGCATTTCAGAAACACGGAATTGGATCTCGTTGCTTCCGATGGCATTCAACGGGGGCGTAATGGTCAAGGCCACATAGAGAGCTGCAACTAAGGCAATCTGTGCCAAGTCACGAACAGTATAGTTTTTCATCGTTTTCTCCTTTAGCGGTTTTCCCGCGTCTAATATGCTTGGTGAAAGAAGCTAAGCACCAAGGGTTGAGCTTTGCCAATGAAGCTCATTTGAACGAGTTACATTCGACAAATCAACTTTATAAGTATAGCACAAATAAGGGAATTATGATAGACTAATTGTATGAAAAAACTAGTCCATCGAATCTTTGATAATGAAATTTTGTCCTACCTAATCTTTGGTGTAGCTACGACGATTGTTTCTGTTGCTACTCGGCTGATTGTTTTCCAGCTGACAGACCAAGAACAACTAGCTACCTTTATTGGAAATATTGCAGGAATACTTTTTGCCTTTGCTACCAACGATACTATTGTCTTTAAACAAGAAAGAAAAGGCTGGTTGAAACGGTTGATTGTTTTCTCTTTTGCTAGAATGGGTACCCTCGTGCTGGACCTCCTGATGACCACCATCTTTGTGACCCAGTATCCGCAAATCATCGGCCAGTTTGTCAATATGAATCGGACGGCAATTAATACCATCGAAACCTTTGCCGCCCAATTTATGATTGTCATTTTGAACTATGTCTTTAGCAAACTTTTTGTCTTCCGAAATAAGAAGTGACATCTCATTATACACAGAAAAACCGTCAGAACTCTTATGGTCTCTGACGGTATTTTTTTATACTTCCAGACTAGATGCTTGGGCACTCAAATAAGAGATTTTTCCTTCCACACCAAAATAGTCCTTGACCAAGCCTTTTAATTCGTCCATCGCTTCTTTTGCGTGTTCTGCTTGCTCTTCAGTCACTGCTTCCATCACAAGAATAGCCTGTCGAGTTTCTTCTGTCAGCATGGTCCTTTGGGCTTCCCGCCAGTTTAAACAACGGCAAACAGCTCCCTCTTGATCATAATAGATAATTTCTTCAGGCAAAGCAGGAGCGTCTTCCTCAGCTCCTAATGGAAAGAATGGCTCTCCCCCTTTGGCTTTTCCTAAGGATAAGCCTCCAGCTAACTTTTCCATATCTTCACCACCACAGGGGATAGCATAAGCAAGAGATACACTATTGTACAAATCCACTAAAGGATTAATGGGATAAAACTCCCGTCCTTGTGACACTCGTTTCAATAAGGCTTCTATGGAAGAACGGGCTCCTTTTTTGGTCTTGAATTTAGTAAAAGCTAGGCGCCATTCCTGAACGACTGGGCTGGCAGTGAATTGTTCATCATCGATGAAGACTTTTGATCGTGCAACTCCCTTGTCGAGAAGATCCTTAAAATAAGGATCCTTACTCTCGTCAACATGATTGTCGATATCTTCTACTGTCATCACCACTACTTGTGCTTGGGGAAATAAGTCCCAAAACTCTTGATCTACTGTAAATTTCATTTCTTTTCCTCACTATAGTTTCTATTTTGACCCATTTTCACTAACTCCCAATCCGCTGCTACGTTTTCCCTCATTTTAGCCAGCCATTCCTCTAATTGAAGGATTTCTGCCTGTGAAAAACCTTTTAAGGCAGTGTTCTCAGAATAAGCATGCTCAGAAAGGATAAAAGGATAAAGCTTTTGTCCCTTTTCCGTTAGAATCCATTTTTTTATTTTTTGATTGGAAGGATCAGTTAATTCTCGGATGAGACCTTTATCAGCTAATTTTTTAACAGAGCGGGCTACTGTTGAGCGATCCACTTTTAATAAATCGGATAACTCCTCTTGAATGATACCTGGTTGCTCCCCGATCCGTACTAAATATAGGTATTGACCTCTTGCCAGATCCAAATCTCGGAACTCAATATTGGCAATCGAATCTAAGGCTCGGGCTATGATGCCAATCTCTCTTAGAACTTTCATCTGCTCCTCCTTTCTTTATGAATGATTTTATCACATTTTTATTGCAAATGCAACAAAAATAACAACCACAAAAAAGCCGGCTGAAAACCGGCTTGCTCCTATTTTATTCTTTAACATCAGTCCTGATTTTTTCCCAAGTTTTTAAGATGGAATCGACGCTTGAGAGAAGCTTCCTTTTGGTGAAAAGCTACTCGAGCCGACTTATACTTGGCTACCACATCCCCGTCTTTTGTTTCAAATCTCGCTTCAATGGCATATTGAATACTAGCATTTAAGATACAGCCAATAATCAACACCTTAGCTACCAGGATAAACCAGAACATAATGATCGCTAAAAGGACTGACCCGAAGAAACGAGCATCTAGGAAACTCGTGATGTAGTGGTCGACATATTTCCAGAAAATGTTCAAGGTCAAATAAAGGACTGCTGTCACAAAGATGGCTCCTGGAAAGACATAGCGAAACTTAGGAATTTTAATATTGGGTAGGGTGTAATAGAGCAAGAGCAAGGTTAAAAAGAGCAGGAAGTAAACCGAAGGTCCTGAAATATTTAAGAGGCGAAGGTAGATACTTTCATCAAACTTGAAAATCTCATAGACAGAACGAATAATCATCCGGCCAAACATGGTCAAAACCAGAGACAGACCGAACAGACCTTGCAGAGCAAAACTAATCAAAATACTGAAGATTCTCGCCCAGATAATCCCCCTCTCCTTCTCCACTCCATAACTTTTATTGAAGGCCCTTTGCAGGTAAGCGATACACTGTGAGGAGACCCATAAAGCCGAAATGATGGAGAAACTCAGCAAACCAGTAGATGGCTTGGTAAGCACCGATGAAATCACTTGCAAGACAATGCGGTACATGGAGGCAGGTAATACTTCACGCAAGGTCAGCAAAATCTGAGTCGGACGAATCTGGAAGTAAGGGAGGATATTGGCTGCAATCAACAATAAAGGGAGAATGGAAATCAATAAATAATAGGCCACTGCTATACTTGTGATGTCCGATTCAGAGGCCATATAAAAGCGCAGGAACCCCTTAATAAACGGTCGTTGGCCTAGCCATTTTAGAAACTTTTTCATATCTTTCCTCCCCTAAACAAAGTCATAAAAAGAGAAAAGAGCGAAACCGTTTTTTATCTTCAGCTCCATTCTTTCCTCTCTACTTGTTTTAATAGGTTCCTTCTTCACCTTGACTGGTCAAAATAACAGGACCGTCTTTTGTAATCACAAACTGGTGTTCGTACTGACAAGAAAGACCACCGTCAAGCGTTTTATGAGCCCAACCCGTCTTCATATCGGTATCGATTTCCCAAGTTCCGGTATTAATCATTGGTTCAATGGTCAAGACCATCCCTTCACGTAAGCGCAAGCCACGGCCTGCACGTCCGTAGTGAGGCACCATTGGTTCTTCATGCATGGTTGGTCCTACACCGTGACCGACCAAATCACGGACCACTCCATATCCTTTGCTTTCAGCATATTCTTGAATCGCTGCCCCGATATCACCTAGACGATTTCCGACAACCGCTTGTTCAATCCCCTTATAGAGACATTCTTTGGTGACATCCATGAGATCTTTGACCTCTTGGGAAGCATTCCCAACTGCATAGGCCCAACAAGAATCAGCCAAACCACCAGAGTAGTTTTCTGTATACTTTTTCACCTGTGCAACATTATCAAAGTCTAATTTTGAGACATCAACAACAGACTTGTCTAAGGGCTCGGACAAGACCATATCCACCTTTAAGAGGTCGCCATCTTTTAAGACATAGTGGCGAGGAAAGGCGTGAGCCACTTCATCATTGATCCCACAACAAGTCGCATAGGGATAGTCCATCAAGCTTCCCTCAACACCGATCTGAAGGGGCAAGACATTGGCTTCTTTACAGCGACGTCGAACATACTCTTCTACTTCCCACAGATCGAGACCTGGTTTGATCAAATCCCGAAGGCCAATATGGATACTAGCAAGAAAGTCTCCTGCACGGTCCATGGCTTCGATTTCACGCTGTGATTTCAATGTAATCATCTATTTCCTACTTCCATTCTAATTAATTTTCAAAGTGACAGTGGCTTTGGTGACCAACTGTAGATTCAAATACAAATCAAAATCTATAATAGCCGATCGTCTAGTCTGTCGGACAATACGCGTCTCAATCCGTAAGGTATCGTCCACTTGAACAGCTTGAAGATAATAAACCAAGAGCTGTTCGATGATTAAATTTTTTCCAGAATTCATCATGAGCTGGCGAGTGACCGTTGTGAGAACTTCAGTGAGAACACCATTCGAGAGAACTCCACTCTTTTCTAACATACTTGGTTCAACCGTCAACTCAAAATGATTGGCTTGCAGAACTACTTTTTGACTAATTTGTTCACTGAAAGTTGGCAAGCCCGACAATTGTTCCTTGCTCATCCGGTCCATGACCGCACGACGGGTAATAACCCCTAATAGGGTCTGATTGCTCCGAATGACAGGAATCATCTCAAAATCTTCTGCGATCATGCGTTGACTGACGTTGGCGATACTAGAGGATAGGTTTGTTGTAAAGACCGTACGAGACATGACCTTGTCCAGAGTTGTCTGGGGTGTCTTGTCTCCGGCATCTCGCATGGTCACCACTCCAACAACCATCTGGTGTTGATTGACGACAGGAAAGCGACTAAACCGGCTTTTTCTTACCAAATCCAAATAATCTCGTACGGTATCTGTTTCCCGTAAAAAACCATATTCATGCATGGGCGAATAGACTTGTTCGACCGTTAAAATATCTGTTTTAATTTGCATGTTGGCGAGAGCACGGTTGATCATGGTCGCCACGGTATAGGTATCATGCTTGGTACGTAAGATAGGAGTTTGACCACTGCGACCTAGTTCCAAAACAGAAGGATCGACGTCGAAGCCGCCCGTTACAAGAACTGCATTGTCGTGTTGAAGAGCCAGCCGCTGGATATTGGTCCGGTCTCCCACAATAAGGAGCCCACCTTCAGAGACATAGTCCAAAATATGCTCTTCAGTCATGGCCCCGATATAAAACTTGTTGAACTCTCGTTCCAGCCCTTCTTTCCCTGCCAAGACTTCAGAACCGGTAATTTCTACAATCTCTCGGAAAGTCAGATGTTCTAGGACTGCCTTTTTAGACTTGACACGAACTGTCCCACTACGAGGTCTCGTTTCAACAATTCCACGATTTTCAGCTTCTTTAATGGCCCGATAGGCGGTCCCATCACTCACCTGCAAATAATTCGAGATACTTCTCACACTGACACGCTTGCCAATTGGTAGTTTCTCCAAATAATCTAAGATCGCTTGGTGTTTACTCATTGAGATCTCCTCTATCTATGCAGAACTCATAATAATCCCGCATCTTTCGGGTATAGCGGTCACTCCCCTTGAATTGCCGTTTCAAACTATAACCGGCATGTAAAGCCACCTGTTGACTGGCTATATTTTCAACATGGGTAATGATTCGGACTTGCTTGAGATGAAATTCCTGAAAGGACAAGAAGGTAATCTCTTTGACAACCTCTGTCATGAGGCCTTGACCCCAATAGTCCTTGTGTAAGAAATAACCAAGTTCTGCTTCTTTCTTAATTTCATCCAACTTTTCAAACTTAATCGATCCAATCACACGGTCTGTTCCCTTGTAACAAATCGCCCATATTCCCAAAGGATTCTTTAGAAAAAAATTGGCCAAGACATACTGGCATTCCTCTAGGGACGTTTGTGCTGGGAAAATAAAAGGCAAATTCTCTGGATTGGAGGATATGGTATAAAAGTCAGCGGCATCACTATATAGAAAGGGCCTCAAGAAGAGGCGCTCTGTTTCAAAACATGAAAATGCTGCTAGTTGCGTCCAAATATTCATAAAAATCGTTCGTTATGCTTCATCAATCAGTTCGATGTCAGCTCCCAATTGTTGCAATTTTTCAATAATATGCGAATAGCCACGAAGGATAAACTCAATATTGGTAATTTCCGTTCTACCCTGAGCCATCAATCCAGCAATCACCAAGGCAGCGCCTGCACGCAAGTCTGTCGCCTTAACTGGAGCACCTGTTAATTGATTTGGTCCTTGGTAAACAATGCGATCACCCACTGTTTCAATGGTAGCACCCATTCGCATCAGTTCAGCCACATGGTTGACCCGCTTTTGATAAATGGTATCTACGATGCTTCCCTTTCCATTAGCGGTCAAGAGCAAGGGTGTCAAAGGTTGTTGCAAATCCGTTGCAAATCCAGGGTAAGGAGAGGTTTTAATGTGAACAGCTTTCAGATTTTCTTGCTTTTCAACAAACACACTATCCTCAGAAATGGTCATCCGAACGCCCATTTCTTCCAGCTTGGCAATAAAGCTCTCTAGGTGTTCATAGAGGACATTCGTAATTTGAATCCCTTCTCCCACAGCTGCAGCAAGGGCGATATAAGTCCCTGCTTCGATGCGATCAGGGATCACTTGGTGACGCGTGCCGTGGAGATAGTCCACTCCTTCAATCGTAATGATATCTGTACCCGCACCACGAATATGTGCTCCCATATTATTGAGAAGGGTAACAACGTCAATGATCTCAGGTTCACGAGCAGCATTTTCAATAACGGTACGACCTTCCGCCTTGACAGCAGCTAGAATAGTATTAATAGTTGCTCCGACACTTACGGTGTCCATATAGATCGCTGCCCCACGAAGACGCTGTCCATTTGTGGAAAGATTCATACTCGAACCATCCATGGTCATCTTAGCACCCATCGCCTCAAAGGCCTTCAAATGCAAATCAATGGGACGCGGACCTAGGTCACATCCACCTGGTAGACCGACAGTTGCCTGGCCATAACGTCCCAAAAGACTTCCGTAGAAATAGTAAGATGCCCGAAGACTGTTAATCTTTCCAAATGGCATTGGCATATCCTGTACACCACGTGGATCGATAATAAGAGTCTCTCCATCTCGCTCCACCTTTGCCCCCATGAGGGTCATAATGTCAATCAAGCTAGCCACATCTGAAATATCTGGAACACCATCAAGGGTCACAATTTCGTCTGCTAAAATAGTCGCTGTAATGAGGGCTACCACGCTATTTTTGGCACCACTAATGGTCACCTCACCTTTTAAAGGGCGACCACCATTAATAATAATTTTTTTCATGTTAATTTATATAAGCTCTTTCAATCATTCGGTAAAAATTACCGCATCTATTATATCATAAAAACGCTTCATTTTCCACTCTTTCTTATCTATATATCAATGAATTAAAGCCCTGGAAAACCTCGACTTTATGTTTTACTATTATTTTATATTTTTGCTCCTTTTCCTAGTTTATTTTTGCCGATAACTGTTTGGCTCTAAGTGTAGTGTATTCTTTTTAATCAAAAAAGCAGCCCTTTTCCGACTGCCTTTTCTGACTTTATTTCACTTCATTTCCTAGTTCGTATTTACTGTCTTTTAGAGCTCGGGTCAAGGACCATTTCCAAGGTTTTCCTTCAATGGTTACTTGATGCTTTTCTAGATCGACACTTACTTCTTCCACACCTTTTACAGCAGATAATTTTTCAGTGACAGCGTTGGCACAACCTTGGCATTTCATTCCAGTAATTTCGTATGTTTTTGACATAATTATTTTCCTTTCTTTTGCATGAGGAGATGTTTTTCTCCAAGTTCTTACAATTTCTTTCTCTTTAATCTGAGAGCATTCAGTACAACCGATACCGAACTAAAACTCATAGCAAGTCCTGCTAGCATCGGATTTAAGAGCGGGCCACCAAAGAGATAGAGAAGACCCATCGCCACCGGAATGGCTAAGACATTATAGATAAAGGCCCAGAACAAGTTTTCCTTGATGGTCTTAATCGTGTAACGACTAATTTCCAAGGCTCGGACAACATCCATCAAATGCGGTTTCATGACGACGATATCGGCACTTTCCATGGCGATATCTGTCCCAGATCCCATAGCAATCCCGATATCCGCGGTTGCAAGAGCTGGTGCATCGTTGATTCCATCTCCAACCATGATTACAGACTTGCCTTCTGCTTGCAAATCTTGGATCACTCGTGATTTTTCTTGAGGAAGGACTTGACTGATGACCTGCTGGATTCCAGCCTTCTTGGCAATCGCTTGAGCAGTCCGTTCATTATCCCCAGTCAGCATGATGACCTTCTTGCCCATTTTTTCTAGGCTAGCAACCATTTCTAAACTATCTTCCTTGATCCGGTCTGCTACCCCAAATAGGGCCATGAGTTTTCCATCTTCAGCTAAGAAAATCGGGGTTTGTCCATCCTGAGTTAAGTCCTCCAAGTCAGCCTTGGCAAGATGAATATCGATTCCTTCCTCATCCATGAGCGTTTGATTCCCAGCTAGATAAACCTTTCCACCATAGCGAGCAGTGAGACCTCTTCCTGTTAGACTAGAGAAGTTTTCCATCTCTAATAAGTCTATATGCTCTTCTTTCGCAGCATCCAAAATAGCTTGTCCTAATGGATGCTCGGACTTGGCTTCCAGAGAAGCTAGGATTTGTAAGGCATGGTTCGTTTGACTATAGGTATAGGTAGAAGACAACTGAGGTTTACCTTGAGTGATGGTCCCTGTTTTATCGAAGACCAAGACTTGCGCTTGGTGAGCCAACTCAAGGACATCCCCTCTCTTATAGAGGATCCCATGCTCTGCCCCTAATCCTGTCCCCACCATGATGGCTGTCGGAGTCGCCAAGCCTAGTGCACATGGACAGGCAATGACCAAGACACTAATTGTTACCGTCATAGCAAAGGTGAAGGTCTCACCCATGATGAAGTACCAAAAGAGACCTGATAAGAGGGCAATCCCCATGACTACTGGGACAAAGACCCCTGCTACTTGATCCGCAATCTTGGCAATCGGTGCTTTGGTTTGTTGGGCATCTTCCACCAGCTGAATGATTTGTGCTAGCAAGGTATCCCGTCCAACTTTCTCAGCCTGATAGACCAAACTACCTTGTCCATTAATGGAACCAGCGTAAACTGGACTGCCTTCCGTTTTTTGGATAGGGATAGATTCACCTGTCAGCATGCTTTCATCAATGGCTGATTGTCCGGAAACCACTTGACCATCAACGGCTATTTTTTCACCTGGTTTGACTAGGATATGATCTCCAATGACCAAGTCTTCTACTGGTAGTTTCACTTCCTTTCCGTCACGTAGGACTGTTGCCTCTTTAGCCGCCAGATGCATGAGCTTTTTAATGGCTTGAGAAGTACGCCCTTTTGATAGCGTTTCAAAATATTTACCCATAGTAATTAGGGTCAGGATCACGGCTACAGATTCAAAATAAAGCTGGTGCACGTGATGGTGGTGGCCAAGCAAAATGTGATAAGTCCCATAAAGACTATAAAGAAAGGCTGCACTAGTCGCTAAAGCTACCAAAGCATCCATATTGGGATGGCCTTTTAGAAGAGTTCGGAAGCCATTTCGATAAAAGGCTCGTCCAAAGATCATCACAGGAATGGTCAAGAACAAAAGAACAAGAGTATAAGCCACAGGTGCTCGACCAGGTGAAACAAATGCAGGTGCTGGTAGGCCAATCATGGGGCCCATTGCTAGATAAAAGAGAGGCAGGGTGAAGACGGAAGACCAAAAGAGCCGTTTTCGGATCAATTGTAGCTTATCTCCTTCTCGCTCTTCTTGGCTCTTGGCTGTATCTGGATTATATACTACTGCCTCATAACCGGCATCTGCTACCGCTTTTGAAATAGCTTCTGGACTTAGTGGTTCCCCATTGTATTCAACTGTCATTTTTTCAGTGGTTAGGTTCACTGTCGCTTTTTCAACTCCGTCCAGATGGTTGACAGCTTTCTCCACATTGATCACACAGGATGCACAGGTCATCCCATTGACGACAAAAGTTTCTTCTTTCATTTCTCTTCCTCCACATGACTGACACAGTGACATTGGCCTGGTTGGCAATCACATTGAACCCGCTCCACGCTCACTTTCGAAGCCAGAAGGTCTTGCAACCCCTTCATTTTCTCCTCGGTCATAGGGGTTTGCTGGATTAATCGCTCTAATATGTAAACATGCTTGGTCAAGCAGATCTTACTGAAAACTTCATTGACAGCTGTAAAATTAGCCTCTTCTTCATTGAGGACAGCTTGATACAAATAGGTCCGACCTTCTCTCCGACTCGTCAGATAACCCTTATCTGCTAACCGCCCCAAAAGGGTTTTCACCGTTGAAGCTGACCAATCCTGCTTGGTGGAGAGAATCTTGGTTATTTCTGTAGAAGTCGCTTCCCCCTTGGTCCAAAGGACCCGCATGACTTCCCATTCCGCACTTGAAATTTTCGCCATTGTTTTTCCTTTCTATCTCCTATTAAAGACAATATATTTACATTTGTAGTTTTATTATACACCTTCCATTTTTCTTGTCAATCATTTTGTTTACATTTGTAGATTTATTTTATAAAAAGAGAGTGGGACAGAAATCGGTAATTCGTTAGAATTCGATTTCGTCGTCCCACTTCCGCACAGTTGAGTAGGGCTGTAAAAGCTGATGAAATCAGCGTAGTAGAGCCCACTCAACCACTGCGTCTTGCTCGACAATCCAAAGATAATTGAGAGGCTAGGACTTTTGTCCCAGCCTCCTTTCTATCTACTTAGTTAACTGCTTCTTTCAAGGCTTCTACCTTGTCCAAACGTTCCCATGGTAAATCGATATCAGTACGTCCCATATGTCCATAAGCCGCTGTTTGACGGTAGATTGGTCGTTTGAGATCCAACATTTGAATAATCCCTGCAGGACGAAGGTCAAAGATTTGACGCGCTGCTGCTTCTAATTTGCTTTCAGCTACTGTTCCAGTACCGAAGGTATCGATCCGAACAGAGACAGGTTGAGCTACCCCGATCGCGTAAGCCAATTGCACTTCTGCCTTCTTAGCAAGCCCTGCTGCTACGATGTTTTTTGCAATGTAGCGAGCTGCATAAGAAGCGGAACGGTCCACCTTAGTCGCATCCTTACCAGAGAAGGCACCACCACCGTGACGGGAGTAACCACCATAGGTATCTACGATAATCTTACGACCTGTCAAACCGGAATCCCCTTGAGGCCCACCAATAACAAAGCGACCTGTTGGGTTGATGAAGAATTTAGTCTCCTCATCTAGATAAGAAGCTGGAATCACTTCTTTGATGACCTTGTTAATCACATCTTGGTGGATTTGTTCATTGCTGACATCTGGATCGTGTTGAGTTGAAATAACCACGGTATCCACGCGCACTGGCTGGTTATTTTCATCATACTCAACAGTGACTTGAGACTTCGCATCTGGACGAAGATAGCTAATCTCACCAGACTTACGAAGCTCTGCCAACCGACGAACCAATTTGTGGCTGAGTGAGATTGGCAATGGCATGAGTTCTTCAGTTTCATCCACCGCAAAACCAAACATGAGACCTTGGTCTCCAGCTCCAATCAAATCAAGTGGATCTTGGTCTGCATTTCCACGAACTTCCAAGGCTTCATTAACCCCTTGAGCGATATCAGGAGATTGTTCCACCAATGATGGGTGTACTCCTACCGTCTCAGCAGAAAAACCATACTCCGTATTGGTATAACCAATCTCTGCAATGGTGTCACGAACCACACGGTTAATATCCACATAAGCAGTCGTTGAAATCTCACCGAAGACATGTACGGAACCAGTATAAACTGCCGTTTCAGCAGCTACGTGAGCTTCTGGATCTTGCTCTAAAATAGCATCCAAAATAGCATCTGAAATTTGGTCTGCAATCTTATCCGGATGCCCCTCAGATACCGATTCAGACGTGAATAATTTACGTTCTGACATAAAAATGTCCCCCCTTAAAAAATAATCGTTATAGAGTTACAAAGAACTGGTAGATTCTTTCTACCACCTTATCGGGACCATATAACCTAACTATTATAACACGATTTTGCACCAGTTTTCCTTTTTTTATTAAAAGAAAAAGATATAGTTTGAAACTATATCTTTTGAACTTAACCGCTATCCAACTCTAATCCCTACAATAACAAGGTCCCTATTAAGACAAGGATAGTGGAAATGATAGATGGAATTCGAAATAGAAACCAATCTGGATCACCAGCCAAAAACATGGAGATGAAAAAGAAAGCTACAGAAACAAATAGAATCTCCTTACTGGCGAATGTCCTTCCAATGCCAAGCAGGACTGTTGCAATGATATAAGAAATCAGATGTGATCCCATAAAGAATAGAAAGGCAATTGCCCATCCTCCTGCTATCAGAGCACTACTTATAAACAGTCCAAGATAGCCGATGTTTAAGAAAAATACAAAAGTTAAAAGTCCCGTATTAGGAACAGGGTTTTCTGAACCTTGCTCCATCATTGGCCACTGAGCTGGATTTTCTAGACCTTGCCCCATCATGGATGTTTGTACAGAATTATCTGGACCTTCCCCCATCCTGGATGACTGAACAGCACCTTCAGGCACACCTTGATGCTCTTGGTTTGATTCAAACTTTGGATCTTGTTCTGTCATCTTTATTCCTCCTCTTTTATAATCTGATTGATTGGTTTTACAGTGTCTTCTACTCCTATTATACCCCATTTGATGAGCCATTGCATATGCGATTATTGGTGATAAATTTTATCTATCAGCTTGATAAATTATCCATATTATTCAAATGATTTTTTTCGTGTTACAATGACAGTATTATTTTCTAATCGGTAAGGTAGTTTCCTTTTCTCCTTGCTTATTAGAGAGGAGGAAATCATTTTTGGATTGGTCAATTGTTGAACAATATTTTCCACTCTACCAGCAGGCCTTTTTCTTGACCTTACACATTGCTGTGTGGGGAATTTTAGGTTCATTTCTTTTAGGACTGATTGTCAGTATCATCCGACATTATCGTCTACCGATTTTAAGTCAACTAGCTGGCTGTTACATCGAACTTTCTCGAAATACGCCGCTCTTGATTCAGCTCTTCTTCCTCTACTTTGGCTTACCAAGGATAGGAATCGTCCTTTCTTCAGAAGTCTGTGCAACCATTGGTCTCATCTTTTTAGGTGGTTCCTATATGGCTGAGTCCTTCCGAAGCGGTCTAGAAGCTGTCAGTCAAACCCAGCATGAAATCGGTCTCTCCATTGGGCTAACACCCAGACAGGTCTTTCGCTATGTGATCCTACCACAAGCGACCGCAGTGGCTCTGCCTTCCTTTAGCGCCAATGTCATTTTCCTGATTAAAGAAACCTCTGTATTCTCTGTAGTCGCTTTAGCTGACCTCATGTATGTCGCAAAAGATTTGATCGGACTCTATTACGAGACAGATATCGCTCTAACCATGTTGGTCATTGCCTATCTACTTCTCTTGCTACCGATTTCACTTCTCTTTAGTTGGATAGAAAGGAGATTACGCCATGCAGGATTCGGGAATCCAAGTACTCTTTCAGGGAAATAATCTTCTTAGGATACTCCAAGGCTTGGGCGTGACCATTGGGATTTCCATTATCTCTGTCTTCCTATCCATGATCCTTGGAACTTTACTCGGAATCGTGATGACTTCTCATTCAAAAGTCATTCGTCTGCTCACTCGCTTTTATCTGGAATTTATCCGGATCATGCCTCAGTTGGTCTTGCTCTTTATCGTTTACTTCGGCTTGGCCCGCAACTTCAACATAAACATTTCTGGTGGAAGTTCAGCCATTATCGTCTTTACCCTTTGGGGAACGGCTGAGATGGGAGATTTAGTCCGAGGGGCCATCACTTCTCTTCCAAAACATCAGTTTGAAAGTGGACAAGCCTTAGGATTAAGCAAGGACCAACTATACCGCTACATCATCATCCCACAGGTTCTCAGACGATTGCTTCCACAAGCTATTAACTTGATTACCCGTATGATAAAGACAACCTCCTTAGTGGTCCTCATCGGGGTTGTAGAAGTTACCAAGGTCGGCCAACAAATCATCGATAGCAACCGCCTGACCATCCCAACCGCTTCTTTTTGGATTTATGGAACCATTTTAGTCTTGTACTTTATTGTCTGCTTCCCTATTTCCAAATTAGCAGGACAGTTAGAAAACCACTGGAGGAATTAATATGTCTGAAACCATTTTAGAAATCAAGGACCTAAAAAAATCCTTTGGAGACACTCCTATCCTCCAAGGGCTTTCCCTCAAGGTTCAAAAAGGGGAGGTCGTAGTGATCTTGGGGCCTTCTGGTTGTGGTAAGAGTACCCTCCTTCGTTGTATCAATGGCTTAGAAAGCATACAAGCAGGTGATATTCTTTTGGATGGTCAATCCATTACCAAAAACCAAAAGGACTTTCACCTGGTCCGACAAAAGATTGGGATGGTCTTCCAAAGTTATGAACTCTTCCCCCATTTAGACGTCCTCCAAAACCTGATCCTAGGTCCTACAAAAGCTCAAGGACGAGCTAAAGAGGAAGTCGTCAAGGAAGCAGAAGAGTTACTGGAACGGGTCGGTCTCTTGGAGAAGAAACATAGCTACGCAAGGCAGTTGTCTGGTGGGCAGAAGCAACGGGTAGCCATCATCCGCTCCCTCCTCATGCATCCAGAAATTATCCTCTTCGATGAAGTGACTGCTTCTCTAGACCCTGAGATGGTCCGGGAGGTTCTGGAGCTCATTAACGACCTGGCCCAAGAAGGACGGACCATGATTCTGGTGACCCACGAGTTACAGTTCGCACAAGCTATTGCCGATCGGATCATTTTCTTGGATCAGGGCAAAATTGCCGAAGAAGGAAGTGCTCACTCCTTCTTTACCAACCCACAAACCCAACGAGCACAAGAATTTTTAAATGTATTTGACTTTAGCCAATTTGGCTCATATCTATAAAGGAGATTTTTATGAAATTCATTAAACCAATTTTAGTTCTTTTTACCTTCGCCCTTGCTCTGCTCTTTATCACTGCTTGTGGCTCTAGCAAGTCATCATCTTCTTCTACCGGCTCTAAAGCTCGTACCATTGAAGAAATCAAGAAAAGTGGCGAGCTTCGTATCGCGGTCTTTGGAGACAAAAAACCATTTGGTTATGTTGATAATGATGGATCATATCAAGGTTACGATATCGAACTGGGAAACCAACTTGCTAAAGACCTTGGTGTCAAACCGAAATATGTTTCAGTGGATGCGGCTAACCGTGCGGAATACTTGATCTCCAATAAAGTGGATATCACCTTGGCCAACTTCACCGTTACAGATGAGCGGAAGAAACAAGTAGACTTTGCCCTTCCTTACATGAAGGTTTCACTCGGTGTGGTGTCTCCTAAAGATAAGGTCATCACAGATGTGAAACAATTGGAAGGAAAAACCTTGATCGTAACCAAGGGAACTACTGCTGAAACTTACTTCGAAAAGAACCATCCAGAAGTAAAACTTCAAAAATATGACCAATACAGCGATGCCTATCAAGCTCTCCTAGATGGACGTGGCGATGCCTTCTCAACAGACAACACAGAAGTCCTTGCTTGGGCCCTTGAAAACAAAGGATACGAGGTTGGAATTACTTCACTTGGTGATCCAGATACGATCGCACCAGCAGTTCAAAAAGGAAACAAAGAGCTCCTTGATTTCATTAACGATGACATTCAAAAGCTTGGAAAAGAAAACTTCTTCCACAAAGCTTATGAAAAAACTCTTCACCCAACCTACGGTGATGCTGCAAAAGCGGATGACCTCGTTGTTGAAGGTGGCGAAGTGAAATAACAAATAAAGACTCTATCGCAATGATAGAGCCTTTTTTCTTGTCAAAAACTGTTTTTCTTAGTATCCTTTGGTCGTTTCACCCAAAAGAAAGTAGCTAGTAAGACATCGATGGCTAAACAGAAAGAGAGGATCTGTAGTGGCCACAGCAAGCCATAAACAGCTGATAGACCGTAGAAAATACATGCTGATGCCCAAAAGATTCGAGAATCTATCGCCAAAGCGAACTGGGTTGAGACAAAGCCGATGGTGAATAGGATCAAATGGATACTCGTTGCATAAAAAATCATGAAGGCAAAAGGGCCGGTCAAGATGAGTCCGACGAAGCCCAAGCCATAATAAGTAAGACCGAGCCATTTTGGAAGAGCAAAGAGATAGGAATAAGGAGACGATGCATTTTCTCCCTTGCTTAAGTTCCTGTTAAGGGGCTCTCTAGATGTCTCAAGTGACTCCTTGCTATTGTTATCTTGCTCAACCATCACATCCACTGCAGACCTTTCTTGCCCAGCCTCTAAGTCTTTTGTTACGACTCCTTCTCCCCTGTCGCTCGATTCGTTCCCAAATAACATAACAAGAGGAGCAATGACTAATTTTTCTTTCATCAAGACGAATACATTCGGATAGCCGTATCGTTTTGGGTAAGAAAGCAAATCGGATAACAAGGACGAAGATACCTTATTTTCGGAAATCCCTTCATCTGAGCTTCTTTGACTTTTTACCCGCTCAGCTGTCTCTTCTTCATCTCCACATACAGCACCTTCTTGGTCAGCAAGGGCGCTTGACCGCGTCCCAAAGAGCTTCTGAAAACTTTCCTTCTGTTTATAAATCAGGTAAACGGAAATGACAGAATGGTAAAAAGGAATGGGTGCAGTCGTTTTTAAAACGAGCAGGTCTAGCGTGACAGAAGGGAGATAGTAACAAGCATAAAGGCAACTGAGCACAAATAGGACCTTCTGACTCTTAATAACGAAGAAACTGGACAACAAGATGACAAGCAGGACTTCTTGGTCCACTCCTTCAAATAATCTCCAGTAAAAGTCAGATTTTGAATGATCCAATATATTCCACAAGCGTAAGACAACAGGAATCCGATCTACCAATTGTAAGATACTGATCCCAAAGGAAACCAACGGAACGATTGGATACCAAGTTCCTTCCTGACCAACCAAAGAACGAAGACGAGGCCACTCCACCTTATTGATCATGATCAGGACAATCGCTAAGGTTGGAAGTTGAGAAAGTCTCATCACAACCTCAGTACCAAACAAAGCAATGGGAACCTCTTGTGGCCAAAAGATGCTGAGGACTAGGAAGAGAGCATAGAGAAGAAGCCCTTCCTGCTTCCCCTGCTCTTTCCAGATTTTTACTGTTAGAAAGACTTGAATAACTAGCCATAAAAGAATCTGAATGATTGACAACCAGATAATAGGGGGATTCTCTCCATTTCCAGTCTCTCCGGATAAGAGCATAAATACTTGAAAAAGAGACCCAAGAACCTGGACTAGTAAGAGAATTGGGTAGCAAATTTTACGGTTCATCACAATCTCCTTCCTCTAGACGAATCAGTGAAGCGCGAACTCAAAAACGAGCTTTCTTTTTAATTGTAGGTAGTGAGACAGCAATCCATACTTAAATAAAGTCTGCCTCTGCAATAGCTTCTTTGACCACTTCCAATGGAAGATGGACTAGCTCTACTTCTTTTTCACGGTAGAGATATTGAGCATACTCATCGATACGGTATTGATGGATATAAACCACCCGCTTGCAGCCAACTTGAAGCAGCTGCTTGGTACAGTTGAGGCAAGGGAAATGAGTCACATAGGCAGTAAAACCTTTGGGAATCCCCCGTTCCGCTCCCTGTAAAATGGCATTAACCTCTGCATGGAGAGTACGGACACAATGCCCTTCCACCATAAGGCAGTCATGATCCAAGCAATGCTCCGTACCAGAGACAGAGCCATTGTAACCCGTCGCAACCACCTTATGATCCTTGACCAATACAGCACCCACTTTGGCCCGCTTACAAGTTGCTCGATTTGATATTAACAAAGCCTGTGCTGCAAAATACTCATCCCAGGCTAATCGTTTATGTCCCACAGTCTTGTCCTCCTTCATGAACATTCTAAATTTTTTTCATTATAGCACGAAATCAGCAAGAAAAAAAGATAACACTGTCACAGCCGATTCCTTCATCCAAAGAAAAAGAGATCCATGCGGATCTCTTTATTAATTATTTACCAAGTTTTGCTTTAGCTGCGTCTGCAAGAGCTGTGAAAGCTGCTGCATCGTTAACAGCCAAGTCAGCAAGCATTTTACGGTTAACTTCGATCTCAGCCAATTTCAAACCATGCATCAATTGTGAGTATGAAAGTCCGTTCATACGAGCTGCCGCATTGATACGTGTGATCCACAATTTGCGGAAGTCACGTTTCTTTTGACGACGGTCACGGTATGCATAGTAGTAAGAGTTCATTACTTGTTCTTTTGCAGTACGGAACAAGATGTGTTTAGCTCCATAGTAACCTTTAGCTAATTTAAGAATACGTTTACGACGTTTGCGTGATACAACGCCACCTTTAACACGTGCCATTTATATTTCCTCCAATATTTCCTAGAATTCTTTACTTACAAATACGCGATTATTTCAAGCGAGTAAGCATTGCTTTGATACGTTTGAAATCTCCTGCATGCACCATAGATGCTTTACGAAGATGACGACGTTGTTTCTTAGTTTTTCCGTGGAAACGGTGAGAAGTGTAAGCACGGAAACGTTTAAGTCCACCAGAACCTGTACGTTTGAAACGTTTAGCTGATGCGCGGTGTGTTTTTTGTTTTGGCATGATATTTTCTCCTTTTTTTAACTTTCTGACAGATTATTTCTTGTCAGTTGCTGGTGCCAACTGCATGAACATTTGACGACCATCCATTTTAGCACGTTGTTCGATGATAGCAATATCTTGAGTTGCTTCAGCGAAGTCGGCTAAAACTTTTGCTCCAATCTCTTTATGGGTGATCATACGACCCTTAAAGCGAATGGAAACCTTCACTTTGTTCCCTTTTTCAAGGAACTTGCGAGCATTGCGAAGTTTTGTATCGAAATCACCCTTGTCAATAACTGGGCTCAAACGAACTTCTTTCACGGTCACAACGCTTTGTTTTTTGCGTTGTTCTTTTTGTTTCTTCTGGTACTCAAATTTGAACTTACCGTAGTCCATAATTTTTGCAACAGGAGGTTTAGCTTGAGGTTGAATGAGAACCAAGTCCACATTAGCGTCGTCCGCAAGTGCTTGCGCTTCACCAAGTGGTTTGATACCCAATTGTTCGCCCTCAAGACCGATTAAGCGAACTTCACGTACACGAATTTCATCATTGATGAATAAGTCTTGCTTTGCTATGGTTTTCACCTCTTTTTTTATTTTAGAGAAAAACAAGAGCGGACTTGCTAACGCAAACCCGCACTACATGATTATATTTCATTTCTGAAACTTGATCCGTAGGGGCCAGACAACGTTAGTCGCAAGGCGAGAAGTTCTCACTTCTGCTTTTCTCAACTTTTATATGATATCAAGTTTATGATGGATTGTCAAGGATTTTTTTTGCTTTTTCTTCAATAAATGCAACCACTTGATCAATCCCGACACCAGTCGTATCAAAATGAATGGCATCAGCTGCAGGTTTCAAAGGCGAAACTTCTCGGTGACTGTCTTTGTAGTCCCGCTCAGCAATTTCTTTTTTCAATACTTCTAAATCTGTTTCAATGCCCTTGCTCAAATTTTCCTTATAGCGACGCTCTGCACGTTCTTCTACAGAAGCCACTAGGAAAATCTTCAATTCTGCATTTGGTAAGACAACCGTCCCAATATCACGACCGTCCATGACGATTCCACCTTGAGCAGCAATCTGTTGTTGCTGGGCTACCAAGCGCTCACGCACAGGTGCTAAGGCAGATACCCAAGAGACATTGTTGGTCACTTCATTATCACGAATTGGATGAGTCACATCGACATCAGCCACGAAGACTAATTGCTGACCGTCTTCAGAGCGCCCAAAACTGACAGGATATTGGTTCAGCAAATCAACCAACTGGTCAACATCTGCTTCAGTCAGATCATGACGAAGAGCCAGATAGGTCGCTGCGCGATACATGGCACCCGTATCGAGATAAGTGTAGCCTAAATTTTTAGCAATAATCTTAGCAACAGTTGACTTCCCGCTAGATGCAGGGCCATCAATCGCGATTTGAATCTGTTTCATAGCTTATCCTTTATTTAATCTTGACGACATCTCCTGGATTGGCATACCATGATCCAGTAGACATGTGAGATGGATTCAGTTGCTCTAATTCGGCGATCGAAATGCCAGCACGCGCTGCAATTGCTGCTTCTCCTTCACCAGCTAGAACAGTAATCGTACCTTCTTCAGATTCTTCTGCACTTGCTTCCTCTGTCTGTTCTGCAGCTGGAGCACTACTTGCTGCAACGACTGTTGTTTCCCCATTATAGAAACCACTCATTTGTTTCTTCTGATCACTTCCACCTGTAGAAAGGTAAACTAAGAAGCAGACCATCGCTACAATAATAATAAAGAAAATAATCGCCAAGATGGTCAACAAGCGATCAGCTTTCATCCCATTTAATTTGTTTGTTCGTTTCAATGTTTCTTCTCCGTCATCATAAATTTCTTCTTCCCATGGCTCTTTCGGCATAACTTCCTCCTTGTGTTTTCCTGTTAAAATCATTACAATATAGATATGAAAATAACCTTAATACCTGAACGTTGTATCGCATGTGGCCTTTGCCAAACATATTCGGACATTTTCGACTATCACGATAATGGTATCGTTAAGTTCGCCTCAGAGGATGAACGATTGGAAAAAGAATTTCCTACCGATGCTTCTATCCAAGAAGCGGTTAAAAATTGTCCAACCCGAGCTCTTATCAAAGATTAAGAGCTTTTTTCATTGTCTGCATAGTAGAGTTGATAATAGTCCACATGGATAAAGTTATCTGTCAACTCAATCTCACCCTTGAAATGATTATTCAAGGCTAAGGCATTGATAAAGTATTTTTTGGGCCACTTACGCATACAGAAGGTCCGGCTTCTTGATCCATCGTTGAAAATTAACTTGATGGAATTCTTTGTAACTTCCACTTTTTCAATCGATGAAATCGGAACTTTTATAGGAGTTAATGGATTCGCCGTGATAATCCGTAGAATCCCATCATCGTAGATCGTAAAATAGCGATGAACTCCTACAGCCAGCAAGGCCATAAAGAGAAAGAATGAAAAGAGTACCACCGTCGGGATACTGGAACTCTCATACATCAGAGCTAGTCCAATAAAGACGGGTATAACCGATAAAGACCAATAGGTAATCAGCATGGATAAATCAGGCTGCCAATGGTATCGGATTTTCCCAAAAATCTTAATCATATGCGGAACCCCCTCCTACTAGTTTAGCATAAAATCAACAAAAATAGAACAGGAAAGCCTGTTCTATTTTTAATAATTTTAGCAATCAAATCACTGAATGACAGATTGATGAAAGCTGCTCTCTTTCCATTAATTTTTTGCCGATGGTACCTTGAAGAAATCTTTGGATAGATAGCCTTTGCCACTGATTAAATCATACTCTACCATCTTCAAATCTTCAGCAATCTCTTTTGCTTCACCTTCTAAAGCTTTTTTGTCAACACTTGCTTTCTTCAAAACCTCCGTCAAGAGAGCATAGTATGGAGAGACCTTAGAGTTGGTCTGTTCAAAGACCATAGCAGAGAAGTCACTCGAGTTGACCAGAGGATAGTCTAATTTAGGAGCATCGAAATTACTCCAAATAAAGTAATCCGTTTGGTACTGACCTTCCGGATTATTCTTAAAAGCAGACTCCGGATACAAACCAGGCAAATGATCCCCATAGAAGACAACCGTAATCTTTTTGTCGATTTTGGATAGCTTTTCTAGGAAGTCTTGGGTGGCTTTATCAGTGAACGTTAATAACCTTGAATAATTTGTCAAACGAGTATTAACATCCTCTGAGAAACCTTTACCGGAAGCTGTTACATCTGATGGTTCCCCTGCAACAAATGGGGCGTGATTCTGCATCGTAATGACTGAGAAGAATTGACTCTGCTTAGGATTTAATTCTTTCAACACTGTATTATAGGTTGATTGGTCACTGACATGAATTTCTTGATATCCAACATCATAGTCATTCTTATCATCGATACCAATAAATTTATCAAAAGCCAGCCTTTTATATATGACGTCTCTTGAATAATTTACTTTTGATTCAAAATGGATGATTTCCTTATTTTTAGATTCAAAAGAATCACTTATCGAAATGAGATGTTGCATTTTCGGAGCAACATCTGAGTATAGAACAGAGACGGTAGGACTGATGTTATAAAATGGTAAACCTGTTAAAGTTTGAAATTCCATATTGGCCGTACCGCCACCGTAGCCATCCGATTTCATTAAGCCACTTGTCACTTTTGACTTTATGTCTTGAATGTTAGGAATGGGATTTCTAGAAATCGTAACTCCTTCGATTCTGCTGGGATCAGAAAAACTCTCGCTCAGAACATAAATGATAGTCTGTTGATCGACAAATTCATTTCTTGTTTGGTTGATTTCAGAAGCTTGCATGGAGTACTTCTTTTCAATCTCCAGCATTTTTTCTTTACTGTATCCCTCAGGTTTTATCATAACCTCTGTTGTCAATTGATTGAACCAGACAAAAGCTAACGACTGATACCTGGCATTAATCGAATTCCCCAGCCATTTCGTATCCTGAAAGTTATTCAATAAAGTGATAACTGGTACTTTCTCCGAAATCACGCCATTCTCTTTTTGGTCAAAGATAGAATATACTTTATAACCGAATAATACAAGAGCCAAAAGTGTAAGATAGCGAATTATCGTTGACCGTATAATTTTCCCTGTGTAAATATATCGCCTACCGAGAATATAGGTAACCGATAGACCTACAGCAACAGCTATGACGATGAACATAAAGGAGATATCAACAAAGCTAAATAAAACGGACGGTTGAGATAACCAGACCAAATCACTCGGTAAAATTGGCTCTCCCCTCATACTAAATTTAACAGCGTTGGCAACAACGAAAGAAACACTACTAAAAACTATTAAAATCGTTGTAAACCAATATCTATTAATCAATACATATAGAGAGATGTATAAAAACACGAGACAGAGGATAGGAAATACGACTCCACCTGGAAAAATCGAATAACCAACAAGCAAGTCTCCTGTTCCAAGTCCAAGTTGCACACCAGTGTTAGATAGAATAGCTAGACTAATACTAGTCATTACAGCCAGTGAAAAACTCGATCTATTTTTTACTAAGTCTATTTGACCTTTGACAAAAAACAATCCGATAAGAGTTAAAAGAATAGAGAAACCAATCATTCTAAACTCGACAAACCAGAATTGCGACAGGGAATACTTGCCTCCTCCGGTTTTTCCAATGCCATCAATCAAATACCAGGTCGTACGATAGAGAGTTGAAGGAATTTTAGAATCTGTTAAAACAAAAGTTGTTAAAATACTAGAATGCAATAAGTATTCAAATAGTTTTCCAATTGGTCTCGTTTTTCTTTTAACAGCCTTGTTATCAAACCACTGTCTAATAGTTGAAAATAAGAGTGAACTAGCAACTAATACCGATACAAAAACAATTGAGTTGGTCTGCCAAAAACCATTCTTGGCAAAATCGAATACATTATATTTCGGTACATTAATATGAAGGGCAACTTCAACTGAATAAGAAAGAATTAAATAGACACTATAGGATACAAGAATCTTTAAAGCAAAAATTCGCTTTAAATCATATTGAGAAATTAAGACAACCAAAATGACTGTAGCAAGCCCAAAATAGATCCCACAGTGATTAATCAATGCTATAACGGAATCAGTTGCTCCTAGTTTTTCAGCAATCACATGCTGAACTAAATACGTATTAATGACAAGAAAAAACACGAGGAGAGCAAAAGAATACAGTTGAGTTCTCGTTAATTTTTGATAGTTTCTTATAAGAAACTCTTTTAAATTAAACTTCTTTTTTCTCTTCATTTTTCTCCCCATAACTATGATGTTTAAATTATAATCATCAACCCTGAATTTGAGTATAAATCCCAATACTAATCGTTAAAATGTTCAAGAAAATGAGTGCATATTGTAACGATATAACAAAATTTGAATCCTCACTTTGAGCAATATCCACTATGCCCACTTTTTTGTGGAACCATGTGCCGAAGTAAAGTGGTAGAAACATTAAAATATAATAATAGTAACGACCTTGAACCCCACCAACAACAATATCACCTGTGTGATATACACGAGGATCTCCAGAAATAGCAACAATAATTAGGGTTGCTGTACCTAAAAGTAAAAGCAAACTGTAGTATTTAAAGAATTTAGGCAGTTCAATCTTATTTCTAAGAATAATAATGAATAGAATGAAAAAGAAAGTGAAAATTGAAGCTGCGATTAAAAATGCTGATTTTTCAGAAACATACTTTAATGGATCTGAAATAAAATCATTAATAATTCCATGCGGTGCTAAGAATAAAGTTCGTAACAATGGCAGTGGATGCGTTAAGAAATAAAATAGACCTGGACCTTCCCCTGAAATTGAACTTCCAGAAGGGAATAATTTAATAATACCAACATAAATAAATGATATAAATAGATTTAAAAGAAATAGTAAGGAAGAAAATGACCTTATTTTTTTATCTTTATAATATCTATTTGGTAAAACAGACAACAAACTTCCGGTTAATATAAAAGGAAATTTCGAAAATGCAAATAATAATGTCGTACATTGAAAAGCAATTGCATATTTTTTATCAACTTTATTTTTCTCAGAGAGTACATTTGTTAATAATGCTAACGCAATTAAACTAGCTCCAAAATACAAGTAATCATAATGGTAACCAGCGATAATATATAAAACAGCTGGGAAGGTAGAAAATAGATAAATAGCTTCTCTGAATACCTTACTGATTTTTAATGCAAGATAAGCTAAAATTGCAAAGGCTATAACTTCAAAAATTCTACCTAAATAATAAGAAACATATACTTTTTTCGAGATTAGTCTACCGATGGACCATCCAATAGCATTTGGGAGAAAGGCAGGATTGTCAAATCCAACTCTTGTTCCTCTAATCTTACTATCTTTATGTTCTACACTATACCAGTACTGTGAGGATTTTTTTCCGGGGTTTCTTAAAGCATCGTAACCAAATACAGAATCATAGTCTTCTAGCTTTTCATCCGAATATTTAAATATCGGACTATCTGTTATACTAATGACGTTTGGTAGGTGCGATTCTTCATCCAATCCATATTGAACTGGCTTGACAACAGAAATAAAACTACCAAATATAACTATTAACAGAAACGCATTTCGTGGTAATTTATCAGAGTCTTTTGAATTAAACAGCAACAAGTAAACAATTGAAGCCACAATTAAAATAAGCACATTCTTATTTAATGTAAATTCAAATAAACTGGTCAAAAATACCCTCGAAAATAAAATGATAACAATTGCGATAACAATATTTCTTAACTTTTCTTTGTCAAATAAACTCACTAGAATTTCCTCTACTTTCTCTTGAGTAATCTCAATATAATATATTTTACAGCTCTTGCTGGACCAATAACGATATACTTCAAGGCACCTTTAATCCCTCCTATTTGATTAAAGTCCACAAAGGTATGCGGTTGGAGATCCTCACGATTGTTCAATTGCTTATTATCGATAAATGGTGTCAGAACATGAGGATTTTGAGAGATCCTAAAGTCATATTTTTGATCCCAAGCAATATAGACCAACAAGCGCTCGATCGCATGCAATATCGAATTTTGAGGTAAAGGTTCAGCTGGAACATCTGCTGCTGTCAAATTCAAATCAAAGAGTGGTTTCAAAGCATCGTATTTAAACCAAACAAAGGTCCCATAACTCATGACAAAGGTATTGAGATTTTTGAAGTCAATCGTCTTAGTCGCTCCCATCCGTTCCCAGAGTTTGTTCATCTCTGGTGAAATGAGGGCTTCATTCCAGGCAACCACTATTCGATTGTAACGGAAGAAAGTTGGAATATCTGCGATAGTGATTCCGACTTTTGGATTGGCTTCCATATTGGCTAGGATTTGATCAGCCGGTTTGACCAACATCTCGATCAATTCTTTGCGCCAAGATTCACCTGCCCAGAAATCTGCTTCTTTAGATTTCTTAGTATGGAAATGGCCAACATAATCATATTGAGAAAGTTGCTCTTTTAAGAGCAGCATTGGTAACACATCTCGTCCAATATTTCCAGTCACCACAACCGTCGCATCTTGTGCCCGATTAGAAAGAATTTTCTCAATAGCCTGCTTCTTCTCTTCTACATCCGTCGTGATCCATAAGTCATAAGCGAAATGAAAAGCTTGGAAAGCATCTAGAAATTCTTCCAAGAGGTCCACATAAAAGACATGAAGATGAACCGCAACTTTTTTACCGAACTCTCCAGCTAATTCCTGGTTTTTCAAGTACTTACGAGACAAGAGATAAGGATAGTCCGGACGGTCAATCATAGACATGTGGTTAAGAATCAAATCCAATGGATAGTTCGATACACGCTCCAATTCATCAAAAATATAAGGCATGATTCCTTCATTGTTTGCAATGGTTTTGACTTTGATGAAAGGAACCTTATGTCGGAGAATCGCTGTAGGATTGTAGTAAGAAAAGTCCGGATAGAGCATCCCAGTTGTGTCTTCATGAATGGTATCAAAGACCGTCTTATAGCGAAAACCAGCATCCAAGAAATTCGTTGTGACCTTGGTTTCGTAGTTATCAATCACATCTTGAACATTAGTGAAGTCCTGAACACCCTGCCAAAATTCATGGAAGGCACTTGATGTCAACACCTGTTTCTTAAAACTGAGATAATAACTCTGAATATGCTCGTTAAAATTCTTGTCTTTCCGGTAATTGGTCATTCCCCAGAAATCCACTTCATTATCATGTTCAAACTGCTGATAAATGGGTTCTAGATCCCAAAGCGGTCCAAAGCAGGTATCATTCATGAGGGTAACCGAATCAAAGTGAGCCAGTTGGTCAAAGCCGACTGTTTTCATTCCATCCCGCCAAGCCGCAAAGTCAAAGCCACTATTTTGGCGCTCAACAATATCATCCACCAACTGTTGAGAGGTCAAATGATCCTTCACATCTTCTGGTAGTTGGCTATTGGAGATAAAGACCACCCGTGAATACAAGGGGCGAATGTTTTCTAATTGGTAGAGTACATGTCCACTGATAAAGTTAAATTTATTGAAGTGGACATATAAAAGTAAACGTTGCATGTTATTTCCTTATTCTTAAGAATTTCAAGATCTTTGTTGGAATGGTCCAACGTTTGGATGTGATAACGGCGTTATATGCTACTTTCGTAGCTTCCAAATCAGCCTCAAGTTTTTTTATTCTATTCTGACTATCCAAGAACTCAGCTGCAAAAACTTTTCCTATATAATCGGGTGCAGCAATATCATCGACAGGAATCATCTTATAACTTAATCTATATTCTCCTTCTTCCTTAACATCATAGATCAGTTGTGGATCTGGTTCGCTAAAGAAAAAGTAACCATCAACAATGACTCCGTTAGTATAAACTGGTGAGCAAATATTTCCTGTTGCATCTTGTAATTCAACATCAGAATAGTAACAAGGACGTTCCGAAAGATCTACTCGAATAACAGAGGTTCCCTTCGGAATTTTGATCGTCAGGATATCCTCTTTTTGAAGGAGTTTGGTCATTGTACGATCTTCCGAATAGGTATTCTCTTCATCACCGAAATAAATGGTAACAGACTCCATTCCAATGTGTGACAGAGAATCCATCGGTTTGGAAAGGCGAATCTCATAAGTATTATTCCGATCTAAAAGAATCCTCGTCATCTCTTTAAAATCAGCATTTGGATACTTATCAAGATAGTCCAGTTGTGTTTGTAGCAACTTATTAAAACGACGTTCTAATCTTTTAAAATCAGTAGGACGAGAATCCGATCCTTGATTAATGGTATAAGCAACTGTCGCTTCATCCAGATAAGCTAAAGAAGTCCGTTGAAAGAGCTCCAATTGGAGGTTGAAAGTATCATCTGATGTCGTTAAGTCTAACTCTTGATTGACTTCTACCATCAGATCTCTATCTACTAACCATGTAGAGGCCATGGTAAAGCCTCTTGTTGCCAGCATCTTTTCATAAGTATCTGCTAATGGGATCGTATGATTAGCAAAGCCAGCCTTAGAAACGAGAGTTCCTTTTTCATCATAAATATCAAAATCTGTATTGGACCATTTGCAATCAGGTTTACTTTCTAATAAGTCAACCTGTTTCTGAAGTTTTAAAGGGTCAACCCAAAAATCATCTCCGTCACAGCGAGCAATGTATTGCCCCCGTGCTTCCTTACAGATAGCTACCCAGGTTTTGGCGATTCCCTGATTCTCATTCTGATAAAAGGCACGGATCAGGTCAGGGTAGTTTGCTTGATAATCCTGAATGATGGAACGAGATCCATCACTTGAAGCATCATCCACCAATATAATCTCATAAGCAAATTCTGTCTCTTGGGCTAAGAAGCTATCAATCGTCTTCTTTAGCCAGGGCTCTTTATTAAAAACCGTACAAATAATCGAAACAAAAGGCGTCGTTTCCATATCTCCCTCAGTCTAGTCAGTTATTGACCATGTTCCATTACGTTGGATTAAGCCACTTGCCGCATCCATTGCTGATTTATCATCCAAAGCGATATCATCTCGATTGATAAATATCAGTGGAGTTTGGGTAGCATCTGAAAAAGCCAACATCTGCCCTTCAGCATCCCTTACTGTCACTTCTAATTTCATTTTCAAGTCATTTACTGTTGGCAGTGAACAAGTATAATGAACCGTTTTATGTCCAGCTCCACTCATCAGTTGATTCATAGAATTATCATTGTAGATCCAAATGTTCCGATCGATATCCGTCAAAGACAGAGCGATATAGGTCTGGATATCTTCACGAACATCAAAATCAATCTGGAATTGAATAGGATCCTGAGGGCGTAATTTGTTCGAACTTAACAACTGAAGCTGAAAGTTTTCGACCAAGACTCGTTCTTCCTTGTTAGGCTTACCAGCTCCGCTGGTTTCTTCTCCCTGTTGCAAAGGAGCCGTATTATCAAAACTATATTGGTTGGCAACATTCTCAGGACTACCAATGGCTTTCACCAAACCATTTTCAATCAAAACAGCCTTGTTACAATATTTCTTGACGGCTCCCATATCATGGGTAACGAGGATCGTGGTTTTACCTGATTTCTTACGCTCTTGAAAGTAATCGTTACACTTGCGCTGGAAGGCCTCATCTCCTACTGCGAGGACCTCGTCCAAAATCAAGATATCCCCTTGGGCCTTAATGGCAACCGAAAAGGCCAGACGAACCTGCATGCCTGATGAGTAGTTCTTAAGCTTTTGGTTCATGAATTCATGCAACTCGGCAAAGTCTACGATATCATCATACATGGCATCAATTTCAGCTGTTGAGAAGCCCAACATAGCTCCATTCATATAGACATTTTCACGACCTGTCAGTTCTGGGTTAAAGCCCACTCCAAGCTCGATAAAAGACACCAGTTTCCCATCGATAGTGACGGTGCCTTTCTCAGGAACATAGATTTCAGAAATGATTTTCAAGAGAGTCGATTTTCCAGAACCGTTTCTTCCCAGGATCCCGAAAAAATCTCCTTTTTCTACTTCAAAAGAAATATCCTTAAGAACATGTTGTTCTTTGTATCCTTTGATTCCTTTGAAGCGATTGACCAAGGCAGTTCGAATGCTATTGGTTGCTTCTGTTGGCAACTTAAAGTACTTGCTGACATGGTCTACTTTTACTGCAATTTGTTTATCTGTCATTAGAGAATCTCCGCAAATTTCTTAGCATGTTTGTTAAAGTAAGCAAAGCCAGCGACAAAAATAAGAATTGGTAAAACATAAGGAATCAGAACCAAGAACTTATTCTCTACCAAAAGCCAAACAGGGGTGTTGGCCTTATCAATCAAGAAATAACGCATGTCTTGGATGATTTGAGCCAAAGGATTCATCATGACCAATTTGGCAGCCCACGGATTGCGGTCTGCGATAAAGGTAATTGGGTAGATAATTGGCGTCGCATACAAGCCTGCTTGCAGGAGTACTTCCCAGACTTGACCTAAGTCACGGAAACGAACGAAAAATGTCGCTAAAATCAATGCACATCCTGTCGCCATCAAGAACAACTCAAAGAATAGCGGAATCACCATCAAAGCTGTCCAAGAGAATGTCACCCCATTGAAGAATGAAAAAATCAACACGACAACCAGGTTAATGACAAAGTTGATGGCTGCTCCTGAAATCGCAGACAAGACAATGATGTGTTTGGAGAAGTTCAACTTGCGCAACAGGTCGCCTCGACTAACGATCGACACCATCCCCATAGATGTGGCTTCTGAGAAAAAGCCCCAGATTACATTGGCCAACAAGAGGGCAACTGGGAAATGGGGAACATCTCCACCCAAACGTAAGAATCGGATGAAGACAATATACATGATCGTAAAGGTCATTAGGGGCTTTAAAATGGACCAAAGATAACCGATCGCTGATCCTTGGTAGCGTAATTTAAAGTCTGTTTTGATTAATTCTCGTAATAAAATTCGATTTTTCTGACTAAAAACGTCAAACATTATTTTTTACCTCGATATGCAAACTTTGTCAGAATCAAGCTGGTAAACACAACCGTATGAAAAGCCCGGTTCTTCCGGTAACCATACTGACGAATCCGTCTCAAACGTTCTTTTAGTGGAACATCCATAATGGTGACAAAGTTTTCAATGATTTCTTTAGTTTGGGAACTGACAGGCAGATCCAATAGATTTTTTGCTTGTTCTTGACTGGATTCAATGAGCTTCCAATACTTAGCAAAAAGAACATGAGGGCGAACCCAGTTTTTAACCCGTTTTCTAAGGGTACGAGCTCCCAGAACATTGCTACTGTGCTGACGGTACAATTCTGTCGGCTGATCGATATAGATGAGCTTTCCAAAGGCAGTTGCCAACAAAGCCAAGTACCAATCATGCATAAGGAGGGCATGTTTTTCTTGACCTGTCCATAACTCCGCCAGCGCGTGGTTAATCATGGCAACTCCGCCAGTTACCGTATTTTCTGTCAGCTCTTGAATCAGTTCTGTATTGGCATGATCAGACTGGGTTCGAATCATGCTTTCATGTTGTACATTCAAGTTTTCATCGACCACTTTCAAATCTGTGTAGACCAGCAAAGGGACTTCTTGAGGGTGCTTGGCCGCTTCTGCTACTTGAAGAGCAATTTTTTCAGGAAGCCAAACATCATCTTGATCACTGAAGCAATAAAGATCAGCTTTTTCATATTTCAAGAGGGCATGGAAACTTTTGATGACACCAAGATTTTCGATAGCACCTTGATTGATAAAACGAATGCGCTCATCCTGGGCTACCAACTCTCGAATGATCTCCACCGTACCGTCGGTTGACCCATCATCTCGGATCAAGAGTTGCCAATCCTGATAAGTCTGGTCTTGGATACTTTTGACCTGCTCTTTTAGATACTGTTCACCATTATAGGTGGACAACAAGATATTTACTTTCATGATAAGAATAATTCCTCGTACTCACCTACAATTTTTTCCCAGGTAAAGTTTTGCTTCATATTGGCCTTGGCACGTTGACCCCATTCAGATACATCTTCTAAAGAATCAACCTGGTTGATCAAATGCGCCAAATTCCCAGCTTCTTTGGTCCAATAGTGAGCTGTGTCCTTGGCAACCGTTTGGTTAAAGGAGACTCCTAAAACTAAATTCAGATCCGTATGAGCAAGAGCCTCTAAGAGACCCGGATTGGTTCCGCCCACTTCATGACCATGGATATAGGCAAAGGCTTCTTTACGGATATACTTTAATAGATCTTGATCATAGACCGTTCCTACAAACTTGACGCGTGGATCCTGATCAAATCCAGTCCGAGCTCGCAACTCTTCAAAATAGGGATTGCCTTCATGGTTACAAATGATCACCAAATCCCGCTTGGTAGAAGAGACCATGAATTCACGAATGGCAGTCTCGTAATTATTTTCTGGGACAAAGCGGCCCAAGATCAAATAATAGTTCTTCTCCTGTGTCTGCCATTTCTGATAGAATTCTCGGACCTTATTATCCTGACTGCTTAGGCCGGTTGGAGACAAGTCCGTCCCATAGGCAATATAGGTCGTCTTGGACCAAGGATAGGCTTCCTTGATATAGGACTCAATACCTGGGTTGTCAGAAATCACCAAGTCAGCATGGCGCGTCATGATCTTTTCAGAATACTTGAGATAGGATTGGATCGGCTTGGCCCACTTGGCCCGCTTCCACTCCAGTCCATCTGGATTGATATAGAATCGTCCACCTATCTTATGGATCTTGCGCGCAAAAGGCGCCACAAAGGCTCCGATTGTATTGCCCAAGACGTAAAAAATCGGCTGTTCAATTCCTTGTTTCTTAATAAGCTTCAAGGCGTAGTTGATGGCCATCATATCATAGGCAATGACACGCGCAGGCCCAAGCTTGGGGGCTTTAATGGTAAAACAATCGACACCCTTGTAGTCAAAATGTTGATAAGCTTGATCATTAGAAAGGCAGGCAACATGATACTGGATATCTGAAGACACTTGATGCGAAACCAATTGGTCCACAAAAGTCTCAAAACCGCCATATTGAGCCGGAAGCCCACGACTTCCGATAATAAAAACATGTTGCATAGATTTTCCTTTCTACCAATTTACAGTCTATTCAATTATACCATTTTCTAGGCTTTTTGCCTAATCCAAACAGAAAAGCGACCCTTGAGGGCCGCTTCAATTTTCTCTTATTTCACTTCTTGTTTGTAAAACTCTTTCAAGGCATCTTGCCAAGTTGGAATGACGAACCCTGTAGCCTTAGCCTTAGCCAAGCTCATCGTTGAGTTAAGCGGACGCTTCGCTTTAGCTGGGAATTGGCTGGAATCAACTGGCTTGACTTCTACATCCGTATCTTTGAGGATTTCAACTGCAAAGTCATACCAAGTTGTATCTTCTTTCGCATCGTTAGACAAGTGGTAATAACCATATTCTTTACGATTTTCAGCCAAATAAGTCATGAACTCAGCAAGAGTACGTGTCCAAGTTGGACGACCATGTTGGTCGTTGACGACTGTAAGTGTTTTGTGAGTCTTGGCAAGATTTTGCATGGTGAAGACAAAGTTCTTACCGTAGTTCCCGAAGACCCAAGCTGTACGGATGATATAAAAGTTAGAAACATGCTTCTCAACCAATTCTTCTCCCATACGTTTGGTACGACCGTACTCAGTTTGAGGATCTGGTTGATCGTCTACTTCCCATTCTTGTCCCACCGGTTTTTTACCATCAAAAACGTAGTCCGTTGAGATATAGACCAAGGTTGCACCATGTTTTTCAGACGCTTTTGCTACATTTTCTGTACCAGTCACATTGATGGCATAGTCCAACTCTTTTCCTTCATCTTCAGCAGCATCAACAGCTGTGTAGGCAGCACAGTGATATACCAAGGTTGGTTTCACTTCAGCGAATACCTCGTCTACTTTTTCTGAATTTGTGATATCCATTTCAGCCACATCAACGGCTACATATTCTTCATTTCGTTCGTCTAACAAATGGCGAAGTTCTGTTCCAAGTTGCCCATTTGCACCTGTAATTAAAATCATGTTACGTTCCTTTCGAATGCTTTTTCTCTATCATTATAGCAAAAAAAGCAGAAGTTTTCTGCTTTTTACTTGCTTTTCTCTTTAATAACATAGATTGGACGTTTCTTGGTTTCCATGAAGATTTTTCCGATATATTTTCCTAAAATCCCAATGGTCAATAATTGGAATCCTCCAAGGAATAGAATAACTGTCATAAGGGATGGCCAACCTGAAGTAGGATCTCCAAAGACTAAGGTACGGATCACGATCAGAATCACCATGATAAAGGCCAAGATCCAAGATAAAAGTCCACCAACAAAGGCAATATTTAGTGGGGCATCAGAAAAATTGACAATTCCTTCGATCGAGTATTTGAAGAGGGACCAAAAATTCCAAGACGTCTCTCCTGCCACGCGCTCTACATTTTTATACTCTAGATATTCCGTCTCAAATCCAACCCAGGCGAAAATTCCTTTTGAAAAACGATTGTACTCAGATAGTTCAAGTATCGCATCAACCATTTGACGACGCATCAAACGGAAATCACGCGCCCCGTCGACCATTTCCACTTGGCTGATATGATTAATCAATTTATAAAACATTCGTGCAAAGAAGGAACGAATTGGTGGTTCCCCATCACGAGTTACGCGTCGGGTTCCGACACAATCTAGATTTGGCTGTTGATCCAACTTCTGCTTCATTTCGATCAATAGTTCTGGAGGATCTTGTAGGTCCACATCCATGACCGTTACGTAATCTCCTGTAGCATGTTGGAGGCCTGCATAGAGAGCCGCTTCCTTCCCAAAGTTTCGTGAAAAAGAAAGATAATGAGCATAAGGATTTAAGAGATTGAGTTCTCGTAAAACATCTAAAGTTTTATCAGCAGACCCATCATTAATAAAAATATATTCAAATTCTTCCCCCATGGAGATCCGAACTCGTTCCATTTCTTCATAAAATAATGGAATCGATTCTTCTTCATTAAAACACGGGACTACAACTGATATAACCATTCATTGCTCCTATTAACATTTGCTATTATCTTTTCGGTAAACTATAATTTTTCTAACTATCCTTTACAATACAGTTTTGCAAACAGTTTTAATAAACCGACTTTTTCAATCATGTTCATTGTAAAGATAGCTAGTTTAACCATCAATCTCTCATCTCTAATTTCTCGATTAAAAACAGAAAGTGTGGACTTCATTCCATTTATCTTGACCCAATCATTAATTTCTTTATATTGACGTAAAAACTCCTCACTTGTGGAATGTCTCCCACCGTCCAATAACCAATAAAGAGTAAATTTTTTTATAAAAAATTTAATTAATTTAGTTTCAGAAAAATCTTTGGGGATAATCCCTGCTATCTTATCAAGAACATTCTTGATATCTAAATTTGGATTAAAACCCTTATTTAATGTATTAGATGCACTATTCTCATTGTAAAACCAATTATATCCACAATATGGGATAGTTCTTATATTTTCAGATTTTGTATAGACCGTTAAACTGAATAACAAGTCCTCAGCCAGAGGAATATCTGGAAAAGAAAGTTCGTTATCTACTAAAAATTTTTTTCTATAGATGCGAGCACATGGTGAAATTGATCTGTATTTCGACCATTTATCTTTACCCAATTGGATAGAAAATAGTTGTTTACCATCTTGGTTTACTCTCTGAAGTCCACCAACAACCGCATCATCTATCCCACTTGATATTTCATCATAAAACACCTGCAAGTAGTCTGGGTTTATGTAATCATCACTGTCGATAAACATGATGAATTCACCTTTTGCAAGCTTGATACCTTCATTTCTAGTATAGGCTGCACCTTGATTTTCCCGACTCAAAATTCTAATACTTGGAGAAAATTGTTGGTATTCATTCAATATTTTGAACGAATTATCCTTTGAACCATCATCAATTGCAATAATTTCAAATGATTTAAAACTTTGATTCAAAACTGAATCTATACATCTTTTGAGATATAATTCTGCATTATATACTGGAATAATGACACTAATCTTAGGCGCTTCTTTCACAATCTTATCCTTTATATATTTTAATATAACCCATAGTTTTGCAAATAATTAAGATATCCAAACTTTTATATCGTTATCAAACCTCGAGCACGCAATCTTTAACCATTTGTATCCTGACTCTTTTTATAAAAACGATTTATCAATTTCGCTAATCCTTTTGGCCAAAAAAGATTAAACATCATGTAATCTTCCTTCGTTCGAGTATTATCACTAATGGTATTACTCGTTTCAGAATCTTCATGAATACGATGGCACATTAATTTCTTTGGAACATATACAAATCTGCCATCAAATTTAGCCAAATGGTACCAGGCAAGCCAATCTAGACTAACTCTCCATTCCTCATCAAATCTAAAGCCCTTAACCAATTCTAAATTATAAGTTACAGCAGGGCAACAAATCGGATTTCCAAAAGCAAGAATACGATTTCTCCACCACTTAGTTTTAGGGAATAATGAGATTGTTTTTAACATTAATGATTTAATTTTTAGATTTGAAGTCGGTTTAATGACCTCTCCATTTTTTTCTTCAAAATAATCAGAATAAAGAATGATAGCATCTTGATACTTCTTTATCCTCTCTTGAATTTCCATTAAATAAGTTGGCTCATAATAATCATCTTGATGGGCTATTGTAGCATATTGAGTAGTAACAAAAGATAAAGCATTATTCCAATCTTTCCCAATTCCACCACCAACACTTGTATTAAAAGGAATAGCATATTTTTGGCAAATACTTTCGATAAATACACTTGGAGTAGAAGTATACAAAATGATATTACTTTTTACGGTTTGGCTTAACAACGATTTTATACAATCCTCTAAAAAAGGACTATCCCCATAAGCACAGATTACAAATGTATGATCATTCCACTGATTCATATTTTTGAATCTCCTTCCTTCTCATAATTACAAAGACAATCCAACTCGCAACTGTGTAAAATAGCATAACCATAACAAAACTAAGCCCTGCTCCAAACAAGCCAAACTCCCTCATTGCTAGAGGCGTAAGAAAATTTGTCAACAACGCCATTGCGATATACACATAGAGTAGATAGACTTGCTTCCTCAATATAATTAAAAAATCACCTATGACAGAAGCTATAGAATATAAAAAGCCGGAAAGCACTAAAATAGTAAGTAATAAACTATAATTTGATAAATCAATACCACTTAAAATATTCAAAATAGGAATCCCTATCAAATAGGCCAGTATTGATACTACCAGTCCCAAAATCATAAGCAATAATAAAATCTTTCGAATCATAGCATTAAACGTATGAAATCTTTTTTCTGACCATTGTTTTGCCAAATCGGTAATTAACGGTCTTAATGCTAATACAAATAAACTCATAAAGAAAACAGGCATGAATAGAATACTGAAGTCTCTTTGAGCACCTTCACGTAATACACCCTCGACTAGCAATTTATCAATCACTTGTTTTGGATAATTCAAAACATATACCAATAAAAAGCCGTTAACAAACAAGGGAAGGCAAGTTTTCATGATACTAATTGATTGCTTAAATGTAGCATATGAAATCTGATTAAAAGGTATCGTTCTAATTTGTTTGGATTGGACGTAATCACCCCCAAAAACAAAAAGAACATTAAAAAAACATAAACAAATTAAAGAAAAAATTAAAGAATTTGAAAGTAACAAACTAATTAGGAGAATGATTGTGCTCGAACCATAACGGAGCACCATTAATTTCCCTGCAATATCTAAACGTTCGTGTTGTTGAAATAACCCTTGGAATAAATCAGAAAAAGCATCACAAGAACGATAAAACACCGTTAGGATTATAATTAAAAATAAATCCCCTTTTCCAACATTATTTCCACTAAAAAGTAAATATGGAAATAATGTAACTAACATCAAACAAACTGTAATAACCCTAGTTAACCAGTATTCCAAATACGAGTATGCTTCTTTCAAGTCAGTCGCCTGATAATTTCTTACTTGAAACATACCAATGACAATCCAGAGATTCCCGATTGCATAAGCTAAACTAAAATTATCAGCATCACTTGCAGAAGTATAACGAGAGACAATAATCAAATACAATATAGAAACTGCAGCCGCTGCTATATTCCCAGCAAAATTCCAAAAATAGACACTCCTATTTGCTTTATTGTTCATTTTCATTCTCACTTTTTAATAAGGCGATTGTTTGTGACAATTTCTTAATCTGTACTGATTGCTTTGATACAGTACGAGTTAATGAAAATATTAAAAATATTAATAAAAAAGTACTTAATAGAAAAACAAAGTTACTTAATGTCTGAATCCCAAGAAATTCAGATATTGCTCCAATCAAATCAGGAAACCAAATAACTGGCAACGAAAGCAAGCAAAGAATAAGCCAAGAAATAACATTTCTCATTTCAACGAGCTTCTTTGCAACTAGTCTCAGAATATAAACTATAAAAACAATTACAATAATGGTCAACCAAATATTTAACATGTTATTTCTTATATCCTCCACCGATTCTAGCCAATAACATAGCCATTGTCACTTTAATCATATAGTAAACAGATTTGCTTAATGTGATAGATGATTCCCCGTGCTCTCGTTCGTTCATTAATACAGGTACTTCTGCTACTGAATATCCTGAGGTTAACAGGGACACAATCGTCTCTGGTTCTGGATAATCACTTGGATATTGCTTAGCAAATTCTTCGATCACTTTTCGATCAACCACCCGCAAACCAGATGTAGGATCTGTTACCTTTTGACCAGTCAAAAGCTTGATTAATTTTTCAAAAAATGTAATTCCAATTCTACGTAGGAAAGAAGATTGAAAACCTTGATTCTCGATGAAACGTGAACCAATCACCATGTTCACTTGTCGTTCTTGAAGAACTCCTAACATGTTTTTAATAAATTCTGGATTATGTTGACCGTCCCCATCCACTTGGACAGCATATTGGTAACCGTGACTAACTGCATATTGATAGCCAGTTTGTACAGCACCACCTATTCCTAAATTAATAGGCAAATCGATAACATTAAAATCATTTTTTCTACAGATTTCAAGTGTATGATCTGTAGAGCAATCATTGATAATCACATAATCAAATTCAGGCGTATGTTCTTTAATCATCTTGATTGTCTTTTCAATATTTCCACTTTCATTATAAGCAGGAATAATAATTAGCAATTCTGAAGTTCTCAATCCTTATACTTTCCCTTCTAAGCATATCACTTCATTATACTATATTTAAGGCCTTATTTCTAGTTCAGACTGACATTCAAATGCAAGCAATCTACTAAAAATCAGCTTTCCTAATTTTTTAGGAAAGCTGATGAATTCTCTTATAGTACTAATTTTCTCTTTCTTTAAGTCGGATGATCCCCATTCCAACGAAAAGTACGACTCCTAACACACTTGAAGTGACTTCAAAGCTAGTATCCATTCCAGTTTGTGGCAAATAACTGCCTTTCTTGTTCACTCCAAGCAGTACCTCTTCTTTCTCAGAGTTTTCCAGCTTGTAATTAACAGTTACTATTGTAGTTATTTCCTTCTGACTTGAAGCTAGCACGAGTTCATCCAGTGGATACTCTGGTAGGGGTTCTTCAACCAGTGGAAGGACCTGATAAGCCTCATCCTTTTCATTTGGTACATACCAGGCATAGCGAAGACTACTTTTTTGAACAGTTGGTATTTCTGCTACGATGGACCGTGTTTTCAGGCGATAGGAGTACGGATCATCCGTCCAGACATAGTTACTATCAAAGGTAGTAAAGACTAAGCCCAGTTTATGCCCCTTCTTAACCGTGTAAAGATTTGGTTGTAGATAGACGGTGTAGTTCCGAAACTCTCCTATCTTGGGATCGATACTATTACTTGAGCTAGCGGAGACATAGCCTGAATCTGGATTTGCCAAATTGACCCAACCAGAAGAGATGACCTTATACTTGGTTTTAATCGTTCCAAATTGCTTATTAGGAATGTTTTTCAAATTACTTCCCATCCAGTAGCCTGTTTCAGAAAGAGTATTAAGAGGCATTTCTTGGTACTTGTATCCTGCTTCATCATAAGTGATCTTATTGGATGCAACATCAAATTCCTCATAAGAGAGATCGACCAGTTGCACATTAACTTGATAGTCTTTGTGCTTTTTATCAGTCAGCTTGGCTAAAGCAGCTTGGAAATGGACAGGAATATGCCCTTTAATGGTCACATCTTCTGTCACTTCTGCTGTAAACAAAGCATTGGCAGTAGAGGATTGCTTGGTGGTATGAGAATCACGATTGGTCCAATCCATCCCTGCACCATAGTAATCATTATCAATGGTTTCTTCCTCACGTCTAGAAAGTGTCTTCAAGGTCAATTGATTGCTAGACTTCCAGCTAGAATAATGATCCCATTTAGATGGATCATAGTTATTAGAAACGGTTACTTCTGGTAAAGACTCTACCTGATTTTCTGCATCATATAGGTAGTGACTAAACCATAGATTGAGAAGGTCACTGACACTTTGTTGCCCCTCTTTAATTCCGAAGCGTTTATTGACAGGATAGATATGATCTCCTTGATAGAGATAGAGCTTCACGGGCTGGCCAGCCTTTTTCAAAGTCTCATACATCAGGTCAAAATGTTTGGTTCTGACATTATCATCATTCAACCCATGCATAACTAGAGCACTGGCCTTGAATTTTTCTGGATGAAGGGTATAATCGCGATTTTTCCAGATGTCGCTATAATTATAGTCATGTTTATGTTGGTCGCGATTCAACTGAGTAATGTAGCGGGCATAGTCCTCTTTAATCTTAGACCAGTCAGCCGGATATAGAATCCGATTGGATACATAGACAGACAAATGCGATAAATCTCTGTAGGGACCGACGTTAAAGGTCGTTCCTTGGCTGTTGTAATAATCATACCAACTCGCGATTCCAGCCGCAGGAACAATAGTCTTCAATCCCTCGACTACTGTCGCAGCCACTCCAAAGGTAGTGGTCCCTGCCCATGACAATCCCGTCATACCGACTTTTCCATTCGACCAGTCTGCTTTAATAGCAATATTCGATGTCTTATCTGTATAAGCAACCCGTTTGCCATTTAGCCATTCAATGACACTCTTATAACCAGCCACTTCCAAGTCACTTCCTGTTGTATTGATTCCCTCCGACTGATAGCTTCCCAAACCTGATGTGGTAACGACCGCATAGCCTCTCACCAAGAAATAGTTGTACCAGTTAATATTTTCATAATCGTAGCGTGTGAAGGTTGCATCACTTTCGTTTGGATTTTTATAGTACCAATCTTTGGAATCTGCCTTTTTAGCATGTTCTAAAGTTGTGGTAGAACCAGTTTGACGACGAGGATCTATATAACGATAGAGTTTCTTGTTGTCAAACTCGCCCTCCTCTTTTAGACCAATTTCTCCAAGGGTTTCCTTATTGGTCGTTCCCGCCACATAAGGACTTGCTTCATAGATGGTCGAAGCCTTATAATCTCCATTGGCAGCTGCTTTCGGAAGTTGGACAAATGTTTTAATGAGGTCCCTTTTTCCATCACCATCTGTATCATAATCTGACTCAACATAGACAACAAAGCGGACAATGTCACTCTTTTCATTGGAATAACCAGTTTCTACATCACCTGGAGTAAAAGGAAAAATAGGCTGGGTCTTTCCATTAAGGATGAGAGGTTCTTTTTTCTCTGCACGATAGGCCTCTTTTAATTTCTTAGCGATTGAAATCATATGGTTTAGATTCTGGACCGGCTCATCCTTGCCTACTCCATCTGGAATCATTCCCAAGCTCTTTGCAAACTCAAGACGATCTTCAAGCGTTGCACCTGTTTGGTCCGGTTTGGCCTCCGCCCATTTCAGCAACTCATCTGCTGTTTCCCCTATGGTCAGATTCTGATTTGCCACATGTGGGTTTTCAACCTGACTAGATAGTTTTCCAGACGTTTCTGAAACCGATAAAGGTTTCGGTAATCCTCCTAAAGTATCGTCAGTTTCAGTTAGCTTGCTAGCGTCCCCCTCCACTGGGCGCTCTATCTTAGCATCTGTCTCCACTACTGACTCAAGGCTTGCAGTTTCAGACTGGGCATTTGTTTGCGAATTCTCAGTAGAAATAGATTCTGGCGAACGAACTAGCTCCGTATCCGCTCCGGCAGGCTTTTCAACCTGCTCCTCAGCTTGAACCTGATTGGCTATTACTATAGGCGATAGTAATAAAGCAGAAAAAATAAAAGTAAGCTTCTTTTTCCTCATAATGAAACTCCTTTTAAATTGTAGAAATTTGAAAGAAGGAAATCCTTCTGACAAAATAACAACGTTTACAGCTTTATTGTAGTCTCTCTAAACTTTATAGTCAAATCAAATAAAAAGGCAGTATCAAAATATAATCTTTCTGAAAGTTGAAACAATTGAAAGGATTTATGATAAATATTTTATTGTTTTCAAACACTCTTTTCACACAAAAAAGCAAGTTTCAATCCGGTTTTTTACCGTTGGAAACTTGCTTAACTTTTATAGGACTTTTTCCTACTTCCGATACATCTTCACTTGTAGGTAGAGGTCGTTATAAACGCCCAACCACTTCTTGCCAAGTTGTTCGTAGACTTCTAAGTTCTTTAGCGTGTCATCACTTGGGTAGAAGGCCTGGTCCTCTTGAACCTCTTTTGGTAGCATCTTCTTAGCTTCTTTGTTCGGTGTGGAATAACCGACATAGAGAGCATTCTTATATGCATTTTCTGGGCGAAGCATGAAGTTGATAAAGGCATAAGCTGCTTCTTTATTCTTCACGGTCTTTGGAATGACAATATTATCAAACCAAAGGTTGCTGGCTTCTGATGGGACGACGTAACGAAGGTCCTCATTGGCATCCAGCATTTGACGGGCTTCACCGGAGAAGGTCACCCCAATAGCCGCATTGTTCTGGATCATGTAGCCTTTCATTTCATCGGCTACAAGGGCCTTGATATTAGGCATCAAGGTATAAAGCTTATCGACAGACTCTTGCAATTGCTGAGGATCCTTGGAGTTGAGGCTGTAACCTAAGCTATTGAGTCCAACCCCCATGACTTCACGCGCCCCATCGTACATCATAATGTCATTCTTGTACTCTGGTCTCCATAGATCAGTCCAGTGCTCAGGTGCCTTATCGACCATCTTGCTATTGTAGATGATACCAAGAGTTCCCCAGAAGTAAGGAACTGAATACTGATTGTCCGGATCAAAATCTAGGTTCAAGAAACGTGGGTCAATATTGTCTAAGCCCTTCAGTTTGGACTTATCCAATTTTTCAAGCAGGTTCTCGTCCATCATCTTGGCGATCATGTATTCACTTGGGATAGCAATATCGTATGCCGTTCCCCCTTGCTTTATCTTGGTGTACATGGCTTCATTGGAATCAAAGGTATTGTATTGGACTTGAATGCCTGTCTCCTTGGTAAATTCCTTGAGCAATTCTGGATCGATATAGTCTCCCCAGTTGTAGATGACCAGCTTGTCACTGTCTTTTGGATTGGTCTTGGCTTCAAGACGGGCACTTAGTCCCGCTAACACGAGGATGACCACGACAATCCCTAGCAAGAATGAATAGAGTTTTTTCATACTGTCTCCTCCTTCTCTCTAGTGATGAAGTAATAGCCGACCACCAGTAAGATACTGAAGAGGAAGACCAAGGCAGAAAGGGCATTGATATTCAACGAAATCCCTTGACGAGCCCGTGAGTAGATCTCAACAGACAAGGTCGTAAAGCCGTTCCCTGTGACAAAGAAGGTCACCGCAAAGTCATCCAAGGAATAGGTAAAGGCCATAAAGTAACCAGCAATGATGGCAGGTGTCAAATAAGGAAGCATGATTTCCTTCAACATCTGTACCTGAGTAGCTCCTAGGTCATAGGCTGCATTGACCATATCACGGTTCATTTCCTTCAAGCGCGGCAAGACCATCAAGACCACGATTGGAATAGAAAAGGCCACGTGACTCATCAAGACAGAAGCAAAGCCCAGCTGGAACTTGATGGTCGTAAAGAGGATCAGGAAGCTAGCCCCAATCATCACGTCAGGTGCCACCATGAGGATGTTATTGATGGACAAAAATGGTCCTTCAAACTTCTTCTTAGACTGGTAAATGTAGATCGCCCCAAAGGTCCCAATAATAGTCGCAATCAAGGCTGATAAGAAGGCTAAGAGGAAGGTCTGTGAGAGGATCAACATGAGACGCGTATCCTCAAAGAGACTTTGGAAATGCTCCAAGGTAAAACCTGTAAAAGCATTCATATCCCCACCAGCATTAAAGGCATAGGCAATCAAGTAGAAGATTGGCAGATAAAGGAGCAGGAAAATCAATCCTAAATAGATACGTGAAATCTTTTTCATCGTTCACTCCTTTCTCTCGTTACCCACATGACTAAGAGCATAGCAAGGATTAAGACCACCCCAATGGTGGATCCCATTCCCCAGTTTTGCGTCGTAAGGAAGTGCTGCTCGATGGCAGTCCCCAGAGTAATGACCCGGTTTCCTCCGATCAAACGCGTCAACATGAAGAGACTCAAACTTGGAATAAAGACTGACTGAACACCCGAGCGAACCCCGTTCATCGACAGTGGAAAGACAACTCGACGGAAGGTATCCCACTTGTTAGCTCCTAGGTCATAGCTAGCATTGATGAGGTTTGGATCCAAATCATCCAAGACATTGAAGATTGGAAGGATCATAAAAGGCAACTCAATGTAACTAGCAACAAAGATGAACGAAAAGTCCGTAAAAAGGATCTGTTGAGGACCAATTCCGATGAAACTTAAGAATTGGTTAATAGATCCCCCTTGACCAAAAATCCCGATAAAGGCATAAGCCTTGAGCAAGAGGTTGACCCAGGTTGGAAGGACAATCAGCATGAGCCAGAGTTGGCGGTGCTTAAGCTGAGTCAAAAAATAAGCTGTCGGGTAAGAAATCAAAAGCGTCACAAAGGTAACGATCCCAGCGTAGAGAATGGAGTTGAAACTCATCTTGAGGTAGGTCCAATTCTGCGCTGTAAAAAAGGTTTGGTAATTCTCTAAGGAACCTTGCCCCTGGACATTGACAAAGGATTGCCAAATGATCAAGGCTACAGGAGCCAAGACAAAGAGGAGGATCCAGAGAAAGTAGGGAACCACAAAGAGGTTAGAGGTTGTTTTCTTCATCTCTTTCCTCCTCGATGGCATTGATCAATCCGGCTTCTTGCTCTTCCACTTCGACGTATTCTTCGATCCGAGCATCGAACTCTTCTTCCGTTTCGTTGAGACGCATGACGTGGATATCTTCTGGCTCAAAGTCCAGACCGATTTCCTCACCTACGATAGCCTTACGGGTTGAGTGAATCATCCACTCATTGCCCAATTCATCATAAGCGATGATTTCATAGTGAACCCCACGGAAGAGTTGGGTATCCACCTTCACCTGGAGCTTACCTTCTTCGGGCAGGGTGATTCGCAAGTCCTCAGGACGAATGACGACTTCGACCGGTTCGTTTGGTCTCATCCCTCCATCGACCGACTCAAAGCGTTTGCCGTTGAATTCTACTAGATAATCCTCGATCATGATCCCTGGAAGGATATTGGACTCACCGATAAAGGTCGCAACGAAATGGTTGATGGGCTCATCGTAGATATCGACTGGCGTCCCTGACTGGACGATTTCTCCTTCGTTCATGACGAAGATCCAGTCACTCATCGCAAGCGCTTCTTCCTGATCGTGGGTGACAAAGACGAAGGTAATCCCCAGACGTTGTTGCAATTCACGAAGCTCATACTGCATGTCAGTCCGCAACTTCAAGTCGAGGGCAGACAAGGGCTCATCCAAGAGGACTACTCGCGGTTCATTGATAATCGCCCGGGCAATGGCTACCCGCTGGCGTTGACCACCAGACAGTTTCTGGATGGAACGTTTCTCAAAGCCTCCCAATTGCACCATCTTGAGGACTTCAGTCACGCGTCTCTCGATTTCAGACTTGTCTACCTTCTTCAAACGAAGGGGGAAAGCAACATTCTCAAACACATTCATGTGTGGGAAAAGGGCATAGGATTGGAAGACAGTATGGACGTCCCGTTTATTGGTCGGTACATCATTAATCCGAACACCATCCAAGAGGACATCTCCTGTCGAAGCATCTAGCAAACCGGCAATGATGTTCAAAATAGTCGATTTACCGGAACCTGAAGCACCGAGGAGGGTATAGAATTTCCCTTCTTCCAACTCAAAGTTGATATCTTTGAGAACCACTGTATCACTGTCTTCAAATACTTTTGAGACATTTCTAAACTCAATAATTGGTTTTTTCAATTCACATAAATTCCTTCTTTTTCATGCGTTTCCTTCTGAGACCAACCAACTAGTCTCATAGGCTGACGAGCGGACCCGTCAGGCCACCAACACCTCTCGGGGACTTATAAGACTGCCCCACCTATTTTCGGTATCGATAGGCACTCACCCCCCTTCTAAAGTAGGAAGGGTCTACCCTAGAGTAGCCCCTATTCCATCTCGAACCGTTAATCTTTCCCAATAATACGGACTTCGCGCTCCAAGGTTACACCAGCTGATTTTTCAACTGTCGCAATGACATGGGCAATCAAGTCTTCATAATCTTTGGCAGTACCATGATCGACGTTGATCATAAAGCCGGCATGCTTTTCAGAAACCTCCACACCACCAATTCGATGCCCTTTCAGTCCAGCTTCACTGATCAATTGACCCGCAAAGTGCCCGACCGGACGCTTGAAGACAGAGCCACAAGACGGGTATTCGAGGGGTTGTTTCATCTCTCTCAAATGCGTCAAACGAGCCATTTCTTGATCGATCTGATCATAATTACCAGGTGCTAAGGCAAACTTAGCCGAAATCACTACGTCACCGGTTTCTTGGATCTTGGAATGGCGATAGCCAAAAACTAATTCTTCTGCTGTTAAGGTTTTAATTTCTCCTTCTGGCGTCAAGACCTTACACGATTGAAGAATATGGGCAATCTCACCGCCATAGGCACCAGCATTCATATAGACAGCACCACCAATGCTTCCAGGGATCCCACAAGCAAATTCAAAGCCTGTCAAGCTATGGTAGCGGGCTACGTGAGTCACATCGATTAGCTTAGCACCCGCCTCTGCTTCAATCACATAGCCATTGACACGGACGTCATGGAAATGATCAAACATGATCACAAAACCTTCAATCCCACCGTCACGGACGATAATATTGGAAGAATTCCCCAAGACCATCCAAGGAATCTCCTGAGCATTAGCAAAGGTGACAATTCGTTTTAATTCATATTGATTGCGAGGAAAGGCCAAATAATCTGCCGCTCCTCCGACCTTGGTATAGGTGTATTGTTTGAGTGGCTCATTGAACAAAATCTCAATACCAGCCAACTCCTCTTTGATTTGCTTTAGGATTTCCATCTCACAACTCTCTTCTATACGTTATCTTATCCATTATAACAAAAACCAGCCCACTTTTCGACTCTGAAGTAAAAAAACAGAAGCAGCCAAAAGACCGATTCTGTTTTAAATTTTTTTAACAATGGTTAATTGAATTAGCCAATCTTACGTGCAATGCCACGTGTTTTATGAGTGGACAAGGCTGAGCTAATCGCAACCCCACCCCCAATAATGGTAAAGACTGCCAACATGAAGAAGTTAAAGAAGTAATTATCAGGAGTTTGTCCACTTAGAACAAGGTTATTGATCAAATCAAATCCATCACTAAAGTCGACTCCAAGTTGTTTAACTGCTTCTAAAGCGTAGTCAAATTGGTGCACGAGAACGATAGTGACTAACAAGAGAATGCTAGAAATAACTGCTCCAAGTTTACTAAATTTCTTCCCTAAGATTTCATAACCTTTGACAACACAAATGCCAAGGATAAAACCAGCATAAAAAGCTACGTAGCCGAGGCGAGCAATGAAAAGAGTAACAGCTCCTCCAATAATGGCACCAATAAAGGCACCGACTGTTCCAAGGAGGACATTTTCTTTCTGACTATTATATGAATCTGTTTCAATTTTTAGTTGGGAACTGACAGTTTGGAAGCTCTCTTCGTTCATCAAGAAAAGGGAATCTCCAATCTGATAGAGACCAATCGGTCCTTTTTCACCAGAGTGACCACAAACAGTGTAGAAGCCATTGGTTTGCAAAAATTGCAGGATTTCTGTTAGGGCTTGACGAATGTTTTCAATCGTTTTTGCTTTTGTCATTCCAGCTTTTACAGTGAAAGTTGTGACATATTGGTTGAGGCTAATGCTCTTCAAAACAGAAGAGTCTTTCACCATTTGATGCAATTGAGCAGCTGCTTCTTCTGCATCATCACGCGACACAGAAAGTGCAATGCTAAAAACATTTTTTGTGTCAGTTTCACTCAGTAAGAAGAAATAGCCAGAATTTTCCCCATAAATAGATGAAGTTTCAGGATCATACTGGAATCCAAGTTCCGTAGCAAGTTGATGACGTTCAAAGTCTTTCATTAGAATTACAATCTCCTTTACAATTCTATCTATCTTTCGAATAATTGTTTATTATCCTAAAATAATTTGATAGACAAATAATTTATAGAACTATTTTATCATAGATAAATAAAATTAGATAGACTAATTTAGCCTATCTAATCATTTTTTTCATTAAATCAAGATTCACTCTTCTCTACCTTCACACCAGTTGTGTCAATTTTCAAAGAGAAGACCTGACCATTTAAACCCTTAGATTCCAAGTCTTTGACAAAGGCTTCTGCATGTTCAACAGGGAGCAAGGTCATAATAGTTGGACCTGCACCAGAAAGGTAAGTGGCATAAGCATCGTGTTGATGTGCAACTTCTTTCACCTGAGGGAACTCTACAACCAACTGTTGGCGGTAGCGTTCATGGAAGCGATCTGCTTCAATAGCTTTTCCTGCGACTCTTAAGTCTCCCTTAGCAAGGGCAGCAATGGCCACGTTTGCGATTGAGCTAGCTGCAACAGCCTCCTTGTAAGTCCACTCACTTGGAAGGACATTTCGACTATCGCTGGTCTTGAGTTCGTAATTGGGAACAAAGGCTACCAAAGCACATTCAGGGAAGGGAAGGACCAAATGATTGGTCTGCTGATCCACATAGCTCGCTACGACCAGATTTCCAAAAATAGCTGGCGCTACGTTATCCGGATGCCCTTCGATTTTTGTCGCGATTTCAAGTTTATCTTCATCACTTAGGGATAGCTTACCAAGTTGATTGGCCAACTCAATCCCCGCTACGATAACAGAGCTGGATGAACCTAAACCACGCGCCAAAGGCACTTCACTGACCATCTTGAGATGATGAGGAGGCAAATCAGATGAAACTTGGAGAGCAGTTTGAAGCAATAGATTCTCTTCATTGCTTGGAATCTCCTCTCCCAAGTCATGTTCAATCCACCAGTTTTCTCGGGCCTCTAACACATCAATGGTCAAATACTTAGAAACAGCAATCCCTACAGAATCAAATCCTGGACCGACATTGGCACTGGTCGCTGGTACTGTAATTCTCATCTTATTCTCCCAATACTTTAAAGGTATTCAAGAGTTCGAAATTCGGCTCTGAATCCAGTTTTTCAACCAAGTTCTTGAATTGTGTCTGGTTAACTTGGTGGGTAATGATCACGACGCTTGCATAGTGACCATCTGAGTCTTCTTGGAGGATTTGCTTGAAGGAAGCTCCCTCTGCATTAAAGATCTCCGCGAGACGCAAGATTTGACCAGTCGCATCTGGTGCCTTGATTGAGAAATAGTAGTTATTTTTCACATCTTCTGGTTTAGCCAATTGAAGAGGGCGGCTGTATTCATTGAAGGCTTTACCGATCGTTCCTTCTTTTAGACGACGGACAATGCGCACAATGTCGGCTACGACACTTGTCGCAGTTGGTTTTTGACCAGCACCTGGTCCGTAGTACATAGACTCACCAATCCCGATTGATTCCACATAGACCGCATTCATAACGTCGTTCACGCCAGCAAGTGGGTGTTGTTTTGGAAGGAAGGTTGGCGTCACTTCTGCTGCAATCCCTGACACTGTTTCAACAATGGATCCGACAAGCTTGATGACATAACCAAGACTTTGAGCGACCGATACATCTTGAGGAGTGATCTGGCTGATTCCTTTGTGGCCCACTTGGTCAAATTGGATGTTCATCCCAAAGGCGAATTGGCTCAAGATCACCATCTTGTAGGCAGCATCTATCCCTTCGACGTCATTGGTTGGATCACTCTCAGCGTAACCTAGGCGTTGCGCTTCTGCTAAAGCATCCTCATAAGTCCAGCCTTCTTCAACCATTTTTGTCATCATGAAGTTAGATGTTCCATTGACCACACCAAGCACTTTGGTCACCTTGTCTGAGGCCAAAGAATTCACCAAGGTGCGAAGGATTGGAATTCCACCAGCCACAGCAGCTTCATAATAGAGGGCTACTTGGTGTTTTTGAGCAATCTCTAGCAACTCGCTTCCATGAACGGCAAGAAGGTCTTTGTTAGCAGAGACCACATGTTTGCCTGCTTCCAGCGCACGGGTGATAAAGGTTTTCGCTGGCTCGATACGGCCCATCAACTCGACCACGATGGCAATGTCATTGTCTTCAATGATCTCATCAACATTGGTCACAAAGTTATAGTCATGACCAGCAGCTTGCAAGCTTTCCTTTTCCGCATCATCGCGAACCAAGACCTTGGCAATCTCAATCTCATCTTGAGCAGCTTGGCTGATCTTCTCATGGTTTTCTTTTAATAAAAATGGTACGCCACTGGCAACAGTACCAAATCCTAGTAAGGCAATTTTAACAGACATGTTGGTCTCCTTAAAAATCTAATATAGTCTATTATATCAAAAACAAACCCCTTCTGACTAGTTCTATGGCCTTCTTCCTCTACAAGAACTCCACTTTCTCAGATTTAAATCTTCTCACTAAACCTACTAGCAAGCCATTCCTTCAAAAACCGACGAGGTTCCCCAAAATTTTACTCCATTTGTACCTTGTCATAGAAAGATTTCCTGCCCCTATGATATAATGATAATGAATTAGAAAGGGGTCTCTATGAATCACCGAAAAAGACGTGTCCCAAAGAAAATACGATTGCTACTTGTTTTAAATGCTTTTCTTCTATCTTGCATATTCTTTTTGGGATTCCTCCTATTGAAACAGGAGGCTAGCAGTCCACTTGCTGACAAGCAAGAAACAAATACCAGTCAGACGATGAAACAGCAAGGGTCTACTACCAAATGGGTAAAACAAGAGCAACCTGTAAGAATCCCAATTCTCATGTATCACGCTGTTCACACGATGGCCCCTTCGGAAGAGGCCAATGCCAACCTCATTGTAGCACCAGAAACCTTCGAGAGTCATCTCAAAGCCTTAAAAGAGGCCGGTTACTACACCCTGACGCCCGAAGAAGCTTATCGCGCCCTTACAAAAAATGAACTGCCTGAAGGTGGCAAAGTCGTTTGGTTGACGTTCGATGATGGAATTTCAGACTTTTATACCATAGTCTATCCACTCCTAAAAAAATACCAAATGACCGCAACCAATAATATCATTACTTCATTTTCTGAAAAGGAAAAACCAAGCGTTCTAACCTTTGATCAAATCAAAGAAATGAAAGCACAAGGCCTTACTTTTGAGAGCCATACGGTATCCCACCCAGATTTGGCCCAATCAGATACTGCCACTCAAAAGGCTGAACTTGCCAATTCGAAACAAGTATTAGACAAGAAACTCAATCAAACCACTACCACTATTGTCTACCCCGCTGGTCGCTACTCTGAGGTCACCATGGATCTAGCAAAAACCAATGGCTACAAAATGGGCTTGACAACCAACAATGGACTAGCTAGTTTAGATGATGGCCTCTACTCACTAAAACGTCTGCGGATCTTGCCAACTACGACAGCAGAAAACCTACTTGCAGAAATGCAAACCAATCCATAAGCATACAAAAAGCACGAGTCCGAGCGACTCGTGCTTTCTTTTTCCATAAAGGAGGCTTTTACTTAGACTTGATGTAGTTCACACCATCTGCTTTTGGTGCAACCGACTTACCAAAGAAGGCTGCTAGGACGATGATGGTCAATACATACGGCGCAATACGGAGGTAGACTCCTGGAATATGGGCAAGGAAAGGAATCTGCGTAGACACAACCGCCAAGGCTTGTGAAAGACCAAAGAATAGACTGGATAACATGGCACCGATTGGGTTCCATTTCCCAAAGATCATAGCCGCTAGGGCGATAAATCCAGGTCCCACAATGGTAGTTGCTGAGAAATTGACAGATGCAGATTGTGCATACAAGGCACCCCCAACTCCTCCTAAAAATCCAGAGATGAGCACACCATAGTAACGCATGAGGTAAACATTAATCCCAAGGGTATCCGCAGCTTGTGGATGTTCACCAACTGAGCGAAGGCGAAGACCAAACTTCGTTTTAAACATGATAAACCATGCTATAAATGAAAATCCAATCGCGACATATCCCATTAAGCTTGTATTCTTGAAGAAGATATCACCAATGACAGGGATATCAGACAAGAAAGGAAAATCAAATTTACCAAATGACAAATCGATATTGTTGGTTTGACCTTTTCCGTAGATTGCTTTTACCAAAAAGACAGCTAAGGCAGGAGCCAACAAGTTCAATACCGTACCACTCACCACGTGGTCAGCACGGAAGTTAATAGTAGCTACAGCATGGATAGCGGAGAAAATGAGTCCAACCAAACCACCTGCAAGAAGAGATAGCCAGATGGTCATGCCACCAAGAGAGCTTGCAAAAGTCAAGTTAAACACGACACCAGTGAAGGCTCCCATAACCATGATACCTTCCAAACCGACATTAACGACACCAGCATGTTCGGAGTAGGCTCCTCCGATACTAGTGAAAATGAGGGGAGCAGCATAGACCAGCATATTCGATACAAGAATCGTTAGTATAGCAACAATATTCATCCTTACTCTACTCCTTTCATTTGTTTTTTAGGCTTGATGTATTTTTCGATAATGTAATGAGCACTTACAAAGAAGATGATCGAAGCTGTCACAATATTGACAAGTTCTGGTGGGATAGTTGCTGTGGTCATACCTGGCGCACCGGTTTGCAAGGTTCCAAGCAAGAATGCCGCAAAGACAATCCCAATTGGAGAATTGCTAGCAAGGAGAGCAACTGCCATCCCATTAAATCCAACAGCCAAGGAACCAGCTTGAACATAAACGTTCTGGAAAGTACCAATTCCTTCTACTGCTCCACCGATCCCACAGAGGGCACCTGAAATCACCATGGAAAGGATGATGGTCCGTTTAGCTGACATCCCTGCATAGTCTGAAGCATTGGGGTTAAGACCAACAGAACGAATTTCAAAGCCAAGTGTTGTTTTCTTGATAATGAACCAAATCACTGCAACAGCAATCAAGGCAATGAAGATCCCGATATTCATCCGTGACTTAGTCAATTCTGTCAAGAACCCTAGGCGGTAACTTGCATTTGCTCCTACTGTGATACTAGATTCAGAATCGACCATGAACTTTTTAGGGAAGTTCCGGATGATTTCATTTCCAGCAAACAGTACGATGTAGTTCATCATAATAGTAACGATCACTTCACTCGTTCCCAAAAATGCTCGTAGGAGTCCTGGAATCAATCCAATGAGACCACCGGCAATTGCAGCCACAAGGACCGTCAAAGGAATCATTAGGATACGCGGAATATCTGGGAAGGACAAAGCAAACCATACAGCCGCAATCCAACCAGCCAAGGCCTGTCCTGGTAAGCCGACATTGAAAAATCCAGCTCGACTGGCTACCGCAAATCCGAGAGCTATCAAAATCAGAGGCCCCATAGTACGGAAAATTTCACCCACATTTTTAATGGAACCAAAAGCTGTCTTGAAGAGTTCTTCATAACCCCAAAGGGCATCATAACCAAAGATCCACATGATGATGGCCCCGAGGATGATTCCTAGGATTACAGAAATAAAAGGAATAGCAATTTGTCTTGTATTTTTATTCATTTGAAGCCTCCTTGATTTCTCCACCAGCCATTAGAATACCAAGCTCTTGTTTGTTGGTTTCTGATGGCTTCACAATACCTTGGATTTTTCCATCATGAATAACAGCAATCCGGTCTGATAGGTTTAGAATTTCATCTAATTCGAAGCTGACAACGAGGACGGCTTTTCCTTTATCACGTTCGTCAATCAAACGTTTATGGATGTACTCAATCGCACCAACGTCCAATCCACGTGTCGGTTGGCTAACGATTAACAAGTCTGGATTCCGATCAACTTCACGAGCAATAATAGCCTTTTGTTGATTTCCTCCTGATAGGGCACTTGCTGGAACAATCTCGTTGGCTGCACGAACATCAAATTCTTCCATCAACTTGCGGGCATATGAATTAATTTGATTGTAATTCAACACACCGTTTTTGCTAAGTGGTTCTTTGTAGTAAGTTTGAAGTGCGATGTTTTCAGAAAGCATCATTTCGAGAACAAGACCATCACGATGACGATCTTCAGGCACGTGGCTGACATTCATTTCAGTAATCTTACGTGGGGAAAGGCCAACAACTTCTTGTCCTTTAATTTTAATACTGCCTGATTTGACTTTGCGTAGTCCAGTAATAGCCTGAATCAATTCACTCTGACCATTACCATCAATCCCTGCAATCCCTACAATTTCGCCTGCACGAACATCAAGAGATAGTTCTTTGACAGCAGGAACTCCACGGTTTTCATTCACGACTAAGTCAGAAATTTGAAGAACCACTTCTTTCGGTTGCGCTTCTTCCTTTTCTGTTACGAAAGAAACCGAGCGCCCAACCATCATCTCTGCCAAATCTTTATTGGTAGCACCTTCGATGCTAACGGTTTGAATGGATTTCCCACGACGAATAACTGTGACACGGTCCGCAACCGCACGAATTTCGTCCAGTTTGTGGGTGATGAGGATGATAGATTTCCCTTCTTTAACAAGGGCTTTCATGATATCCATCAACTCCAAAATTTCAGCAGGAGTTAGCACCGCTGTGGGCTCGTCGAAAATCAGAATATCAGCTCCGCGATAGAGTGTCTTCAAGATTTCTACACGTTGTTGAGCACCAACAGAAATATCTTCAACTTTTGCTGTAGGATCCACAGCCAAGCCGTAGCGTTCTGACAACTCAAGGATATCTGCATTAGCCTTTTTCAAATCTAATACACCTTTATTCGTTACTTCGCTACCAAGAATGATATTTTCTGCAACAGTGAAAGCTTCTACCAACATGAAGTGCTGGTGAACCATCCCGATCCCTAGAGAAGCAGCCTTTGAAGGAGAATCTAATTTTTCAGACTTCCCATTGACCACAATTTCTCCGCTCGTTGGTTCCAAAAGACCAGCCAACATATTCATCAGGGTTGATTTCCCAGCTCCATTTTCACCAAGAAGTGCATGAATTTCACCTTTACGCAATTCGAGGTTGATTTTGTCGTTTGCGACAAATTCACCAAAAATTTTGGTAATTTCACGCATCTCAATGACGTTTTCGTGTGCCATTCGAATATTCCTTTCTAGAAAACTATATTTTATTTCAGTAGGACCTGCTAAACAAGTTAGTAAGTTCTATTGAGACAAAATGTCTCAACACCTCGAAAAAAAGCGACCCAAGAAGGATGGATCGCTTCCGGAAGGTTCTTATTTCTCAGGTGCTTTTACGCTACCATCAATAATTTGTTTTTTAGCATCTTCTACAGCTTTTTTGGCATCTTTAGAAAGATTAGTAGTTGTCAAATCAACACCACCATCTTTCAAACCAAATGTAATCACTTTTCCACCTGGGAATTTGCCGTCAGCAGTTTGAGTTGCAATTTCTTGAACAGTTTTACCAACTTGTTTCAAAGTAGAAGCCAATACGAAGTTAGATTCTTTACCATCTTTTGAAGTGTATTTACCTTCGTCAACTTGGTCACGGTCTACACCAATAACCCAAACTTTTTCGTCATCATTTTTCTTCTCATTCAAGTCTTTTGCTTCCTTGAAGACACCAGCTCCTGTACCACCAGCAGCTTGGTAAATGACGTCAGCTCCTGCAGCGTATTGGGTCGCTGCAATAGTTCTACCTTTTTCAGGGTTGTTGAAGTCTTCAGCATATTGTACATCTATTGAAATGTCTTTGTTTACAGACTTCACGCCTGCTTCAAATCCTTTTTCAAAACGAGTGATAACTTCACCACGTGCGCCACCGATGAAACCAACTTTGTTTGTCTTAGTAGTTTTGGCAGCAGCAACCCCTGCAAGATAAGCAGCTTCATTATCCGCAAAAACAGCAGATGCTACGTTCTTCTTATCACCAACAACAGAGTCAATGATAACGTAGTTGATATCAGCATTTTCATCTGCAGCAGCTGTAACAGCTGGAGCAAGTTTGTAACCAACACCGTAGACTAATTTGTAGCCGTTTGTAGCAGCTTGGCTGAAGTTATTTGCAAAATCTGCTTCACTTGTAGATTGGAAATAAGTAAATCCGTTATCTTTAGAAAGACCGTTTTCTTTCCCCCAAGCTTGTAGACCTTCCCATGCAGATTGGTTAAATGATTTATCATCAACACCACCTGTGTCAGTAACGATAGCAGCTTTTAAATCAGTTTTTGCATCTGAAGAATCTTTGCGTGACGCACGATTTCCACATGCAGCAAGTCCGATTGCAGCGACAGTTACTAGACCTAGGCCTAACCATTGTTTCTTGTTCATTTCTGAACCTCCTAAATAAGATATGCAACTAAGTTGCGGATTAATAAAAGGGTCAATAGACCGCCTTTACAGAAGTTACTAGGTAAGGTCTGTAAAGGAATATGGAAGCAATTCCTTGACCGTCATCACGACCGTCGATTTATCTTTGGCTACTAGAGTAACCGGTAAGTCTGGCTCGAAAAATTCAGCCATCACCTGGCGACAAGCACCACAGGGTGAAACTGGTTTTTCAGTCTGACCATAAATAATTAATTCCTTAAATGAACGCTCTCCTTCTGAAACAGCCTTAAAGATAGCTGTTCGCTCACCACAATTGGTCAAGCCGAAGCTAGCATTTTCAACATTGACGCCTGTATAAAGCTTTCCATCATCTGTCACAAGGACAGCACCGATTGGAAAATGTGAATAAGGTACATAAGCATTCTCACTTGTTTTTACAGCCAGGTCAATCAACTCAGTAGTCGCCATGGGCTACTTCTCCCTTCATAATGGCTACTCCAGAGGAAGTACCGATTCGGTTAGCACCCGCTTGGATCATGGCTTGAGCATCCTCATAGCTACGAGTCCCACCAGATGCTTTTACTCCCATATCAGGTCCCACAACCTGGCGCATGAGAGCCACATCCTCAACAGTTGCTCCACCAGTAGAAAATCCAGTCGAAGTTTTGACAAAGTCTGCTCCTGCCAATTTAGCAATCTGGCAAGCTACAATTTTTTCAGTTTCGGTCAATAAGCAGGTTTCGATGATCACTTTTACCAAGTGATCCCCACTTGCATCCACAACAGCCTGAATATCCTCTTCTACTAACGTAAGGTTTTTGGATTTTAAGGCACCGATATTGATGACCATATCGATCTCATCGGCTCCATTTTGGATGGCATTTTGAGTTTCAAATGCTTTAACAGCTGGTGTGTTAGCGCCAAGAGGAAAACCAATCACTGTACACACTTTTACATCTGAATCCCGAAGTCCTTCAACTGCGAAGTTTACCCATGTTGGTTGCACACAAACACTCGCAAAATCATATTCTTTCGCTTCTTCGATCAAAGCCTCGATTTGTTCTTGCTGTGCATCCGGTTTTAATAGTGTGTGGTCAATGTATTTGTTTAATTTCATTAATGAATCTCCCCTAAACGAATTACGATACGATTTCAATAATCTCTGAAACGCTTACAACCTTGTCTAGTATTTTAACATTTTTTTGGAATTCTGCAATGTTTTTTTGACAAATTTCTAGGTTTGTATAAATAGTTGCAACAAGATCCCCTTTTTGAACAGGATCCCCGACTTTCTTAGCAAAAACAATCCCTGACTCATAGTCTAAAACATCTGTTTTAACCGCTCTACCAGCCCCCAGACGCATAGCGAAAAGTCCGTGTTCCATAGCAGGCAATGCTACAATATAGCCATCCTCTTCTGCATAGACAGGCACTTGTTCTTTTACCTGAGCTGGACGGTAGAGATCCTCTAAATCTCCACCTTGGGCAAGGACCATTTCTTCAAACTTCTTCAGAGCTTTGCCGGCAGTCAGATGTTGCTTGATTTCTTCCAAGCTAGCTGTCACCCCACCGAGTTCCAACATGATTTGAGCCAATTCACAAATGAAGTGGGTCACGTCTTCTCTGCCTTTGCCTTGAAGAATATCTAAGGCTTCAAGAATTTCCAAACGGTTCCCAATGCTGGTTCCCAAAGGCTGACTCATATCCGTCAAGACAGCAATGGTCTTGCGACCGACAGCATTTCCAAGATCCACCATGGTGCGGGCCAGTTCACGCGCTTCTTCGATGGTCTTCATAAAGTCCCCTTCTCCAACAGTCACATCCAGAAGAATGGCATCTGCTCCAGCAGCAATCTTCTTACTCATGACAGAACTCGCAATCAAGGGAATTGTGTCAACTGTTGCCGTCACATCTCGAAGCGCATAGAGAAGCTTATCTGCTAGGACCAATTGGTCAGACTGTCCGATGACAGAAAGGCCAATATCTTGTACTTGCTTGATAAACTCTTCTTGAGTCCGCTCGATTTGGAATCCTTTAATGGACTCTAGCTTATCAATGGTCCCACCTGTATGTCCAAGGCCACGACCACTCATCTTAGCTACTGGGACACCAAAGCTCGCCACTAGAGGGGCCAGTACAATCGTTACTTTATCCCCTACACCACCTGTCGAGTGTTTGTCCACCTTGATGCCTTTAATAGCAGAGAGGTCGAATTGCTCCCCTGTTTCCACCATCTTCATGGTCAAATCGGAGATTTCTCGCGTCGTCATCCCTTTGAAGTAAACCGCCATGGCAAAGGCAGCCATTTGATAGTCCGGTACTGTTCTAGTCACATAGCCTTCAATCAGCCAGTGAATTTCTTCTTTAGTCAATTCAATGCCATCACGTTTTTTCTGAATGATATCTACAGCTCTCATGTGACTTTCTCACTCCTTAAAATATAATAACCCTTGTCTTTTTTAAGAATTTCACAGTTTCCAAAGACTTCTTCCATCTTTGCCTTCGCACTTGGAGCACCCTGTTTTTTCTGAATGACAATGGTTAAATCGCCACCAGGTTTCAAATGATCAAAGCTTCCAGAAAGTACTTCATGAACGACCTTTTTCCCGGCTCGAATCGGAGGGTTACTGATAATATGGTCAAAACATCCCTCAACCTGATCATAGACATTGGATTGGAAGATAGTAGCTTGAACTTGATTGAAAGCCGCATTTTTCTGAGCCAGATCAAGGGCACGTGTATTGACGTCTACCATAGTTGCATGAACCCCTTGCGCCTTGGCCAAAGAGAGACCAAGTGGACCATAGCCGCAACCAATGTCCAAAACCGTCTCTCCTGGCTGAAAAGACAGACAAGACAAGAGGACTTGGCTTCCAAAGTCGATCATTTTCTTACTAAAAACACCGGCATCCGTCAAAAATTTCATCCGCTCTCCTAGAAGGACCACATGTAACTCATGGATATCATGTTGAGCATCTGGATGTTCATCATAGTACATTTTACTCATAATAGCATTATAGCATAATTTAACCTATTTTTAAATCGTTTACAGAAGATCTTAAAACTGATATACTAAAGTTCACTATGGAGGAAAGGCTTGAAATGGATAAAGAATTTCTACACTTCGAAAAAATCAATCGACAAACTTGGCAAAATCTCCACCGGAAATCAACCCCTCCGCTATCTGAAGAGGAATTGAATTCCATCAAGAGTTTTAATGACCTCATTAGTTTACAAGATGTAACAGACATATATTTACCCCTGACACACTTAATTCAAATCTACAAAAAAGCAAAAGAAGACTTAGCCTTCTCTAAAGGCATCTTCCTCCAACAGGAAAGCAAAAAACAGCCTTTTATGATTGGAATTTCAGGGTCTGTGGCTGTCGGTAAATCAACGACTAGCCGCCTCCTTCAAATCCTTCTTTCTCGGACCTTTTCCGGTTCTACAGTGGAGCTAGTGACGACAGATGGCTTCTTATATCCCAATGCTACCTTGATTGAACAAGACATTCTCAATCGCAAGGGCTTCCCTGAAAGTTATGATATGGAACTTCTCTTGGATTTCCTGAATGGGCTAAAAAATGGTCAGAGTTACCAGATTCCCGTCTATTCTCATGAGATTTATGATATCGTCCCTGACCAGAAGCAAACCATCCAAGCTGCAGACTTCATTATTGTTGAAGGGATCAACGTTTTTCAGAATCCTCAAAATGATCGCCTCTATATGACGGACTTCTTTGACTTCTCCATCTATGTGGATGCTGAGGTTGCCAACATTGAGTCCTGGTATATCGATCGCTTTAAAAAATTATTGGACCGTGCGAAAGATGATCCAAGCAACTACTACCACCGCTTTACCAAGCAACCAGAAGCTGAAGTCCTAGCCTTCGCTCATCAGGTTTGGGAGTCGATCAACCTCTTAAATCTAAAAGACTATATCGAGCCCACTCGGAACCGTGCTGAACTGATCCTACACAAATCTGCCAACCATGAGATTGATGAAATCTACCTCAAGAGATAAGAGTTTGATAACAAAACCAACTCTAAAAGATGGCGATTCGAAGAAAAATTAGTTTGGGCTTGTCAAAAGAAAAGTTTTCAGATATAATAAGAGAGTTAGAATATCATTGGAGGTGAAAAAATTGGCAAACATTAAATCAGCTATCAAACGCGCTGAATTGAACGTTAAACAAAACGAAAAAAACTCAGCTCAAAAATCAGCTATGCGTACTGCAATCAAAGCTTTTGAAGCAAACCCATCTGAGGAACTTTACCGCGCTGCTAGCTCAGCTATCGATAAAGCAGAAACTAAAGGTTTGATCCACAAAAACAAAGCTAGCCGTGATAAAGCACGTCTTGCAGCGAAACTTGGTTAATCAAGAATTGCATACAAAATGAGCTCTCCGGAGCTTTTTTTGTTGCTTCCATATGAGGAGATACGATGAAAATTACGATTATCGGCTATTCAGGTTCTGGCAAGTCAACTTTGGCTGAAACCTTAGCCCGCTACTACTCCATTCCCAAACTCCACGTGGATACCCTTCAATTTCAACCGGGTTGGATAGACAGTGACCGGGATTGGATGGAGGAAGAAATGAAACAGTTTCTCAGTAATCATAGAGACTGGGTCATTGATGGCAATTACTCTTGGTGCTGCTATGAAGAGAGAATGGAGCAAGCCGACCAGATTATCTTCCTGAATTTCTCCCGTTGGAACTGCCTCTATAGAGGATGGAAACGATACCGTCGCTATAAAGGCAGAGTCCGTGAGAGTATGGCAGCAGGCTGCCCAGAACGCTTTGACTGGGAATTCATCCGTTGGATTCTCTGGGACGGTCGAACTAAGAATGCCAAAGAAAGGTATCAAAATATCCGTTCTACCTATCCCGATAAATTCATCTCTCTCAAGAATCAAAAGGAACTAGACCGTTTCCTCAATAACATCAAAAATGATCTACTGGAATCGAAGTAAATACTCGATCTAGTAGATCATTTTTCTTATTTTCTTTTCTTTTGAGGAAACAAGGGAAGTCCTAAAGATGCCATCTTCTCCGCTGGCACCTTCATGCCATCTTTAATCCATTTGGCTAGGACAGAGACAATGGCTGAACTGAGGAAGGAATTCAAATAACTAGCAGGTCCTTGTGAGGATTTTTGACTTTTACTTCTCTTTTCCAGAAACTCATAAACAGCCTTGGTAAGCAGTTTCTCAAAATTATAATCAACGGCCAAGCTGATAATGCGAGCTTCCTTCTTGGCCTCTTTAAAGAGATAAACCCAAATCTGGTACAAATCGGTCTTAAAATTATACCCCTCTAAAGAGTTGGTAATTTTCGAAACAGTTGATTGGAAGATGGATTCCAGCAATTCTTCTTTCGACTCATAATTTCGGTAAAAGGCTGCGCGAGAAACTCCTGCTCTCTCTACCAATTCTGAAATGGTAATCTTTTTCAAGTCCTTTTTATCCAACAACTGAAGCAAGGAAATCTCCAAGGATTCCCGTGTGATGGCATTGCTTTCTTGGTTAGATCGTTTCAAATTTTCTAAGGATTTTTCGGATATCTTTCTTTCTGCCATAACACTTACTTTCTATCTGTATCATCTGAATGTATCTGCTTTCAGAGAATGCAACTTCATGATATAATTGTAAGAAAAGACTAACCACTTGTCAATGAACAATTATTTACATTTTGAGGTAATAAAAATGACATGGAAAATTATTGCAGATTCTGGCTGTGATTATCGTACTTACGAAAGTGCTGCACCAGATACTAGCTTTGTTTCAGTACCCCTTACCATTCAGATTGGTGAGACCATTTATACAGACAACGCTAATCTGGATACAGATAAAATGATGGAAGATATGTATGCAACGACTACTGCTTCCAAATCAGCTTGTCCTAGTCCTGATGACTATATGAGAGCCTTTGAGGGAGCTGACAATATTATCGTTGTTACCATCACTGGTACTTTGTCTGGTAGCCACAATAGTGCTCAAGTCGCTAAAAAACTTTATCAAGAAGATCATCCGACTACCAACATTCACGTGATTGATAGCTTATCAGCTGGTGGTGAAGTGGACCTACTCGTCCGCAAACTCCATCAACTCATCGCTCAAGACCTTGATTTTGATCAAGTGGTTGAAGTCATTACTAAATACCAGGAAAAAACCAAGCTGATCTTTGTGCTTGCTAAGGTTGATAATTTGGTCAAAAATGGCCGACTCAATAAAATTATCGGAACAGTTGTCGGCCTCTTAAACATCCGTATGGTCGGCCAAGCCAGCGATACTGGCACCCTGGAGCTTCTCCATAAAGCCCGTGGCCAAAAGAAAGCTATTTCCACTACTTTTGAAGAAATGCTCAAAGCCGGCTATAAAGGTGGACACATCACCATCGCTCACCGCCGCAACGATAAATTCGTAGAACAACTCTCTGCCTTGGTCCATGAAAAATTCGCCAATGCGGATATCGAAGTTCTTCCGACCTCTGGCCTCTGTAGCTTCTATGCTGAAGAAGGTGGCCTCTTAATCGGCTATGAAATTTAACAACAAACTATAAAAGAGGCTGGGACAAAAGTCCTAGCCTCTCAATTGTCTTTGGATTGTCGAGCAAGACGCAGTGGTTGAGTGGGCTCTACTACGCTGATTTCATCAGCTTTTACAGCCCTACTCAACTGTGCGGAGGTGGGACGACGAAATCGAATTCTAACGAATTACCGATTTCTGTCCCACTCTCTTTTACCATAGAGATTCCCTCCGGTCTGACCAGAGGGAATCTTTTTTATTCACCAATTTCTTGGTTAAATTTATAAAAAGTACGTTTATAGATAGAAACAGTTGCAAAAGTTCCTATAGCTGCAATGAGAAGATAAATTACACTAGCAATCAAGGTGGTGAAGGCCACAGCGGATAGATAGAAAGTAAAACCTATCAGGACCAGCATGACGATAATAAAGACGAAGATCAATAAGCCTCTCAGGGCAGCATTTCCTCTGTTACGGTTCATCAGATCTGTCACAGTCGACCAATTGGTCGTTAAGAGCTTGTAGTCTCGTCTAAAAGCGATCACACTCAAACTCAAACTGGTCAAAAACCAAATCAAAAGCATGGCTAGAAGGGAAAGGGGATGGACCCCAAAGTAGCAAGATACCCCTACTAAGAGCACGATCGGCAAAGCAGACTGGACCGAAAAGAGGATCCAAAATTTCTTCAAACAATAGCGTTTAAAGTCAATCGGAAGGGCACGAAGATATGCGAAATTTTCCCGCTCCAATGAGATCCCAATACTGGTCAAGCTTTCCACAGAGTTGAATACTCCAATCATGAAAGCAATCAGAGATAAAGGAAGGAGGTATTGGGGCGTGAGGTAGTTTTCAATTTGGAGGGAAGCTCGCGATGCCCCTAAAAACAAGCCAAAGGTAAAAAGATAAGGAAAGATCGCCATCATAAAGATGACCTGCGTCAGCAAGGTACCATCACTTAGAAGCCGTTTATGATAGGAAACGGTAAAGCGATGGAAGGCCTTTTGATCTCCTACCTTCATCTGGCTCACCCGCTCCTTGACTGCATGGCTGGAAGAGACCTCAAGGGCAGCATCATAGAAATGAGGCAAGACCTGACTTTTGACCAGCCAAAGGAGGACTGCTAGAACCAATATCCAAGCCAACATCCCAAGCAGAGCACCTGAATCCAAAGGATTCAAGATAAAGGTATGAAAGACCTCTATCGGAGGAAAAATACTCGGTTGAGTGACCAAATCACCAGCCACCGAGTGCTCTGACTGGAGCATATTGATATAGAGATAAGCTCCAATGGAGATAAGACTACTCAAGCCAATGATGACGTTAGACACCAAACTCGTGTGCTTCTTAAAGACAGCTGATTTGGTAATCAGGTGAGATAAGAACAAGGTGCCCAAGAAGAGGATAGAGAGGAGAATCATGGCACAAAGAAGGCCAAGAAAGAGCCCCACTAGGATATTTCCCCCTGCTTGGATAGGCAGAATGATGAAATAACTGATCATAGGAAGCAGGGCCATCAAGAGCACTAAAATGACTGAAATACTCTTTCCTGCAATGACTTCTGCATCCGAAAAAGCATAAGGACGGTAAAATTGCAAATCCTTGCTCTCGTAAAAGACATTGTAAAAACTCATCAAGCCCTGGGAAATCGTCAAGAGCCCAAAGAGCGTAATCATATTGACAAAAGGACCAGGGCTAGAGACGAAATCATTGGCACTCGAGAGAATCCCAAAAAGGAAAAGATAAAGGAGACCAATAAAAATATAGGTCCGAATGGACTGGGCGGAAACATTCACCTTCCTAGTCGGATTCTTTTCCTGCTTCTTGCGAAATTTCGCTAATTGGGCAGGCTGAGTAGCGTAGATGATGTTGACATCCACTAGGCGACGAACCATTTTAAGACGCATCTGGACTCACCTCTTCTCTTCGACCAGCAAGTCCAAGATAGATGGACTCTAGGCTTTGTTCTGGGTGTTGTCCCTTCAGTTCCTCGATGGTTCCATAAAAGATGAGGTTCCCCTTCTTCAGGATGGCAATCTTATCACAGAGTTGCTCTGCCACTTCGAGGACATGGGTTGAGAAGATGACAGTATTGCCCTTATCTGCATGTTCCCGCATCATCTGCTTCAGGTCATAGGAGGCTTGTGGATCCAAACCAGTCATCGGCTCATCTAGAACCCAGATGTCTGGATCAGATAGGAGAGCTCCGATAACAAAGACCTTCTGGCGCATCCCATGAGAGAAAGACTCAATGACCTCATATCGATGACTTGTAAAGTCAAAAAGGTTCAGCAAATGTTCCAAACGCTCATCACATTCCTGCTGGCTCATATCATAGGAAGTGGCAACCAACTCCCAAAATTCATTGGCTGTCAAACGTAGAAAGAGATCTGGCGAATCGGCTACGTAACCAATTTTCTTTTTGATTTCTAATCGATTGCTGTAGAGATCCTTCCCATCGACTAGAATGCTGCCTGTCGTCGGTGTGATGACACTGACCAAGCTCTTAATGGTCGTTGATTTTCCGGCACCATTATGGCCAATCAAGCCGACAATTTGCCCATCTTCAATGGTCAAATTCAAGTGGTTTAATGCCAGATGCCCATCGTAATCTTTTGTGACTCCTTGAAATTCAATCATAGATTCTCCCTCTTCTATCCCACTTCCCTGATGAAAGAAAACGGTTTACTTGTTTTGCCAATATTTTATTCTATTTTTCCTCTTTTGTCAATGGAAAACTCAAGTATTAAAGTAATTCATCAAAGCGGTAGAGAAGGCCAAATAGATAACTAGGAATGGTATCTAGGAGGTCCTCCGTAAAGACCCGCTCCCCTCTTTGGTGGAGTTCCTTGCCCCAAGGCCCTAAATTGACCGCAGGCACTTGAATCTGTGCAATGTTTGCAAGATCCAACTCGTAAACTTGAGAGGGGATAGCTAAACTATCCAATACGACTTGATAGCTTTCTAGCTCTCTCTCCAAGGCACAATAACTGGTGTCGCAAATGCCCATGAAGTACTCTTCCACCTTCAGTGACAAGCCCCTGCTTGCTAAATAGTAGCGATAATCATCTATTAGGTTATCAATTTTTAGACTGGTATTCGGTAAAGACCGACAATTCATAGAAGGGTAATAAGGTGGAGCAAAGCCAATAACCACCAGAGGATTTTTCTCACTCAAAAACTCTAAGAAACTTTGAATCTGCTGGATGGCAATGGTCTGATAGCTGACTCCTGATAAGAAATCTTGACAGGCTCTTTGCTCACACTGCTCTTGAAAGCTTAAAAATCCTTCCTTCTTTTGGCATCGATCCAGCAATTCTTGATAGCTGATGACTCTTGGCTGAGAGATCACATGGTCTTGCCCTGCTTGGTCCTGAAGGGACAGGTATTTGACATAAAATTGATCAACCGCTTCCTGACTCAACTCTTTGATGCGTTGCAACAATTCTTGAGGGGTCTTTTTCAGATGCAGAACGCTGAAATAGCCGGCAGCATGGAGGACAGTCGACACATCATATTGATCCTTTAAATCCCTCAGATAAGACCAAGAAGGAAGGGGAGACCGCTCACCCAGAGCATGATCAGATAAGTCTGGGTGAAGGTCCAATTTTGATGCAACTGCTATTAGGAGAGAGAGGGCGTTGATTCCCTTTAGAGGCTCTTTCATATGTGACAAAACTCCTTGGGCGACAACGACTGGCATCAGCTTGCCAACCGTTCCGATATGAAGAACTTTCTCCTTGTCACTCCCTGCTTCAAAGGGCTCTGAATCCACTGCTAACACATAGTCCAAGTCAAACTCATCTTTTAACTGACAGAGTAGACCCAAGGCTCCTCTCATCCCGCGTGAATAAGACTCCTCATCTCCCACAGATAGATATAGTAAATTAACCTGACCTCCAGCTAGATCTGAGGCATAGGCTTCTAGAACTCCTAGCTGGAGCGCTAAGGCCGCCTTCATGTCACAAGAACCTCGTCCGAATTGCCATTGGCCAGAATTTAGATCCTCCTGCATTTCTGATCGAAAATCGAGGTCCTTTAAGGCGTGAACCAGTGCTTCCGAATCCAAAGCTATAGGTGCGAGGGGACCGTAATCTTCTAAATCTACCGTATCGTGGTGGTGAAAATGAATCACTGTCTTTTTCTTTCCCTTATCGACCAAAGCCCAGTTGACACTCCGATGGAGATGGTCATTAGGAAGAGGGTAGCGACCAAAGTGATGGGGGTGAGTCTGGAAATATGGAATAGCCCCAATTCGTTGGTCTAAATAATCCTCAATGACGCGTTCACTTTCGGTATTGGTAAAGCTAGGTATGGACATTGCCTCTTGAAAAAATGTGGCAATTTGTTCTTGGAACTTTTCTATGGATCTCAATGGAGGCCTCCTTTTAATGATAATAGCTATCTCTCCTAGAAAGAGTCTATATTACCTCTATTCTAGGACCTTCAACCTGCTTTCAAACAGGATCACAACTAAACTTACAGCAGGGAAAGCTATCTGGACTTTCCTTCCTGTAAATCAATTGATAGAGACACTTCTTCGACCTGTAGGGTCTTCTTAGACAGATTGAGCGAACTTGAATAAAAATAAAAAAATAGTTCCTATTCATGGGGCCAAATCCCTCTCTCTGATCCATACAAGACCTATCTTTTTACCCATTTATACACTATGAAATAAAGACAGCGCTTTCGAGAGCATAAACCTTTGCCCTATCCTTTCATTTTTGGTAAAATAAGGCATTAATTCACGAAAGATGAGAAACAAATGGAAAATCAAACCTTAATGCAATATTTTGAATGGTACTTACCTTCGGATGGTCAACACTGGTCCCGCTTAGCTGCAGATGCTCCTCACCTAGCAGACTTGGGTATTCGTAAAATTTGGATGCCTCCTGCTTTTAAAGCCACTTCTGCCAATGATGTCGGCTACGGCGTCTATGACCTCTTTGACCTTGGAGAATTCGACCAAAAAGGGACTGTTCGGACCAAATATGGTTTCAAAGAGGACTACTTGCAAGCCATCCAAGCCTTAAAAGAAGCTGGAATCCAACCCATGGCCGATGTCGTTCTCAACCATAAAGCAGCTGCCGACGGTTTAGAAACATTTGAAGTGGTCGAAGTGGACCCTAACGATCGGACCATCGTCTTGACAGAGCCTTTTACGATCAAAGGTTGGACAAAATTTACCTTTGATGGTCGAAATGGGGCCTACAATGACTTCCACTGGCATTGGTACCACTTTACTGGTACCGATTACGATGCTTCCCGCAATAAGAGTGGGATTTACCAGATTCAAGGGGAGAACAAAGGTTGGGCACAAGACTACCTCGTTGATAGTGAGAACGGAAACTACGATTACCTCATGTACGCCGATATCGACTTTAAACACCCCGAAGTGATCGAAAACCTCAATCAATGGGCAGAATGGTTTATTGAAACCACTGGGGTTCAAGGCTTCCGTCTAGATGCTGTTAAACACATCGACTCCTTCTTCATGAAGAACTTCATCCAGCAAATCACAGACAAATATGGAGAAGATTTCTATGTATTTGGGGAGTTTTGGAATGGGGATGAACAAAGCAACAATGACTACCTAGCCAGCATTGACTACAAGTTTGACTTAGTGGACGTTGCCCTCCACCAAAATCTCTTTAGAGCTAGCCAAGAAGGGGAAAACTTTGATTTAACGACTATTTTCAATGGTACTCTTGCAAGCAATCATCCAGAAAGCGCGGTAACCTTTGTCGATAATCACGATACCCAAAGAGGACAAGCCTTAGAGTCCACAGTTGGTGAATGGTTCAAGCCTGCTGCTTACGCCCTCATTCTCCTCCGCGAGGCCGGACTTCCATGTGTCTTTTATGGAGACTACTACGGGATTTCAGGTGAGTTTGCCCAGCAAGATTTCCAAGCGGAGCTTGATCAACTCCTTCGTATCCGCAAAGACTTAGCCTACGGTGAACAAAGAGACTACTTTGACGATCCTAACTGTATTGGTTGGACGCGGTCTGGAACTGAAGAGACTGCTCCTATCGCCTGCGTTATTTCAAATGCTGCTTCATCCGCAAAACGGATGGAAATCGGCCAAGTCTATGCAGGACGGACTTACTACGACGCTTTAGGAAATTACCAAGATACCATCCAAATTGAAGAAGACGGTTGGGCTGATTTCCCAGTCTCAGACCGCTCCGTCAGCGTATGGGTTTTAGCAGACTAACTAGAAAATAAGATTGACTGAAGAGGCTGGGACAAAAGTTCTAGCCTTTCAATTGTCTTTGGATTGTCGAGCAAGACGCAGTGGTTGAGTGGGACGACGAAATCGAATTCTAACGAATGACCGATTTCTGTCCCACTCTCTTTCTTATATTTTATAGCAAACTACAGGTTCATTCTAACACCTTAGGAAAGCGCTGTCAATTCTTTATCTGATTCTGTTAACAACTTCATGAAAAAAAAACTCGCTCACTTCCGCAGTGGGAAATGAGCGAGTTTGATCATCTAAGAAGCATGGGCTTCTTTTCTGTTAGCTTAATTCTGCAACAATCGCTTTGAGTTGTTCTTTAGTATGAACACCAGCGACTTGTTTCACCACTTGGCCATCTTTTTTGAACAAGAGTGTTGGGATGGACATGATGCCGAAGTTGCGAGCAGTGTTTGGATTTTCATCCACATCCATCTTAAAGATTTTCAATTCATCTTCATGGATTTCTTCTGCCAACTGTTCTAGGATTGGTGCCTGCATCCGGCAAGGACCACACCAAGTTGCCCAGAAATCGACCAAGACCAAACCTTGGCTAGTTTCTTGTTCAAATGCTGCATCTGTTAGTACGTGTACCATAGTTCCTCCTTTGATCAGTGATTGTCACTAATCTCTCATTGATAGTTCTATTCTACACCAAAATTCAAGTTTTTAGAAATATTTGCTACGTTCCTCAGCCTTGGGACTCCTCTTTCTTTTTCTTCCAGAAAAGAAGGCTAGACAAGAAGAGGGTACCTAAACCATAGAATCCCATCCATTCCTCTGCGCTACCTGTTTGAGGAAGCTGACCTGCTTTTTCTTGTGCTGGAGTTGCTTCTTTAACCGTCTCAGAGACAAATCTTTGTCCATAAGCAACAGATAGAGCCTCTGGTTTTGCAATTTCTTTCTCAGCTGATTTGACGAGAGGAAGTAGACTTGGACTAGCAGGAATTTCTGGTTTTCCATATTTTTCAGGCTCTGGAAGGACTGGCAGATGGTATTCTTCGATAGAATGAATGGCTGGTTCTACTAATTTTGCTCCTTGAATCTCAGGAAGGGCAGCATATGCTGTATCAGCCACGTTCGGAAGATAAGAGGCTACCTGCGAACGAGTCCCTTCTACGATCGGAATAGTCGCACGGATCGAATCTGTCTTGAATGTCACTTCATAAGGATTTTCAACGGTTAAGTCTGATGGATCATAAGTATTGAAGACTAGGGCTAGCTTGTGTCCTTTTTTAACCGTATAAAGGTTTGGTTGGAGATGGACCGTATAGTCGTGGAATTCTCCAATTTTTGGCTCGATGCTATTTCTTGAGCTAGCTGAATCATAGCCAGACTCAGGGTTGGCCAGGTTGATCCAACCTTTTGCGATGACCTTATACTTGGTCTTGATGGTTTCGAATTCAGCCACAGAAAGGTTGCTTAAATTGCTACCCATCCAGAAGCCATCTGCTTTTTTATCCGCCTTAACCCCACCGTTGCCGACCACATCAAATTCTTCATCCGATACGTCGACTAAAAGAGCATTGATTTGGAAGTTCTTTCCTTTCCCCTTAGCAAGGGCTGCCTTGAAGTGTACAGGGATATGTCCTTTGATAGTCGTGTCTTCTGTCACTTCCGATACGAAGGTCATGTTGGCTTTTGAAGAACCTTGGCTCACGGTTTCATCACGCTTGGCAACTTCGACACCAGCTCCAGCATAATCGCTCGAAATTGTTTCTTCCAAGCGTTTCGACTGCGCATTGAGGAAGAGGCGCTGCGTGGTCTTCCAATTATCATAAGTGGTCCACTTGCTTGGATCATAGTTATTTTGCGCCAAGACAGCTGGTAAATTTTCGACGTGATTGTCCACTCCATATAGGTAATGGGTCAACCAGGTATTGAGCAGGTCATAGAAATCTTGGCCATTAGCCTGAATACCATAACCACGGGACATAGCTGCTGGATAGACGTGGTCTCCTTGGTGGAGATAGAGTTTGACATCCTGCCCTGCTTTCTTAAGGGCATCGTACATGAGTTCAAAATGCTTGGTTTTGACATTGTCATCATTTAAACCATGAACCAGGAGGGCACTGGTCTTTAATTTTTCAGGATTGAGGGTATAATCCCGTTCCTTCCAGACATCGCTATAATTGCGTTCATGTGCATTTTGATCCTTATTGAGCTGGTTGATGTAGTTGGCATAATTTTGCCAAATACCGGCCCAGTCAGCTTCATCCAAGATCCGAGTCCCTACGTAGAGGGACAACCAAGAAAGGTCACTGTATGGTGGGTTCCCATAGGCTGTTCCTTGACTGTTAAAATAGTCATACCAAGAAGCAATCCCAGCAGCTGGTACGATGGTCTTCAAACCTTCGACTCCTGTCGCTGCGACACCAAAGGTCGTAGTTCCAGCCCAGGATAGGCCCGTCATGGCGACATTTCCTGTAGCCCAATCTGCCTTGATTTCGACATTGCTAGTCTTATCTGTGTAGGCTTTTCGCTTGCCATTGACCCACTCGATAATATTCTTGAAGGCATTGATTTCCAGATCAGACCCTGTCGTATTGAACCCTTCTGATCCCTTGGTTCCTAGACCAGCACTGGAGATAAAGGCATAACCTCTGACCAAGAAATAGTCATACCAGTTCAAGTTTTCGTAGTCATAGATATACTCGTAGGGACTGTAGTAATACCAATCCGAAGCCTTGGCTTTCTTGGCTGCTTCGACTGTCGAAGAGCTTCCGACTGCCTGGCGTTTAGCTGGTTGCTCCCGCAATTTCTTCATATCGTAAGAGCCATCTGTCGGCAAGCCCAAGCTTTCAAGGGTCACATTGTTCTCATCCAAGGTTCCTGCTACATATGGACGCGCTTCGAGAATGGTCGCCGCCTTAAAGTCTCCCCTGGCCACCGCCTTAGGCAACTGGACAATGGCCTTGACTAAGTCTGGCTTGCCATCCCCATCTGTATCGTAATCCGTCTCTACATAAACTGGGAAGCGAACAATTTCGCTATCCTCATAGTGATAGTCTTCATCTGCTTTTTCCCCTGTAGTATAAGGGAAGATGGGTTGAGCTCGCCCGTTTAAAAAGAGAGGAGCTTTCTTTTCAGAGCGATAGGCATCATAGAGTTTCTTGGCAATGCTGTACATATTGGTTAGCTCTTCTTGACTGACCTTGCGGTTCAAGTCTTCTTGAGTGCTAATCATTCCTAAACTCTTCGCAAAGCGTTCCCGATCCGCAGCCGATTGACCGGCCTGCTTGGGATCCTTCGCAGCCCACTGAAGCAATTCATCGACAGCATTTTGAACAGTTAATTCCTTGTCCTTGAGGTCACTATTCGCCAAGCTACCTGTATAAGAAGTTAAGGCTTGTCCTGTTGCTGGGGAAGATGTGCCTGCCGAAGTAGCTGGGCTAGCTTGTGCACCTGTTCCCTGAGGCACCTGTGGGATATTTGTTTTCTCAACAGTCGTAAGATCCTTATCTTGACCAACTGGCTTATCGACCTTCTCCGTCTCTGCCGGATCTATTGGACTCGCTATTGTTGGTTCAGAAGTCACGTCTTCCTTCTTTTGATCTACACTTGAGACTGATGCAGGCTGAGCTGCTTGAGATTGGGAAGCTGATGTTTCAGAAGCTACAGGCTCAGGAGTCACTTGAGTCACGACTTCTTTCGCTGGAGAAAGCTCTGGTAGATTCTCATCTGCTGCCACCACTTGATTTAAGATAAAGGGAGCTAGAAGGAGGCTAGAAGCCACCATCGAAACCACTGTTTTCTTTTTCATAAAAGAGACCTCGCTATTTTGTAATCAATACAGCTATTATACTATGTAAGCGTTTTTATATCAAATTCTTTTTAACAAAAAAATCGAGGCGAACTGCCTCGATTAATTCATGCTTATTTCACATGATCTTTTAATTCTTCTTGAGCTTTTTGGTTAGACTCTATTTTCTCTTTTTCCCATTTTTCAAGAGCTTTTTTGTAGTCTTCGGTTTTTACAGCCTCGTCTTGAAGTTCCATACCTTTATAGACAACGTTGTCTTTCCCTTTACCACCAGTCCAGGCAAATGGTGCTGAGAATGGTACAACACGACTCAAGAATGGACGACCAGTCTTAGAGGTTGTTGGGATGACCAAAGCACTATCAGTCAACCAAGCTTGAGCTGCAGCATATTTCTCATAACGTTTGTTAAGGTCTTGTGTTTCAGCACCTGCTTCTGTTACCATCTTCTCAAAGTCGTAAAGACCAACTTTCTTAGCTGCCTCGTTGTTTTCGCTTGGGTCAAATCCAAAGAAGGTACGGGTGTTTTCACCAGAAGATGCTTTCAAGATATCAAGGTAAGTTGATGGATCTTGATAGTCTGGGCTCCATCCAACGTTATCTGAGATATCCCAGTCTTCATCTTCTGCTTTAGCAGCAAAGAGGGTCACGTTCAAGAGGTCTTCTTTTGAGACCATGTGGATATCGACAACGACGTTTTCGTTTCCAAGTGTACTTTCAACCGATTGTTTAAAGGATTGAGCACGTTGAACCTTAGATTGAGTCGTTTGGTCTACTGGCATATCCAAGTGGATTGGGAATTTCACACCGTCTGCTTCAAGTGCAGATTTCGCTTTCGCAAACTCTTCTTTGGCTTGTTTTGCGTTATAAAGACCATTTTGACCATCGTCAAGATTTGCATCTTTCCACTCGTCTCCATAAGTCACCAAGTCAGATTTAACCATCTCACCGAAGGTCTTGCCATCTGCTTGAACAAATGTAGGTGGGATGTACAAGTTACGGATCAGTTTACTTGCTCCATCTTTACCATTTACTTGGGCAGCATAGGCTTCACGGTCAAAGGCAAAGCTGATCGCTTGACGGAAGTCTTTGTTCAAAAGAGCTTTCTTAGTAGATGATTTTTCTTCATCAGTTGTTTTTGATGTGTACTTGTATGACTGACGGTCGATATTGACACCGATCACAAAGGTGCTGGCATCTTGTGGAGCGTAGATGATGTTATCTTCAAACTTCTTAGCTTGGTCTGTGAATCCAGATCCAGTTGGGAACAATTTAGCAAGGCTAAGAGCGTTGTCCTCAAATGAGTTAGCCAATTTACTTTGGTCTTGACCATCATAGTATTCTAGCTTAACATCTGAGATGTGAACATTGTCTTTATCCCAGTAGTTTTCATTCTTGCTCATCTCGATAGATGATTTAGAAGTGAAGCTCTTCAAGATGTAAGGACCATTGTAAAGAAGAGAGCTAGTGTCACTTGCTTGGGCAAATTTATCCCCTTTAGATTCTACGAATTTCTCGTTGATAGGGAAGGTGATCCCAAGAGTCAACTTAGAATTCCAGAAAGGCTCTGCCTGGTTCAAAGTGATTTGAAGGGTATGATCATCGACTGCTTTAATGCCAACATTTGAGAAATCAGAGGTCTTTCCTTCAACATAATCATTCAAGCCCTTGATGGAATTTTGAATGATGTAGAGCATTTCAGACTTGTGGTCAGCGGCATATTTGATCCCTGCAACGAAGTCATCAGCTGTCACGTCCGCATACTCTTCCCCTTCTGAATCATACCATTTGGCATCATCACGAAGTTTGTAAGTATAAGTCAAGCCATCTTCTGAAACTGTCCAATCTTTAGCAAGTGACGGGATCAAATTCCCATACTTGTCGTTTTCAAACAATCCATCAATCAAGTTTCCTGTGATTTCGTGGGTTGCAGCTTTACCAGATGTGATGTAGTTCAAGTTTTCAGGTTCTGTCTCATAGACATAAGAGAATTTTTGACCTGCTTCACTTGATTTTGAGCTTGAGCTAGATGATTTAGAACCACCAGAACATGCTGCAAGAATACCTGCTGAAAGAAGAGCTACTCCTGCAAGAGCAATGATATTTCTTTTTTTCATTGTTTTCTCCTAATAAATTTTTTAAGGTTGTCTTAAGATTATACCACAAAGATTTTCAGAAGAGAAGTAATTTTCTGAAAATTTATTAAATTTTGTAATTTTTCTTATCCTTAGCATTTATTAAAGTGGGAACCATAGTCTACAAAGTCCTTGACTTGGCTGGTTTTGCCCTCATGAAGGTCCCGAACAATTTTCGATCCGACGATGACTCCATCTGATACCTGATTAAAGCGGTAGATATCTTCTTTAGTGGAGACTCCAAAACCTGTCAGTACTGGAATAGTGGCCAAGTCTCTCAAGGTCGCCAAGTGCTGATCCAAGTCATCCCGGTAGTTCCCCATTTTTCCAGTCACCCCATTGATGGCTACCGCATAGATAAAGCCTTCTGCTTCTTGGATCAAAGTCTTCTGGCGTTTGATACCTGTGGTCAAGCTGACCAAGGGAACGAGGGCAATGTCACTCTCTTTCAAGTAAGGGGCAATCATATCCGCATGCTCATTTGGCAGGTCCGGAATGATCAAACCTTTGACTGAAGTAGAAGCTAATTCGTTTATAAAGACTTCTATCCCATATTGGTAGACCGGATTGATATAGGTCATGATGACTAGGGGAATCTTGGTCTCTTGTTCTTGGAGTTTTTTCACAATAGCTGTTAAGGTCACGCCCTTGGCTAAACTGCGTTGCCCAGCCATTTCGATGACTGGCCCATCCGCTACAGGATCCGACCAAGGAATCCCAACTTCAATAGCTGATGCTCCACTTTCTTCCAAGAGCTGGATGGTATCAAATAGGCCATCCAATCCCAGCTCGTGATCCCCCGCCATAATGTAAGGCACGAAGATCCCACGCTTACCATCTTTGATGGCTTGTAAATGCTCTGTTAGTGTTTTCGTCATTTCTACTTCCCTTCTGCTTCAAACCGTTCTTTGACCTGCATGACATCCTTGTCTCCACGACCAGATAGGCAGATGATCAGCGTTTGGTCTGGAGTCATTTCTGCTGCGACTTTTTGCGCTAGAGCGATAGCATGACTGGACTCCAAGGCTGGGATAATCCCTTCCAAACGTGAAAGCAACTGAAATCCTTCTAGAGCTTCTTCATCCGTGATCGCATCATAGGTTGCCCGGCCAATTTCATTGAAATAGCAATGCTCTGGACCCACACCAGGATAATCCAAACCAGCAGAGATGGAGAAAGCTTCCATGATCTGTCCATGGGCATCCTGAAGCACTTCCATCAAGGCTCCATGAAGGATTCCTGGACGACCTTTGGCAAAGGTAGCTGCGTGTTTGTCCGTATCTAAACCAAGACCGGATGCTTCTGCTCCGTACATCGCTACAGATTCATCTTCTACGAAGGGATAGAACATGCCAATGGCATTGGAACCTCCACCGATACAAGCTAGGACCGCGTCAGGAAGTTTTCCACCTGAGATCTCTGCAAACTGGCGTTTTGCTTCCTTACCAATAACAGATTGAAAATCTCGAACAATCTCTGGGAAGGGAGCTGGTCCGAGGGCAGATCCCATGATGTAATGGGTATCATCAATCCCAGCTACCCATGCACGAAGGGCCGCATTGACTGCATCTTTCAGCACGCGCGATCCGTCTGTTACACTATGAACTTTTGCTCCCAAGAGCTCCATCCGAAAGACGTTGAGGGCTTGGCGTTTAACATCTTCTTCTCCCATGTAGATGGTACACTCCATCTCGAAGAGAGCCGCAGCCGTCGCAGTCGCTACCCCGTGTTGACCAGCCCCTGTCTCTGCGATAATCTTCTTTTTGCCCATCCGTTTAGCCAGCAAGACCTGCCCAAGGGCATTGTTAATCTTATGAGCCCCTGTGTGGTTGAGGTCTTCCCGTTTCAGGTAGATTTGAGCTCCACCGATGTGCTTGGAAAGACTCTTGGCATGGTAAAGGGGTGTTTCCCGACCTACATAATTCTTGAGCAAGTCATCCAATTCCGCTTGAAAGCTTGGATCTGCTTTGGCTTCTCTATAAGCCTTATCGAGTTCAATCACGGCTGTCATCAGGGTTTCTGGGACAAACTGTCCTCCAAATTTTCCATAAAACCCTTTTTCATCCGGTAGTTGATAATTCATGCTTTCACTCCTTCTATAAATGCTTTTATCTTTTCTATATCTTTGCGACCGTCCGTTTCGACCCCCGAGGATACATCTAGTGCATATGGCTGAAAGGTCTCTCTAGCTTGGCGGACATTGTCCACTGTCAAGCCCCCTGCAATAAAGAAGTCCTGCCGGATCTTCTGATCTTTCAGCAAGTCCCAATCAAAGGTTTGACCACTCCCAGCTACTGGTGCATCAAAGAGCAGATAATCTGCCTGGCTGGTGACTTGGGCTTCCTGATCACTGAGCTGGATGGCTCGAATTACGGGAACTGAAATCATTGGCATCAGCGCTTCATCAAAGGTTCCATGAATCTGAACCATGTCTAAGGGAACCTGACCAATGGATTGCTCCAAGTCCTCTAGACTCGGTGAGACAAAGACTCCGACAATTTTGGTCTTACCAGTCACCCGTTTTGCCAATTCCTGGGCTTGCTCTAGACTGACTTGCCGCTTGCTCTCAGCGAACACAAAGCCGATATAGTCTGCGCCTGCTAGGACAGCTGTCTCCACTGCTTCCAATGTAGACAGGCCACATATTTTAACCTTTGTCAATTTGTAACTCCTTGACCTTTTCTGCTACATCCTCTGCTGTCATGAGAGCCGTCCCTACCAAGATCCCATTGAAGTAGGAAGCGACAAGACCTGCATCTGCTCCATTAAAAATAGCAGACTCAGATATATAAACGGGCTGGTCTTTGAAATGCGTAGACAATTCAAGACTGGTATTCAGATCCGTTTCAAAGGTGACGAGGTTCCGGTTGTTAACCCCGATGATGTCAGCTCCGATCCGATGGGCTATTTCCAGCTCAGGTAAGTTATGAGTTTCTACAAGAACCTCCAGACCAAGTCCCGTCGCAAAGTCATAGAGTTCTTTGAGCCGGGCTTCTGGCAGGGCTGCGACAATCAAAAGAATGACCGTAGCTCCCGCATTGAGAGAGCGGACGATTTGTTTCTCATCAATGATAAAATCTTTGGCCAAGGTTGGAATCGTTACCTGGGAAGAAATCTCACGAAGGTAATCTAGATCCCCCTTGAAGAAGACTTGGTCCGTAAGGACCGAAATCATGGCTGCCCCATTTTCTTCATAGGTCTTAGCTTGGGCGACAATATCCACATCTAGATTGATATCCCCCATACTAGGACTAGCCTTCTTCACCTCGGCGATGATCTGTAAGTGCTCTTGATGACTCTTGAGAAAATCATAGAGACGGTAGGTCTGACGAAGAGATTGGAGGTCTTCCATGACCATTTGAGCCACTTCTTTTTCTTTTTGTTCTAGGATCGTTGGTAGAAAGGCTTTACTCATACTTGAACCTCTTGTAAGTGTTGCAATTTAGCAAGGGCAGAACCATCCGCTATCAATTGGCGCGCCAACTCTACACCTTCTTTGATCGTTGCGACTTTTCCATTAGCAAAGAAGCCAAGACCAGCGTTGAGAACCGTCGTTTCCAGATAAGGGCTGGCTTCATTCTTCAAGACACTGAGGAGAATGGCAGCATTTTCCTTGGCATCACCACCTGTAATTTCGGACAGCTCCACCTTTTCCATCCCCAGATCTTCATAGGTAAAGGAATGCTGGCTGATGTTTCCATCTTCTAGCAGGGTGTAGGTATTGGTCCCATAAAGAGCCGCTTCGTCCATATTGTCTGGTCCTGTGATGACCACTGCACGTTTGCGTCCCAACTGTTGGATAGCACAGGCGACAATTTCTTGCAATTCTACACGATAGAGTCCCATGAGTTGTGTTTCTAGATCCAACGGATTTGCCAGAGGGCCGACTAGGTTCATGATCGTTGGAATCCCCATAGCTTGGCGAGCAGGGCCAATGAAGCGCATAGCCGGATGCATGGTCTGAGCAAAGATAAAGGCCAAACCAACCTCATCCAAGGCTTTAGAGAGGGTCTCTGGCGAAGCAGCTACGTTGATGCCAAGGGCTTCTAGGACATCTGCAGATCCTGACTTGGAAGAAACCGAGCGATTACCGGCCTTGGCCATGCGGATCCCTCCAGCAGCCAGAACAAAGCAAACTGTCGTTGAAATGTTAAAGCTATAGGATTGATCGCCACCAGTCCCACAGTTACACATGGCATCTGAAAAAGTCTCGGGTAAAACCGTCGCATGGGCCTTTAAGGCGCGTACAATCCCCGTAATTTCATCCGCTGTTTCTCCCTTGGTTTTGAGTCCCATCAAAAAGGCAGCGATTTGACTTTCTGATAGTTGGTTCTGCAAGATTTGATCAAAGACTTCTTGGACTTGCTCTTGGGTCAAGTCTTGGCGATTAGAGATTTGTAAGAATAGTTCTTTCATAAAGGTTTCCTCTTGTCTTTTCTAAACGTTTATTCGGTATTCTATCTGCTTAGCACTGCCGGTCTAGTCTAGGACTAGCTTCACAAAATTTTCGATCATTTTTAGGCCATCTGGACTACCGATACTCTCCGGATGGTATTGAAGGCCGTAGATAGGCAGACTCTTGTGTTGAATGGCCATGATTTCTTGGTCGTCCGTAGTAATGGCCGTGACCTCAAATTCTTCTGGCAGTTGATCAACGACGATTGAATGGTAACGCATGATGGGTACTTCATTGTCAATATCCTTAAAAATTGGTGAAGGTGTTTTAAAGGTGATTTGACTTTGTTTCCCATGCATGACATTCTTAGCCAAGCGCAACTTGCCACCAAAGGTTTCAGCCAGGGCCTGGTGACCCAAGCAAATCCCTAACATAGGTTTTTTAGCTGCAAAGTCCTTGATCATGGCTTCCATTTTCCCAGCATCTGCCGGCCAGCCTGGACCTGGAGAGAAGACAAGGGCATCTGCCAACTCCGCCTGCTCATACAAGCGCTCATCATCATTTCGCAAGACCTCAACCTCTGTAAATGTCCCCAGGTATTGGGCCAAATTATAGGTGAAGGAATCATAATTATCCACTAATAAAATCATTGAACATCTCCTATTCTAGTCATTGATTTTGCCTTGTTAATCGTTTCGTAAAATTCATTCTCCGGAACACTGTCATAGACGATCCCTGCTCCTGCCTGGACATAGGCCTTTTGATTTTTGAGGATCATGGTCCGGATGGCAATGGCAAAGTCCATATCCCCTGTAGCGGAGAGGTAGCCGATCGCACCCGCATAGACCCCACGTTTTTCCTCTTCCAACTCATAGATCCGACGCATGGCCCGAATCTTAGGAGCTCCAGAGACTGTTCCCGCTGGTAGTGTAGCTTTCAAAGCATCTAAGGCTGTTAGGTGAGGCAGGAGTTGCCCCTTGACCACACTGGTCAGATGCATGACATAACGGAAGTACTCCACTTCCATATACTTGGTCACTTCGACCGTCCCGTTTTGGGCGATTTTCCCGATATCATTGCGTCCCAGATCCACCAGCATGCGGTGCTCGGCTGTTTCCTTGATATCGTGGAGGAGTTCATGAGCCAGGGCTTGATCCTCTTCCTCCGTCGTCCCACGTGGTCGAGTACCTGCGATTGGATTAGTCGTCACCTCTCCTTTTTTCACCGATACCAGGCTTTCCGGACTAGCCCCAATGATCTGGTAGTCTCCAAAGTCGTAGAAATAAAGATAGTTGGATGGGTTGGTCACACGTAAATTTCGGTAATAATCCAAGGGATCTCCTTCGAAGTCTGCTGAGAAGCGTTGACTGAGGACACACTGGAACATATCGCCTTCTCGGATCAGCTTCTTGGCCTTGGCCACCATCTCCATAAAGACTTCTTTTTCGATGTGGTTGCTGAAGTGCAGGGCCTGCAAGGCCTGAGGGGTGAACTCATTTGGTGCTTGAGTTTGTAGATCAGTCACCACTTTCCCCAGTGATTGGCGGACTGCATCATTGCTCCGACCAGAGTAGATATTGTCCTCCACCACATAGACTTTTTCCTTCTTGTGGTCAAAGATCAAATAGGATTCGTAGATGAAGAAATGCATGTCTGGTGTCCCGATGGTATCCTGAGGAATCCTTCCAATCTCCTCATAGACTCCGATCATATCATAGCCCGCAAAACCGATAGCTCCACCGGCAAAAGGAAGATCAGATGTCAGCCCCTTGACCGTTACCTGATGGAGGTAGTCAAAAGGATCTTGCTCCAGCACCTTGCCATTCTCATATAGGATCCCATCCTGATAGGTCACCTCAAAGACTGGATTGTAAGCCACGATAGAAAAGCGGGCATTCTCCTTCTCACGCGGGATAGACTCAAGGATGACCTTATGGTCTCCTTGGACACGCATGTAGGCTAGGATGGGGGTTAAGGTATCAGCTGGTAAAATTTTTTTCATAGGAATTCCTTTCTTTTCCTAAGGACGAAGCGATGCAAGTCCTGATCCAATCACATCCAATACTCTTCAAAGTTAACAACTAGACCAACTTCAAAAGAATACAAAAAACCTCACAGAGTAAAACTCTGTGAGGGCATTAAATCGGATTTAACACGGTACCACCTCAGTTAATGGTCAAAAAGGGTAGAAAGCGACCATTATCTCTATCTCCTCTAACAAGGAGTTGCACGATAAGGGGTGCCTACCGAGAAGAATATGTGTTATCTTCTCCTACTCTAAACAATCAGCCCAATGTTCACTAACTCCGACTACCTGCTCACAATACCCGCAGGCTCCCTGAAAATCTTAGACTAGTTACTTTCTGATTTACTACATATTTTACTACAATTTTTTGGCTTGTCAAGAATTTTTTGACAGTTTATCCTAAAAAATCTGCCCAGTCGGCTTGACCAGGCAGATTCAATCCGAGTTTTAAATTTGAAAATAACCCTTATTTCACCAAGTCACTCTTGAGATAGGCATCGACCATGCGTTCCGTCGCTACCACAGAATCCACATGGGTCCGCTCATAGGAGTGGCTAGACTCGATCCCTGCTCCGAGAAGACCATGCTTGACTTCTGCTCCTGCACTCATGGCTGCGGAGGCATCAGAGCCATAGAAAGGATAGATGTCCAGTTTGTAAGGGATGTTTTGCTCCTTGGCCAAGGCTACCAAGTGCTGGCGGAAACCATAGTGGTAAGGACCCGAAGCATCTTTGACACAGATAGAAACCGTGTATTCGTCTGTCTGCTGGTCATCTCCCATCGCCCCCATGTCCACCGCCAAGTATTCGACAGCTTGAGCCGGGATGCTAGAGTTAGCGCCATGCCCTACTTCTTCAAAGACAGAAAAGGCAAAGTGTGTCGTCACTGGAAGAGTCACGCCTTCTTCCTTGTAGACGCGCAAGAGGTTGAGCAAGATAGCAGCGCTGACCTTGTCATCCAAGTGACGAGACTTGATAAAGCCTGTATCCGTGACAATGGTCCGAGCATCAAAACTGATAAAGTCTCCCACTTCAATCCCCAAGTCACGCGTTTCTTTTTCATTGGTTACTTTTTCATCCAAGCGCACTTCCATATTGTCCTGAGTCCGCTCCACGGTTCCCGCATCCTTATAAACATGGCAAGAGGTTTGGTGGACAAGGATAGTACCCGAGTGGGTCTTACCAGTATTGGCTACATGGACAGTACAGTTTTCCCCTTCGATCATGTTCCAAGGGAAGCCACCGATGCGATCCAGTTTGAGACGGCCATCTGGCTTCACTGCCCGCACGATCGCTCCAAGCGTATCCACATGGGCTGTGATATAGCGGTGTTGTTCGTCATTTTCACCCTTGAGGACAACTGTTACCCCACCCTTGGCTGTACGGATCGGACTGTAGCCCATCTCTGTCAAGGTTTTCAACAAATAGGCTGCCACTTCTTCTGTAAAGCCTGTCGGTGATGCAATAGCTGTGAGTTCTTTTAGATATTCGACTGTTTGATTCATGAACTTCTCCTTCAATAATCTGCTAGTACGATTATAGCACGACTGCCTTTAAAAGACTAGCAAAGCAAGACAGCAAAAAAGAGTCAGAGAGTGGGACAGAAATCGGTAATTCGTTAGAATTCGATTTCGTCGTCCCACCTCCGCACAGTTGAGTAGGGCTGTAAAAGCTGATGAAATCAGCGTAGTAGAGCCCACTCAACCACTGCGTCTTGCTCGACAATCCAAAGTCAATTGAGAGGCTAGGACTTTTGTCCCAGCCTCTCACTCTTTTATTCATTTCGATTTTGATTCAATCTATAACTGCAGAAACTAAGTTCCCACAGAGAAGATAGGGGTTTAGCTAGTCAAACCTCCAACAAACTTATAAGCAGTTACCAAAGCATTTGTCATCGTATCACGGGTTGCTTTGAAGGCCTCAATAAAGGCTGCACGGTGCTCTTCTGGGAAAAGCGTTGTATCATCTCCAAATTGAGTCAGTGTTTCATTCACAGAAGCCAACTCTTCATCCATCTTTTTGATACCAGGTTCCAAGGTCTTAAAGTAAGATTCTTGTTCAGATTTTGGCAACTTTTCTCCCAATTCATTGGCATGCTTCTTATAATTTTCAGCTAGTTTTGCATAAAGACCCTTGATATCACCGATTGTTTTCGCATTTTCAATTTCTTGATCTGTCACCAAAACAACTTCTGGAGCTGTTGCTTGAGCGCCAGAGCCTGATGAAGACTGGCTGGAAGAGCTACTTGTATCATCCGTCAACTCAAATTTCTTTGATGAAAATGATTTCTTCTTAGATGAGGAAGTTTTCTTAGAGGAAGAAGATTTCTTTTCCACCTTGCTAGAAGATTTCTCTGAAGAAGACTCTGGTTTTGCAGTTTGATTTCCCGAACATGCGACCAAGGTCAAGACTGAAAGCAAAGTGATTCCACTTGCGACTAATTTTTTCATGGTTCTCTCCTATAAATATTTTTGCTTTTGTAAATTATATCTAAAATCATTTCGAATGTCAAAACACTATAATATCTATATTTCCCTCTCTTACCTTAGGATTAACTCAGGATTAAATGGTCATTAGACTTTTCTTAAATTGTCGGACTTTTATCATTTGGGACAAAAGACTTGCAAACTGATAAATATTTAATTATAATCATTCTAAATAAGAAATCAGGAGACAAGTATGACTGAAACAAAACATGGGGTTGATGCCTCTTTTAACGACCGCTTAAATATCTTACGGGCTGGAGTGCTCGGTGCCAATGATGGCATTATCTCAATCGCTGGAGTTGTCATTGGGGTTGCCAGTGCGACCAGTAACCTCTGGATCATCTTTCTATCTGGCCTTTCTGCAATTCTAGCTGGTGCCTTCTCTATGGCAGGTGGTGAATACGTGTCTGTATCAACTCAAAAGGATACAGAAGAAGCTGCTGTGAGTCGAGAACAAGCCCTTTTGGACCGCGATCCAAAAGCTGCACGCGACTCCCTCTACGCAGCCTATATTCAAAATGGGGAATGCGAAACAGCTGCTCAAATCATGACCGAGCGGGCCTTTCTCAAACACCCTCTCAAGGCCTTGGTGGAAGAAAAGTATGGCCTAGAGTTTGAAGAGTTTACCAATCCATGGCATGCGGCTATGTCTAGCTTTGTTGCCTTTGTCCTCGGATCTCTTCCTCCCATGCTGTCCATCCTTCTCTTTCCCAAAGAAATCCGAATTCCCGCAACGGTGATCATCGTAGCCCTTTCCCTTCTCTTTACTGGCTACACCAGCGCCAAGCTAGGAAAAGCCCCAACCAAGCAAGCCATGATCCGTAACTTGGTCATTGGACTACTTACCATGGGTGTAACCTATCTCTTCGGACAATTGTTTAGTATTTAAAAAAGCTGAGACAGCAGTCTCAGCTTTTGAAGATAAAATCTTCAAAAAAACTTTCCTTAGGTGAGTACGGACGTCAGCGAACTTCATAGAAGTTCCATGACTTAGTTTTGGACCTAAGGTTCCAAAACTCCCGAGTGCCTGAAACAATTGTGTTTCAGGTACTTTGCACACAGCGGAAAGTTTTAGATCTTCTTAAATGACTAAAAATAGAAGTCATTATATTGAAGAATCATCTAGATAGTTTACGTAAAAAGTAGTTTCTCTACATTCTAAGAGGCTGGGACAAAAATCCTAGCCTCTCAATTGTCTTTGGATTGTCGAGCAAGACGCAGTGGTTGAGTGGGCTCTACTACGCTGATCACATCAGCTTATACAGCTCTACTCAACTGTGCGGAGGTGGGACGACGAAATCGAATTCTAACGAATTACCGATTTCTGTCCCACTCTCTTTTCTTATGCTTCCAATAAAGCTTGGGCTTGTTTTTCTAAGCCTGCGATTGCTTCGTCTGTCAAGACCAATTCGCCTGTTGCCCAGGCTTCTGGGTTAACGGTTGTTCCTGTGAAGTCTCCCACTACTTGGGTACGAACGAATGGTAAGAGGGCTTGGTAGGCTGCAAACATTGGCTCGTGTCCAGCATTAGCAACTGAAGAGACTGTTACGATCTTGTCTTGAAGAGCAGATGGGCCACGAGTTTCTGAAAGATCAAGGGCACGGCTGAGCCAGTCGATCAAGTTTTTCACCACACCTGGAATGGCAAAGTTATAGACTGGTGAGAAGATCCAGATGGCGTCCGCAGCAAGGACTGCATCACGCGCTGCTTGCACCGCTGGCAAAGTTGGCGTTTCCAAATCTTGGTTCATCATCGGGATGTCCTTGTAGTCCAAGTACGTCACTGTTGCTTTTCCTTCAAGAAGGCTTTCTGCTTTCTCAGCCATTTGTTGGTTGAATGATTCTTGACGAAGAGATCCGACGATAAATAAAATGTTTTTCATAGATGTTTCTTCTTTCTGTTGTAATATCATTTATTACAATTACTATTCTACACGACCCAGGTATAAAGTCAAGAATTACATCTTGAATATTACTAATTCTTACTATTTTTTTATTTTTTCTCTCAAAAAGACAGATTTATCAAGCTTTCTAACCCTTTCTGACACGTGTTACAATCCCATCTGGGTCTGTAAACTCGAGCTCGCTTGAGGTCAACCAGTTGACAGGTGCCTCCTGCTCTTTTGCTCGCTCTGCAATGGCAACCAAGTCTTTTTTCTTTTCTACTTGGATGACGTAATAGGCAAGTCCAGGAAGCTGGGCTTCTCGTTTGGCCAAGTGCTTGCCACCCCACTCATTGACTGCCAAGTGATGGTGGTAGTCACCCGAAGCGATCCAGCTGGCTGATGGAAGAGTAAACTTATCCGATAATGCCAGCACCTTTTGGTAAAAGGCTGACGCTACTCGACTATCCCTTACGGAGAGGTGGATATGTCCCATGCGGGTATCGGACGCTATCTGGAAGGGCACTACTTTGCGCCCCATTTCATAGATTTCTTGAGCAGAGAGTTCCTCTGTCACCCCGATGATGCGACCATCCTCACGGATATCCCAGTCCGCCACTGGCTTATCCCGGTAGAGCTCGATACCATTGCCCTCTGGGTCCTCGAGATAGAGGGCTTCACTGTAGCCATGGTCCGCAGCCCCGACAAAGGGATAGTCCAGCTCAGCAATATGCTTGAAGACATCCGCCAAGTCCTCTCGACTAGGTAGGAGAATGGCCATGTGATAGAGACCATAGCTAGCTCTAACAGATTCAGACCGGTCCGTTTGGATGAGATGGACCAAGGACTTGCCCCCAGCCCCAAGGAGGACCTCCTTCTCCGACTGAGACAACATCTCTAAGCCCAAAATTTGGGTGTAAAAAGCAGTCTGGCGCGCCAAATCCTTCACATTGAGCACAGCTTCTGCCAAGTAAATCTTGCTATTGTAGGCGTAGGCCATAGTTTTCTCCTTTTCGTTTTTGTTTTGTTGTAACATTTTATATTACATCATTATACACTCTTTTTTCAAAGAAGCAAGAAAAATAACTCGACAAAAAACCCTCCTTAGAAAACTAAGGAGGGTAAGAAGTTAACCAAGTGGATATAAGATAACTGTAATTATTAACAAAGGAGAATAAACTTCACTCAAATTTTCATCCAAGAAGCTTTTAGTACAAATAGTTAATGATTAATAATCAATTAGATTCCAGAATAAATATCAACCAGGTTTTGAATTTTATGAAGGATATCTTGTTTCTTACGTTCACGAGCTCCTTGTCTACGAGAAGTTGGTGGAATAATCGAATCCAACTCAGCTCCACTATTCTCAGCATAACCTCGTTGAATAGATCGATCAATGAATAATTGATAATCTTTTACAAGCTTTTCAGACTCTGCCAATTCACGAATAGCGACTGCTTTACGTTCTTTACCATAAGCATAGAAGGCATTGATAATCTCATCATGGTCTTTCAGACTCGCTAAATCAGTATCACTAATGAACCCAATAACCAACTCTTCCTTAGCACGAATATCAATACTTGAGCGGATGACACGGCTAACTTCAGCTTTCATTGCTTCTTTAGACTCAGAGTTCTTCGATTTTTCGACAATCAAAGCAAGGATATAGTCTAGATTAATCTCATCTGTTTTTAAGAGTTCAATCTCAAATTCAATATCTGAAAGGTCAACACCTAAGTCTTTTGTTCTTTCATAATTTTTAAGGTTTAAGAATTCATCTCGAATTTCTACATAAGAACTTCTTAAATCTTGGAGATACCCTTCCGAAATAGGCTTGTCGGTTTCTTGAAATTCATCATAATTTCGAAGGACGTTATCAAGCTTCAGAAACTCACCGAATAACTTAACAAATTCTTTTTTATCATGCTCTGTTTCAATTTCTTGTGGATTAGGGAATCTTTCCAGAATTTCCTGACAGACTTCTGTATAACCTTTGACCTTAACACCCGTTACCTGATCCACGAAACCATCCATGTATTCGCTAAAACTTTTTTCTAAGATAATATCAAGTTTATTGGTATCCCCAAAGGTTTTAATAGCTTCTTGAGTGGCCTTTTCTAAATCACGGAAACATACGATATTCCCAAATGGTTTAACCTTGTTAAAAATTCGATTGGTTCTAGAAAAAGCCTGAATCAAACCATGATAACGTAGATTTTTATCAACAAAGAGAGTATTCATGGTTGGAGCATCAAATCCTGTCAAGAACATACCCACTACAATCAGCAAATCCACTTCCTTGGACTTTACTCTTTTAGAAAGGTCACGATAGTAATTTTGAAACTCTTTCCCATCAGTCGAAAAGTTGGTCTTGAACATTTGATTATAGTCGTGGATTGCCTTAGAAAGAAACTCTTTAGATGAAAGAGGCATAGTTGCATCTTGAGGATCTAGCTCTTCATCTTGAATCTCGCCATAAGCTGACTGTTCTTCATTAGGCGCAAAGCTAAAAATAGTCGCGACCTTCAAACGCTTAGCTTCTGGTATTTCTGCTTGTTGTCTCTGAAGTTCTTCATAGTATAATTTCGCGGCTTCAATACTTTGTACAGCCAGCATGGCATTAAATCCAGACAGTTGTTTTTGTTTATGAGTATAGTGTTGATTTCGATGCGTCTTATCATTATAAACTCTCAAAAGGTACTCTGTGATAGTTGCTATCCGTTCTGGATGCAAAAGGAGTTCCTTCTCCATCTTTTTGAGCTTCTTCTCATCAAGCTCTCGGCCGACTGCTTTTTCCGCTTCTCTATACTTATTTATTTCAGGTTTGATATAGTTATAGTCAACCTTGAATTTCAACACTTTTTTATCTCGGATAGCATCTGTAATAACGTAGTTATGAAGTTGTTCGCCAAAAACCTCTTGTGTTGTTTCTCCCGTTAAGCTATTTTCTGGGAAAATCGGAGTCCCAGTAAATCCAAATAAGGCATACTGTTTAAAAGCTTTTTTAAGCCGTTTTTGTGCTTTCCCAAACTGAGAGCGATGACATTCATCAAAGATTAAAACACATTTTTTACTATAGATTTCATGGTTTGGATTCGCAGTGATGAATTTATTTAACTTTTGAATGGTTGTGACAACAATTCGATCATCATTTTCTTCAATACTACGTTGGAGTTCTTTTGTATTGTTACTACCATTGACTGAATTTGGTTGGAATTTTTGATATTCCTTCATGGTTTGATAGTCAAGGTCTTTTCTATCCACCACAAAAATCACTTTATTAATATAGTCCAACTCCGTTGCTAAACGAGCGGTCTTAAAGCTGGTCAAAGTTTTCCCTGAACCTGTCGTATGCCAGATATAGCCACAAGCATTAATCGTACCGAAATTCTTCATTTCATTTGTGGAATGAATCTTTCGTAAAATACTCTCTGTTGCAGCTATCTGATATGGGCGCATGATGAGTAAGGTATTATCCGCATCAAAGACACAATACTTGGTCAAGACTTCCAAGAGGACTCGCTTACTCAAGAAAGTGACAGTAAAGTCTTCTAAATCGTGAATGGTTTTATTTTTACGGTCTGCCCATTCACAGGTGAATTCATAATGATTTTTATTTTGAGCTGTCGTATTTGCAAAGTAGCGTGTATAAGTTCCATTAGAAATGACAAAAATTTGAATGTATTTGTATAAAGAATTTTCACTATTGAAGCTTTCCTTACTATATCTATGGATTTGTTCAAAAGCTTCTTTTAGACTAACCCCGCGTCTTTTCAATTCAATCTGAACTAAGGGAAGACCGTTAACTAAGATGGTTACATCATATCGATTAGTGTGACTTCCCATCTGAGTCACTTGGTTGATGACTTGCATACTATTGTTATGAATATTTTTCTTATCAATGATAAAAATATTCTTAATTCGTCCATCATCAAAGACAAAGTCATAGATAAAATTTTCTTGAATTTTTCGAGTTTTTTCAACTAATCCTTCATTGGGGCAGTCTAAATACTCTACTACAAAGCGATCCCACTCAGCATTCGAAAAAGTCACCTTATTAAGTTTTTCAATTTGCATCTTGGCATTTGCTAAGAGCTCTTCAGGTGTATGAATATTTAAGCGTTCATAGTTGAGATGATTCACCAAATCAGAAATCAACTGATTTTCTAAATCAGCCTCTGACTGATATTCTCGATCCGTGCGATACTCTGGTTGATACTCAGCCAAGAGAATCCCTTCATTTGTTTCCGCAATTACTTCATGTACTTTTGAATAATCAACCATGGTATGTTCCTTTTTTGTTTTAATTGAGATTCAATCTCACATTGATTAAAGACTTTATCTAGTAAAGGTTAATAATTGTTCTCGCCAGTATTCATACTGTTTCTGTCTTAGTTCGATTTCTTTTGGAAGGCCCTCAGAAAGAGAGTTAGTTAAGGTGTTGAAATGGTCAAGAATGGAGACAATTCTTTCTTGTTCTGTAATGGATGGTAAGTAAAAAGTCATTTTATCAATAGCATCCTTAGATAATCTCGGAATACTTGCCTTTCGAACTTGCGATTTGAGTCTATCTTGCTTACTTAACAAGACATAGTACATAAATTTATCAGAAATATTATCTGACGTCTCTAATGTGTACACATCATCTGCTGCCCAAAAGTCCGTATCACAATATCCTATTTCACCAGCCGCTCCTGCACAAATCACAAAACTAGTATTTTTCACTCTGTTTGCTTCGGTATAATATCCCAAAGGCGTCAAACTGTTTTGATAAACTGGAAAACTTCCTGAAGTAGTTAGCTGATTTCTAACAAGACGCTTCCCACGTTGTAAACTGATGACTTGTCCTAACTTCACCCGAATTGGACCAAATACCCAATTTAAGAGCCTAATGATGTCTTGTCTGTACTGTACTGTACTGTCAGTGTACTCGCCTTCGGCGACGAATGTCAAGAGTTTTTCTCGGAAATATTCGTACTGTTTTTGACGTAGCTCAATCTCCTTAGGCAGTCCAATATTTAAGTCGTTACAAACCATATCAAAGTTGTCCAGAACTTGAACAATACGAGACTGGATTTCTAAAGAAGGTATTGGGATTTTTACATTTTTCAAACTATTCGCATTAAACTGGGGCTGACCTGCCTTTGAAACCAAATTATTAGCCTGTTTCCAGTACAATTCACTCTTTGAAAAGTGCCAATAGTATCTCGAATTTAACTTCTCTGATGGAGTAATTTTTATTAAGAAAGAGGCATACGCGCTAGTTTCAGCAGTATCAATAAATAAAGTTTTACCATAAGTAGCACCCGTTCTAGCCATCAATAAGTCACCATGTTTTACTAGATAGTTTCTAGATTCTTCGGTTAAAGAAATATACTTTTTATCATTCGACTTGAGATAACCATTTTCATCAATATCAGTAATTCGAATAAATCTAATATCTCCCGTCTCTTTCGCTTTATCAGTATAGCCATAATTAAATCTAGCCACTTCTCCTAGAGTCTTCCACTCAACCTGGTATACCTCATCCTCAAATGATAAGAGTTTATCTCGATAATAAGAATATTGCTTTTTACGTGAGGTCAATTCTGAGGTCAATTCTGAGGTCAATTCTGTAACATACTCAGTCATTTTGTCAAGTATCTGCACGATTTTTTCTTGAATTTCTAGAGGAGGAATTGGGATTTTAATCTTTGATAGATTTTTAGGATAAAGCTCTATAACTTTAGTGCCAATTACTTGTTTTTCTTTCTGTTTTTGAAAGAAAATAGATTGCATATAATAGTTTATATACTTTGGATTTTCATTCGTTTTTATTATACAAGAATGACCTCCAATGCATACATCACCATCTCCCAACCAAACAATAGATTTTCCTACATCTTCTATATTTTCACTAGTTGTCGCTACAATAATATCGCCAGTTTGTGCTTTTTTCAACTTTTCAGACAAAGAAATAGAGACAAATGATTTCGTTTTATATACATAACTACTGTAATATGTATATATTTGTCCATAATGAATACAAGGTATGCCTTCATCTACAAAATCTTTTTTCTGTAACCCATTTCCTCTGACAATTTCGCACACTTCCCCTAGCTCTTTCCACTTAACGGGGCAGTTTTGAATTTCTTCTAGGATGTTCATAATTTACCTCCTAGTTCCTCTACAATCTTATCTATCTCTGCACGCAAGTGGTCAATTTTAGCAACAGTCTCAGCGATTTCTTTATTAAGCTCATTAATATCAATCTTCTCACGTGTATCTTCTTGTTCAACATAGGTAGAGACAGAAAGGTTGTAATCCTGCTCTGAACCTATCACTTCATTATCAACAAGAGCTGCTTTGTAGTCTACACTTTGATAATTAGTAAATAATTCAACGATATGGTCGATATTGTCATCCGTCAAGACATTGTTATTGGTCTCTTTTTTGAACTCCTTACTCGCATCGATAAAAAGTGTTTTATTTTCTAGTTTATTCTTCGCCAACACTAAAATCGTGGTTGCGATAGAGGTTCCAAAGAAGAGATTATCAGGCAGAGCAATCACTGCTTCAACAAAGTTGTTATCTACTAGATACTGACGAATGGTCTTCTCAGCACCTCCTCGATAAAAAATGCCTGGGAAACATACAATGGCTGCTCGACCTCTGTTAGACAAGTGGTTGAGACTATGCATGATAAAGGCAAAGTCAGCTTTTGACTTAGGAGCTAGTTTACCAGCTGGTGCAAAACGGTCATCGTTGATGAGAGTTGGGTCTCCATCTCCCACCCATTTGACAGAGTAAGGAGGGTTTGAAACAATCGCATCAAACGGTTTTTCATCCAAATGTTGAGGATTTAAAAGGGTGTCTCCTCGCTTAATATCGAAGTTATTGTAGTTGATATTGTGCAAGAACATATTCATACGAGCCAAGTTGTAGTTGGTCATATTGATTTCTTGACCAAAGAAACCATCCTCCAAAATATGGTCTTCGTATTGTTTTTTCATCTGTAACAAGAGAGAGCCCGACCCACATGTTGGGTCGTAGACCTTGTTAATCTTATCCTTACCAACCATCACCAAACGAGCAAGTAATTTAGAAACTGTCTGAGGAGTGAAGAATTCACCACCACTTTTACCAGCATTACTCGCATAGTTGGAAATCAAGAACTCATAAGCATCCCCAAAGGCATCAATGTCATTTTCCTCAAAGTTGCCAAAGTTAATGCTATTGATACCATTAAGAATATCAGAAAGACGTTTATTTTTCTCTGGAACAGTTCCACCAAGAATGTTACTTCGTGTGTCCAAGTTATCAAATAAACCTTTGATATCATCCTCAGACTTGAATCCAATCGCCGACTTCTCAATATCTTGGAATATCTTAGCTAAATCTTCGTTTAAATTTTCATTTTGTGAAGCATTCTTGACGACATTCTTAAACAATTGACTTGGAAGAATAAAGAACCCCTTATCCTCAACTGTCCCTGGTTTGAAATCTCGCTCAGCTTCTTGATCACTCAAATCAGCATAACGAAATTCTATATCTCCAGCCTCATGCTCAGCATGATCAAAATAGTCTGCCATGTGCTCAGAAATAAAGCGATAGAAAAGAATTCCCAGTATGTACTGCTTGAAATCCCAACCGTCAACAGCTCCACGAACATCGTCCGCAATCGCCCATATTTTTCGATGAAGCTCCTTACGCTCTGCACTTTCTTTATTTGCCATTTTTACTTTCCTTAATTAATGTATTATCCTTTCTATTTTATCATATTTCAGATACTAAAAACCATTAGTAATAATTTGATTACGAATGGTTTAACTTACATTTTTACTTAATCAATAATTAGTCTAATTGAATCCCTTTTTCTGTCAGATTCTCCAGGCATTCTTGGAGGTAAGTAGCCTGGTGCTCGGGATAGATGGGGGTGTTCAAAGCTTCCTTTTCCAATTCTGGATAGGCTGGGCAGGTCTTGCCTCGGTAGGTCGGCTCCCACCACTCTGGGCTGACCTTGTATCCTCTAGCGGTCATCTCCTCCATGATCAGGCGGTGATAGGCATAGAGGCGATAAGGCGAGTAGTCAAAGACATAGTTGACCGTCGCATGCTTCTTGCCCCAGCCATTGCCTCTCAGAGCGCAGCATTCTCGGTGTTGGCCCAGGAGCTGGGGGCGTGGGAGTTTGGGAATCAAGTCTTGGTGCCAAAGTCTCATCTATTGGCCTCCTAGTAGCGTCGAATCTTGTAAATAGCGATTAGGGTAGCGCTCAAGGAGATTTTGGATCCCCTTGATAAGGTCCTCTTGGCTAGCTTGGCCATGCTGGTACTTCTCAAGTAACAACATGAAGTCCGCCTTTTCCTCTGCAGTCGCCTGCTTTTTGAAATAGCCCCAGATATGCTGGAAGGCATTGGAGACCTGGCCACGATTTTCCGGTAAAGCCAGCGCTTGCTGGATCAAGCCCTCAACCTGGCTGACCTCTACCCGGTCTTGCTTGAGGTATTCCCGAATTTCCTTGTAGATATTACTAGAACGACTCAGCACCAGGTATTTATTTTTCGCCCATAGGACTTGGCAGTGATGTTTTTGATCCACTCTTGTCTCCTTTTGATCTTCTCTATGAATAGTCCTCCCATTATACCATGGAAATGAGTGAAGTCATAAAAAGAGAGTGGGACAGAAATCGGTCATTCGTTAGAATTCGATTTCGTCGTCCCACCTCCGCACAGTTGAGTAGGGCTGTAAAAGCTGATGAAATCAGCGTAGTAGAGCCTACTCAACCACTGCGTCTTGATCAACAATCCAAAGACAATTGAGAGGCTAGAACTTTTGTCCCAGCCTCACGGAAATTTTGAAACTATAGGTTCAAAACTAAGTCATGGAACTTCTTCGAAGTTCGCTGACATCCGATCTCACCTAAGGAAAGTTTCAAAGACAACATTATCCATAAGCAAAAAGCCTGAGCCAACGCTCAGACTTTTTTTTGTGTTAATCAATTTCAAGACCACCGGTGTAGAGGCGGTAATAAGTCCCGCGTTCTGCCATCAAGGAAGCGTGGTTGCCTCGCTCGATGATGCGTCCCTTGTCCATGACCATGATCACGTCCGAGTTGACAATGGTAGAGAGACGGTGGGCGATGACAAAGACGGTCCGTCCGGCCATCAGACGATCCATCCCCTCTTGAACCATCTTCTCTGTCCGTGAGTCAATCGAGGAGGTCGCTTCATCAAGGATCAAGACCGGCGCATTGGCCAAGGCAGCACGCGCAATGGCTATCAGCTGACGTTGACCGTTGGATAGACCAGCTCCATCATCGCTCAAGACAGTATCGTAGCCTTGGTCCAAATGTTTGACAAAGGAATCCACATTGGCAATGCGAGCTGCTTCCAGGATTTCCTCCCGGGTCGCATCTGATCGACCATAGGCGATATTTTCTGCGATCGTTCCAGTGAAGAGGTGGGTATCCTGCAAGACAATCCCTAGCGAACGACGGAGCGAAGCCTTCTCGATCAGCTTCACATCGATACCATCATAGGTGATAGATCCTGATTGAATATCGTAGAAACGGTTGATCAAGTTGGTAATGGTGGTCTTCCCTGCTCCTGTCGCGCCGACAAAGGCCACCTTTTGACCCTTGTCCGCATAGAGGTTGATATCGTAGAGGATTTGGTTCTTATCATTGTAAGAGAAGTCTACATTGTTAAAGACGACATTTCCGACCAGTTTGACCAGTTCATAGTCTCCATTTTCCCGCGGGTGTTTCCAAGCCCAGAGGTTGGTCTTCTTATCAGTGATGACCATGCGACCATCAACCTCTTCATAGTTGACCAAGGTCACTTTCCCTTCATCCACTTCGACTTCTTCATCCAAGAGATCAAAGATCCGATCTGCCCCAGCTAGAGCCATGAGGACAAAGTTCAACTGTTGCGATACTTGAGTGATAGGCCCGTTGAAGGAACGGTTAAGCTGGAGAAAGGCCATGAGGCCACCAATGGTGAGGCCACTGATCCCATTCAAGGCGAAGATCCCTCCGACCAATGAGGTCAAGACGAAGGAGACATTTCCAAGGTTCCCCAAAATCGGCATCAGGACATTGGCATAGCGGTTGGCTTGGTAGGATGTTTCAAAGAGTTGGTCATTGATCCGCTCAAAGGCTTCAATACTTTCCTCTTCGTGGACAAAGGCCTTGACCACTTTTTGACCAGCCATCATCTCTTCGATAAAGCCATTTTCAATCCCTAGGTTCTTTTGCTGATCGGCGAAATAGCGACCAGACTTACCAGAGATATCCTTGATGACATAGGCCATGACGCCGACCATCGAAAGAACGAGAAGGAAAAGAAGAGGGCTAATCATGATCATGCTGAATGCTACACCGATGATCGTGATGGCAGATTGTAAGAGCTGCGGGATAGATTGCTCGATCGCTTGGCGAAGAGCGTCGATGTCATTGGTATAGATAGACATGATATCCCCGTGCTGGTGGGTATCAAAGTACTTCACAGGGAGCTTCTGCATACGGGCAAAGAGCTGGTTCCGCAGAGAGCGCAATGTATCCTGAGATACTGTCGCCATAATGAGGGAGAAGCCATAGTTGGCCAAAACTCCCACCACTCCAATCACTGCTAATGTCGATAAGAAAGTTAAGAGGGGGCCAAAATCCTTGCTTCCACTATCCAGCATGGGTTGGATATATTGGTCCACCAAGGCTCGGATGGAGGACGTAATATAGACCGTAGAGAGGGAGGCTGTCACGATAAGGGCAGCTGCTAAAAGAAGGACGAACTTATACTGTTTCCACATGTAGGCCAGTAGGCGCACGAGCGAGCCCCAGCCAGCTTTTTTCTTATTCTGCATCTGCTTGTCCTCCTTTCCCTTGGGTTTGCATGCCATAGACTTCACGGTAGATGGCATTGGTCTCAATCAAGTCGTGGTGAGTACCAATCGCATCGATCTTACCATCATTCATGACCACGATCCGGTCTGCATCTTGGATAGAAGAGATCCGTTGACCAATGATGATCTTGGTCGTGTCTTTAAGACTGGTAGCCAATCCTTGACGGATCAGGCTATCGGTCTTAGTATCGACAGCCGAGGTCGAATCATCCAAGATCAAAATCTTTGGATTCGTCAAGAGAGCACGGGCGATACAGAGACGTTGGCGCTGACCACCTGAGACATTGGCTCCACCACGTTCGATCATGGTGTCATAGCCATCCTTAAAGTTCTGGATAAATTCATCCGCTTGAGCAATCTTACAAGCTTCCATGATTTCTTCATCCGTCGCGTCCTTATTTCCCCAGCGCATATTTTCCTTGATAGTACCAGAGAAAAGGACATTGGTTTGAAGCACCATGGCTACTTGCTTGCGCAAATGATCCAAATCATAGTTTCGCACATCCTGACCAGCGACCTTGACGCTACCTGACTCCACATCATAGAGACGAGGGATGAGCTGGACCAGACTAGACTTACCAGAACCAGTCCCCCCAAGGATCCCGATCACTTCACCCGAGCGAATGCTGAGGTTGATATCGGACAAGACATGGGTCTTGTCGCCATTTTCATCCGTGTAGGCGAAGTCCACATGGTCAAAAGTAATAGAACCATCTGCTACTTCTGTCAGACCGTTCTCCGGAGAGACGATGGTTGACTCTGTCCCAAGGACTTCATTGATCCGCTCTACAGATGCCATAGAGATCGAGAGCATAACGAAGATCATCATAAACATCATGAGGGACATAAGGATGGTCATGACATAGGCAAACATAGACGTCAGCTCACCAGTCGTAAAGCTTCCACCCACGATGAGTTGTGCCCCGATCCAAGAGATCAAGATAAAGGAAGCATACAAGGACAACATCATGGCTGGACCACTCAAGATCACGATACGAATAGCCTTCATAAACATGTTGTAGATCAAGCGGGAAGCCTTCTTAAACTTAGCAGTCTCTTCTTCTTCCTTGACATAGGACTTGACTACGCGCATATTGGTGATGTTTTCCTGGATACTGTTGTTCAAGTTATCATAGGCATCAAAGACCTTGGTAAAGAGTGGAAAGACAAGCTTAGTGATCAACCCCAAGACCAGCCCCAAGAAAAGGGTAATCCCTACAAAGATACTAGTCATCTGCGGATTAATCAAGTAGCTGGCAGCAATAGCAAAGATCAGATTGAGCGGTGCCCGCACACAGATCCGGATCACCATCTGATAAGAGTTCTGCACATTGGTCACATCCGTCATCATCCGGGTTACCAGACCACCTGAGGAGAAACTATCGATGTTTTCAAAGGAGAAGGTTTGGATCTTCTTGAAGATCGCCTTCCGTAGGTTCTTAGCAAAGCCAGCTGAAGCAAAAGCCCCGTAGCGAGCCGACTGCATCCCACAGAAAAGAGAGAGAAAGGCGAAGACCAACATGAGGAGACCATAGGTGAGAACAGTGGTCATATCCCCCCTATGAACCCCTTTGTCCAGAAGCGTCGCCATAATGAATGGAATAGAAATCTCAAACATGACCTCAAACACCATATAGAGTGAGGCTAGAATAGAGGGTTTCTTATATTCCTTGATTTCAGCAATCAATGACTGAAGCATAGTTACCTCCTAAAAATACTAGTTAGTAATCCTTTCTTTAGCTGGCCGTCCATCTCCGAACAAAGAAACAGTCCTTCGTTCTGAGAGGATTGTGCCTACAAAAGAAAGCTATAGAAAGAGAAAGCGCCCTGACAGCGTTACTGTAGGGACGACTTTCATTATTCATACTATTTAGTATAGAGGAATATGGAAGAAAAATCAAACATTTAGGTAACATCACTAAAGAATATTCCAATTTGGCCAGCTTGAAACCTAGTAAGCCAGATTTCTATTTAAACCGTATTCCTATTCACTCGTACTGAGGGACACCCAGCTCAAGGTTGCAGCCCCAATACCAACCACAAACTGCAAGAGGATCCCTAAGAGATAAAGGAGCATTTGTTGCGCCAGATTAAGTAAAAGACCCCTTTCAGGTCCTGCCAGTAGTTCCGTTTCATGATGTATCATTTCCATTCTATTATTCCCTTAGAATAGCGGAAAAGCCCCTCTCTGTCAATGAGTTTTACAAGAAAAGAGAGTGGGACAGAAATCGATCATTCGTTAGAATTCGATTTCGTCGTCCCACCTCCGCACAGTTGAGTAGGGCTGTAAAAGCTGATGAAATCTGCGTAGTAGAGCCCACTCAACCACTGCGTCTTGCTCGACAATCCAAAGATAATTGAGAGGCTAGGACTTTTGTCCCAGCCTCTTTCTATTTATTTTATTCAGCTAAAAGCACTTCTTTAATGGTTTGTTTTTGGAGTTTTCTGTTGGAGAGATAAAAGAGACTTTCATAAATCACAGCAAAACCGATCAAGGTCCAAAAGCACACGTTCCCATCAAAGTTGTGCTCAATCTTTTCAGGAACCGTGTCTTTGATCACACCGATCAAAATTTCCATGATGCCGTATTGATAAACCGTCCCAAGAACAAACCCTAGATAGGCCCAGAAACGATAGGGAGAGAGAATATGACTTTGGCATTCACGATCGGTGTAGCCAAAGGCCTTCATCAAGGCCAAGGTTTCACGACTTTCTGAGACCACAATTCCCAATGACAAAAAGAGAATAGAGAAAGAAAGGATCAAGCCAATCATAATCATCATAGCTTGGATGATGTCATCTGTGTAGTCACTTAGGCCAAAGGACAATTGAACCATGGCAGCGAAACACATGGAGCCAAAGACTACAAAAAATAAGATCGATTTTCTACCCCACATCAGCGACGAAGACAGCTCTTTTAGGAAGGATTTCTCTTTCTTTGGAGCACTCTTTCTCCTTTTGACCTTGATCGGTGTTGGAGATTTTTTCAATAAGCGAAGGGCCGGCGTTTGTAGTTGTCTTCTAGCATAGCCAACCGCAAGAACCATAAAGAAAAGCGTTGGCAGTATTACCAAAGCAACTAAGAGTTGCCAATGAAAATGAATAGTAATTTCTGGCAAAATCCCCTTCTCGTTGCGGAAGTCATAAAAATGTCCCATCATGAGAAAGGAAGCGAAATAGCCAAGAAGCGCTCCAACTCCAAAACTGAGTCCAAAGGCCCAAAATCGTTTAGCCAACTGGCCATTGCTATAACCCAAGGCCTTTAAAATTCCTAATTGTTCCTTGTGGTCATCTACAAATTGTTTAATATAAAAGCACATGAGAAGGATCGACGTCAAGGACAAGACGACTCCACTGACCATGGCCACCATCCAAGATAGCGAAACTTGGGCATCATAGTAGGTCGTAATCATCGGATTGGTTTTAGAAATCTCCAACTGCTCAATATCAAGATAAAAATTCAAGAAGAGATTGGCCACAAAGACCGCACAAGCACCAATGATACTGACGACAACTAATTTTCGAATATCTTTTATTGAAAACATGGCTTACCATCCAATCTCATAGGCAGTCTGAGGCTGATCATTGGTCACCACTTCAGTAATCTTGCCACTATTGACACGAATGATGGTTCTTGCCATATCCGCAATATTTTGGTTGTGCGTCACCATGATTAGGGTAAAGCCTAGCTTTTCCTTCAACTTCCAGATATAGTCGAGAATCTTCCGGCCTGTTTCTTCATCCAAGGCCCCCGTCGGCTCATCTAAGAAAAGAATCTCTGGCTTTTTGGCCAAGGCACGAGCAATAGACACTCTCTGCTGTTCCCCACCAGACAATTCACTCGGATACTTGTCTAGCTTATCACCAACCCCCAAATCTTCGATAATCTGCAAAAAATCATGATTGTTTGCCAGGTCAGCTCCCATTTTTACATTCTGTCTGACCGTCAGATTAGGCAATAAAAAATACTGCTGAAAAATAAAGGCTATCTTCTCACGTCTAAAGGCTGTCAATTGAGCATCTGTAAGTTGCGATAAATCCCGTCCTTGGATAAGAATATGCCCCTCGTCTACCTTTTCTAATCCGGATAATACGTTTAAGAGAGTTGACTTGCCCGATCCAGAAGGGCCTAGGATAACCACATCATCCTGGTCTTGAATCTGCAGATCAATCCTCTTTAAGACCTTGGTTTGGCCATAGCTTTTGTGAACATTTTCTAGTTGAATCATTTCTTTCCTACCATTTCTTTGATGAGAGATTGACAAACTTCTGTCAATAATCCAATCACTTCTTCCATGCTGAACTGATAAATACCAGAAGCAACCATAGAAGCCATCCCGTGTGAGTAGATAAATAGATGCTGGTACAAGCGGCTAGCCTCCTCTAACGTCAACGGATAGTCTGCAACAATCGAATCCAGAACCAATTGGTAACTATGATCCTTGATGGGAAGAAAATCTTGAAAGCGACCAATCGGATCTTTGCTTGGATTTTGGAAAAGCAATTGAAAAAGTTGGGGCTCTTTTGAAGCGAACAGGATATAAGCAACCCCGACAGATCGAAAGGGCTTCTCATCTTCTAAGGCTTTGCGAATATACTCCACCACTACCATTTCCGCAGCAACAATAACCTCTGCTTGTAACTCAGACATATTAGCAAATTGCCCAAAAATGACTCTTGGTGTGGCTCCCAGTTTCTCCGCTAATGCCCTAGCCGTCAAACTAGCCAGGCCCTCTTCTCTCACCAATTGTAAAGCCGTCCCAATCATAGTCTCTTTACTAAATTTAACCTTTGGTGGCATAAGACTCCTTTCGCGCAACGGTTGTTGCGCAACATTTGTTGCATAAAGAATACCATAACAAAGGAAGAATTGTCAAGAAAAATCCGTAAAGCATAAAACAAAAAAACCAGCCCACTGATAGAAGTGAAGTCTGGTCTACTAATAAATATTCTATGGCAGATCATTACCCGCAGCCAGGTAGATTTGGTACCATTCCTTACGCGTTAGGGTTACTGTTGCTGCTTTCCCTGCTTCAAGGACATGCTGGGGTTTGGTCGTTCCGATGACGGCCTGCATCTTCCCTGGATAGCGGAGGACCCAAGCAAGGGCGATTGCTGTCGGAGTGACCTGATATTTCTTCGCCAAGTCATTAAGGACATGATTGAGAGCCGCAAACTCTTCCTTACCGACAAAATTCCCCTTGAAATAGCCATGCTGAAGGACAGACCAGGCTTGGATCACCGTATCTGTTAAGCGACAATACTCAAAAACACTGCCATCTCGCACGGCTGCTTTTGGCCCTTCCATATTGACATGAAAACCAGCTTCAAAGCTAGGCGTAAAGGCGGCACTCAACTGCAACTGGTTGACCTTGAGTGGTTGTTTAACAGCTGTTTTGAGCAATTCCATCATCATAGGATTTTGATTGGACACCCCAAAATGACGGACCTTGCCCGCTTGCTCCAAGTGATCAAAAGCTGCTGCTACTTCTTCAGGCTCCATGAGAGCATCCGGTCGGTGAAGGAGGAGACTATCTAAGCGCTCGATCTGTAGACGCTCGAGGATGCCATCGACGGAGTCCAAAATATAGTCCTTAGAAAAATCAAAATAGGTAAAGCCGTCTTTGCGAATGCCACACTTGGACTGGATCCACATCTGATCCCGAAGATCCGGACGGCGCTTGAGAACCTTACCCAGCAGGATCTCACACTGGCCATCGCCATAGATGTCCGCCAGATCAAAAGTGTTGATCCCAATCGATAAGGCTGCCTCCACTAAGGCCTCCACCTCATCTTCACTCATCTGGCTGATCCGCATCATCCCAAGGATAATCGTGGACAGACGCTCATTTTCAGAAAACTCAATATAGTTCATGTCCGCCTCCTTTTCATTCTACTTTCATTATAAAGTAAAGAAGACCAAACAGCAACGATTTCACAAAGCAAAGAGACTGGGACAAAAAGTCCTAGCCTCTCAATTGTCTTTGGATTGTCGAGCAAGACGCAGTGGTTGAGTGGACTCTACTACGCTGATTTCATCAGCTTTTACAGCCCTACTCAACTGTGCGGAGGTGGGACGACGAAATCGAATTCTAACCAATTACCGATTTCTGTCCCACTCTCCTCTTTTAACGATAGCTTAAAGCTTTTTTAACAGTCTTGACCAAACCTAAATCATCTGTTTGTAGGATGAGGCTAGAATAGATTTTTCCAATGATCATGGTGCCGAGGAGCGTGAAGGCTAAGGCAATTCCGAATGAACCCCATGATTCAAGTCCACTTGCATAGCCATTAATCGTACGGAAAGGCATGAAGAAGGTTGAAATGAATGGAATGTAGGATCCAATCTTCAATAGAGGGACATCTCCTGCGCTACCCAAGGCAGTCACTCCAAAGAATCCAACCATCACTAACATCATCAGAGGAGAGAGGGCCTTTCCTGTATCTTCTGGACGAGCAACTGTTGAGCCTAGGAAAGCTGAAAGAACAACGTACATGAAGATTCCGAGAATGATAAAGAAGAAGGTGTTCAAGGAAATAGATTGTCCAATATGTTGAGTGATAGGAGAGTCTGGAGATAAAATATCTTTTACAAGAGGAATGGAATCTCTAAACATCCAAACGCCTCCCAAGCCGACTGCATAGATACCAATATGGGTAAAAATTACTCCAAAAAGACCAATCATGCGAGCATAGAAATAGTGAGTTGCACGAATGCTTGAGAAGACCACTTCCATGATCTTGGTTCCTTTTTCACTAGCTACCTCTTGAGCAGTGATACTTGAATAAAAGATCAGAATCATGTAAAGAAGAAAACCGATTCCTCCAGCTACCATGGTTTGCACCATTTTTAGCCCTTCTTTCTTCTCATCAATTTTTTCAGTCAATGAGACCTGTTGCGAAAGGGCTGTTAACTGCTCTTGGCTTAAGTCCGCCTTAGAAACATTGAGCATTTGTTGGACCTGACTCAATTTTGCCATAAGGACTGATTTGAAATCTGGCTTCATGGCATCCTCACTCTGGTAGCGAGCCTCTAGCTGGCCATCCTTTTCTTCAACTGTGAGGATTCCCTTGATTTCTTCCTCTTTCATGGCCTTCTTAGCTGCTGCTTCATCCTTATAGTCAAAGGTCAAGCCATCAGTTCCTTTCAAGCCTTCCTTGACAGGAGCTTGATCTGTAATCAAGGCAATGTTGCTTTTAGCAGAGGTAGAAGAGCCAACGAAGTAGTTTATTCCGATCGTCAATCCAATGAAGAGAAAGGGAGAAAGAACCATCAGGAAAAAGCTCCATGATTTCACTTGGCGTAAATAAGTTTCTTTGATAACAATCAGCATCTGTTTCATACTTCTACTCCTGATTCTAATTTAAAGATTTCATCAATGGTTGGGGCTTGTTGGTCAAAGGTTGCTAGATAGCGACCCTTGGTCAACTGGTCAAAGAGGTCTGGACCAGCTGTCTCATCATCCAAGACCAACTTCCATAGACCTTGCTTGGTCATGGTCACCTTGGTCACGTGAGGCAGCACTTCCAACTCCTCTTTACTGAAGTCATTGGATACGAAGAGACGAGTCTTCCCGAAGCTATTGCGAACTTCTTGTACGGGACCTGAAAGAATCACAGATCCATCACGAATCATAACCAACTCATCACAGAGTTCTTCCACATTGGTCATGACGTGGTCAGAGAAGATAATGGTGGCACCGCGTTCTTTTTCTTCAAAAATGACCTGCTTAAGCACTTCTGTATTGACAGGATCCAGTCCACTAAACGGCTCATCCAAGATGATCAATTTTGGCTCATGGATCATGGTAATGATCAATTGAACCTTTTGCTGATTCCCTTTTGAAAGGCTCTTAATCTTATCGGTTAATTTCCCTTTTACTTGGAGCTTTTCCATCCAAATTGGAAGTTTCTCCTTGACCTCAGCAGTTGACATTCCTTTGAGATTAGCAAGGTAACGGACTTGCTCGTAGATAGTCAACTTAGGCATGAGGCTCCGCTCTTCTGGCAGGTAGCCGATTTCCTTATAGGTTTCTTGACTGATTGCTTGGCCATCCAATTGGATATCGCCACTGTAGTCAAGGAAGCGGAGGATACTATGGAAGATGGTGGTCTTCCCTGCTCCGTTCTTCCCGATCAAACCTAAGATAGATCCTTTTTTCGCAGTCAAGTCAATCCCGAACAAGACTTGCTTCTTGCCAAAACTCTTTTCTAAATTTCTAATTTCTAACATAGAAAACTCCTCTACTCTTTATAGTAACGTTTGGTAATCTTGTACTGAGAGACCAAGATATAGACATAAATCAGTGATACAACTACTAATGCTAACAAGATATCTGTCTGGAATGTAATCCCAACTAAGAATATCGCCATTAAGGAAATCGGTAAGACATAATTGCTTAACTTGAAAACAATGTCGAAGTTCTCCTCGTAGCAAATTTGTTTTTCTGCTTCATCCATCATACTCATTATTAATTCACGGACTTCTGCTCCGCTAGAATTGCGTGGAATCGCTTTTCCATAAATCTGTTTAAACGTCTTCCGAAACTGATGTTCCAATCCAAAAGTAAGGAGGAGGAGTCCAAGGAAAATAAGCGGGATGGTGTATTTTCCAAGGATACCTGTCAGTTTTTCTTCATAGACTAGTTTTTGGCAAGAGAAGAAAATCACTAGTAGATAGGGAACAATCATGACGCCTTTGAAAATCGTAGCCAAGTCATAGATTCTTCTCGTTTGGCTTTCATAACGGTAGGCTTCGTCTTCGTCATCGGTCGCCTCCATCATTTGATAAGACTGACGAGACGAGAAAAGATAGGTAGACGCAATTCCGAAAATTATCAGATATAACATGATAGAACCTATATAAAGCATATCTCGATCAAATAACTTTTGGAATTCAATTGGATGGTCAGCACCAAAATATCCTGTCAAAAAGCCGATGATGACACCTAATAAGATCATGGCTACATTTCTCCAAAAACGAAAACGGGCTGACCTCTCTTTTAACTTCTTTTTCACTTTTATTCCTCTCCCTCTACTAGACTAAAAACATTCTCCACCGGTTCCTTGAAAATCTGGGCGATGGTGATAGCAATGATAACCGAAGGGGTGTATTCCCCTCGCTCCAAGAGACTGATGGACTGGCGCGAGACCCCTGCTAGCTTAGCTAGCTCGGATTGGTTGAGCCCATCACGCGCCCTCAGCTCTTTCAGTCGATTTTTTAAGATCATGGCTTTCGCCCCCTTATAGTTGAATACCTTGAATATCTTCGATGCGAACTAATTTTGTCTCTCTTTGTTGTTTATTATTCACACGAGTCAGTTTGACCCAATCTTCGTCGATATCCAAAATTTCATACTCGAACCCAACACCACTCACTGTAACAGTGGCCGTTTGGCCTTTCAATTCTTCTAAAATTCTAGACATGTCTTGATTTCCTTTCACTTGTTTTTCTAATCGTCTAATGCGTTTGTTCAACCTTTTAATCTTCTTTTCTGAGCTCGCATAAACCATAATCAGAAAAGGGATAAAAAGAATCCATATGGCTCCCATAAGAAACCTCCCCTTCTTTCAACTAAAATCATTGTAACACTTCTTTTTCTTTTTGACAAGTATATTTGTCAAAAAAATAAAAATATTTGTCAAAAATAGAAAGATGGTTGACATGGATATTTTGAATCCTTAAAGGAATTTCTTTATTTTTATAGGGTTTTAAGCTCTATATCAAGTAAATTCTGTAAGAAAAAAACAGCTGAGAAATTCTCAACTGTTCCAAATTTTTACGATTTACCGCACTTCTGCGTCTACTTTTTCTTCAAGGGAAGCTTGGATTTTTTCCATGTAGCGTGCGACTTCTTCGTCTGTCAAGCTATCTTCTGGATTTTGGAAGGTCAGACTGTAGGCCATAGACTTCATTCCGACACCCAGTTTTTCACCTGAGAAGACGTCAAAGAGCTTGATGTCTGTCAAGCGTTTCACGCCCGCAGCTTGGATGGCATCGACCACTTCTTGGTGGGTCACTTCAGCTTTGAGGAGAAGAGCGATATCACGGCTCACCGCTGGGAACTTGGTGATTTCCACAAATGGAGCGGCTGGTTGAAGGGCTGCTTCGATAGCTGAAAGGTTAAGCTCTGCTACATACGTCTCTGGAATATCATAAGCCTTAGCCGTTACAGGATGCACTTGACCGAGGAAACCAAGGACTTGGTCACCGAGTGAAATCAAGGCTGTCCGTCCTGGGTGAAGACTCTTGATCTCTTGCGTTGCGGTATAAGTCACCTCAAGACCCAAGCGAGCAAAGAGGGCTTCCAAGATTCCCTTGGCATAGAAGAAATCAACTGGAACAGCTGGCGTTTGGAAGTCTTTTTCAGCGACTAAACCTGTCAAAGCAAAGGCAAAACTGTTGATTTCGTTTGGCAATTCTTCTTTTGGATTTCCAGTTTGCTCGAAGACTTTTCCAATCTCGTAAAGGGCCAAGTCTTTGTTCTTACGAGCCACGTTGTAAGCAACGGTATCCAAAATACCTGAAACCATATTTTGACGAAGGACTGAACGATCCACAGTCATTGGCCACATGAGCTCAGTTAAGTTGCTTGGTGTAGTCGTAAATTCAATCGCTTTTTCAGGTGTTGTCAAAGCATAGGTGATGATTTCAGTCAGTCCTGCTCCTTCTGCAATGGTGCGAACTTTACGACGCAATTTTTGAGTAACAGTCAATTCACCGGCTGTCCCATCGTCTTTTGGAAGACTGGTTGGCAAGCGGTCATAGCCATAGATACGTGCGATTTCTTCAAAGAGGTCCGCTTCGATGGTGATATCCCAACGGCGACGTGGTACGCTAACTGTGAAGCTCTCTGCATTTCCAGAAAGACCAAATCCAAGACGACGGAAGACATCTTCTACATCCGCGTAGGAAAGTTCTGTACCAAGGACACGGTTAACGTCTGCAAGGGTGGAAGAAACCTCTACATCCGAAGTATCCAACTGGCCTGCTGAAACGATTCCCTTCCGCACTGTCGCACCAGCCAATTCAGCAATCATGCTTGCTGCCGCATCAAGGGCTTCATTAACAGTTGCCACGTTGATGCCTTTTTCAAAGCGAGAAGATGATTCCGAACGAAGGTTGAGGCGACCGCTGGTCTTACGGATTGATTTACCATTGAAGACAGCAGCTTCAAGGACAACACGACTAGAGTTTTCAGAGATTTCTGTAGCCTGACCACCCATGACACCTGCAAGGGCTACTGGTTTGTCAGCAACCGTAATCACGAGGTCACTTGCTTCCAACTCACGTTCTTCCCCATCCAAGGTCACCAATTTTTCACCAGCACGCGCTTCACGCACACGAATGTCAGTCCCTTCAAAGGTATCCAAGTCAAAGGCATGCATGGGCTGACCAAAGTAAAGCAGGATATAGTTGGTCACGTCGACGACATTGTTAATCGGACGGATACCTTCGTTCATGAGGAGGTTTTGCAACCATTGTGGACTTGGTGCAATAGTCACATTGTCCAAGATACGGGCTGCATAGTAAGGTGCCTTGTCTGTGTCAATGCTGACTGAAAGAGCATCTGCTGCAGCTTGGTCTGTTTCTGTTAAAGTAAATTCTTTGAAGGTGACTGCCTTGTCATAGATGGCTGCCACTTCGTGCGCCACTCCACGCATTGAAAGGGCGTCTGCACGGTTTGGAGTGATGGAAAGTTCGATGATTTCATCATCCAAGTCTAGGTAAGAGAATACTTCCTCACCTGGTACTGCATCATCCGGCAAGATTTGGATGCCATCTGCGAATTCCTTCGGTACAACTGAGTCAGAAATACCCAATTCACCAAGTGAACAGATCATCCCTAATGACTCTAAGCCACGGATTTTCCCTTTTTTGATCTTGTAGTTATCCGCGATGCGGGCACCCGGAAGAGCCACCATGACCTTGATACCTGCGCGCACATTTGGTGCTCCACAGACGATTTGACGGGCTTCTTCTTCACCCACATTGACTTGGCAGACATGCAAATGAGTTTCGGGCACATCTTCACAAGACAAGATTTCTCCGACGACAATTTTTGAGAGACCAGCAGCTGGTGATTCCACACCTTCTACCTCGATCCCTGTAGTTGACATTTTTTCAGCCAACTCTTGTGATGGCACATCAATGTCCACCAATTCTTTTAACCATTTATAACTAACTAACATATGTAAGATACCAAGGGTTCTACTGAAATCTAGATGACTTTCCCAGATTTCTTTTGGCCCTCGTTTAGATCCTTTCATTTTGTGTTTTCCAGCTCGAGGCTGGCTTAGGTAGGTCTAATAACCTCCCCTTCTCTAGAATAGAAGTTTCTTGTCCATTCTAGGTCAATTTCTTTCTCAACAACCAGTCAATATCAACCGTATCACCGGTAGGATACTCGTGTTCACTAAATCGTTCAAATCCAAAACTGTAGTAAAAATCTTGTGCCTTAAAATTGCGTTCCCAGACACCTAGCCAGGCCCACTCAAAGCCACGGCTCTTGGCTTGATCCAGCGCAAAGGTAAACATTTCCTTACCGAAACCAGCTCCATGATATTCCTTTTTGACATAGATCCGTTGAATCTCAAAGGACTTTTCCATCTCTACTGGCTCCGTCTGCGCTTGCCCCCAGTTGATCTTGAGAAAACCACAGATTTCTTGTTCTTCATTGAGGACAAAATAGGTTTCGGATTCTGGATCTAACAGATCTTTCTCGATTTGCTCCAAAGAGAGCACCGTAGAGAAGTACTCTTCCAAGTCTTCCTCAACAATATAGGGACCAAAGGTCTCCCGATAGGTTTCCACCTCTAGGTCACGTAAGGTCTGCAATTGATCGATTTTTACTCTAACTAACATGATTATTTAAACTGTTCTGAGAAGCGAACATCTCCTTGATAAAAGCCACGGATATCATTGATTCCATAACGAAGCATGGCTACACGCTCCTGACCAAGTCCAAAGGCGAATCCTGAATAGACTGTCGAATCAATGCCACTCATCTCGAGCACGCGTGGGTGAACCATACCGGCCCCCATGATTTCGATCCAACCTGTCTTCTTACATACATTACATCCCGCTCCACCACATTTGAAGCAAGATACATCGACCTCAACGGATGGCTCTGTAAATGGGAAGTAAGAAGGACGCAGACGGATTTGACGTTCTGCACCAAACATCTTCTGCACGATCAACTGAAGCGTTCCTTGAAGGTCTGCCATAGAAATGTTCTTCCCAACAACCAAGCCTTCGATCTGATGGAACTGGTGACTGTGGGTCGCATCATCTGTATCCCGACGGAAAACACGCCCTGGAGAGATCATCTTCAAAGGCCCCTTGCTAAAGTCATGCGCATCCATGGCACGCGCTTGAACTGGCGAAGTATGGGTCCGAAGCAAGATTTCTTCTGTGATGTAGAAGGTGTCCTGCATATCACGAGCTGGGTGATCCTTTGGCAAGTTCATGCGTTCAAAGTTGTAGTAGTCTTTTTCGACTTCAAAGCCATCTACAACTTGGTAGCCCATCCCGATAAAGATATCTTCGATTTCTTCACTGGTTTGGGTCAAGACATGGCGATGACCAACTGCGACTGGACGTCCCGGAAGGGTCACATCAATACTCTCACTAGCTAATTTGGCTTGGACTTTCTTTTCTTCCAAGAGCTTAGCTGTTTCTTCAAAGGCAGCCGTCAAAACATCACGCGCTTCATTGACGTGTTTCCCGATAACCGGACGCATTTCAGCAGAGACATCTTTCATCCCTTTAAGGATTTCAGTAAGGGAACCTTTTTTCCCAAGGACAGAAACGCGTAGCTCTTGCATCTCTTTTTTATTTTCAGCAGAGATCTGCTTCAAGGCTGCCAGCGTTTCTTCTCGAAGCGCTTTTAGTTGTTCTTCAATCGTTGACATATTTCCTCCATCATGGTCCTCACTCAGACATAGAAAAAACCACGTGCCACACCCATATTCGGAGCGTTGACACGCGGTACCATCCGTTTTTTATCTGAAACTCAGACCTTAATTTCTAAATCCTTGCGCAAGTGAATTCACTCAGCTTTCATGCAAAGAGCTTTCAGTCACGGCTCTTCTCCCTGTTGCACTTCCCTTGAGGTACTAGTCTTGCAGATTTCTATTCAGTTACATTCTAGTTTAGCAGATTTTACAAAAAATGACAAGTGAAGCCTGTTTTTCTTCACTTGCCATTCTTGTTATTCGTTTGGTTTTTATTCGATGACTTGTCCAGCTTCTTTCAAGACAGATTCTGGAATGGTAATGCCTAATTCTTCTGCCACTTTTTTGTTAATGACAGACTTACCATCTGTGAAGATTTCAACTGGTGTGTCAGCTGGTTTTTGACCTTTCAAGATCTTCGCAGCCATTTTACCAGTTGCCACGCCAAGATCATGCTGGTCTACGACCACAGATCCTAAACCACCTGCTTCGACCATGGCTGTCGCACTTGGGAAGATTGGTTTTTTAGCTGTTTTGTTTGCTTCAACTACCGTTGAGAAGGCTGATGCAATGGTGTTATCGATTGGAACCCAGATAGCATCCACTTTACCAGTCATGACAGAAACCGTTGAAGCAATTTCATTTGTAGAAGGGACTGAATAAGGAACTACTTTGTAGCCTGCTTTTTCAGCCAATTTTGTAAATTCTTCTACTTGAGTTTTAGAATTATCTTCACTGGTTGAGTAAAGAACCCCGATTGTTTTCACGTTTGGAGTCAACTCTTTGATTAACTTCAACTGTTGTTCCGTTGGGTTGTGGTCAGATACTCCTGTGATATTGCCACCAGGTTTTTTCAAATCTTTGACCAAGTTTGCGCCGACTGGGTCTGTGATAGCACCCATGACGATTGGTTTGTCCTTAGTCGCACTAGCCAAACCTTGAGCAGATGGGGTTGCGATTCCGATCAAGACGTCGTTGTTATTTTGAACCAATTGCTTACTCATGGTTGCAACCTTGTTTTGGTCTCCTTCCGCATTGAGGAATTCGATCTCAATCTTGTCCTTGTCGTAGCCTTCTTCAGCCAAGCCATCTTGAATCCCCTTGTAGATTTCGTCTAGCGATGGGTGGCTGACTAACTGTAAGACACCAACTTTTACCTTTTTGGTTCCATCTGTTTTATTCGCATCCTTTTTATTGGTTAGTATTGGGTAAACAACAGCTACCAAAATAACAGCTAGTAAAGCACCAATCATTCCCAATACACGTTTGTTTTTCATATTTTTTACCTCTATCTTTTATTTTTTCGTTTTTTTTCATCTTTGTTAAAAACTGAGTCGCCATCGTTTCTTCATCTTCTTTTCTCCCTTCTTTCTTGAAACAAAAAACACGCCTACACATAGCGAAAGCTATGTGAGGACGTGTCATCGCGGTGCCACCTCACTTATGGGAAAATGGATAAACTCCTCCCACATCTCTGTCTTGTCTAGCAACAAGTTGCACGATAAGGTGTGCCGACCGAATTTTTATTGTTTCAAATTCATCTCATCATTAGTCCAATTTCATAAATGTCCACTACCCACTTTCACCAACCGTGAGCTCTCTAATAAATTTTCATTTACTACTTTTCTAATTGAATCCATTGTAAATGTTTCTGTAAGCCTTGTCAATACTTTTTTATGTTTTTTTTGAAAACGTTCGGCATTTCCTGAAATTCTTTTCCTAGTGAGGTTGTTTTTGCAAAATGTTTGTCCTTCTTCTTCCTAGGTTTTCAGGCACTTTTTTGATATAATTTACTAGAACTAGTCTAGAATGTTGAGGAAACCCATGTCTTTTGATGGATTTTTTTTACACCATATGGTGGATGAATTACAAAGCGAACTCTTAAATGGTCGCATCCAAAAAATTAACCAACCCTTTGAACAAGAGTTGGTTTTACAAATTCGTAGCAACCGCAAGAATCAAAAACTCTTGCTTTCTTCTCACTCTGTTTTTGGACGGATCCAACGGACCCAGACCAACTTCGAGAATCCTGCCTTCCCCAATACCTTTATCATGGTCATGCGCAAGTATCTCCAAGGAGCAGTCATTGAGCAGATCCAGCAAGTGGAGAATGACCGCATTTTAGAAATCGCCGTCTCTAATAAAAATGAAATTGGAGATGATATCTCTGTGACTTTGATTATTGAAATCATGGGCAAGCACAGCAATATCATTCTTCTGGACAAGGCGACAGGAAAAATTATCGAAGCAATCAAACATGTTGGCTTCTCTCAAAATAGCTATCGGACCATTTTGCCAGGCTCGACCTATCTAGCTCCTCCAAAAACCGATGCGGTCAACCCTTTTACAATCAAGGACGAAGCATTATTCGCCTTTCTCCATCGGGAAGAGTTGACACCTAAAAACCTTCAAACTCATTTCCAGGGTCTTGGTCGAGATACTGCTCAAGAATTGGCCAGTCGATTAGAAACTGGAGAAAAACTAAAAACCTTCCGAGCATTCTTTGAAGCTCCAACAGATCCTCGTCTAACGAAAAAATCCTTTGCTGCTCTCGCTTTTGCTGATAGCCAGGAGGAAACCTTTGAGACCTTATCGGGTCTCCTCGACCACTATTACTTAGACAAGGCCGAGCGCGACCGGGTCCAACAACAAGCTGGAGAACTCATCCGCAAGGTGGACAATGAACTAGAAAAAAACCGGAAAAAGTTGGCCAAACAGGAAGCCGAACTGGCAGCGACAGAAAATGCCGAAGACTTCCGGCAAAAAGGGGAGCTTCTCACCACCTTCCTCCATCAAGTCCCAAATGATCAAGATCAGGTCACCTTGGACAACTACTATACCAATCAACCTATCACCATTGCTTTGGATAAGGCTTTGACCCCCAGTCAAAATGCGCAACGCTACTTCAAGCGTTACCAGAAGCTAAAAGAAGCTGTTAAACATTTGACCTCTCTCATCCAGGAAACCAAGGAAACCATCTCCTACCTGGAAACAGTCGAAACCGCTCTGGCCCAAGCAAGCCTTTCTGAAGTCGCCGAGATTCGAGAAGAGCTGATCCAAACAGGCTTCATCAAACGACGCAACCGAGAAAAGATCCACAAACGCAAAAAACCAGAGAAGTACTTAGCCTCAGACGGCAAGACCATTATCCTGGTCGGCCGGAACAATCTTCAAAACGAAGAATTAACCTTCAAAATGGCTAAGAAAGATGAACTCTGGTTCCACGCTAAGGATATTCCAGGTAGTCACGTGGTCATTACAGGTAACCTCAACCCTTCAGATGAGGTCAAGACAGATGCAGCTGAGCTAGCGGCCTATTTCTCTAAGGGACGCCTCTCTAATCTGGTCCAAGTCGACATGATTGAAACCAAGAAACTTAACAAACCGACCGGAGGAAAACCTGGCTTTGTAACCTATACTGGTCAGAAAACCCTACGGGTCACCCCTGAAGAAGAAAAAATTAAAGCCATGCGTATCAATGAGTAATAAAAAAGAGGCTGGGACTTTTGTCCCAGCTTTTCTCATATTGATGATAAAAAGTTTCAGTGTATGTTTGAATGAACCTCAAAGTATACCTCATTTTTTAAGCATACTAAGGTTCTTATATGTAAAATAACTTTGTCTACATTTTAAAAGGTTGAGCGACGCTCAACCTTTTATTCTGCTTTATTGATATCCTCTTTGACCTGATCAACATTAAACTTAGCAAAGAGATACTGGCGATCCTGGACAGGGAAACGTTGATCCAATTGATCAATGGCCCCAACTTCAACAATCCCTTCTTTGATAACAAAATCCATGACATGACCTCCGAAGGTATGATCATCTGAGATAAAGTGAAGGTGATAGCCTGCTACACTGACCCCATGGAAAATCTCTGGTGTCCAAAAACCAACAATAGTTCCTGTAACATTTTCTCGCGTAAATTCAGGCTGATGGGTCGCCACATCTGCAAATTTGGTGTCTGAAGTTGATTTGGGAATCATACGCACATGCATCTTGGCGAAATCACCGTGAATCTTGATGGAACGAAACAAATTTTCGCCATCATAATAAGATTCAATGCGAGCCTCTAATTCCTCATCCGTCATTTCAAAGCGCTGACGAAAAATCACTTCGGCCTGATGGGGAACGATGGCCGCATAAGGGACTGTCGCATCCGGGGCCACTTCCACAATCTCTGGCTCCTCTCCTGATCCCTTAGCTTGGTAGGCTTTGCCATCTAAGACAATCAGTTCGCCATCAATGGAGTCCAGGGTCCCAATTCCAAGATCTCCATGCTCTAGTAATTCTTTAATGGTAAAGGATCCTCCATAGAGACCAGCCATCAAAGCCCCCAAGGTATTGTATTGAAACAATTTCACCGGTTCCATTATCTTCTCCCTCATTCATCTTGTCTTCTTTTCAGCCCTTCCAGTATACCACAATCTCAAGGACAATGACAGAAAAGACTGATTAAAAAAGAGCGGGCCAGAACAAGGATGCACACTTGTTCTGATTCCCGCCCTTCAAGGGTCAAGTAGTTAATCTTCTAACAGGCTCTCATAGAAAGCTTGCATTTGCCCATCATCTGGGACTAGCTGCAAATAGCCTTCTGCCACTTCCCGGGCTTTTGCGATTTGTCCCAACTCTCTCAAGAGGTAACTATAGCTTTCTAAGTACTCTGGATTTTCTTTCAAATCTGGGTAGAGCTCTTCATAGATCGGAGCCGCTTTTTCAACCTCTTCGAGTGCTACCAAGGCACGAGCGATATTCCAACGGGTGACGACATTTTCCACTTCCACTTCTTGCCATTCAAGGACGTCTTCATAACGTTCCTGTTCCAGATAAAGAGTTGTCAGACGAAGGGCGATATCTTCAAGATCCTCAGCAACTTCTTTGGCTTCTAACAAATACTTCTCTGCTTTTTCTGGCTGGTGCAACTCGTAGGCCAATTGGGAGGCTAGAAGGAGGAGATAAGCGTCAAAAGGATTCTTTTGGATCCCTTGCTCTGCTATTGCTAACGCTGTTTCTCGGTCATTTTCAGCTTGAAGAGCCAAGGCATAGCCGTATTCATACCCTTCAAAGTCTGGCGACAGTGTATCAATCTGCTTGAAGTAGATCAGAGAACGTTGATACTCTTCTCGGTCAGAGAGAAGGGTTGCCAATTCATAGGCAATCTGGTCATCAAACTCAATTTCCAAGGCCTTTTCTAAAAACTCAATAGCAGACTCAAACCGACCCAGATTCGCATAAGCATAGCCAATCCGCTGGTAGGTGGAAATGCCCGTTTCTTCTAAAATGAGACGGTTGTCTAACTGAGCATACTCTTGAATGGCTTCTTGGTAATTTTCAAGTTCTAAATCAATCTCTGCCAAGCCTAGTTGAATAATAGGGTCATCTGAAAGAGTCGCTGCTTCCATCAGTTTTTCTCGAGCCACATCTGCCAAGCCCTCACTTTGGTAGAGGTCTGCCTTGACTAAGAGACTGGCTAGATACCATTCCGAACTTTCCGGGATTTCTTCCAAATAAGCAAAGGCTTCTTCCATTAGTCCATCTTCCGCTACGATAGTGGCTAGACTCAGATAGACCTCTGGATAATCATCTCTCAGATGCAAGTAGGTTTGCTTGGCTTCTGGGTAAAAACCAATACTTTCAAAATATTGTCCCAATTCTAACAAGGTAGCTGGATCATCTTCTAGCAAAGCCTTATCCAAATAAGCTGGCAGACGATCTAGCTCTTGTTTCTCAATTGCTTCTAAAATTTTTTGACTATTCTTCACTTTGAATTTCCTCAACTTCGTCCTTTTCGTACAAACCACTGACCTCTTTGTACCATTCAAATAGAGCACTGATGACTACTTTAGCCGAAGCATAAACCGGGATTCCTAAGAAGACTCCCCAGATTCCAAACATAGAGCCAGAAGTAATCAATACAAACAGAATCGTGATTGGGTGGATATTGAGCTGACTCCCCAAGACAAATGGGGAAACGAAACGTCCCTCGATGGTTTGCTCAACAATAAAGACAATGACGACTTTGACAAACATCTCTGGTCCTGCCACCAACCCCAAGACTAAGGCTGGGAGCATGGCCAAGAAGCTACCCAAGTATGGTATCAAGTTCAAAAAACAAGCGGTTACACCGAGTGTCACAGCGTAACGAAGCCCAATGATCTTAAACAAAAGAATAAACATTAAAGCTACGATGATAGCAACAGTAATCTGACCTCTGACATAATTGGCCAATTGTGTATTGACATCAGACAGGACTTTGTCTGCAGATTTACGAATCTTGGTTGGCAAGAAACGGATGATTTGCCCTTTTAAGTTCTTTCCATCTCTCAAAAGATAGAAGACGATAAAAGGCATAATAATCAAAGCGATAATGACCTGAGAGGCGACAGTAATCAGATTGCTGACCCAGTTGACTGCTCGGGCGGAAAAAGAACTCGCCCAACTGGTAATATTCTGCGATAATTGGCTGGTCCATTCATCCAGCTGAGGCTTGATTTCTGGCGACACTTTGTTGTCTAAGACATCATCGATGGTCCTATTGGCCTTTTCCAAGTAATCTGGCAGGTTCTTCATAAAACTAAGAACTTGATGTTGAATAGCTGGAATAGCGACAGCCAAGCCCCATAAAATGAGAAGCGCGATCAAAATAAAGACGATGGAAATTGCAATAATCCGTTTGACTCGGTGCCTTTCCAAAAAGTCCACGATTGGATTTAACAAATAATAGAGGAGCCCTGAAATAATGACTGGTAGCATGACTGCTGCTCCAAACTCTAACAGGGGTGTAAAAATAAAACTAATCTTGCTGAGAACTAAAATATTCAATCCCATCAGTAAGGTTACTAGAAAAACAGTAATGGCTTTATTATCTACAAACCATTTAAAAAACCAGGATAAACTAAAATCTTTTTCTTTATGTTCCACGGGAATCTCCTTCGTTTTCAATCTGTCTTTATTTTAGCATTTTTAGTCCATAATTTCACGATATAGCTGAAATGTGAGCTTTTTTTTAATGCTTAGCTTGTCAATCCTTCACCTAATCGTTTTCCATCCCCTTCTTTTCTGATATAATGGAGCTATCAACAAAGTCGAGGTGCATGTGATGCAAGATATTTATTTCGGAACCTATACCAAACGAGACTCTAAAGGAATTTATAAGGCTTCCTTCGATGAAAGAACTGGTCAACTTAGCGACTTACAACTAGTTGCTCAAGAGCCAAACCCAACCTATCTCGCTTTTTCAAAAGCTGGTTTCTTATACAGTGTGGGTGCGGAGCAAGGTCTTGGCGGCATTGCAAGCTTTAGTCCTGATCACCAGTTAATCAATCATGTGGTCGAGGAAGGGGCGCCCCTCTGTTATGTCTCTGTTGATGAGGCGCGTGGCTTGGTCTATGGAGCTAACTACCACAAGGGACAAGTCCTCTCATATCGCATCCATGAAGATGGTCATTTAACCTTTGTCGACCAAGCGACTCATCAGGGTTCTGGACCTCACGAAAACCAAGCGAGTCCCCATGTACATTATGCAGATCTCACTCCCGATAAGCTACTCATCACTTGTGATTTGGGTACCGATCAAGTAGTGGTCTATCAAGTCGATGATCTTGGTAAACTAACGAAGACTCAAACCTATCAAACAGCTCCAGGTGCTGGTCCACGTCATATCATTTTCCACTCTCATTACAAGACCGCCTACCTCATTAACGAATTAAACGCTACCATCGATGTCCTTTTCTATGACGGACTTGGCTACTTTGAACATTTCCAAACCATCTCAACCCTACCTAAAGAGTATGAAGGTCAAAAATGGGCCGCTGCTATTCGCCTCTCAGAGGATGGGAAATTCCTCTATGCCTCAAATCGTGCCCATAACTCCATTGCAGTTTATGAAATCTTGGCAGATGGTAGCTTAGTGCTTCTGGAAATCGTTCCAACCAATGGACTCAATCCACGTGATTTCATTCTTAGTCCGGACCAAGAATATCTCATTGCAGTTCATCAAGATTCAGACAATGCCACTGTTTTTAAACGCGATAAAGCGAGTGGTCGATTGACTGAATTGAGCCATGATTTCCATGTCCCAGAGGCGGTTTGTGTCCTCTTCAACTAACAATCAAAACGCTTGCTAGTTTAGTTAAAAAATGATTAAATAGTGATAATAATAAATAGGTTATAGGAGAAAACTCATGAACCCAATGGATTTATTTAACCAAGTCAAAGAAATGATCGAAAAGAAAGATTTCGATGCTGCTAAAAAATTTATCGATGACAACAAGGATAACCTTGGTGACTACTTAGAACAAGCAAAAGCTCTTGTTGCTGGAAACGATCTAGTGAGCGGTGCTGTTGATAAAATCAAAGGCTTATTCTAATCCCTAAAATTCTCAACTACTTGGTTGAGGATTTTTTGTTTAGCTCGATAGCAAAAAAAATCCTTGAGAAAACTCAAGGATCTTTTTAGTCTAGTAAACTAGCTTATTTTTTCAAGTTGTAGAATGATTTCAATCCACGGTATTCAGCTACTTCACCAAGTTGATCTTCGATACGAAGCAATTGATTGTATTTAGCGATACGGTCTGTACGTGAAAGTGAACCAGTCTTGATTTGTCCTGCGTTTGTTGCAACTGCGATGTCAGCGATTGTTGAATCTTCAGTTTCACCTGAACGGTGTGATACAACGGCAGTGTAACCAGCTTCTTTAGCCATTTCGATAGCATCGAATGTTTCAGTAAGAGTACCGATTTGGTTAACTTTGATAAGGATTGAGTTAGCTGCTCCTTCTGCGATACCCTTTTCAAGGTATGAAGTGTTTGTTACGAAGAAGTCGTCACCAACCAATTGAACTTTTCCACCAAGACGTTCAGTAAGAGCTTTCCATCCGTCCCAGTCATTTTCATCCATACCATCTTCGATAGTGATGATTGGGTATTTGTTAACCAATTCTTCAAGGTAGTCGATTTGTTCTGCAGCAGTACGTACAGCAGCGCCTTCACCTTCGAATTTAGTGTAGTCGTAGACTTTACGTTCTTTATCGTAGAATTCTGATGATGCACAGTCAAATCCGATGAATACGTCTTTACCTGGTACATATCCAGCAGCTTCGATCGCAGCAAGGATTGTTTCAACACCGTCTTCAGTTCCTTCGAAACGAGGAGCGAATCCACCTTCGTCACCTACGGCTGTTTCAAGACCACGAGATTTAAGGATTTTCTTAAGAGCGTGGAAGATTTCAGCACCCCAACGAAGAGCTTCTTTGAATGTAGGCGCACCAGCAGGTACGATCATGAATTCTTGGAAAGCGATTGGAGCATCTGAGTGAGAACCACCGTTGATGATGTTCATCATTGGAGTTGGAAGAACTTTAGTGTTGAATCCACCAAGGTAGCTGTAAAGTGGGATTTCAAGGTAGTCAGCAGCAGCACGAGCTACAGCGATAGACACACCAAGGATTGCGTTCGCACCCAATTTACCTTTGTTAGGAGTACCGTCAAGAGCGATCATTGCACGGTCAATAGCTTGTTGATCACGAACATCGTAACCGATGATTGCTTCAGCAATGATGTTGTTTACATTGTCAACAGCTTTTTGAGTTCCAAGACCACCGTAACGAGATTTGTCACCGTCGCGAAGTTCAACCGCTTCGTGTTCACCAGTAGAAGCTCCAGATGGAACCATACCACGTCCGAAAGCACCTGATTCAGTATAAACTTCTACTTCAAGTGTTGGGTTACCGCGTGAGTCTAGGACTTCGCGAGCGTAAACATCAGTAATAATTGACATTTCTTACTCTCCTTTGAGTTTAAATTTTTTACACCTCTATGATACCTTAAAAATACGCGTTTTTCAAGAAAAAACGTTATCTTTGTGCAGATTTTCCTTAACTTTAGCAAGAAATCGCTTTCTTTATCTTGAAATCCAGCTCCATTCGTTTGTCATTTTGTAGTTAAAGTATGATATACTATTCTTATGACTGATCTATCTAAAGAAATTATGGAAAAGGCCCACGGTGGCTTAAAATTAAATCCTGATGAACAACGTCGCTTTCTAGGTACTTTTGAAGAGCGCGTCCTAGGGTATGCTGATTTAAGAACAAGCAACAGTCCTCAGCTTCAAAAGGGCTTTTTGAAGGTGCTTAAAAGCTTCAGTGAGCAAGCTGACCCTCTCTTTGTAAAAATCTCCCCAAATGTTGATTCTAGCGTCCAATTGAGCTATCTAAAACAAGCAAAAGAGTTCGGTTGCCAGGCTACCATTGTTTCGGAAGAGCATGACTCCTCTCCTTTTGGGCTCGTGATACATACAGATGCACCAGTGACCACTACTGACAAGGACCTTCGCTCTGCTTTTGCAGATCTCTGGGAGGAAGAAAAGAAACCGAGCAAACCTTCTCTTTGGAAGAAATGGTTTGGTTGATCATGACTGTCCCCTAGGCATTTATATCAATAGCAAAAGATTACATAGAAAAAAGCGGTTTAACCGCTTTTTTCTATGCTTAATAGATTTCCAATATTTCTAGCTGTAAAGAGAAGATTTTCCCTTGCGTTCTTCAGAAGTTGGTCTAAACTATCAGGGTGTTTCGTTATGGAAAAAGCTCCGACTATATTTTCAAATGGGAGACTTGGTAAATCATCTGCAAGACTTCCACAAATAGCTATGACAGGGATTCCCTTTGGGGTTCGTCTCGCAACTCCTATCGGAGCTTTTCCTGATAGACTTTGATGGTCCAGTCGCCCCTCACCGACAATGACCAAGTCTGCATTTGCTACCTTGGAGTCAAAGTCGATTAGCTCTAAACAAGTTTCAATTCCTGAAACAATCCTTGCATGCGCGAAGGCACAGAGACCTGCCGCAAGGCCACCACCAGCTCCCATCCCTGCTTGGGTCAACACACTAGGACAGTTCTTTTCATAAAAGCTGTAAATAGCTTGATCCACTTTATCAAACATAGTGGGGCTAAGCCCCTTTTGTTTTCCAAAAATATAGGTTGCTCCATCTAGTCCACATAGAGGGTTCGACACGTCTGCTAAGATATGTATCTGGACATCCTCTGGAATCTTTATCGCTTTCTCTTTACGGATGGAATCACACTTTAAAAGACTTTGTCCACAGGCCTTCAATTGCTTTCCTTCTCTATCATACAATTGATAGCCTAGACCTACTGCAAGACCAAGCCCACCATCATTGGTGGCTGTTCCTCCAACCCCGATATAAATATCCTTTTTTCCTTTATTGATCAAATAACAGATCAGTTCTCCAATTCCTCGGGTCTCTATGTCAAGTGGATGACGTTGATCAACTGGAATTTTTCCTAAGCCGATCAAGTCGGCTACTTCAAAGAGAGCCATAGTTTCCTTCTCCACATACCGCATTTCTACCGGCTTTCCAAATGGACCTGTAACAAGGGCAAAGGTTTCCATCAAGTCTAACGAGTATCGGATGGCATCCACTGTCCCTTCCCCTCCATCTCCAATAGGACAAGTAATCGGTTCTACATCGATAATAGACTGTCGCAAGCCTTCCGCAATCATTTCCGCTACTTCTTTCGCGGGTAGGCACTCTTTGAATGAATCTGGAGCAATTAAAATTTTCATGGAGTCACCTCCTTTATCTCTTTCTATGTTGGTATTTCCCATCACATCTTATCTCCATAAAAAAACATCCAGGAATATTCTCCTGGATGTTTTGGATTAGAATCGGATGGATTCTCTTGTTTTTTCATATGAGCTAACAAATCTCTCTGTTACTCCTGGTTCTACTGTTTCCAATGCTTCTGAAATGACTTTGAAGGAAGCAGGATAGTCATACTCTTTTTCAAAAATGTACAAAGCTTCATCAAAAGCTGCTTGGACATGATCATCGAACGAACGATAACGATTTGAGTATTGAAGCAACTGCTCTGTTAGAGTAGCGTATTGTACCAGTTTATAAGTTTCTTCTTCTAACTCTGTCATATCGTTGGTCAAAATATCCAGGAGACGATTGACGTTTTCAATATTGACACGACGACCTTCTAACTCAGCCAAAAGAGCTTCTGTGTTATCACTTGCAGTGAAGAAGATAGTAAGGAAGGATTGAGGAATTCCAGGTAAGTTACGCTTATCCATGTAGCGCTTAATAGCATGTAAACGGTTAGCGTAGATATTTACCTTTTGACGAGCATTCGTATCGTCTTTCTCAATCTTAGACAAGGTTTCGCTCAGTGCAATCTGATCATCTTCAATTTCCTTCAGACGTTCTTCAATCGCTTCTAACTCTTCTTGAAGAATAGAGTAAGCTTTTTGAGTTTCAGATGTATCATTCAAGGCATCCTCTACAACAAGCTCTTGAGCTGTTAATTCAGCTTCTAACTCCTTCAAGTGATTTTCCTTGAGTACTTTGCTTTCAAATATTTTGCTGAGACGTTCAACTTCTTCTGCTAAACTCTTGTTATTTTCCTTAGCATGGGCAAGGTAACCTGGTAATGCTTTGACCAATTTTTCAACCACTTTGTGTGATTCGATTTCACGAGTGAAAATATCATACAAGGCGTTGATTTCTTCTTGAATCTGCTCATTCTCATAGAGTGCATTATCTAATTCAAGAGCAGCAACATTGGCAAGATTGGCTTTCAATGCCGCATGCAGTTGTTGGAAACGTGCTTCCAAGTCGGTCTCTGTAAAATGATAACCAGATTCCAATAGTTTGCGATAACCAGATTCCAAATCTTCCAATTGGTCAGGAAGAGTTGTTTGTAGATCCTTCACAATTGCAGGAACTTTTTCAACAATGTGAGTCAAGGCTACAATATGGTTTTCTGCTGTGTCAAGAATTTCAGCAGCTTCAACAGGGTCACCTGATGAATTCAAGGTTACAAATTTTGAAAACTCAACTTGAATATTTTCAGATTGCTTCTCAATTTCGGGAAGCGCTGGGCCATACGCATCTGGATCAGAAGCCACTTGTTTTTGCAAGTTTTCAAACATATCCAAGGCATGAACAACTCGACCGCTATTCATTTCTTCTTTTTCTTTTAATTCAGATAAAGCTTGACGGATGGCCTTGATATCTTCATCAATTAATTGAACCTGACTCTCAATATTTCCAATTGCTTGCTTGGCTTTTAAAAAGCGGAAAGAATTGTTGTAGCCTTCTGCTTCAAAGAGGTTGTTCTCAATATCAGCAAAAGAATTGAGGGATAGGTCCACCCATTTTTGATTCCATTCACGAAATGCAACTTGACTTTGACCAATCAAATGCATATTCTTCACAGCCTCTACTTCATCATTTACCGGAAGGTTATACAACTCTTCTTTTCGTTCTTCCAGTGCTGCTAGTAAGGCTTCGTTACGCTTTCTCAATAAGACTGCCACTACATATCCTAAAACCAAAAGGACCCCAATGACAATAATGAGAATAATTAGTCCACGAGACATATAAAAACTCCTTCATTAAATTACTTGAAAGTAATCGTAGTTATTATATCATAAATATTCGAATAATTGGCAAATATCGCAGAATTTTATACATCAAGTGTACTATATTCGGCATTTTCTTCGATAAATTCACGGCGAGGTTCTACTCGATCTCCCATGAGCATATCAAAGATTTTATCTGCTTCTGCTGCATCATCCACTGTTACACGAGCCATGAGGCGGTGTTCTGGGTTCATAGTTGTTTCCCAGAGCTGATGATCATCCATCTCACCCAAACCTTTGTATCGTTGAATCGTTGGTTTGGAGCGACCTTCAGAATAGCGTTCTAAAGCCGCAGCCAATTCTGCTTCTTGGTTGACTCCTGGTTGAATGTATTCTTTGATCTCACTACCGACTTTTACACCATAAATTGGTGGTTGGGCGATATAAACATAGCCAGCCTCCAAAACGGGTTTCATATAGCGATAGATCAAGGTTAGGAGGAGGGTTCGAATATGAGCTCCATCGACATCGGCATCCGTCATGATGACTAATTTTTGATAACGGGCTTTTGATACATCAAATTCTGCACCAAAACCGGTTCCCATAGCTGTGAAAAGACTACGAATTTCTTCGTTGGCCAAAATCTTGTCCATGCTAGCCTTTTCCACGTTGAGGATTTTCCCACGAATAGGGAGAATTGCCTGGAACTCCCGGTTCCGACCTGATTTAGCAGATCCTCCGGCAGAATCTCCTTCGACGATGAAGAGTTCTGTCTCAGCTGGATTGTTAGATGAACAGTCTGCTAATTTACCAGGGAGGTTTGAGATTTCTAAACCAGATTTCTTGCGGGTGACTTCTCGGGCTCGCTTAGCAGCAACACGCGCTTTGGCAGCCAGAATTCCCTTTTCAACAATTTTCTTAGCAATCTGCGGATTTTCCAACAAGAAATCAGAGAAAGCATCGCTGAACAAACGGTTGGTAATCTTCACCACTTCAGAGTTTCCAAGTTTGGTCTTGGTTTGTCCTTCAAACTGTGGATTTGGGTGTTTAACAGAAATGACGGCTGTCAATCCTTCCCGAACATCTTCCCCTGTGAGATTCTCTTCATTGTCCTTGAGAAGTTTATTCTTACGAGCATAGTCGTTGATAACACGGGTTAAGGCTGTACGGAAACCTTGCTCATGAGTTCCACCTTCATGGGTATGGATGTTATTGGCAAAGCTCATGACGGTTTCGTGATAACCAGTCGTATACTGCATAGCCACTTCAACCGTGATATCATCCATTTCGCCATCAGTATAAATCGGAGTTTCGAAGATGACATCCTTGTTTTCGTTGATGTATTCTACATAACTAGCAATCCCACCTTCATAGTGGTAATCTTTCGTTTGCTCCTGGCCTTCACGCTTGTCTGTAATCGAGATCCGTAAACCACGGTTCAAGAAAGCCAACTCTTGAATCCGTTTGTTCAATTTCTCAAAATCAAATTCAGTTGTTTCTGTGAAAATTTCTGGGTCTGGAGTAAAGTGGACTGTAGTACCAGTTCGATCTGTTTCACCGATCACTTCAAGATCTGCAACGACTTGACCGCGTTTGTATTCTTGGTAATGAATTTGGCCATTCTTATGGACGTGTACATCTAGCTGAGTCGACAAGGCATTTACGACGGATGACCCAACTCCATGTAGTCCTCCAGAAACCTTGTAACCACCACCGCCAAATTTTCCTCCTGCATGGAGAACGGTAAAGACAGTTTCTACTGCCGGACGGCCTGTTTTTTCTTGAATATCAACCGGAATTCCCCGTCCATCATCGATGACTGTAATCGAATTATCAGCTTCGATAAAGACTTCGATATGGCTAGCAAAGCCAGCAAGGGCCTCATCGATAGAGTTATCGACGATTTCCCAGACCAAATGGTGAAGACCTTCTTTAGAAGTGGATCCGATATACATCCCCGGACGCATCCGAACTGCTTCTAAACCTTCTAAAACCTGGATCTGACTGGCATCATATTCTTGGCCAGTCGTTTCTTGTTTCAATTCTTCTGTCATTCTTTCCCTTTTCTAATTAAAAATATAGGCACTTAATTGATCCATTGAGTCAAACAAATAGGTCGCCATGCCAGCTCTCTGGCCAGCTTCAATATCGATCGGGCGATCTCCAATCACCAAGCCTGACTCAATTGCATACTTGTCTTTTAAATACAACATGGAAGTAGGATCTGGTTTACGTGGAAAACCGTCATCAGCTGTCACTACTTCTGTAAAGTAATGACGAATCCCTGTTTTTTCTAGGATGGTCTCTACATGATGGTCACGGTGAGAAACCAAAAAATGACGGGCTCCGTCTGCTGTCAGACGATCCAATAACTCCTCAGTCCCCTCGAATAAGCAGGGGATTTCAAGAGCTTCCTTCTCTCGCTTTTTATACTCTCCCAAAAAGTCTGGAAAGTCTGAGGCAAATTGCTGAACAGCATAATCCGTTGAAACCTTTAAAGCTGCATAAACAGAATCATGATCAGCCTCCCTTTGGAAATAATGTAAGGTCGCTACAAAAGCTTTTGTAGAGGTCTCATAATTGTCCAATAAAGTCCCACCAAGATCCCATATAAAATCATGATAATCCATAGCTTCAATTATACCATAATTTTCGAAAAATTGCTTGTAAAGTCAATGTTTTCACGGTTTTTTTACAGTCTTCTCCCTCCTATTTTACTTTCATTCAAAAAGCATTTATATTTTAAGAAATCCAGACGATAAAAAAATGAAGGCAGGAAATTTCTACCTTCATTTTTCTTCTCACCATCTAAGGTGCCGACGTTCCAAAAACATCTTGATAGAGCATGCCTTCTCTTAATTTTGTTGCATCTCCACCAAAATGCTTGACCAATGCATATGAAAAAGCAAGTGCCGTTGCAGGGCCCCGACTGGTCAAGATCTGACCATCCTGAACCACCGCTTCTTTCACATAGTGTCCTCTTCCAATTTCTTTTTCAAAGCCATCATAGCAGGTGTAGTGTTTTTTATCTAGTAGACCTGCCCGATCCAACACAATCGGGGCTGCACAAATAGCTGCAAGGCTTTTTCCTTGTTCATGGGCTTCTTTTAAAGACTGAATCAAGCCTTCATGGTCGCGTAGATTCGCCGCACCTGGCATCCCTCCTGGAAGGACAATGCCATCAAAATGATCCAATGAACCGGACCAGACCTCATCTACCTTCACTGTGATGCCATGGGAACCTGTCACTTCTTGATCAAATCCAACCATCTGACACTCGATTTCTGCTCTTCTCAAGACATCGACAACGGTCAAGGCTTCTATTTCCTCAAACCCACTTGCTAACATAACTGCTACTTTTGCCATATCAAATGATTCCTTTCTCGTGTAGTCGACTGAGTTGTTTTTGCCTCAATAGTCGACTTTCTTTTTTTCGTTCTTCACTTACCCGATTTTGATGGCTCATCGATAACAACAAGCCAATCCCAATGAGGTTACTAACAATAGCTGATCCCCCTTGTGAGATAAAAGGCAAGGGAATTCCAGTTAGAGGCAATATTCCTGTTACAGCCCCAATATTTTCAAATATGTGGAAGACTAACATCATAATAAACCCAGTCGAGATATAAGTATAAAACTGGTTATTGGATTTCAGAGTAATCCGCAACATTTTATAGACTAAAAACATGTATAAGAGGAGAAGAACCAAACCTCCTACAAAGCCAAAATCTTCCGCAATGACCGTAAAAATCATATCACTCTCTCGGACAGGGATCAACAGGTTGGACACATTAAAGCCTTGCCCCAATAAACCACCGCTTGCGATTGCCAACTGTCCTTGAGCCTGTTGAAAAGTCATAGTTTGAGCATAGTCAAAAGGATTCAACCAGGCTAAAATACGATTCATCTGATAGGTAGGCATCCCCAGAGTTTGATGGAGAAAGGCCCGCCCACCGTCGGATAGAAAGACGGCCAAAAAGAGAGCAATTCCACCTGCGAGGGTCAAAAAGACTGGTAAAATGATTTTCCAAGAGACCCCTGAAATAAGGACTACTCCTGAGAAGATAGCCATAAATACCAAGGAGGTTCCAAAATCATGTTGAAAGGCTAGAAGCCCTAGGACCGGTATGGTATAGGCAGCAATTTGGAGAATGAGAAAAAAGTCTTTTTTTAGCGTCCGATCTTCTTCCCTATTGTTTCGTAAAAAATGAACAATCGCACGAGAGACCATCAAGATATAAGAAATTTTCATAAACTCTGATGGCTGAAAAAGGCTGATCCCCTTGTAAGCCACCCAGTTTTTAGAACCGGTCGAAGCAACCAGGGTTGGGTTGTAAAAATAAAGGGGCAAGACCATTAAGACCAAGCCAAAGACATACAAATAGGGCGTTACTTTCCATAAAAATTCTGTATTAAAGAGCATGACGACAAAACTAATCATACATCCTAAAACAATCCAGGCAACCTGTTGGCCTAAAATTGACCAAACCAAGTCAGGATAATCATTCGAAACTGCAATGTAGACTGCCACCACTCCAAATGCCAATAATAACAGAACAGTGGTGATCAAGGAGAAATTTCCTCTAAGTTTGAAAGACTGACGTCTCTTCATTTCATCTCCCTTTCATTTAGATTCCTAAAACGTGTTGAAGTAGCAAACTAGAAATGGATACAGCTACCCAGGCAACAAGGCCGATGAGGAGAGGAGCCACCCCCTGCTTACGGAAGGCCTGAATAGACACTTGACTTCCAATGCCAACCAAGGCCATGGCCATCAAATATTGTGACAACCATTTACAGAAGGGAATCCAAGAACTTGGAAACCAGCCAAAGGACGTCACTAAAGAAGCCAAAAGGAAGTAAAAAATAAACCAAGGAACAATTTTACTCAATGCCACTTGCTTGCCTTCTCGATCCTGTTTCGACCGTCCTAGAAGTTTTAGTCCCAACATCCCAAAACAGATAGGAATTATCATCAGAGCTCGGGTCAACTTCACAACCGTAGCCACTTCACCCGCTGCTTTACTATAGGAAAATGCGGCCGCTACAACAGATGAGGTATCATTAATAGCTGTTCCTGCCCAAAAACCAAATTGCCGATCCGTCATAGCAAGGAGGTGACCAAAGAAAGGAAAGAGGAAAACCGCTAGGATATTAAAGAAAAAGATGGTCGACATGGACAGAGCGATGTCATTTTCATCAGCTTCTAGAACGGGAGAGGCTGCCGCGATTGCAGACCCTCCACAAATAGCTGTCCCCATTCCAACCAAGGCAGTTAAGATCTTTGGAGCTTTTAAGAGGTAGCCCATTGCAAAAGCAGAGAGAAAGGCAATACTGATGGTCGGTAAACTAATGACCAAAGAAGAAAGGCCCAATTGGGTCACCTTTTGAAAGGACAAGGTAAAGCCCATCAAGATAATGGAATATTGCAAGAGTTTTTTCCCTGAATAGGCTAGTCCCGGCCTGCTATTTTGAGGCAAGAGTTGACTAGCATTCAAGAGGATCCCACATAGGATAGCAAAGAGACTAGAGCCAAGGATAGGTACTGCTTTTCCTAACACCATAGATAGTCCTGCTGTGAGAGCGGCTAGCAAGACACCGGGAACATACTGAGTTCCATTGGGTTTTTGATTCATGTTAACTCCTAAATTGTTCAACAACTTCTTTTACTTCTCCTGTCTTAGCAATGACAAGAGGAGCTATTTTCTCTAAACTAGCTTGAATCTGCGAACCATATTGACGATTTAATAAGCGTTGATCTAATAAAATGACCAGAGATTCTTGCTCGCTCGAACGACTCGAGCGTCCAAGAGCCTGCTTCAAGCGTAAGATAGCTAGTGGCAAACTATAATCATAGAAAGGATTTTTCCCTTCTAGACGCAAGGTTTCGTGCAGCTTTTGTACAAAGAAATCACTTGGATTATCAAAAGGAATGCGAGGGATGACTTGAATGATTTTTGCTTGCTGGGCAAAATCGACCCCTTCCCAAAAACTACCGGATCCTAAAAGGACGGAAGCTTCCCCTCTATCAAATCGGCGTTTAATAGTTGCTGCTTCACCATTCTTATACTGAGCCAGATGACCCACTGTCATCAGCTGAGAAGTTGCTAAAAGCAAGTCCTTGGAAGTGAACAAGGCAAAGAGAGGCAAGCCAGTAGCTGCTAGATCATCCAAATAACTTGCTAAAGAGCTAGCTAATTCCTCTTGCGTCAAATTGGTCAAATCAGGAAATTCTCGATCGATGAAGATGGTTTGTCCTTGATGATAGGACAGTTCTTTCCCAATGAATTGGTAATTCTCAATTCCTAAAATCGAGGCTAGATTGACCTTTTTACTAATGGATAAGGTAGCTGAGACCAAGAGAAGTCTGGTAGTTGTTGGAATAAAGTCTTGAAGGGAAACCAAGCCCTCTCTTCCAGACTGCAAGCGAATTATCGGATGCTGATTCTCTTGTGTACGATCAATCCAAAAAATTTGAAAACGAGGATCAAAGACCGTTTTTAATGCAGCCAAGACTGGACTATCTAGTTCAGATAAATCCTGGCGAATTTTTTTCACCTGTTCCGCTGTTAGTTCGACCTTTCTGCTACCCGATTCAAGATGTTTGAGTAGAGCATTCAATTCAAATTGGAGACTTTCAAGGATCCGTCGTTTCAACAAGGATTTTTCTATTTCAATCTCCCGTTGCAGATCTAGCATGAAATCCGATAAGGATAAGGAAGCCCTTGAAAACTGCTCCAATGAAAAATAAAGTTTTTGTGCTTCATCCACCACTAGAGTCCGATTTTCTACTAGAGAAGGATCATCCTCCAATCGAGTCAATAAATAGGCATGATTGGTGAGCAAGACTCGACTCATTTTGGCTTTTTCTTGACCGAGACGCCAAAAATCTTCTGTGTAAAATAAAGATTTTTTTGATAGCTTCCCATCATGACGGATTCGTTGAACAAAATTCCCGTAACGATGGAGCTGTCCCACTTCGTTTAGATCACCCGTCCTTGTTTGGGTCAGCCAGACTAGCAATTGCATTTTGAACCGATTCCATAGGCGATTTTCCTCTGGTTCATGCAAGATTCGAAAGAACTCATCCAGTTTTAAATAATTTTGAGGACTTTTTAGGCTATGAAAAGAAGTCTGAAAAACGTCCTCAGTCGTCTTAGCTTCCTGCTGCATAATCTGGTCTTGTAAGACCTTGGTTGGAACACTGACGACAATCTGGTCCCTTGTATGCGCTAGTAAGGGAAGGAGGTAGCCATAGGTTTTTCCAATCCCAGTAGGTCCCTCGATAAAGGTTGCTACTTCTCTTGAAGACTGAAGACTTTCTTCAATTGACTGGGCAAACTCTTGCTGCAAGGGACGGGGTTCCATGCCCATTAACTGGATATTAATAGCAAACTGATCAGAAAAATTCTTGGCATCTCTTTTGATTAGAGGCTTACGAAGAAAAATCCCATGATGAGATGTCAAGTCCTCTTTATGAAAAGCTCCCGCATCCTCGAATGCATCCTCTATCAAGAGTCTCGACTCGTAAATCAGATTATCAGAAAATGACAGCAAGGTTTCCACCAATTCCCTTGGTAAGGAAGCAATCGTTTCACGAAGCTTAAGAAATAGCTGGGCGGTTGCTTCCGCATCAGAAATAGCTGAGTGGGCATGGTCTAGAGGAATCGCCAATTCTTCACACAGGCTACTTAAATTATATCTTTCTAGGGTTGGGAAAAAGACTTGGGCCAATTCAACCGTATCGATCCGGGGGGTTATGAGCTCAAAACCTTCCCAAAACAATGATTCTGCCAAGAGATTGGCATCAAATTTGACATTATGAGCCACAAAGACAGCATCTTCAATCAGTTCGTATACTTGTCTGGCTACCTGTGAAAAGTCAGGGGCCTTCTTTAGTTGCTGATTGGTAATGCCAGTCAGTTGGCGAATATGTTCGTCTAGTTCCTCATGGGGGTTGACATAAGTCTCATAGGTCTCTACAATCTGCCCATCTTGAATGATGACAATCCCGATTTGAATAATTTTTGCATTGCTGCTTGCACTGGTCGCTTCCAGGTCCACGACAGCATATTTTCTTTTAACATTCGTCGTCATAGCACTTAAAATTATATCATTTTCCGACTCGCTTTGCTTGGGTTTTTATGACATTGAAGGAGCCAAATCCAACCAAGCGATGATTCTTCGGTTTCTAGAGGCGTTTTAGTCAGCTATTTTATCATATTTTTGATAGACTAATAGAGAAAGGAGCTCTTATGAAAATCCACCGTATTGTCAACCCCATCGCTTATGAAAACACCTACCTACTTGAAAACGAGCACGATCTTCTCGTTGTTGACCCTGGCAGTGCTTGGGAAAATATCCGAAAGCGCATTGATCATCTCGCAAAACCAATTGCTGCTATTCTCCTAACCCATACCCACTACGACCATATCATGAGTTTAGAGAAAGTGCGGGAAACTTATGGCCATCCACCTGTTTATGTAGATGCTCATGAAGCGACTTGGCTCCAAAGTCCTGTGGACAATCTTTCCGGACTAGACCGACATTCTGACTTAATGGATGTGATCTGCCAGCCAGCCGAAAAGCATTTTGACTACCGAACAGCTTACCATTTGAAGGACTTCCATTTTTATGTCCTTCACACACCCGGACATTCCATCGGAGGTGTCTCTATTGTTTTTCCTAACGATCATCTCGTCTTGACAGGTGATGCCCTTTTCCGAGAAACCATTGGCCGGACCGATTTGCCGACAGGAAGCGGTCCCCAACTCCTAGAAAGCATCGAGACACAATTACTCACTCTTCCCTCCTCTTACGCAGTTTACCCAGGTCATGGCAATGATACCACCATCGGTCATGAAAAAATGTTTAATCCCTTCTTTCGAAATCGTTAAAAAAGAGAGTGGGACAGAAATCGGTCATTCGTTAGAATTCGATTTCGTCGTCCCACCTCCGCACAGTTGAGTAGGGGCTATAAAAGCTGATGAAATTAGCGTAGTAGAGCCCACTCAACCACTGCGTCTTGCTCGACAATCCAAAGACAATTGAGAGGCTAGGACTTTTGTCCCAGCCTCTCTTTTATATTCTTAAATCTTCAAAAAACGTCTCATTGAAATAGATGAGCCAATCGCTCCAATTAAAATACCGAGACCAAACAATCCACCGACCATAATCGGAACAAGAATGTTTGGACTGTATAAGAACAATTTCTGATCTTGTAGGGTATTGTACATGGACTTGTAGACAATATTATAGACATAATAGAGCAAGAGAGCAGGTGGAATTGCACCAATCAAGCCAATCCACGCACCTTCCAAAAGGAAAGGAGCACGAATATAGCCACTCTTAGCACCTACCAGACGCATAATCTTGATTTCTCGACTCCGTGAAATAATGGTAATCCGAATCGTATTGGAAATCAAGAAGACTGCGATAAAGATTAGTAAACCGGCACCAATCAAGCCCCAAATACGGATGAAGTTTCCGAGAGCAAAGAGACGTTGAGTATCAACTCCTCCATCTTTTACTTCAGACACCCCTTCAATTTTCTTAGCGGCCTTGGAAACTTCTTTCACATATTTAGGAGCCGTTGTCTCTACAAAATAGGCATCATAGAGAGGATTGGCATCCCCATCAAAAATTTTCCAGTTGTTACCGGCAGTCTTGATCAAGTTTTCATATTGTTCTTCCTTGCTAGAGAACTCAACCTTATCAACATTCTTCATGGCTGTCAATGCATTATAGACTTTCTTGTAGTCTTCATTATCAACCATCTGCCCTTCTTTTTCTATCTGCGGGCTTTGATCTTGTATATCCTTGCGCATATAGACAACAATTCGTACACTATTTTGAATATCATCTGATAGCTTAATCGTATTCGCAATCACTGAGGCAAAAATCGCTACTAGTCCGAGTGTAATCATCACCGAACTAACCGCAGCAATGGTCATCCAGCCATTCCGTTTTAAACTTTTAAATGATTCAATGAGATGGCGGAAAAATCTTCTAATCATCGTATCCGTACTCTCCTTCCGCTTCATCCCGTACAACACGTCCATTTTCAATGGCGATAACACGGTGACGAAGTGTATTTACAATTTGGCTATTATGAGTCGCCATCAAAACAGTGGTTCCTTGTAAATTAATTCGCTCCAAGAGATTCATAATTTCCCAAGAATTATCTGGGTCCAAGTTCCCTGTCGGTTCGTCCGCGATCAATACTTTAGGATTGTTCACAATAGCACGCGCAATGGCGATCCGTTGTTGCTCACCACCTGAAAGCTCATTTGGAAATGAACGAACCTTGTGTTTCAAACCAACAAGATCTAGCACTTCCATAACGCGTTTCTTAATGTTGCGACGACGCTCTCCAATTACTTCCATTGCGTAGGCAATATTTTCATATACCGTCTTTTTAGGAAGCAATTTGTAGTCTTGGAAGACTACCCCAACATTTCGACGCAACATCGGAATATCGCGTTTTTTAATTTTATCTAGGTCAAAACCAGCTACTTTCAAGGTTCCTTTATCATGTTTCACCTCACGGTAAAGCAAGCGAATAAAGGTTGATTTCCCTGCACCAGAAGGTCCTACAATATAGGCAAATTCTCCTGGTTCAATATGAACGGTCACTCCTCGAAGAGCTGTCGTTCCGTTGTCATACTTTTTGACAACATCTTTCATTTCAATCATTGACATGTATTGAAAATTCCTTTCCACAATTTATATAGAAGGAGGGCTTTAATTGAGACGCCATTTTAAATAGGCATCAATAAAGCCATCAATATCTCCGTCCATTACTTTATCAACTTGGGCTACTTCGTAACTCGTACGATGATCCTTCACCATGGTATATGGTGTAAAGACATAGGAGCGAATCTGACTTCCCCAGGTGATTTCTTTTTTATCACCCTTTAAGGAGTCCACCTCAGCCGCCTTCTTTTCTTGCTCCAATTGATAAAGTTTTGCCTGCAACATTTTCATTGCACGGTCACGGTTTCCGTACTGAGTCCGGTCAACCGTCGAAGCCACTACAATCCCTGTTGGGATGTGGGTCAATCGAACACCTGTTGAAACCTTGTTGACATTTTGTCCACCAGCTCCACCTGAACGGAAGGTATCCATCTTGATATCATCATCTCGGACTTCCACTTCAATCGTATCATCCAATTCTGGCATGACTTCAACTGACGTGAAGGAAGTATGACGACGCTTAGCTGAGTCGAATGGCGAGATCCGTACCAAACGGTGGACACCCATTTCTGATTTCAACAAGCCATAGGCATGCGGTCCTTCGAAGGACAGCGTCACTGATTTAATCCCAGCCTCGTCTCCTGCCTGATAGTCCAAGACTTCCACTTTGAAACCATGAGCATTTCCGAAGCGGGTATACATCCGAAGGAGCATATCTCCCCAGTCCTGAGCCTCAGTACCTCCAGATCCTGGATGGATTTCCAAGATTGCATTATTATTATCATAGGGTTCTGATAAGAGAAGCGTCATTTCATAACTGGTCATCATCTTATCCAACTCTATCAACTTCTCTTCTAGCTCTTCGTGAACGGATTCATCTTCTGAGAGAAACTCAAGAAGGATTTCGGATTCATCAAACAAGTCTGTCATTTGATGGAAATTCTCGTAGGTTTGTTTCAACTCATTTAATTCCTGAGATGTCTTTTGCGCTGCAATATTATCATCCCAAAAATCAGGTTCTGTCATTTTGTTTTCCAAAATGGCAATTTCTTCTTCCAGACCCTCTAAGTCAAAGAGACCCCCTGAAAGAAGCTAATTTTTCACGATTCGCGTCAATTTTCTGACGGATTTCTGAAATATCCATAAGTACCTCTTTCTAAGTATCAGTCTATTATACCACAAACCCCGTCATTTGCACATAGTAAGAGATAGTAGGAATCATTTGTCCTACAAAAATCGCATAAAACCAAGCCGTTGTCACTTCCTTTGTTACATAATTGTTAGATTTGTTACATGTTGGTTAACTTTCTTTTTCTTATCAACTTGTGATACACTAGTGATATGACACGTATTGGTTTTATGAGTGACCTGCACCTGGATTCCAATCAGTTTGGCGAGGCCGAACGCATGCAACTCCTTCAGGTCCTACAAGAAGAACAGATTGATCACCTTCATCTAGCTGGTGACATTTCCAATGACTTTAAGCAGATGAGTCTCCCCTTTATTCAGGACCTCCAAACCCAGCTCCCTGTTTCCTTTAATCTGGGCAATCACGATATGTTATACCTCTCAGAGGAGGAAATCCATCAGTATGATTTTCAAGTCCAGACCTTTGGAGATAGCCATTTAGTCAGTCTTGCTGGTTGGTACGATTATAGCTTTGTCCCTGAAAAGAGCAAGGAGGCCCACCTACGTACCAAAAATACTTTCTGGTTTGATCGAAGATTGGAACGTCCCTTAGACGACCCAACAATCACGCAAGAAGTTCTCTCCCAATTGGATCAGGTACTAGCTTCTTTAGATGGTAGAATCATCGTCGCTCTTCACTTTGTTCCCCACAAGGATTTTCTCGTTAGCCACCCCTACTTTCAGAAATTCAATGCCTTCTTAGGTAGTCAAGCTTTTCATGATCTCTTTGTAAAACATGGGGTAAGAGATGTAGTCTTCGGACACTTACATCATCGCCATTCTTCCAGAATCATCGATGGTATCCAATACTCCACGAGACCCTTAGGCTATGTCCGTGAGTGGCAATTGACGGAGGATTTTTTCAAGTCCTTCCCTCAGTACAAGATTTCCCAAATGTATCGTCTTCATAAACGCTACAATGCTGTGAAGGACTTACCTGAATTTCATCAATACAAAAGACAACATTTAGCAAATGAATTTCGTCAAGCTTTAACCATCCTTGACTACTAAAAAAATAAAAAGATTTCGATTCAAAAAGGAGCCGAAATCTTTTTTCGTTAAAATAGCTTATTCTTCTGTTTCAAGGAGATTCTTTGCAACAAGAGCTGCAAAGACACCACCAACGATTGGAGCAAGGATAAAGATCCAAATTTGTTGAAGGGCTGCACCACCTACAAAGAGAGCAGGAGCCAAGCTACGAGCTGGGTTAACAGAAAGACCTGTAATGTTCAAACCTACAAGAATGATCAAGGTCAAGCTCAAACCGATCACAAGTCCAGCAATTTTCCCATTTCCTTTAGAAGCTGATGTCACTGTCATAATGACCAAGATAAAGATAAAGGATGCAATCACTTCGAACAAGAATCCGCCAAGTGGAGTTACTCCTTTAGCCAAGGCATTTTCACCAAGACTAGCTGTTGACATACCAGAATTGGACAACAGGAAGAAAACAGAAGCAGTCGCAAGGAAAGCTCCCACTACTTGCGCTACAATGTAGTTGACCAAGTCTTTAGATGACAAGCGTTTGTTGACAAACATAGCAATAGAAACAGCTGGGTTCAAGTGGGCACCAGAAACAGTCCCAATAGAGTATGCTGCTGCAACAATAGACAAACCAAATGCCAAGGCAATTCCTAAATGACCAAGACCTTCAGTCCCATTTCCAAAAACAACAGCGCCAGTCCCGATAAAGACAAGCATAAATGTGCCGATTACTTCAGCAAAAAACTTTTTCATAATATAGTTTCCTTTCTTCAAACTGTCGTCTAGTTTATCAAAAATCAATTCTGGACTCAAGAAATATGCCCAAACATTTCTGCACACAAAAAAAGCCATCTGAAGATGACTTTTCAATGCTTAAATAGCGTTTTTATCCTTACCGAGTGCACGTTGGACGGCTTTGACAATTTCAACAAGAACCACAATCATAATTGCACCTACAGCAACCACCAACCATTGCGTCAAACTCAAGTTTGAAACGTGGAAGAGTTTATTAAATCCAGGTACCATAATGGTTGCCATTAAGAGAATAAAGGCTACTGGGATAGACCAGTTAAAGGTCTTGTTCTTGAAGAGTCCCACTTTAAAGATCGATTGATAGACCGATTTCACGTTAAAGGCATGGAGCAATTGGATTAAACCGAGAGTTGCAAAGGCCATAGTAAGGGCATCCGCATGGATTTCTGCGTGACTCTGGTGCTCTGGGAAAAGAATTGCCCATCCGTATACGCCAAGTACCAAGATAGTTTGGAAGATTCCTTGATATAGGATGGCTCCAAAGACCCCACCGTCAAAGAAGTTGGACTTACGTCCACGAGGTTTGTGGGTCATGACACCTGGCTCAGCTGGTTCCACACCAAGAGCGATAGCTGGTAGGGTATCTGTTACCAAGTTAATCCATAATAGATGCACTGGTTGAAGAACGTCCCAACCAAAGAGGGTTGCAAAGAAGATAGTGAAGACCTCAGCCATATTAGCAGACAAGAGGTATTGGATGGATTTTTGGATATTGGAGAAGACCTTACGTCCTTCTTCAACTGCTACGATAATGGTTGCGAAGTTATCATCGGCAAGGACCATATCAGAAGCTCCCTTAGAAACCTCTGTACCAGTAATCCCCATACCGATACCAATATCAGCAGTCTTAAGTGATGGCGCATCGTTGACCCCGTCACCAGTCATGGCAACAACCTTGCCTTCTTTTTGCCATGCTTTCACAATCCGAACCTTGTGCTCAGGCGATACACGCGCGTAAACAGAGTATTGCTTGAAGACTTTTTGGAATTCTTCATCAGAGAGCTCATTCAATTCAGCCCCTGTGAAGACATGGTCTTCTGTATCATTTGGATCGATGATACCGAGACGTTTGGCGATAGCTTCCGCTGTATCTTGGTGGTCACCAGTAATCATGATTGGACGGATGCCCGCCTCCTTAGCGACACGAACAGCTTCTGCAGCTTCTGGACGTTCAGGGTCAATCATGCCGACCAAACCAGAGAAGATAAGGTCAGATTCAACAATTTCAGATTCCAAGGTTGGAATTTCATTGCTGGTCTTATAAGCCATCATCAAGACACGAAGGGCTTGTTTGGCCAAGTCTTTGTTGGTAGCAAGGATAGCATTTTTATCTTCTTCTGTGATTGGGCGAACTTCTCCGTTGACTTCGATGCGTGTCACGCGTTTGAGCAATTGGTCAGGCGCACCCTTGACAGCGATAAAGTAAGAGCCATCTGCTTCCTTATGAATGGTAGACATGAGTTTACGGTCTGAGTCAAATGGCAATTCAGCCACACGTGGCTCATCCTTCAAGACTTCACGAACATCAAAGTTGTGGTCCAAACCAAACTGTACAAGAGCTGTCTCCGTTGGATCACCAATCAGCTTGCCAGATGGATCCACCTTGGTGTCATTGGCAAAGTTCATGATACGGAGGGTATTATTGCTAACAGCAATTTCAGATGCCGAGCTTTGCAATTGACCGTTGGTATAAACTTTCTCAACCGTCATTTGGTTCATAGTCAAGGTACCTGTTTTATCAGATGCGATGATTTCTGTTGAACCAAGAGTTTCAACCGCTGGCAATTTGCGGACAATCGAATTACGTTTTGCAAGGGTTGTAGTTCCCAAAGATAGAACGATAGTTACAATGGCAGGAAGCCCTTCTGGAATAGCCGCTACTGCAAGGGCAACTGCCACCATCAAGCCTTCTAATGGATGTTCACCACGAACAAAGACACCAACCAAGAAGGTAATCACTGCAATCACAATGATTAAGTAAGTCAAGGCCTTAGATAATTGTTCCAGGCTTTGCTTCAATGGTGTCTCTGTCTCGTCGGCATTAGCCAACATATCTGCAATCTTACCAACTTCTGTATACATACCAGTGTTAGTCACAACACCAATACCACGACCGTAAGTTACGTTTGAGTTTTGGTAAGCCATGTTAACACGGTCCCCGATACCAGCATCCGCTTCAACAAGTCCTGTCACATCTTTTTCAACTGGGACAGATTCCCCTGTAAGAGCTGCTTCTTCGATTTTAAGGGAAGCCGCTTCAAACAAGCGCATATCTGCAGGCACCACATCTCCAGCTTCAAGCAAGACGATATCTCCAGGTACCAATTCTTTCGAGTCAATCTCAATAACATGACCATCACGACGAACACGGGCCATCGGGCTAGACATATTTTTCAGAGCTTCAATGGCTGCTTCTGCTTGACCTTCTTGGTAAACACCAAAGGCAGCATTCAAGACAACAACGGCCAAGATGATAATAGCATCTGTTAAACCATCCATCCCTTCTGTAATCACAGAAAGTGCCGCTGCCGCAAGCAAGATGATAATCATCAAATCCTTAAATTGATCAAGGAATTTAGCTAGTAGGCTACGTTTCTCGCCCTCTTCCAACTCATTACGACCATAAGTCGCTAAACGTTCTTGAGCTTGAGCAGTTGACAAACCTTCGATAGATGAATCCAATTTCTTTAGGACTTCTTCTGCGGTTTGTGTGTAAAACAAGTCTTTATTTTGTTCTTTTGACAAAACAGTCTCCTCCTTTTTTGGCCTGTTTTTTAAAAAAACAAGTCTCGCTGTTTAATATAGTGCCGGAAATAATTCGTAATGACGACACTATCGCGGTTTCCCGCCAGCTACTCCCTTGAGTGGTTTCATTATACCACAACTCGTAAAAAAATCAAGAAAAACTACTGATAAACTAGTCTTCCCAAGTCAATTCTAAGTGATAGGTAGCGAATTGCTGACTTTCATCTGCCGTCAACAACTGATAAGACAAACCAAGCCTATTTTGCTCCAATCTATATTCCTGAGTATCAATCACAAACTGCTGCATGCCTAGGGGAGTTGGAATGAGCGCATGACCTTTCTCTGAAGCTATAAATTTCATGATGGATTTTGGCGTTGAAAAGCGCGTCATGGTCAATTCTTGATTATGAAATTTCAAAGCGACTTTTTCGCCTTCTTCGTTTACGTAAAGCAGATAGTGATAGCCACCTTTTTCCTTCCATTCCCCTTCGTAATATTGATCCATCACTTCCACTTGATCATCAAATTGAATCTGATTTTGTATTCTAATCTTCAAAAGTTCCCATCCTTTCCCTCTTTCCTTTATTTTACCAAAAACTTCTTTCTTTTTCCTATTGCAACCATCTCTCGATACCAATTTAGGCCGTTTTCTGCTATAATAGAGGCATGAATGAAAAAGTATTTCGGGATCCTGTACACAACTATATCCACGTGGATCACCCAGTCATTTACAAGCTCATTAATACAAAGGAATTTCAACGACTACGTCGCATCAAACAGTTGGGAACCTCTGGGTTTACCTTTCATGGGGGCGAGCATAGTCGTTTTTCGCACTGTCTAGGAGCCTATGAAATCGCTCGTCGCATCCTATCGATCTTTGATGAGAAATACACTGACCAATGGGACTCGAGCGAATCCCTTCTTACCATGGTTGCCGCCTTGCTCCATGATATCGGACACGGCGCTTATTCGCATACCTTTGAAGGGCTATTTGATACTGATCATGAAAAAATGACCCAGGAAATTATTACCTGTCCTGAAACAGAAATCTACCAGATATTAATTCAAGTAGCACCTGATTTTCCTCAAAAGGTAGCCAGTGTTATCGACCACACCTACCCTAATAAACAGGTAGTGCAGTTAATCTCTAGTCAGATTGATGTCGATCGCATGGATTACCTTCTACGAGACGCCTATTTCACTGGTGCTTCTTACGGAAATTTTGATTTAACTCGTATATTGCGTGTTATTCGCCCAGTAGAAAACGGAATTGCTTTTCAGGTCAATGGGATGCATGCGGTTGAAGATTATGTTGTTTCTCGCTACCAAATGTATATGCAGGTCTACTTCCACCCGGCTACTAGAGCGATGGAAGTCCTATTGCAGAACCTGCTCAAGCGGGCACGTCATCTCTACCTTGCGCATAAAGAGTTCTTTCAAGCGACTTCTCCTCGACTGATTCCATTTTTTGAACACCAAGTTAGCCTAGCCGATTACTTGGCTTTGGATGACGGCGTTATGAATACCTACTTTCAATCTTGGATGGAGAGTCCTGACTCTGTTCTCTCTGATTTGGCTCAGCGTTTTATCAATCGTAAGGTTTTCAAATCCATCCTCTTTCAAGATAAGGATGAAGAACAATTAGCTGCTCTCAAACAATTGATTCAAGAGGTCGGTTTCGATCCAACCTATTATACAGCTATCCATCGAAACTTTGACCTTCCTTACGACGTTTACCGACCAGATTCAGAAAAACCTCGTACTCAAATTGAGATTATCCAAAAGGATGGAAATTTAGCTGAGCTATCCCTTCTCTCTCCTATCGTTGCTTCCTTAGCCGGTAGCAGACAAGGGGATAACCGCTTCTATTTCCCAAAAGAAATGTTGCTTGAAAATAGCTTGTTTACACCTCAACTACAATTATTCCAGTCCTATATTGTTAACGATACCTTCACAGGAGAAAAAGATGAACATTAAACTTGTTGCCCTTGATATCGATGGGACCCTTTTAACATCTGACGGCCAAGTAACCCCCGAAGTTTTCCAAGCCATCCAAGATGCCAAAGCTCAAGGGGTCCATGTTGTCTTAGCAACTGGTCGTCCTCGTTCTGGTGTCCTTCGATTGTTAGAAGAACTTCATTTGGATCAGCCGGGTGATCTCGTCATCACCTTCAATGGAGGGCTCATTCAAGACGCCCACACTGGTGATACTCTCCATGAAGAACACCTCTCCTACAATGACTATTTAGATATTGAAGCACTAGCTCGCAAATTAGCTGTTCCTATGCACGCTAGTACCAAGTCTGGCATTTATACAGCTAATCGTAACATTGGTACCTATACCGTCCATGAAGCCAAATTGGTCCACTCGGATCTTTTCTACCGGACACCAGAAGAAATGAAGCAGCATACGGTTCTCAAGTGTATGTATGTCGACGAACCGGAAGTCTTAGAAAGAATCTTCTCCTCTATTCCAGATAGTTTTTACGACCGTTTTACGATTGTGCGTTCCGCACCTTTTTACCTTGAAATCTTGCCTAAAACAGTTGATAAAGGCCGGGCGCTCTTACACTTAGCGTCTAAGTTACACTTAAGTCCAGACCAAGTGATGGCGGTCGGCGATCAAGAAAACGACCAGGCTATGCTAGAAGTTGCTGGCTTCCCAGTCGCGATGGACAACGCTAGTCCTGAATTAAAAGAGATTGCTAAAGTTGTTACGCGATCCAACGATGAGTCGGGTGTTGCTTACGCCCTTAGAAAGTGGGTACTCCATTAATGTATACTTACAAAATCGGCATTACTGCCGAAGAACATGATGAATTCGTTAAAACTAGCCCCCAAACCAATTTGCTTCAGAGCTCCGATTGGGCAAAGATCAAAGACAACTGGGGCAATGAGCGCCTTGGCGTTTACCAAGATCACAAACTAGTCGCTGTCGCAAGTATTTTAATCCAACCACTTCCACTTGGTTTTACCATGCTCTATATCCCACGTGGACCTATTATGGATTACCAAAACAGCGAATTAGTAGCCTTCATGCTCCAATCCATCAAAACATATGCTAAAAGCAAGCGTGCTGTCTTTGCCAAATTTGATCCCTCTCTTTTCCTAAGAAAAGGATTAATCGGCCAAGATGTAAAAGATCAAGAGGCTACTTTAGCTATAATCCAATCCTTAAAAGAATCTGGAGTGGAATGGGTTGGACGGACAGAAGACATGGGAGAAACCATTCAACCACGTTTCCAGGCCAATATCTACAAGGAATACTTCACTGAGGACCAACTGTCCAAATCTACCAAGCAAGCCATTCGGACTGCTCGAAATAAAGGAGTTGAAGTCATCTTTGGAGGCACTGAACTCTTAGACGAATTTGCAGCTCTGATGAAAAAGACAGAAGCGCGAAAAGGCATCCATCTTCGTGGAAGAGACTATTATGAGAAACTGCTAACAACCTATGCAGGACAATCTTACATCACTCTATCAAGAATTAACTTGGCTGAGCGTCTTGCTTCACTCAAAGAGCAACTGAAAAAAAATCAAGCAGAAGCTAATCGTTTTAACGAAAAAACAAAACCAGGCAAGATCGATAATAACCGTCAAGAAAAAGAACGCTTGGAAGAAGAAATCCAATTTCTCCATCAAGAGCTAAAAGCAGGCCAAGAGATTGTTTCTCTTTCTGGAACCTTAACTCTTGAATTTGGAGGCACTTCAGAGAATGTCTATGCAGGAATGGATGAGAACTTCCGCCGCTATCAACCAGCCATTTTGACCTGGTATGAAACAGCCCAGCATGCCTTTGACCGTGGGGCTGATTGGCAAAACATGGGCGGAGTTGAGAACCATTTAGATGGAGGACTCTACCACTTCAAATCAAAATTTAATCCAATGATTGAAGAATTTGTTGGTGAATTCAACCTCCCAACAAGCATGCTTTATCCCCTTGTTAACAAGGCCTATCAATTACGAAAAAAACTAAGAATTAAACAGTAAGGTGACCTATGACATTCAAGATTATTAGTAGGGAAGATTTTTACCAACACTCTCTTACTACTTCCAATCACTCTTTTTTACAGAGTATTGAAATGGCTGATTTGCTTCATAAAAGAGGCGCAACTATTCATTATATTGGATGGGAAGAGCAAGGAACATTAGCTATCTCTTCCATTTTATACAGCCTACCTATGACGGGAGGCCTGCATTACGAAATCAATAGTGGGCCAATCGTTACGGATACTCGTTACCTACCAGATTTTTACAAAGCATTACAGGCTTATGTAAAAGAAAATGGTGGTATCGAATTCATTTTAAAACCCTATGACCACTATCAAGTTTTCGATAGCAATGGAAATCCGACTGAAGAAGAGCAAAAACAGCTCCTCCAATCATTACTGGATCTTGGCTATCAATTTGATGGCTTACAAGTGGGCTATCCCGGAGGAGAGCCTGTTTGGCATTATCTGAAGGACCTCACCGATTTTGATCCCAAATCTCTCCTAAAATCCTTCAACAAGAACTGTAGCCGGAATATTACGACTGCCCTCAACTATGATATTTCCATTCGAAATATTAGGAGAGAGGAAATCCCTCAGTTTAAACAAATTATTGAGGAAACTGGAAAACGTCAAGGCTTTGAAGACAAGAGCCTTGACTACTACTACGATCTCTATGATACCTTTGGAGACAAGGCAGAATTTCTCATTGCTGAAATCAATACAGCTGATGCACTCGCTTACTTGGACCAGAAGATTTCCTTGCTTAATCCTTCATCCAAACAATATGAGCAACAGCTACAAAAATTAGAGAAACAAAAGACAATTGTCCGGGAGACCTTGGCTGACGAAACAGTTGAAACAGTGCCCTTGGCCTGTGCCCTGATCATCTATAATCCATCAGAAGTGACCTATTTGTTTGGTGGTTCGTATACCAAATATCAGAAATTCTCTGCTGCCTTCTTGATTCAATACCATGCCATGAAGCGTGCATTAGAAAAAGGAATCACCTTATACAATTTCCTAGGCATTCAAGGGATCTTTGACGGCTCAGATGGTGTTCTTCGTTTCAAACAAAACTTTAATGGCTATATCGTCCGTAAGATGGGAACCTTCCGTTATTACCCAAATCCTCTGAAATTCAAAACCTTGTCCTTGATTAAACGACTCTTAGGACGCTCATAACAAACAAAGAGGCTGGGACAAAAGTCCTAGCCTCTCAATTGTCTTTGGATTGTCGAGCAAGACGCAGTGGTTGAGTGTGCTCTACTACGCTGATTTCATCAGCTTTTACAGCCCTACTCAACTATGCGGAGGTGGGACGACGAAATCGAATTCTAACGAATTACCGATTTCTGTCCCACTCTCTTTTTAGACAATAAAAAGACGAGAAGTCTCTCGCCTTTTTTATTCTGCATTAGTTTACGAAGTTCAACAATGCCAAGAAGCTTTCTGGATCAAGGGATGCACCACCAACAAGAGCTCCATCAACGTCTGGACATGCCATGTATTCAGCAACATTTTCAGGTTTCACTGAACCACCGTATTGAACACGTACTTTGTCAGCTACTTCTTGACCGAAGTCAGCAGCTACAACGTCACGAACAACTTTACACATTTTTTGTGCGTCGTCTTGTGAAGCTGATTTACCAGTACCGATTGCCCAGATTGGCTCATAAGCGATAACAGATGCAGCTACTTGTTCAGGAGTCAAACCAGCCAAAGCAGCAGATACTTGAGCACCTACGAATTCAGCAGCTTTACCAGCTTCGTAAGTTTCAAGGCTTTCACCACAACAGATGATTGGAAGCAAACCATTTGCAAAGATTGCTTTTGCTTTTTTGTTGATATCTTCGTCTGTTTCGTGGAAGTAGTCACGACGTTCTGAGTGACCGATCACAACATAGTCCGTACCGATTTCTTTCAAAACTTGTGGGCTAGTTTCACCAGTGAAGGCACCAGCGTTTTCAAAGTAGCAGTTTTGAGCAGCAACTTTAAGGTTAGTTCCTTTAGCTGCAGCTAATACAGTTGTCAAGTCAAGAGCAGGTGCAGCAATACCAGCTTCAACAAGATCAGATGAAGGAAGTTTTGATGCTACTGCTTCAACGAATGCTTTTGCTTCTTCTGGGTTTTTGTTCATTTTCCAGTTACCAGCAATAAATGGTTTACGTGACATTTCACATACCTCGTTTTTCTAATTTTATACTACCTATTTTACCATAATTTTCGTGATAATGAAAGGTTGCACAAACTCTTTTACTTTTTAAAACAATAAAAACCCCGTCTTCACGGGGTTTTCTGTCTGTCTATATAATTGTTAATCTGGGAACTAGATCGAATTAAGCTTCGATTTCAGTAACCATACCTGAACCAACAGTACGTCCACCTTCACGGATAGAGAATGTAGTACCTTGTTCAACAGCGATTGGGTGGATCAACTCAACGTCGATAGTCACGTTATCACCAGGCATTACCATTTCAGTTCCTGCTGGAAGTTCGATAGATCCAGTTACGTCAGTTGTACGGAAGTAGAACTGTGGACGGTAGTTGTTGAAGAATGGAGTATGACGTCCACCTTCTTCTTTAGTAAGGATGTAAACTTCACCTTTGAATTTAGTGTGTGGGTTGATTGAACCTGGTTTAGCGATAACTTGTCCACGTTCGATTTCATCACGTTGGATACCACGAAGAAGCACACCAACGTTGTCCCCTGCAAGACCTTCGTCAAGTTGTTTACGGAACATTTCAACACCAGTAACAACCGCTTTTTGGATTTCTTCTTTAATACCAACGATTTCGATTTCGTCGTTGACTTTAACGATACCACGGTCGATACGTCCTGATGCTACAGTACCACGTCCAGTGATTGAGAATACGTCTTCGACTGGAAGAAGCAATGGTTTGTCAGTATCGCGTTCTGGTTCTGGGATGTACTCATCAACAGTGTTCATCAAGTCCATGATGATGTCTTCGTATTTAGCATCACCTTCAAGAGCTTTAAGAGCTGAACCTTGGATAACTGGAAGGTCATCACCTGGGAAATCGTATTCTGAAAGAAGGTCACGGATTTCCATTTCAACCAATTCAAGCAATTCTTCATCGTCAACCAAGTCAACTTTGTTCATGAAGACGATCAAGTGTTTAACACCAACCTGACGTGAAAGAAGGATGTGCTCACGAGTTTGTGGCATTGGTCCGTCAGTTGAAGCTACTACAAGGATAGCTCCGTCCATTTGAGCGGCACCAGTGATCATGTTTTTAACGTAGTCCGCGTGTCCTGGAGCGTCGATGTGAGCGTAGTGACGTTTTTCAGTTTCGTACTCAACGTGCGCAGTGTTGATAGTGATACCGCGTTCGCGTTCTTCTGGAGCAGCATCGATAGACGCATAGTCTTTAGGTTGGTTAACTGATGAAGGCAAGCGACGTGCCAAAACAGTTGTGATAGCTGCAGTTAGGGTAGTTTTACCGTGGTCAACGTGTCCGATAGTACCAATGTTAACGTGTGGTTTACTACGATCGTATTTTTCTTTTGCCATTTGAGTAAAAGCCTCCAATAAAATATATTTTATAGATAGACAGTAGGCAATACAGTCTAACTTTCCTTACTATTTTATCAAATTTCGTCTAAATTGCAAGTGTTTTACTAGCTTTTTTTCTTATTTCTTTTTTCTTAAAGGAATTTATCCAAATGAAAGTTTGTGAAATCTCATTTCCACTTCTTTTTTGAAATAAACAGCTAGATATTTCATTTTTTGTGACCTATTTTACGTGTTTTTCACAATCATTTTCACTTTATTCCAGTAAAAAAACCAATCCCTTTAATTGGGATTGGTTTTAAGGGGTCACGATTAACCAGAATTACGCAATCCTGTCGCGACACCATTGATCGTGATATGAATCAACTTGTCCTGATCGGCAGGCAATTCACCGCGTCTTTGGCGTTTAATTAATTCTAATTGAATATAGTTCAGAACATTAAAGTATGGCATACGATAATCTAAACTATCTTTTAGATAAGGGTTCTCAGCCAAGAGTTCATCATGACCTTCAATCTGTAAAATAACATCCTTAGTCAATTGCCACTCGTCCAGGATAATATTGAAGATGTCACGAACCTCTTCTTCTTCACACAGCTTGGCGTATTCAAAAGCAATGTTCATATTGGCTTTTGAAAGCACCATATCTACGTTTGAAAGAAGAGACTTGAAGAATGGCCATTTTTGGTACATATAACGTAAGGTTTCAATGTTTTCAGGATCAGCATCAATAAATTCTTTAAAACTGGACCCTACACCGTACCAGCCAGGGAACATCACGCGGCTCTGTGACCATGAGAAGACCCATGGAATGGCACGCAAACCACCGATTTCTTTGATGGTCTTACGGGCTGCTGGACGGGAACCAATATTGAAACTAGAAATGGCCTTAATCGGACTGGATTCGAAGAAGTAATCATAGAAATGTTCATTGCCAAAAACCAGTTCACGATAAATATCATAGCTACGATTGACAATCTGATCCATAATCTCATTGTACTGATCGGACATGCTCTTTTCACTCTTCATCTTAGCAATCATCCGGTTAATTGTTGCAGAGACCAACATTTCTAAGTTGTAATAAGCTGCATCCTTATTCCCATATTTGTTGCCAATGACCTCACCTTGCTCAGTCAAACGAATTCGGTCATTAATGGATCTTAATGGTTGTGAGGTGATAGCTTCATAGGTTGGGCCACCACCACGACCAACCGTTCCACCACGGCCATGGAAGAAGGTGATCTTGACACCAAATTCGTCGCCAATCGCTGTTAATTGTTGTTGGGCCTTATAAAGAGTCCAACAAGAAGATAGATAACCACCGTCTTTATTACTATCTGAATAACCCAGCATAATTTCTTGGTAGTTATTCTTAGAAGCAATCCATCGTTTAGCTATTGGAAGTGAAAGATACTTTCTCATCGTATCCTCAGACTGATCTAAGTCTTCGATCGTCTCAAAGAGGGGAACAATTTGCACACGTGCGCTTTCCTTATCAATCAGTCCCACTTCTTTCAACATAATGGCCAACTCAAGCATATCAGATACACTGGTCGCGTGAGAAATAATTGTTTGACGAATGACATCTTCTCCTAAGCGGTCTTTTAATTCACGCGCTGTTTGGAAAATAGCTAATTCTTTCTCAAGCAATTCTGATTTTTCTGCATGGGTAGCAGATAAAATCCGAGGATCTTCTAACAACTCTTGTAACAGCAACTCGCACTTTTCGTCTTCTGACAAATCACTGTAGTGATCATTAATCCCTGCTTCTTTTAATAGTTCTGCAACACAGGCTTCATGGACACTCGAATCTTGACGCATATCAATCGAAGCCAAGAAGAATCCAAAGACTTCTACTGCTTCTAATAACTCAGCAAACTCACCTGAGATTAAAGCCTCTGCCTTATTTTCAATCAATGATTCTTGAATCAGGGTCAAATCCTGTTTAAATTCTTCAACTGTTTCGTAATAAGGAGGACGATCTTCTGCCAACTCTTGGATAGCACCACTGATACGGGTACCGATATAATCGGAAACCACTCCTTGTTGATGGGTGTGAGCACCGAGAAGACGTTCAATTGGATGGCGCTCATCTACTGTTGAGCCAACTACTGACCATTCCTTAATATTCAATAAGGTTTGGACCAATTTGGATTGAATATAATGGAAGGCTCGACGGTAGGGTTCCTTCTCTCTAAAGACAGAGGTATCACTCGAACGGGCCGCCATCTCTTCAACCGCTTGACTGGTTTTTGAAAGATTGGTAGAAAGGGAGAAATTCCGATATAGGCTAGATATTTTCTGAATATAGTAGTTTAGAATAACTTCACTTTGAATGGTAGCTGATCGCTTCAAGGTCTCAGCAGTTACAAAAGGATTCCCATCCCGGTCTCCACCAATCCACATTCCCATCGTAATCGGTTTAGGTTGCTGTAACTCGATCCCTTGCTCCTTGGCAAGACGTTTGTATTCCAACATTAAGTTAGGAACAGCCTGAAGGAAGGAACTATTATAGTATTCCATGACATTGGTAATCTCATTTGTTACCTTGAGTTTCTTTTCACGGATCATATCGGTTTGCATCATAATTTCAATATTTCGACGCAAATTATTGTACCATTTGGTCTCGTTCATCAAGCCTGCTTTTACATCCCGGTGTTGGCGCAAAAGGCTGTGAATCTGAGTGGTTAGGTCCAACATGGTTTTCCGTTGCACTTGGGTCGGATGAGCTGTCAATACTGGTACCACGTTGAGGCGTTCCAAAATTTCCTGAGCATTTTCAGTCTCAGCCACCTGGCGGATGGTTGACGATAGTTTCCCTAGATAGTCCTGTCCCACATTATTCTGATGATTGATTTCAAAAGCCAAATCGACATCTTCAGAGATATTAATCAATAAGGGGAGAATGGCAAAGTATCGAGAAATCACGATCATCTCTTCATTTGATAGCTCTCTAACAATTTGATCCAATTTTAAATAGTCTTTTGAGACAGATAGTTTTTTCAATTCAAGAATCTTATCAAAGGTTTCTGGACTCACCAAATTTTTAGCAATGTCTTCTAAAATAGTGGTTAAAATCTCAACTTCTTCTTTGATAATCTCTTTGTTGGTATAGCTCTCTAGTTTTTGTAAAGTCATGATAACTCCTTTCTTTACTCACTCCGGCTTAGTAATAGCTTTGGATCTTCTGAGGCTTCTCGTATGAAGGAGCCTCTTGAATAGCCAGGGCGCGCTTTTCACTCGCATCAATATTTAAGACAAGGGCAATCGCAATAGATAAGACCCACAAACTATTTCCTCCTTGTGATAGGAAGGGGAAGGTCACCCCTGTCGAAGGAATCAACCCAGAAATCCCACCAATATTAATAAAGGTTTGAGTCAGAAGCATCCCTCCTATACCGATGGCCATCATCGAATTAAATGGATCTCTTGCCCGTATCCCCACAAGAATAATACGCAAAATTAAGAAGAACAACAAGGCTAAGATGAGACTAGCTCCCACAAAACCAAGTTCTTCAATGACGATCGAAAAGACAAAGTCTGTATGTGCTTCTGGCAAATACCCTTGCTTTTCAATCGAATTTCCAAGCCCTAAGCCAAACCAGCCCCCATTACTCATGGCGTAATAGGAATTGGCCAATTGGTGTCCAGAATCTGATAAATCATTAAAGGGATTATAAAAAGCACTGAAACGTTTCGCTACATATCCAAAGACAGGGATTTTAGAAAATCTCTCAACCCCAATTAACTTGATGGAATAAAGGAGAACAGTCGATCCCCCCACTAGCATAGCTAATAGGCTTGAGAACCAGCGGTAGGCTATCCCACTTGCACTAATCATGATTAAAGTTGTTAGTGCGAGAATGGTCGCATTTCCTAAGTCTGGCATGATTACTACAATAGCGATCAAGAAGAGCACCATCCAACGCCAATCTGCCAAATCACGAGGAATCCATTGATTATGGGTAAGTGCCTGGTAATCATATTGCTGAATCTCTTCTTGCTTTTTAGAGAAAACCAAGGCCAAATACCAAACTAGGATAATTTTCAAGTACTCAGCTGGCTGAATAGAGAAACCTCCAAAATTCAACCACCCATGCGCCCCATTCACCGTGTCTGTGATAAAACGCGATAGCAAGAGAAGGATCGTCTCCGCAATGATAACAATCCCAATGAAAGCCTTTTTCTTAAGGTTATTCAATTTCACCTTATAGATAAAGAGAATGGTAACCAAACTCAGAACAAAAAAGATTCCCTGGCTTTTGATCATCCCAAAAGGACTAACTCCTTTTTGGATGGCTAATGCACTCGTTGTCGAGTAGACAATAATCAATCCTAATATTGACAAAAGGAGGTACGGAATCAGGATTGAATAGTTTAAAAAATGACGTTTTTCTAATTTCATGTAACACCCATACTTCTAATTTTCAGTCTTCATTATATCACCTTTCAATAGTAAAAAAAAGGAAATACCAAATAAGATTCGGTTTTCACCTGTCATAGAGGATTAATCAGATCAGTCTAGCCCTTTTTTTCCTCCTACTAGCTTAGTCCAAAAAAGTAATCCGCATTTTTACGACAATCGTTTGTTTTTGCGCTTTCAGACCCTTTGTTTTGCCTTTTTCCATCTTTTGCGGTAAAATGATTCTGTATGAGAAAAAGGATTAAACCAATTGTCCTCTTCGTCTTTTTCTTAAGCATCTTTTCCTTTCTGCTCATTTCTAAGACAGTAGCAGATATTCAAAGGAATCAACTTGCTAGAAGCAAGACCACACAAGAGGCAAAGAAAACCAATCAATCAAAAGTCCCATCTTCCTCTTCTTCTGACTCAGTAGAAGAACTAGATCAAGAATTTTTGAATCGACCAATTATCGACATCTCTGGTTGGCAATTACCAAGCGAGATTGATTATGATCTCTTAGCACAGAATGTTTCTGGGGTCATTGTTCGCGTTCATAGTGGCGCTCAAGCTAAAAAAGAAAATGCTGCGACTTATTTAAATGGAATAGACAAATCATATGAAACTCATATTAAAGAGTTTCAAAAACGAAATATTCCAGTTGCGGTTTATGCTTACGTAGCTGCCAAGGACAAAAAAGAAATGGAAAAGGAAGCAGAAGAGTTCTATCAGGCATCCAAAAAATACAAACCAACCTATTATTGGCTGGATGTAGAAGAAAAAACCATGGGTGATATGAACGCCGGAGTGGAAGCCTTCCGTGCCAAGCTAGCATCATTGGGAGCCAAAAATATCGGAATCTATATCGGGACCTACTTCATGGAAGAACATAGTATCTCCACTGATAAATTTACCGCCCTCTGGATTCCAACTTATGGTTATGATGACGGCTATTACAATGCAGCTCCATCTACTGATGATGAATATGATCTTCACCAGTATACCTCTCAAGGGCAATTGAATGGCTTCACCCACTACTTGGACTTGAACCAGATTGCACCCACACAAGATCAAGAGAAAATCTACCGAAAACTATTTACAGTAGAAAAGAATTAAAAGAGGCAGACGCCTCTTTTTCTCTTAAACTGCAACTCAAAGAGTATGATATAATATTAGAAAATTTAGAGAAAGACAATAGTAAGATGGCGAAAAAACAAAAAGTAAAAAAAACATTGGTGGAACAAATTTTGCAAAAAGCAAAGATCCCCCATATGGGATTACAAATCAATGCCCTTGAAGGAATAATTCCAGAAGGGATTAGGACTGAGCAAATTTATAAGACATTGGCCCTGACTGGTGATAAAACTGGTCCTGTTATCGGAATTGTTCCCATCTCTGCCCACCTGTCAGAGAAAAAATTGGCCAAACTATCTGGCAATAAAAAAGTCAACATGATTCCACAGAAAGACTTAGAAAAAACAACAGGCTATGTCCACGGGGCCAATAATCCTGTTGGCATTCGACAAAAACACAACTACCCTATTTTCATTGACCAATCTGCCTTGGAACTAGATCAGATGATTGTCTCTGCAGGTGAAGTTGGTCACAGTATTCAAATCAAGGCACAAGATTTAGCTGATTTTGTCAAGGCTAGCTTCGAAAACTTGGTCGAGTAAAGGATAAAACCACTATGAAACTATATTTTGTCCGTCATGGACGCACTGAGTGGAACGAGGAGGGCCGTATTCAAGGGGCCAATGGCGATTCACCACTTCTTCCTTCTTCCATCCAGCAAATCAAAAAACTAGGGTATGCTCTTTCACCGATAAGATTTGATGCCGTCTTTTCTAGTGATTTAAAACGAGCAGTCGACACCGCCCAACTGATTATGGATCAAAATCAGTTCCCCATCCATGTAGAAGAAATCTCTGATTTGCGGGAATGGAGTCTAGGACAATTGGAAGGATGTAAAATTGATACCATTCGATCCAAATATCCTCAAGAAATGGATGCTTTCCGCCACGATCTATCACAATTCCATCACGATCTATTCGATGCGGAATCCCTTTCTGATACAACCAAGCGGACCTTTGATTTTGTGAAAAGCTTGAAAGGAAAAAAATTCGATACCGTTCTTATCGTTGGCCATGGGGCTAATTTAACCGCTTCTATCCGGACCCTACTTGGCTATAAACCAGAAGAACTTCGCAAAAATGGTGGTCTCACCAATGCCAGTGTGACCATTTTGACTACAGATGATTTTGAGCACTTTGACCTCTTACAATGGAATGATACTTCCTATTTGGAAGACTAAAAAACACTGATAGCAAGATAATTGTTTTAGAATAGAGGCAAAGTCTATTTAGAAACTTTCCTTAGGTGAATGCGGACGTCAGCGAACTTCGAAGAAGTTCCATGACTTAGTTTTGGACCTAAGGTTCCAAAACTCCCGAGTTCCTGAAACAATTTAGTTTCAGGAACTTTTCTCACTGCGGAAAGTTTTTAATCTTCTTAAATAACAAAAAAATAAAAGTTATTTTTTGAAAATCATCTAGTTGTCTTATGTAAAACAGTAGTCTGTATACATTCAAAAACACTGATCTTGCGATCAGTGTTTTCTTTTAGCTTATTTCATAGTTGGGAAGAGCAATACGTCACGGATAGTAGTTGTATCAGTAAGGAGCATGCAGAGACGGTCGATACCGATTCCCAATCCTCCTGTTGGTGGCATACCATATTCAAGAGCTTCTACATAATCGTAGTCAATTCCAGTTGCTTCGTCGTCTCCCAATTCTTTGGCGCGTGCCTGCGCTTCGAAACGCTCCAATTGGTCGATTGGGTCGTTCAATTCTGTAAAGGCATTAGCATATTCCTTGGTCATGATGAAGAGCTCAAAACGATCCGTGAAACGAGGATCTTCGTCATTCTTCTTAGCCAATGGAGATACAGCTACAGGGTGTCCATAGACAAAGGTTGGTTGTGTCAAGGTTTCTTCTACATATTCCTCGAAGAAAGCATTGATGATATGCCCCACTTCAGTGTAGTGTTTTTCAACTGGCACATGTTTTTCTTTGGCAAGGGCTGCTGCTTCTTCAAAGCTCATTTCCTGCCAGAAGTCAACACCAGCAATTTCCTTGATGGCATCCACCATGTGGACACGCTTGAATGGTTCATTGATCTTGATTTCAGTTCCTTGGTAGTTAACAGTACCATCCCCATGAATGGCTTTCGCAGCGTGTTGGATAATCCCTTCCGTCAAGTCCATAATATCTTGGTAGTCAGCATAGGCTTGGTAGACTTCGATGGAGGTGAATTCAGGGTTGTGGGTAGCATCCATTCCTTCGTTACGGAAGATACGTCCGATTTCATAGACGCGCTCCATTCCACCAACGATCAAACGTTTCAAGTGAAGCTCGGTCGCGATACGAAGTACCATGTCAATGTTTTGGGCATTGTGGTGAGTGATAAACGGACGCGCAGATGCTCCACCAGCTTCATTGTGAAGAACAGGTGTTTCTACTTCAAGGAAGCCTTGACCATCCAAGTAACGACGGATTTCTGAAATGATTTTCGAACGGGTTACAAAGCGGTTAAAGCTTTCACGGTTCGAAATCAAATCCAAGTAGCGTTTGCGGTAGATGGTTTCCACATCAGACAAGCCATGGAATTTTTCAGGCAAGGGACGAAGGGCTTTAGACAAATGGGTGATGTGAGTAGCTTTGATGGAAAGTTCACCCATGTCTGTCCGCATCACTTCACCTTCTACCCCAAGGAAATCTCCAAGGTCAGCCTTTTTGAAAATTTCATAATTTTCTTCACCGACCGCATCTTTCCGAACGTAAATTTGGATTTGACCTTCACGGTCTTGAAGGTGGGCAAAGCCAACCTTCCCTTTCCCACGTTTGGTTACAAGACGACCCGCAATAATGGCCGTTTCGTTCAAATCATGAAGTTGTTCTTTATCTAATTCTGAATATTTTTCTTTCAATTGACCAGAATCTGCAGTTCGTTCGAATCGCTTTCCAAATGGGTCGATTCCTTGTTCACGAAGGGCCGCCATCTTTTCGCGACGGACAATCTGCTGGTCATTTAATTCTTCCATATGTTCAGTAGTCATTTGGAACCTCCTAAGTTATTCTCCCCTATTTTATCATATTTGACGGGGAAATACACTATTCTTGAGCAGGAAAAATGAAAAAAGGAATGGAAGGAAAGGGTTCCTTCTCCCTTTTCCATCACATTCCATTCATTCATGATCAAATTCTGCTTCATCCGATTCAAGCATGTAGGTCATTCATCCTTATTCATAGCGAAGAGCTTCAATCGGATCGAGTTTTGATGCCTTGCTTGCTGGTAAGATACCAAAGACAATTCCGACACAAGCTGAAAAGATGATACTTCCGATAGCCACTGACATGGAGACGACTGGTGGTCCTTCTAGAGCACCTGCGGCAGCTGTGGCGATGAGGGCATTGACACCATAAGCCAATCCCAGACCGAGAATTCCTCCCATCATGGTCAAGACCATGGATTCGATGAGGAATTGAATCAAGATTTTTCCACGAGTAGCTCCAAGAGCTTTTCTCAGACCGATTTCACGTGTCCGCTCAGTCACAGATACCAACATGATATTCATGACCCCAATCCCACCAACGAGAAGGGAGATTCCTGCAATCGCTCCGATGACTGTTGTCATAATACTGAGCATTTGATTGGTCTGCTCCAAGATACTATCCATGTTAAAGATTTGGAACTCTCCTTGGCGAACTCCCGATAACTCGGTTAATTTTTTCGCTGCTTCGATCCCAGTTGGTTTAATCTGTTTGACATCTGGGATATGTACCACAATAGTAGAAATTTCTTCTGTTCCAAATTCTGAAGCTACTTGGGTATTGGCCATCAAGGCACTTCCTCCAGAAGAAACCCCGTATAATGCAGATCCAGCATTTGGATCCTTGAAGATCCCTACCACCCGATAGTTGTTGTCTCCGACAGCAACCACTTGGTTGAGGGCACTTTCCGTCCCAAATAAGGTCGAAGCTAAACCTTCATCCAACATGATGACCCGTGAGAAACTCTGATAATCTGAAGGATTTAGTTTTCTTCCTGAAACCAATTCAAATTTTCTTACTGAGAAATAAGTATCATTAACCCCCATGATATTGACCCCTTCAGATTTTTTCTTCTGATAGGAGATAGTGGCATTGGCCGTATTTCCAACATAGTAGCCATCAATACCAGGAATCTTGGTTAATTCCTTAACCCATTCTTCTTGAACGACGGGTGGTGTTTCAAGGATTGGGTTGTCAACGTCCTCGCTAGTTTCCTCTCCATAGCCTGCTGGCGGTGACATTCCTTGGTCTTCTTCACTGGCAACACCGCCTTCGCCACCACCTTCTGCGCCTCCTTCTTCTGAGACAGGTTCTGGGCCAAGATTAAAACCAGTCATGTAGCCACTCTTTCGAGCGGAGTAGGAAATCTGAACATATTGTTGATCCTTGGTAAAGGTCTTAGTCACTCCCGCTTTCATCCCATCTCCGAGAGCCATGATGACAACGACTGAGGCAACCCCGATGATAATCCCTACCATGGTTAAGAACGATCTCATTTTATGTCCCATAATGGAACTAATAGCGAATTTCCAGTTCTGCATCAGGCCCTCCTTTCGTTGCGGCTATCCGAAGAAATCACTCCATCTCGAATGACAATCTGACGTTTGGCATAGGCAGCAATCTCTGTTTCGTGGGTCACCATGATGATAGTTTTCCCTTCTTGATTGAGGGCTGTCAAAAGCTCCATAATCTGATCGCCGGTCTTGGAGTCGAGAGCTCCTGTTGGTTCATCCGCTAAGATAATAGAAGGATGATTGACTAAAGCACGCGCGATGGCCACCCGTTGTTTTTGCCCTCCGGACAGTTCCGAAGGAAGGTGGTGCATCCGCGTATCTAGCTCAACTTTCTTTAAAAATTGTTCAGCTAATTCCTTTCGTTTAGAAGGATTTACTCCTGCATAAATCAAGGGAAGCTCGACATTTTGAAAAGCATTGAGTTTTGATAGAAGAAAGAATTGTTGGAAGACAAAGCCTATTTGCTCATTACGAACCTGGGCTAATTTCTTCTCACTGAGATTTCCAACTTCTTCCCCCTCTAGCCTGTACTCACCGCTGGTCGGACGATCTAGAAGTCCAATGATGTTCATTAGGGTAGATTTACCAGACCCGGAAGGTCCCATAATAGCTAGAAATTCCCCTTCTTCCACATCTAAATGGATATCCTTTAATACCTGTAGGGTTTGATCGCCATTTTGATAACTTTTATTGATGTTTTTCAGCTCAATCAATTTTGTCATATTTTCCGACCTCTTTCCCATCTTCCAAATCGCCAGAAGGGTTGGTGATGACTTGAGCATCCTTGTTCAAACCAGATAAGACTTCTTGATTTTCTGCATCTGCATTTCCTAAGGTAACATTGACTTTTTTAGCCTTGCCAGCTTCAATGGTCCAAACATAGCTTTGATCGCCATCTGATAAGACACTGGTCACAGGAACTAAAGGATGGATGGTTGAACTTTTTACTTCAATATTGACAGAGAAACCTTGTTTCAAATCACCAATCTCACTGGTAATGTCTACCGTAAATGGATATTTAGCTCCCCCTGTTCCTTGTCCAGAACCTGCGGCATTTGCACCAGCCTGACCTGCATCTGTCGGATAGTTGGCAACGTAGCTAATCTTTCCGGTCCATTTTTTTCCAGGATAGACCTTAGAGGTTAAGGTCACTTCCTGACCAACTGAAATGTTGGCTAGATTGTATTCAGACAACTCACCTTTTACTTGAAGGTTACCGTTGCTAACGATATGAACCAGAGTTTGGTTGGTTCCGGTTGTTGATTTGGAAACATCTTTATTGACTTCTACAACCGTTCCATCTGTACTACTTTTTACGGTTGTAGCATCCAACAAGGCCTTGGCTTTTTCCATATTGGCTACTGCATCTGCACGAGCATCGCGCAAATCACCCACTTGTGTATCCAAGGAGCGTTGGGCTTGAGAGGCCGAACTACTATCTGCTTCCTCATCCCCTGTTGTGTCAATGGTCACTCCATTGGTCAAGAGATCGTTCAATTGACGATCTGCCTTATTGACCGCACGTACCGCCGCGTCATAGGCAGATTGTGCTTCTGTACTACTATATTGAACAATAGCTTGTCCAGCGGTTACTTGATCCCCGACATTCACTAGGATAGATTGCAAATCTCCTTTGGTTCCGTCAAAGTAAATATATTGTTCTTGATTGGCTGTGACCTTACCTGTCAATAAAACAGAAGAAGCAATTGAACCTTCTTTCACGGTTTGTACCATAGGTGTCATATTGACCATTTCTTCAGGGCCACTACTTGATTTTCCAAAAGCAAGCCAGCTCCCCATTCCTACAACTGCTATTGCAGCACCTGTCGCTGTAATCATTTGCCATTTTTTAAGTTTCTTCATTTCTTTCCTCCAGTATTCGAAAGCGTTTCAATTTATAAGTTTAGTATATCATATTTCCTCATTTTTCAATTCAGAATCATCCGTTTTGCACGTTTTTTTTGCTATCTTGTTTTCTCCTCCTATTCAACGATGGCAATTTCTTGATTTTTGTAACCCATGTTGTTACAATGAAAGTGTAAATCAACAAAGGAGTACTAACCATGAAAGAATTTGATATTATCTCCATTGGTGGAGGTAGCGGAGGGATTGCTACCATGAACCGAGCTGGAGAACATGGAGCCCGCGCTGCTGTTATTGAAGAAAAACAGCTAGGTGGGACCTGTGTCAACAAAGGATGTGTCCCTAAAAAAATTATGTGGTATGGCGCCCAAATTGCTGAAGCCATTCGTGATTACGGTCCAGATTATGGGTTTACTTCTGAACAGACCAATTTTGATTTTGCGACCTTAAGAAAAAATCGCGAAGCTTATATTGATCGGGCTCGTTCTTCTTATGATGGCAGTTTTAAACGAAATGGTGTGGAGTATATCCAAGGTCGCGCTCGCTTTGTCGACGCCCATACAGTCGAAGTCAACGGGGAAACCATCAAGGCTAAACACATTGTGATCGCTACAGGGGCTCATGCTTACATCCCAGATCTACCTGGAGCAGACCTAGGAGAAACCTCTGACGATGTCTTTGCTTGGGAAGAACTACCAAAATCAGTTGCCATTATTGGCGCTGGCTACATTGCGGTAGAACTAGCCGGTGTGCTACATGCCCTTGGTGTTAAGACAGACCTCTTCGTTCGAGGGGATCGTCCTTTAAGAAAGTTTGATTCTTACATTGTCGATGGCTTAATGGAGGAGATGGATAAACAAGGATTGCCTCTCCATCCTCACAAGGTTCCTGTCCGACTCACAAAGGAAGAAAATGGTCAAATCCGAGTCTATTTCGAAGATCAAACATCTTTTGTCGCTGATCATGTCATCTGGGCGACCGGCCGAAAACCAAACGTCCAAGACCTTAATCTAGAAGCCGCAGGTGTCACCTTAAATGAAAAAGGATTCATTGCAGTGGATGAATACCAGAATACGGTTGTTCCTGACATCTATGCTCTTGGAGATGTCACAGGCGAAAAAGAATTAACTCCTGTCGCTATCAAGGCAGGGCGTACCCTATCCGAACGTCTCTTTAATGGAAAAACCGATGCTAAAATGGACTACGCAACCATTCCGACCGTTATCTTTTCCCATCCCGCTATTGGTACAGTCGGTCTCACTCAAGAAGAAGCCGAAAAACAATATGGAAAAGACGCCATCAAGGTCTATACTTCAAGTTTCGCCTCTATGTATTCAGCTGTGACCCAGCATCGTCAGTTGGCTAAATTTAAACTCATCACTGCAGGACCGGAAGAAACCGTTGTCGGTCTCCATGGACTTGGATATGGGGTGGATGAAATGATCCAAGGATTTGCCGTTGCTATCAAGATGGGAGCCACAAAAGCTGATTTCGATGCAACCGTCGCTATTCATCCAACTGGATCCGAAGAATTCGTTACCATGCGCTAATATCAGAAAAGGTTTGTCTGACAAGCCTTTTTCTTCTGTTTTTATTTTAATGGATCATCATTGGAGCTACCATAGTCTAATCTTTCATTTTAACTTTCTTTCCTTACATTTTTGTAAGATAACTAGGTTTGATAAGATAACCATCAGATTCACTAATAGATTTCAACATCCATATAAAAGAGCCTGAAGATACGCTTCAGGCTCTGTTTTTTTAAGGCAAGATAGCAATGGCACGAACAGGTGAACCAGTTGCCTTGTCCCAGTGAGGGAAGGCAATTGAAATCAAGGCACCTACTGCTGGCACTTGATCCAAGTGGTTCAAGACTTCTACTTGGTAGATATTTTGTTCCAAAAGGTAGTATTCATTGACCAAGCCATGCTCTGCTGCTGGAATACCAGCATCTGTGTCAAAGGTTTCATGACCCACAGCCTTAACATGGCGTTCATGAATCAAGAATTCCAAAGCTTCACGGCTCCATCCTGGACTTTGTTGAACCCCATTTTCATCGAGGTTACGCATAGCATCTTGATCTGGCCAACGTTTTGACCAATCACTACGGAAGGCAACAAAAGCTCCTTCTACAATTTGTCCATGTTCAGCTTCAAAATCTAAGATATCTTGTTTGCTCAAGATAAAGTTTGGATTAGCTGCCACTTCTTTAGACTTGTCGATAACATAGAGTGGCAAGAGGAGATCTTTGAGGTCAATCTCATCCAACCAACGGCCACCTTCTACAAAGTGAATCGGTGCATCAATATGTGTTCCGTATTGACCAACTACTGTAAATTTTTGGACATGGAAACCGTCTTTTAATGTGAAAAGGTCTTCTTGTTGCAGAGCAGGAAGGGCTGGGAAGTGTGGACTTTCTGCATTGATTTGGTGACTCAAGTCCACCCATTTTTTAGCTTGCAATTCTTTATAAATACTTAGTAAATCTGACATATGGATTCCTTTCCTATAAGTGCTACATGAGATAAACGAATAAGGTTATTATAACAGTCTATCCCATCATCCACAATGATTTGCGTTAATCTTGTTTTCTTGAATGGGATATAGTTTCAAACTATAATTATAGAAAGCATCAAAAAAGAGGCTGGGACAAAAGTCCTAGCCTCTCAATTGTCTTTGGATTATCGAGCAAGATGCAGTGGTTGAGTGGGCTCTACCACGCTGATTTCATCAGTTTTTACAGCCCTACTCAACTGTGCGGAGGTGGGACGACGAAATCGAATTCTAACGAATTACCGATTTCTGTCCCACACTCTTTCTTACTCAGCCTATTACTGTTTAAATGCATCTAGCAGAACTTGGAATTCTTCATTGGTGAGCGTGATCCCCTTGCCCATCTTCGTATGGTCTGGGCTCCAAGTTCGGATATCATATTTGGCAGGTGCTCCATTAAAGCTAACCCGGTTTAACTCCTTGGTCCATCCTTTTTCATTTTCAGATAAGACCAAGAGTTGTTCTACAATTTCAAAACTAAAATCTGCCATTTCATACTCCTTTCAATGTCTTTCACCTTAATAATTCGTAAAAAATTTTACAAAATGAATGAAATTTTCTATAATATATTGTATCAACTTATGGAGAATTATGCTATGAAAAGATTTCTTGAGCTTCTCAAGGACCGAGCCAATGAATTTTTCAACGATAAAACCTCTCAACCAGCTCCTTTAGAGGATGGTAAAACGATTCAAATTATTGAACTGGCCCTTCGAAAAAAACAAGGAGTCCATGTCATCTTCCAAAATAAGAGTTTTACAGGCGATATCGTGAAATATGATCAGGAACGAAAACAACTCATTGTCAAGAATTTTAAAAAGAGTATGTCAACTATCATTCGAATTTCAGACATTCAAAAGATTAGTCTCGTTCCACATACGATTCGAATCGCACAACAAAAAACACCGTAAACTTCCAAGCTTGGGAAGCCTGCGGTGTTTTTTTTACGTTTTAGGCACGAACTGTTTGGCTAGTTCCATCTTCTTTATAGAGGTTGATCAAGCCTTCTTTGAGTGCACGGATCATATCACCTGGTTCAACTAGTGTTGGCATATGAATGGTCAATAACTCCATCGGATTTGGAGCCCGATCAATTTTATTGCCCTTGGCATCATGCAAATCTTCAATGACTGTTTCAAAATGACGGAACCCAGGTCCGTAAAATTCTACTTGGTCTCCTTCATTGATGACATTCCGTTGTCTAATGGTCGCAATTTGCTTGTCCGCATCATAGGCTACCACTTCTCCGACAAACTTGTACTCTGGAATCTTCCGACGAGCCCCAAACAGTTGCTCATTTTCAGATGGTGTTCCGTAATAGAATCCTGTAGCCAACTCACGTTGGGCTACCTTCCACATTTCATCTACTAGATCTTGCTTAATCGCTTCAAACTTCTCAGGACTTTCCAAATAAGCATCAACAGCTGCCTTGTAGCAGTTCGTTACGGTAGAGACATAGTGAATGGACTTCATCCGACCTTCAATCTTGAGACTGTCCACTCCATTTTCAATCATATCAGGGATATGGTCAATCATCGACATATCCACAGCTGACATCGAGAATTCTTCAGGGATTTCCCCTTTGAGACTCTTACGTTCTTGGCCAAATGGCATATCATAGAGATCATACTTCCAACGACAAGATTGGGAACATCCGCCACGGTTGGCATCCCGCATACTCATATGATTGGAAAGGGTACAGCGACCTGAATAGGAAATACACATCGCTCCATGAACAAAGGCTTCAATCTCAACGCCCGTCCGCTTACGAATCTCAGCTAGCTCTTCCATAGAAACTTCACGAGCCAAAACGACCCGTGTCAAGCCCAAGTCTTTCCAAAACTCTAGAGTTTCATAGTTGGTGGCACTAGCTTGGGTAGAGAGGTGAATTTCCAAGCCAGGAGCTTCTGTCGCTGCAATGGTAATCAAGGCAGGGTCTGATACAATGACCGCTGCAATACCTATATCCCGTAAGCGACGGAACCATTCACCAGCTCCAACTTCATTTCCTTCATGCATGACCATATTGGCCGCAACATAGACCTTGGCACCATACTTGGCCGCAAATTGGACTCCTTCTTCCATTTGCTCGAAGGTGAAGTTCCCTGCACGGCTACGAAGACCATAGGCCTGACCACCGATGAAGACGGCATCCGCACCATAGCGAACAGCAACCTTTAGTTTTTCAAGTGTTCCCGCAGGTGATAGAACCTCAGGACGTTTCAATTGTTTTGTCATCATATCTCCTAGTATATTACAAGTATATTAGTTAGATTATCAATCTTGTCTATTTTATAGCAAATCCAGTCGAAAGGCAATGGTTTGGGAATTGTTTTGACAATTCTCATTCTTTACCATCACCAAAAAGGAAGGCCCGCACTCTTGGCAGGCTTTTCTCCTTTATTTAACCATGTCTGGATCGTAATCATAAAATCCAGTGTCAAGGAAACGATTCTTAGGATGCAATTGGTGAATCTGCTCATCCAATAAGAAGGCTTGATCAGATGTGAAAGTCCCAGCTTCTAAAAGCTCACGTGCTTTCACAAAACACTTGGCAATTTCCACAAAGTTTTGACCAGGTGTATAAATCCCCTCTAACTTCCAGTGGGTGAAACCATGCTCCACTAATTCAGAGAGTTTGGTCATCAAATCCAGGTCATTATTGGCAAAAATATGAGTTCCATGCTTGTCCTCAAAGATAGAATAGTGGCTTTCTGGATCTCCTGGTTCTGCCAAAAAGAGATCGCGCTCTCTCGTCTTTTCGTCATCGATGTGCGTAAAATTGTAGTAATTCTGCAAAAGAGGGCGTTTGGAATGATGAATCACACTGGCCCCATAAACCAATACTTCAGCAGGAATCTCTAAGATTTCTGGCATCTTGAAGAGCTCTGCAGATGGGATTTCTCGAGCAAGAACAGCTTCTGAAGCACCAGCCTTTTGTCCCCAGAAATTAATCTGACGGCTACTTGTCACCATGGTAGAAGCATCATAAATGGTTTTAAAGTTGTAGCCATCCCGCTTCAATACATAAAAGACGCCTGCATCTCCCACCGTGATATAATCAACGTTTATCGAAGCAAGGAAATCTAAAAATGGTTTGATACGATCCATCATGTCTTGGTGCATCAAGGCATTGACAGCCACTGTCATTTCCTTTCCTGCAGCATGGACTAGGTCAGAAATTCGACTTAATTCGTCATACGAGAAAGTGTGAGGAAGTCGTAATCCAAATTCCTTTTCTCCGACATAAATACGGTCCACACCTACTTCTAGAAGGGCTTGAACCTGTTCAATACTTTCAGCTGTAGCTTTAATAATTATCTTTTTCATGAAAACTATTATACCAAAAAAGTCATTTTGCTCTCTAAATTTCTTAATTTTGTAAAAATTGTAACAGTTTTGTAACATTTCTATGCTTGAAAACGTGTTAAAATAATAGAGTACTGTTAGGAGAGAGAAATATGCCCGCAAGAAAACTTAGAGTTGTTGAAGAATACGACTATGTCGAAGTCCCTCTTCAACAAGAGAATACAACAACTAATTATGATTTTAACCTTGATACTGAACCAGCTCCGCAATTAAGTGAGCTACTGTTTTTCCTTAATATTGCTGTGTTTTGTGTCTTAACTGTTTTATTTAGTTTCGTCTTTTTATCAATGAAGATGAATACCTTCTTTGCTTTTGCCTCAGCAATTGCTTGTAGTTTGGGAAGTATCCAAGCTTTCCGTATTTTCCAGTTAAAACGGGAACAGGACTAAGATTAATTTTTTAGCCTCCTTCGGGAGGCTTTTTGGCATTTCCCATACTCGTTTGTCATTGTATAAGAGAAATCCCTCACCATTGGTGAGGGATTTTTGAATGTTGACTAACCATTGTGTTACATAAAACAGCTTGACGATTTTCAAAAAATGACTTTTACTTTTTTAGCCATTTGAGAAAATTAAAACTTTCCGCTGTGAGAAAAGTGCCTGAAACAAAGTTGTTTCAGGCACTCGGGAGTTTTGAGACCTTAGGCTCAAAACTAAGTCATGGAACTTCTTCTAAGTTCGCTGACGTCCGTACTCACCTAAGGGAAGTTTTTCAGAAGACTTTATCTTCAATCTGAATCCATTACCATTGGTGAGGGATTATTTTATTCTTCTTCTACAGCTGTTTCTTTGATCTCTTCTTCCACTTCTGGAAGAGCTGTTTCTTCTTCTAATTCAAGGACAATCTCTTCACTTTCTTTTTCCTGTTTAGGCTGGAAAGGACTTGCTTGATTGCCGGTCTTTTGCTGGATTTTTTCCTTAATCGTTTGGATAGCATCTTGTGAAAATTCTACCACATCCTGCGTCTTATCTTTCACTGTCTCGATAACAGTGTCTTTGTTGATCTCGCCACTTTCAACTTTTTCCTTGGTTTGCTGAATAGCGTCTGATGCTTGCTTGGATAGTTCCATTGCAGATTGTTTCACTGAATCATGAACTTCTTGTGGATTTTCTTGGTATTCTTTTACAAAACCTTTCACTTTCCCAGTCAACTCTTTCCCTTTTTTGGTTGTCAGGAAGTAGGCTGCGGATGCGCCAGTGATTGTTCCAATTAATAATGATGATAAACGTCCCATAAGGTACCTCTTTTCTTATTTAAATAATTTCATAGCCATGCGAGCTGCTTTTAATCCGACAGATGTTTTAACGGTCTTTCCACCAACAACGACAGCTTTTTTGCTAATCTGACGTGCTTGATCATTCAGATCCGACACAGATACAGATAAATCTGCTACTGCTGTGAAGAGTGGATCAATGGTTGCAACCTTTTGATTCAAATCTTCTGTCAAAACATTCACTTTTGCTAACAACTCATTGGTTTGGTGTAAGGTTACATTTACATCTGATGTCAAGGTCTTAATCGTTACTTGAGTCTCATCTACAACTTTTCCAATCTTTGAAAACAAGATAATCAAGTAGATGACCAAAACTACTAAAGCTAACCCTAAAAGCCCATATGCAATTTCAATAAACATTTCTTTTCTCCTTAATTTATTTCCGTTCTATAAAATGGTGCATTCTTTTTTCGTTGATAGATCATGATGCTGATACCAAGTAGGATGAGGATCAGGGAAAGCCATTGTGATACTCGAATTCCCAAAAACATCAAGCTATCTGTCCGCATTCCTTCAATAATCATTCGACCAAAGCCATACCAGATTAGATAGAAAGCAGTAATTTCGCCCTTTCTCAACAGTTTCGGACGACGACGCAAGTAAAGAATCAGTACAAAACCAAGCAAGTTCCAACAAGATTCATATAAGAAGGTCGGTTGGCGGTAATGTCCATCGATAAACATCTGATTCCGAATGAAAGAAGGTAAATAATCTAAATTCTTAACAATGGCTCCGTAGGCTTCTTGGTTAACAAAATTGCCCCAACGGCCAATACTTTGAGCTATCATGACACTCGGTGCAGCGATATCTAAAAAATCAACCGGATCAATCAAACGACTGCGTGAAAATAGGTAGAGGACTAGAGCCCCTGCCAGGAGTCCACCATAGATAGCGATCCCACCGTTCCATACGGCAAAAATCTCTCCTGGATGTTCCCTGTAATAAGACCATTGAAAAATAACATAGTAGAGACGGGCCCCTATGATCGCTACTGGAAAAGCAATCAGAATGAAATCAATAATATCGTCTGACTCTATCCCTTTACGAGGGGCTTCTTTCATAGACAGGATAACCGCCAAAAGGAGACCGAGGACGATACAAATCGCATACCAGCGAATGCTAAAGGGACCAAGTTGAATGGCTACTGGATTCATACTTTCACCTCATTCTGATCAATCAACTGGGTCAATCGATCTTCAAAGGTTTTAGTAGCATCATATCCCATTTCTTTGGCGCGGTAGTTCATCGCTGCTGCTTCAATGACAACGGAAATATTGCGACCTGTCTTAACAGGGATACGAATTCTTGGAATGGTCACTCCACAGAACTCAATTTCTTCTGCATTATTGCCTAGACGATCGTAGGTTTGTTCCTTGGTGTAGTTTTCCAAGTAGACAGCGATTTGGACCTGTGAAGAATCCTTCACAGCACTGGCACCATAGAGACTCATAACATCAATGATCCCTACCCCCCGAATCTCTAGCAGATGTCGTAGAATTTCAGCAGGCTCACCCCACAAGGTCATCTCATCACGGGCGAAGACATCTACGCGGTCATCCGCTACCAAACGATGGCCTCGCTTGACAAGCTCTAAAGCAGTCTCACTCTTCCCGATTCCACTATCTCCTTGGATCAGAACCCCCATGCCATAGATATCCATCAAGACACCATGGACACTAGTTCTTTCCGCAAGGAGAGAATCTAGGTAGCTTGATAGTTCGCCAGACAGGCGACTAGTTGGAACGCGACTGCTTAAAATCGCGATTTGCTTTTCCTCTGCAGCACGGAGCATTTCTTCTGGAATCTCCAAATCACGCGCAATAATGATAACTGGTGTTTCCGGCTGGAACATCTTTCTCAAAACTTGGTGACGATTGTGGGAGGTCATCTTGATGAGGTAAGACCACTCTTTCATCCCAACCAATTGAATTCGTTCTGGAGTATAGTAATCAAAATATCCTGTCATTTCAAGTCCAGGACGTGAAATATCTGCCGTTGTGATTTCTTTTTCAAATAGGCTTTCATTGCCGTACACAACCTTCAAACGAAGCTTATCAATTAAATCTCGGACTGTTATTGCCATAGGCTTCTCCCTTTTTGTTTTCTCTTACTATTATAGCAAATTATCCCAGGTAAGACTTACTCAAGCATCTTTTTTTGATATCGAAACTGATGCTATTATTCTCACACTCATTCCAGTACTCTTTGATGTTTCTCTTTAACCTTCTTATCCCATTTTTCCATCGTTTCTTCATTTGAAAAAAAAGATGAGAGTGGGACAGAAATCGGTAATTCGTTAGAATTCGATTTCGTCGTCCCACCTCCGCACAGTTGAGTAGGGCTATAAAAGCTGATGAAATCAGCGTAGTAGAGCTCACTCAACCACTGCGTCTTGCTCGATAATCCAAAGACAATTGAGAGGCTAGGACTTTTGTCCCAGCCTCACATTCTTATTCGATTCATGAAAATTCTTTAAAAGAATGGATCATCGTCTTTGATTACTTGTGCATCCTTCCGTTTGCGAGGTCCGAGGCCATACTTTTCTCTTTCAAGGTCTTCTTTATACGGCAAGGAGAAGGCACACAGGCAATAAATAGCCAAGCCTACAAGCCCATAAGCATGAAAGATACTGAAGAGCACAAAGAGAAAACGCAATAGGTTTGCATCGAGCCCAAATCGATCCGCTAGTCCAGCAAATACTCCGAAAACGATTCTGCCTCGACGTAATTTATAAAAAGTTGGATTCAAGGGCCTACCTCCTATTATTTTAGAACAGTATATCCCGAAATCAAGTCACTGTCATCCGACTCAAGGCCGATTTCCTGAATCAATTGTCCCTTGATACTTAAGTAGTCCTCGACACCGCCCACAGCGGTACTTTTGCAGATCAATCTGCCGCTTTCTCCTGAATTCTTGCCCACAGCTCGTACAAACATAAATCTTATAGTTTCCCTTATCAACTGAAGGGGCATACCGCAAGCCGTCTACCTTTTTGAGTAAGGCCTTGAAATCTTGATCCTGATGGCGATAGCCCTTTTTCATGTAGTAGAGATGGTAGTGACACAATTCATGGCGGACAATCTTTCGAAAAATCTCCCAGCCAAATCTTTCTAGGATGCTGGGATTGAAATCCAGATGGCCATCTTTAGGAAAGAAGCGACCGCCGGTCGACCTCAAGCGAGGGTTCCAGATGGCTTGGTGAAGAAATGGGCGACCAAAATCTTCCAGCGATACTTCTTGAACGTATTTAGTCAGATTCATGTGGTGCCAAGAGGGAAAGATTTACTTTTTCCCGTTCTAAATCAATCTTGTAGACCCAAACGGTCACTAGGTCACCAACTGAAACAACTTGACTTGGATGCTTAATAAATTGCTGACTCATCTGTGAAATGTGGATCAAACCATCTTCATGAATCCCAATATCGACAAAGGCTCCAAAGTCAACAACATTGCGGACAACTCCTTCTAGTTTTTGACCAATCTTCAAGTCTTTCAAATCAAGAACATCCTGGCGAAGGACGGGAGCATCAAAAGAATCACGTAAATCGCGACCTGGTTTGAGAAGATCTGCGACAATATCTTTCAAGGTTTCAGGGCCAATTTCAAGCTCCTGGGCCATAGAAACCGTGTCAATTTGTTTCAACTTGGCTTGGGCCTCTTCATCCATCTCCGTGATCCCAAGTAAGGTAAAGAGCTTTTTCACTGCAGGGTAACTTTCTGGATGGACCCCTGTCCGATCGAGGAAATTCTCACTTTCTGGGATCCGTAAGAAACCAGCTGCTTGTTCAAAAGCCTTGGCTCCTAGACGAGGAACCTTTTTGATCTGTGCCCGAGAAGTGATCAACCCTTCTTCTTCCCGGTACTTCACGATATTCTCAGAAATGGTTTTATTGAGACCAGCCACGTGGGACAAGAGGGCTGGACTAGCAGTGTTAATATTAACTCCGACTTGGTTTACCACGGTATCGACTACGAAATCAAGGCTTTCAGATAATTTCTTCTGGCTGACATCGTGCTGGTACTGGCCAACTCCGATTGATTTTGGATCAATCTTAACCAACTCAGCCAGTGGATCCTGCAAACGACGGGCAATGGAGATGGCTGAACGCTTTTCAACCGTCAGTTCTGGAAACTCATGGCGAGCCAATTCACTAGCTGAATAGACGGAGGCACCACTTTCATTCACAATAACATAACTGACATTTGGAACTTCCTTGAGGACTTCCGCAACAAAGGCTTCGCTCTCTCGACTAGCCGTCCCGTTCCCGATCGCAATGATTTCCACGTCGTATTGACGAATCAACCGTTTCAGTTCTTCTTTGGCTGCTTCAATTTGTGCTGGTTTAGCCGGTGCAACAGGGTAAATCACCTGAGTGGTCAACATCTTTCCTGTCTGATCGACGACAGCTAATTTAGCACCTGTGCGAAAAGCAGGGTCAAATCCCAAGACCACGCGCCCCTTGAGGGGAGCAATCAGCAAGAGGTGACGAAGATTTTCTGAGAAAAGCTGAATAGCTCCATCTTCTGCCACTTCTGTCAGTTCTGTCCGAATTCGACGCTCCATAGCTGGTAGCATTTTCTTTTTCAGGGCTTGGTTAATAACTTCTTCGATGTAGCTATTCTTCGATTTAAATCGGGCTTCAAAGTGACGAATCAAACGGTCTACAGGATGCTCAAATCCAACCTTTAATACCCCTAATTTCTCTCCACGGTTTAAGGCAAGGGTTCGGTAGCCCTGCATGTTTGCAATCTTCTCAGAAAAATCATAATAGATTTGGAAGACTTGCTTCTCGTCTTTGCTTTCATCCTTCAAGCTAGAGGTGATTAAAGAGTGTTTGCGAATCTCCTGGTAGGTAAGGTTGCGCAATTGTGGATCTTCCGCAATGGCTTCGACCAAGATATCGATAGCACCAGAGATTGCATCCTTTACAGTTGGAAAAGCTTCTGATAAGAATTCTTCTGCTGCAGTTTCCAAGTCCTTTTGATCTTGCAGAATCATCCGAGCAAGTGGGAAAAGTCCTGCCTCACGTGCAATGGTTGCCTTGGTCCGGCGTTTTTCCTTGTAGGGAAGATACAATTCTTCCACATCCGCTAATTTTTCAGCTTGCTCAATCGCTTCTTTTAAGGCTGGGGTCAGTTTCCCAAGCTCTTCAATCTTAGCGAGAACCGTTTCTTTCCGATCAGCCAAGGCCGTCAAAGACTTGTCCATGTCGATAATGGCTTTGATGGCTACTTCATCTAGATTCCCTGTAGCATCTTTCCGATACCGAGCGATAAAGGGGATGGTGGATCCCTCTGCTGTCAAGGTCAAAACAGTATCAATTTGTTTGAGACTGACGCCCAATTCTTGGGCTATTTTTTCATATTTTTCCATAGCTTCTATTATACCATAGAAGGCCTTCTATACTGCTTTTTCATCTTACTTTTGGACTTGATTTTCCCCTCTTTTTTGAGAATTTGATATAATGAGAAAAAAAGAAAAGGAGACCTATCATGGCGATTAAATTTTCAAAAACAGACGATTTAGACAAACTCTTTGAGGAATTTGCTGTCTTACCAGATCCCCCTCAAGTCACTTTACCAGATGACAAGAAGAATGAAACAACAGGGGAAAAAGTGCAGAAGGATTCTAACAAATGAGTTTCTTCCAACAGTTGCCAACCAGTGTCCTTCAAGCAGGAGCAATTTTTCTTTCGATTATGATTGAAGCCCTTCCCTTTGTTTTGATTGGAAGTATTATTTCAGGGGCGATTGATGTCTACATCACCCCTGAAAAAGTTTACCGAGCCCTTCCCAAAAATAAATGGGGGAGAATTCTGTTTGGGACCTTGATTGGCTTTGTTTTCCCTTCCTGTGAGTGTGGTATCGTCCCCATCATCAATCGCTTTTTAGAGAAGAAGGTGCCTAGCTATACAGCTGTGCCCTTCCTAGTGACAGCCCCGGTTATTAACCCCATTGTCCTCTTTGCCACTTATTCTGCCTTTGGCAATTCTATTCAAATGGCTCTCTTACGAGCGATCGGCTCTATCCTGGTAGCGACTGTTCTTGGGATTTTCCTAGGATTTTTCCAAACAGCTTCTATTCAACGGGCCAACCGCAAGGAAGTCCATATTCATGACTTTTCAAAACTATCTGCCAGTCAACGCTTCTTCCAAGTGTTCGTGCAGGCCATTGATGAGTTTTTCGACACTGGACGCTATCTGGTCTTCGGTTGTTTATTTGCCAGTGTGGTTCAGGTTTATGTGCCAACTCGCGTGCTGACTTCTATTTCAGCGACGCCACTCCTAGCCATTCTCCTCCTTATGCTTCTCTCCTTCCTCCTCTCCTTGTGTAGTGAGGCGGACGCCTTTATCGGATCCTCCCTTCTCTCGAGTTTTGGCTTAGCTCCCGTTTTAGCCTTTCTGGTTATCGGACCTATGCTAGACGTCAAGAACCTCTTGATGATGAAGAATTATCTGACCAATCGCTTTATTGTCCAATTCATTAGCATCGTCAGTCTCGTTGTCTTGGTTTATGCTTGGCTCGTGGGGGTGGTCTTATGATTCGATTTCTCATTTTAGCAGGCTATTTCGAAATTACTATGTATTTGCAGCTTTCTGGTAAGCTCAACCAATACATCAATATGCACTATTCCTATTTAGCCTATATCTCTATGATTCTTTCCTTCCTCTTGGCTGTCGTCCAGCTCTATATTTGGATGAAGAATCTGCCCGTTCATAGTCACCTCACCAGTAAAAAAGCCAAAGTCATGAGTATTCTTCTGCTCCTGATTCCCTTGATTGTAGGGATTGGCTTCCCGACTGTGACCTTGGATTCCCAAACGGTTTCAGCCAAGGGCTATCATTTTCCCATCGCGGCTGGCTCTTCCAAAGATATTCAAAATGATGAGGGGACAACCAACCAATACCTCAAGCCAGATACTAGCAGTTATTTTACTAAGTCTGCTTATGAATCTGAGATGAGGGCTGCAGCCAAGAAGTACCTCAAGCAAGATCATATCCAGATCACGACAGAAAACTATATGGAAGTCATGGAAGTGATCTACGACTATCCAGATGAATTTGCTGGAAAAACCTTTACCCTAACCGGCTTCATTTATAAGGATCCCCAGGATCCGGGCAGTCAGTTCCTTTTCCGTTTTGGAATTATTCACTGTATCGCTGATTCAGGAGTCTATGGTTTGTTAACCAAAGGAGCCTCCCAAACCTATGACGATAATACCTGGGTCCAGGCTACTGGAACTCTCAAGATCCAATACCATAAACAACTTGGCCAAACCCTTCCTATCCTAGAAATAAAGGAAGCCCACTCAGTAGAAAAACCTACGAATCCTTATGTCTATCGGGTCTTCTAAGGGCTGTTAAACATCTCTCGGTTGTGACCTTTCGGTCCAACCTTTTTTAGTGGCTTCTTCCACTTTCATTCTCTTTTAAAGTCCGAATCCTTTTACTTTCAAAGAGAAATTTTCTGAATTTTATGGTAGAATATGGTTTATCAAGTTAGAAAATAGGTATGAACATGTCCTCAAAAGTAATTGTAACCATTTTCGGGGCCAGTGGAGATTTAGCTCAACGCAAACTCTACCCTTCCCTTTTTAGACTCTATAAAGCTGGAAATCTTTCCGAGCATTTTGCAGTGATTGGAACTGCTCGTCGACCTTGGAGCAAAGAATACTTTGAATCCGTTGTCGTTGAATCCATTTCAGATTTAGCAGACAGTCCTGAACAGGCGCAAGAATTTGCCAGCCATTTTTACTATCAAAGCCACGATGTTAATGATACGGAGCACTACATCAAGCTTCGTGAACTTCAAAATCAGCTTAACGATACCTACCAAGCTGAACATAATAAACTCTTCTTCCTATCCATGGCACCTCAATTCTTTGGTACGATTGCCAAACATTTGAAATCTGAAGGCATTGTGGATGGAAAAGGCTTTGAGCGTTTGATCGTTGAAAAACCATTTGGAACGGATTTGGAAACAGCTAGTCAGCTCAACAAAGAATTGGAAGAAACCTTTGAGGAAGAGCAAATTTTCCGGATCGACCATTATCTTGGTAAAGAAATGATCCAGTCCATCTTTGCCCTCCGCTTTGCCAACCTAATCTTTGAAAACATCTGGAACCGTGACTATATCGACAATGTTCAAATCACTTTTGCAGAACGACTAGGAGTCGAAGAACGTGGTGGCTACTATGATGAATCTGGTGCCCTCCGCGACATGGTCCAAAACCATACCCTTCAACTGCTTTCTCTCTTAGCTATGGACAAACCAGCCTCCTTCACCAAGGAAGATATCCGTAAAGAGAAGGTGAAAGTCTTTGAACAATTGGTCAACCCATCTGATGAAGAATTAAAGAAACTATTTATCCGAGGTCAATACCGTTCTGGAAAAATTCAAGGGAAAAAGGACATCTCTTACCGTAGTGAACCAAATGTCAACCCTGAATCCATGACCGAGACTTTTGCCTCTGGAGCCTTCTTTGTGGATAGCGATCGCTTCCGTGGAGTCCCTTTCTTCTTCCGTACAGGAAAACGTCTGACCAAAAAGGGTACCCATGTCAATATCGTCTTCAAACAAATGGACTCTATTTTTGGTCAGGAAATTGCACCAAATGTGCTCACCATCTACATTCAACCAAATGAAGGTTTCTCTCTCAGTGTCAACGGAAAAGAAGTTGGCGAGCAGTTCCAGATTGCTCCCATTTCCTTCGACTATGTAACAGAAGCTACTGCAACTGGTGCTTCTCCAGAGCCTTACGAAAAATTGATCTATGATGTCTTGAACAATGACTCAACCAACTTCAGCCACTGGAACGAAGTTAGAGCCTCTTGGCAGTTAATTGACCGAATCGAACACATGTGGGCTGAAAATCAAGTCCCTCTTCATGAATATAAATCTGGAACCATGGGACCTCAAGCTTCCTTTGACCTCTTGAAGGATTACAATGCACAATGGGTCTGGCAACCAGCAATTGAAGAATAAATTATCCGACTGACTAAAAGTGTAACTTAAAAACTCATCTCTTTCTTGAGATGAGTTTTTTTGTTTATATCAAGCCTTCTAACAAGCCACGCATAAAGTTTTCAGAATTGAATTCACCGATGTCATCGATTTTTTCACCAAAACCGATTAATTTCACTGGAATATCCAACTCTTCTCGAATGGCAAGAACCACTCCTCCTCGAGCTGTTCCATCAATCTTAGTGAGGACGATGCCAGTAATCGGAGTAATCTTTGAGAATTCCTTGGCTTGGACCAGGGCATTTTGTCCTGTAGACGCATCCAAGGCCAAGAAGGTTTCATGAGGGGCTGTAGGATCCACGCGCTTGATAATGCGACCGATTTTTTCTAATTCAGCCATTAGATTGTCTTTATTCTGAAGGCGACCAGCCGTATCAATCATCAAAACATCGACTTGTTCTGCCACTGCTCGTTCCATCCCATCAAAGACCACACTTGCAGGATCTGATTTTTCAGGACCTGTGACAACGGGCACATCCACACGGCGTCCCCATTCAGCCAACTGAGCAACAGCTCCCGCCCGGAAGGTATCTGCTGCGACTAGCATCACTTTTTTCCCTTCCTTCTTGTACTTATGAGCTAGTTTTCCGATAGAAGTGGTTTTCCCAACGCCATTCACTCCGACGAAGAGCATGACGGTCAAGCCGTCCTTAAAGTTGATTTGCTCATTGTATTGGCCATCTTTTTCGTAGAGATCCACCAATTTTTCAATGATCACTCGACGCAAGGCATCCGGCTTCTTGGCATTTTCCAAGCGTGCTTCATAGCGGAGCTCTTCCGTCAGATTCGAAGCGACTTGGACTCCGACGTCACTCATGATCAAGAGTTCTTCTAAGTCTTCAAAGAATTCTTCATCGACAGAACGGAAGTTAGCAAAGAATGCATTTAGGGCAGCACCAAAGCCAGTCCGAGTTTTCTTTAAGCTCCGATTGTATTTTTCTTGAACCGTTTCTGTAGGTTCAGCAATCACTGGCTCACTTGTAGGTTCTTCTACTAAAGACTCTTCTTCAACTTCTTCTGAAATTTCAGGTTCGCTAGTAGGTTCCTCTACTGACAATTCTGCTTCAAGCTCTTCTGTATCTTCAGGTTCGCTAGTTGTTTCTTCTACTGGAGTGTCTTCTTCAAACTCTCCTGTTTCTTCCTCTGAACTTTCAGTAGTTGCTTCTTCAATTACTTCCTCGGGTTCTTTGGAAAGACTTGAAGTTTCATCTTCTGTTTCATTCTTTACAAGAACATCTTCTTCAAAGGCTTCTTGGGCAAGATCTGATGAAGAATTCAGAGGCTCATCTTCAAGATTCTCTTCTTGTAAAGCTTCTATTTCTATAGTTTGTTCTTCAGGAACAGGGGCAGGCTCGGTTACTTCCTCAGGAGAGCTATCCTGCTTCACTTGAGAAGGGTCCTCTTCCTCGATAGCTGTTTCCTGATTTACAGACTCTTCTGTACGAACTTCTTCTTCAATAGATGCTGTCGACTCTTGCGATGATCGCGCTGATTCGGCAGCCATTCGCTCTTTTAATTCTGCATAGTAGGCTTCCATTGCCGAGATCTTAGCTTCATCACTTTGTGAAGCCTTTTGTGATACCGGCTCAGCCGGGGAACTTGCTTCCTCAGGGCTTTCCACAAGCTCTTCTGTATGATCTTGAACTTGTGGTTTTGTTTCTTCTTTTCTTCCAAATAGTCGGTCAAATAATCCCATTATTGACCCTCCTTCAATACATATTCTTCAATCGCTCTTCCGACTGCATCTTCATCATTAGTGTAGTCTGAGACTAGTGTGGCAATCTCTTTCACCTCATCCACCGCATTGGCCATGGCGATTCCTAGTCCTGCCCATTTTAACATGCTGGCATCGTTGGCTTCATCTCCACACGCCATGACTTGACTAGCGTCGATTCCTAAATACTCCACCAAAGCTTCCAAGCCTCGATCCTTTTGCACTCCTTTGGGGCACCATTCCAAGAGCATGTCTCTGGATTTAAAAATCTCAAAACGCTCCCTTAATTCAGGAGAAATCTTTGGAATAGCGCCATCCAAATAGTCCTGTTGAAAGGCCGTTACACACTTATTGTAGGAAATCTGACTGGACAAATCTTCAATAGAAACGGGAATAAAGTTCAAGTAAGGATTATAGAGAGGGTAAAGAGATTCTTGATCAGATACCAGTGTATAAACATCCCCTTCGCTGATGGCATCTAGGGGCAAACCAAGGGCCTCTGTCTCCTCATAAATACGGACGACATCATCACGAGAGAAAACTGTCTTTGCAATGATCTCCCCTGTATTCTTTTGTACCAAGCCACCATTAAAAGTAATGGTGTATTCATCTGACAAGCCGGCAGTCCCAATCTCTTGAAGCAGAAAATCCATAGCCTTGAGGGGGCGACCCGTCGTCAAAACTACCTTGACCCCTTTTTCTTGAGCTGCACGAATGGCAGCCAGATTCCGAGGGGAGATTTTCTTTTCTGAGTTTAAGAGAGTACCGTCCAAGTCTAGTGCGATAACCTTAATCTGACTCATAATTCTTCCTCCATGAAGCGAAGGACAGATCCTGTCGAATGGTGAGCTAATACTTTTTCAGCCAATTCCAAAATCTCTGGACGGGCATTTTCTGGCGCAATTGGATGGCCAACAACCTGCATCATATGAAGATCATTGAGATTATCCCCAAAAGCTAGGACTTGATCTCGACTAATGCCTAGCTGATCCATTAGTGCTTGGATGGCGACTCCCTTGTCCACATAATCCAAGACAATATCAATGCACTCATAACCAGTGGTCATGGCCTTAACCCCTTCAACGTTTTGGGTAACCCAGGCCTCACCTTCCGCCAATACTTCTTGATCAAAATTAGTGGTCATCTTGAAGACAATATCATCAATTTCTGAAAGATCTGACACCTTTTGAATGTTTTCATTGTAGTTTTGTGAAGCATCTAGATAGTCTGGATCAACCGTCTTTAGAACATAGCTCCCGCGTTTTCCCGTTAACAAGCACTTATTTTTATCGAAATAAGGACTTTCTTGTAACTTGGCAAACATGGCTTGGTAAAATTCAGGACTCATGGTCGCTTCATAGACATCTTCACCATGAAACTCAACAACACTGCCGTTTTCAGCTATAAAAATAACTTGATCCTGAACCTCTTTAAAGATTGTCTTCAAAGAGAGGAGAGACCGACCACTTGCTGCCGCAAAGTAGATCCCTTTTTCTTGAAACTTCTTTAATACCTTTAGGAATAAAGTTCGATCAAATTGATGATTTTCATCCAAAAAGGTCCCATCCATGTCTGTTGCGACTAATTTAATTTCCATTATCCATTCCTTCTATATCTTTCAGCTTCACAGATACAATCTTAGAGACTCCAGATTCTTGCATGGTCACTCCATAGATGGAATCTGCTGCCGCCATGGTTCCCTTACGGTGGGTAACCACAATAAACTGACTTTCCTTATCAAAACGATTGAGGTAATCCCCAAAACGTTTAACATTGGCCTCGTCTAGAGCCGCTTCTACCTCATCCAAGATGACAAATGGAATAGTCTTGACACGAATGATTGAGAAGAGCAGCGCCAATGCTGACAAAGCTTTCTCCCCACCACTCATCAAATTCAAGGATTGAATTTTCTTACCAGGCGGTTGAACAGAAATCTCGACCCCAGCAGACAAGAGATCCCCATCCGTCAAGATGAGATCTGCTGATCCTCCCCCAAACATCTGTTTAAAGGTGACTCGGAAGGATTCACGAATCGCTTCAAACGTAGACTTAAAGCGTTCTTTCACCTCATCATTCATGTCATTAATGGTTTCAAGAAGAAGATTCTTCGCTGCCAAGACATCTTCTCGTTGACTGGAAAGGAAATCAAACCGAGTCTTGACCTCATCGTATTGTTCGATAGCATCAATATTGACAGGTCCTAAGACTTTAATCGCTTTCTCCAAGTCTTTTAAGACTTGCTCAGACTGGGCTAGATTTTCTAGTTCGTTGGCCTGATTAGATGCCTCTTCAAAACTCATCTTGAATTCATCGGTCAGAGCTAACATCAATTTATTTAGCTTATCCGCCAAGCGATCACGATTGGATTCTGCTTTGGCCTGTAGGCGAATCCACTCCTCATTTTGACGACGGGCTTGCTCCATATGACCCGCTACATCTTCAGACTGGCCTTCCAAATCCTCTAATTCAAATTGCTTACGAATCACAGCTTGCTCCAGAGCGGTTTTCTCTTGAAGGGTTGCTTGCAGTTGTTTTTCAAGGACAGAAACATCGATTTGCTCATGTCGATCTTCTCCCTGCTCAATCGCATATTGGAGAGCTTGGATTTCCCGTTCAGTAGAAGCCAACTCTTGCTGCAAGCGTTCGGCATCTGTTTGGTCATAAGTCAATCGACTCTTCAACTCTGTTTTCTGTAATTGGAGCTTGGCAATGGCTGCTCGTAAATTTTCAATTTTCTCGACAACGACATCTTTATTGAGCTTGACTTCTTCAATCTCAGCAGTGACTTGCTCTTTTTCCGCCTCAATTTCTTTCAGTCGCGCTTGCAAGTGATCCCGTTTTTTGAGAAGCTCCTGGTCGCTACCTTCATCCAGCTCTGTACGGATAAGTTCTAACAGTTCTTGGGCATCCAAGAGTTGCTGGTGAGCTTGCTCAAAAGCCAATTGAAGGCGTTGCTCTTCTAGTCGCGCCCCTTCTCCTTGGCCTTTCAAAGATTCTAGTTTTTCTTGTGATTGGGTCACTTGGTCCTGTTGCTCTTGAACCTGCCCTTCTACTTCTCGCAAATTCTTATGAAGAGAGGCCAATTCTTGGTGCAAACGATCCAGTTCTGGCTTGATAAAAATCGAATTATTGCTTCGATTCGCACCACCTGCATAGGAACCACCTGTGCGCAGTTCAGTTCCATCCAGTGTCACGATACGAACTTGGTAGGCAACCTTGCGAGCAGCCGCCTTAGCGTGCTCAATCGTATCAAAAATAGCCGTGACACCTAAAAGGTTTTGGAAAATCGACTCGAGGGAAGGATCATAGTCAACCAAACTGCTAGCCATCCCTAGGAACCCTGGACAGGCTTCAATCAGTTCTTGATTCTTTCCTGCAAGGTAGCGTGGTTTAATGGTTGTCAAAGGAAGGAAGGTTGCCCGACCCGAGCGATTCTTCTTCAGATGTTCGATTGCCCGTGTTGCTGCTCCTTCGTCTTCTACGATAATATGCTGACTGCTGGCTCCTAGAGCAATCTCTAAGGCAGTCTGATACTCTGGTGAGAAGGAGAGTTTTTCACTGACAGCTCCTACAATCCCGCCTAAGCGAGCCGCTTCTTGCAAGACACTCTTCACGCCCGCATAAAAATTACTATGATTCTTTTGAATCGCCTCTAAACTGTTAATGCGAGCCTGTTTTTCCTTACTTTGATCCAGTAGATCAAACATCTTGGCTTGCGCTTCTTGATAAGCCTGGCGAGCTTCCTCAAACCGTTTTGCCTCTGACTGATAGGTCTCAAGCAAGTGTTTCAGATGCTCTTGAGCTCCTTGATAAGCTTCTTGAGCAACCTGCTCTTTTTCTTGCAGTTCTGTCACCATTTGGATTTGATTTTGGTAATCTTCCTTTTTGCTTTGTGACAATTGAGCTGAGGCTTCCAGTTGATTTTCAATGGTTGTTAATTCGTTTGATCGCTCCGCTTCATCCTGCATCAAGGCCACGTATTTTTCACGTAAATAATCGATCACCTGATCTGGATCTTCTGAGAAGCTAGCCAACTCTTTCTCCAGACCTTCCAGAGCTACTTGGCTCTTTTCCAGTTCTTCTTGAAGACTCTTTGTATTGGCTTGTTTTTCTTCCAACTGGTTCCGAAGAACTTGTAGGCGCTCTTCCAGACTATTGACCCGCTCTTGATTTTCCTGACGACTTCGGGCCACCTGTTGCGACTCCAAGCGTGCCAATTCGATTTGTTTCTCCAAATCACTTAAGAGGCGAGTCAATTCCAAGAGGCTAGCTTGATTATCTGACAATTGGTGTTGAATAGTCTGACGACTCTGTTTCAATCGGAGACTTTCCGCCTCATACTCTTCTCTTTTCTGGTAATAAGCCTTTAATTGCTCTTGGATGGAGGCTTCTTCTTGGACGGCTTGATCATAGTCTTTTTTATTGACTTCAATTTGTGCAATCAAAACATCCAAATAAAGAACCTGGCGTTGTTGATCCAATTCTAAGAAACGTTTGGCCACAAGGGCTTGCTTTTCAAGAGGTTTGATTTGCCCCTCTAACTCAAAAATAATGTCTTCCAGACGGTCCAAATTATCCTGGGTCTGAACCAACTTAGATTCCGTTTCCTTGCGACGCGTCTTAAATTTAAGAACCCCAGCGGCTTCCTCAAAAATAGCCCGTCTCTCTTCTGGTTTGGAGTTAAAGATTTCTTCAACCTTCCCTTGGGAAATAATAGAGAAAGAATCTCTCCCAAGTCCAGTATCCATAAAGAGATCATGGACATCTCTCAAACGGACTTTCTTACCATCAATCTTGTATTCACTATCACCCGAGCGATAAATATGACGCTCCACTCGGATTTCTTTAGCAGCCTGTTTGATAAAGCCATCCCGGTTATCCAGTACTACCGTTACGCAGGCGTAGTTTAAGGGTTTCCGAGTTTCAGTCCCTGCAAAAATCACGTCCGGCATCTTGCCACCACGTAGGCTCTTGACACTCGATTCCCCTAAGGCCCAGCGTAGACTTTCTGTAATGTTCGATTTTCCAGATCCATTAGGGCCCACCACTGCGGTTACCCCTTGGTCAAAGATGACCCGGGTCTTATCTGCGAAAGACTTAAATCCTTGAATCTCAATTTCCTTTAAATACATGAGGGATCCACCTTATTCTCCACTGCTTTTTTTGCTGCTTCTTGCTCTGCAGCCTTTTTAGACCGGCCACGTCCTTGACCGATGATTTTCCCATTGACAGACACTTGCACTTCAAATTCTTTGGCATGAGCCGGTCCTGACTCACTCGTCACTTCATAGGTAATCAAGACATCCCCATGGATTTGAAGGATTTCTTGCAAGCGCGTCTTATAGTCGATCACTTGCTCAAATTGACCTGCCTCGACTTTAGGAATCATGACTTGCTGAATGAAGCTCCGCACCATCTCCACTCCCTTATCCAAGAGTAAGGCGCCTAAAAAAGCTTCAAACAAATCTCCTAAGATGGTATCTCGGTTACGTCCACCAGATTTTTCCTCTCCCTTGCCAAGTTTGATAAATTGATCGAAACCACAATCACGAGAGAAACCTGCTAGACTTTCCTCACGAACAATCATGGAACGCATTTTTGACAAATCTCCCTCTGGTTTACTTGGGTAGAGGGCAAATAAATATTCGGAAATCACTAACTGGAGAACAGCGTCTCCTAAAAATTCCAAACGTTCATTATGTGAAATTTTTAAGAGGCGATGCTCATTCGCATATGAGGTATGTGTAAAAGCTGTTTCCAACAATTCTGTATCGTCAAAAGTCAGCCGAAATTTCTCAGCAAGAAGGTTATATAAGGCTTGCATCACGTTACTACTTTCTTTCTTCATTTATGCATCTGGATTGAATCCTGTGACCTATTCCGTCCAAAAGATACACCCTTCTATTATACCAAAAAAGAGTGCGTCTCGCACTCCTTTCCCTTGTTTTCACGATAGGATTTAGGACCTATTCTGTCCTTATATCATTCTTCTTTATCCGGAATCACTTTGAACAAATAATAACTGATAAAAATAGTTAATCCCAGTAGACCTAATTTTACAAACCAGAGTGGTGCCAGGTAAATGGAAATCCCCATCAAAAGATAAATTTGTAGAATAATTCTTTTTTTCCGCTTTTTTGAGATCGACTTGGTTTCCCGATAATCCGCTACATAAGTTTGGTACAACTTGGTCCCATGCAACCATTTTTCAAAGCGTTGAGAACTCTTGGCAAAACAACCCATAGCTAATAAAAGAAACGGGGTCGTTGGTAAAATAGGTAATGGAATCCCAATAATCCCTAATCCTAAGGAAATAAACCCTACTGTTATATACACGTATTTCAAACTAACTGCTCCTATCCTTCCACTTATTTCAAGCTACACTACTGACCTAAAAAGGAGATGAGCTCATCTCCTCTTTTAATCATTTAGATATCTACTAATGGAGTCGCTGTATCTGGAGATGTATCCAAGACGTCAAAATCGTGCCCCACTGCTAGATCTGCTCGAGCCAGTTGATTAACCATGGTCATATGGGCCAATTCCTTGATATTGTTTTCCTTGGATAAGTGGCCCAGATAAATCTTTTTGGTCTTATTGCCTAGGGTCCGAATCATGGCATCTGCACCATCTTCATTAGAGAGGTGACCCAAATCGGATAAGATCCGTTGCTTTAATCGCCAAGCATAAGAGCCTGCCCGTAGGATTTCTACATCGTGATTGGACTCGATCAAATAGCCATCTGCATTTTCAACAATCCCTGCCATTCGATCACTGACATAACCTGTATCCGTCAGCATGACAAAACTCTTCCCATCTTTCATGAACCGGTAGAACTGGGGAGCCGCAGCATCATGGCTAACACCAAAACTTTCCACATCCAAATCCCCGAAGGTTAAGGTCTTGCCCATTTCAAATAAATGTTTCTGGGAATCATCGACCTTCCCAAGGTACTTGCTTCCCTCCATGGCCTTCCAGGTAGCTTCATTGGCGTATAGGTCCATCCCGTATTTACGAGCTAGCACACCAACGCCATGAATGTGATCCGAATGTTCATGTGTGATTAAAATAGCATCAAGATCTTCGGGTTTGCGATCAATCTCTGCAAGCAAACCTGTAATTTTCTTCCCGGACAAGCCTGCATCTACTAGAATTTTCTTCTTAGGAGTCTCTAAGTAAAACGAATTACCACTCGATCCTGAAGCTAAAATACTATATTTAAACCCTTTTTCATCCATTAGTTTTCTTATTCATCCTCATTATCCCATCCATCATCCAGGATAGCATCTTTATCATATGGTAGGACAATCGTGAAAGTAGATCCTTTTCCATATTCACTCTTGGCCCAGATAAATCCTTTGTGTTGCTTGATAATTTCCTTGGCAATGGCCAGTCCTAAACCAGTCCCACCTTGGGCGCGACTGCGTGCCTTATCCACACGATAAAAGCGGTCAAAAATTCGTGGGAGGTCCTTTTTAGGAATCCCTAATCCCTCATCCGAAATCGAGATAATCAATTGGGCATCTGTCGTTTTCATTCCCACACGAATTTCCCCACCATCTGGGGAATATTTGATAGCGTTATTTAAGATATTGTCTAAGACCTGTGTCATCTTGTCTGTATCAATTTCAACCCAGACAGGCGAAATTGGATAATCACGAACAATATCATATTTCTTCTCGCCAGCCTGGTTCTTCATCTTATCAAAGCGGTTCAAAATGAAGGTGATAAAGGCTGTAAAGTTGGTCAATTCAACATCCAATTGACTGGTTTCATTATCGATCCGTGAAAGACTTAATAGATCCGTCACCATCCGCATCATCCGGTTGGTCTCTGTCAAAGACACTTTGACAAATTCCGGTGCAACTGGCTCCGAAATGGCTCCGTCATCCAAGGCTTCCAGGTAAGATTTAACACTGGTCAGTGGTGTTCGGAGTTCATGACTAACGTTGGATACGAATAAACGACGTTCCCGCTCTTCCTTGTCCTGTTCGGTTGTGTCATGCAAGACGGCAACCAGACCAGAAATAAAACCAGACTCTCTCCGGATCAAAGCGAAGCGAACCCGTAAAGAGATGTACTCCCCATTTTCATCCTGCGAATCGATAGTCAATTCTGGAACATTGGTAATCAAGTCACGCAGTTCATACTCTTCACTAATGCCAAGCAGATCTAGAATACTGATGTTCATGACCTCTTCGACCACAACATTGAGTTGTTTTGCCGCCATTTCATTGACCAAGATAATCTGCCCCCGACGATTGGTCGCTAAGACCCCATCTGTCATATAGGAAAGAATACTGGTCAAGCGCTTGGTTTCTTGTTCCAGATTTTCATGCGTCAAACGAATCACTTCAGATAAATCATTGATACTGTTGGAAATCTCTGTTAGTTCTGGACCCCCTTGTAAATCAATGATATCGGAATATTCTCCAGCAATCAAACTCTTAATTTTATCATTCAATAAGCGTAGCTTCATGTTGTCTCGCCGATTTTCCAGGATCAACAAGGCGACAACAATAATAAATCCAAGAGTAATTAGGACAAAGATAAAATTATAAGAGGTTATGACTTCTTTGATGTAATTAATCATTGTTTCTCATATAGTAACCGACACCACGGCGCGTTAAAATATACTCCGGACGACCTGGAATATCTTCGATTTTTTCACGCAAACGTCGAATCGTTACGTCCACTGTCCGAACATCACCAAAATAATCGTAGCCCCAGACTGTTTCCAGTAAATGCTCACGAGTCATGACTTGGCCTACATGGGTCGCCAAGTGATAGAGCAACTCAAATTCGCGATGGGTCAACTCAAGCTCTTTGCCTTTTTTCTGAGCAAGGAAGGCATCCGGAATGATTTTCAAATCCCCAATCACAATGTCTGAATCTGATGTAGACTCTGTTTGTGATTCTACCGTTAATTCTGTCCGACGCAACAGGGCTTTGACACGCGCTTGCAGCTCACGATTTGAGAATGGCTTGGTCACATAGTCATCCGCCCCAATTTCAAGACCGATGACCTTATCAAATTCTGTATCTTTTGCAGATAAGACAATAATCGGTACATTACTGGTCTTTCGAATGGTACGCGCTACTTCCAAACCATCAATTTCAGGAAGCATGAGGTCCAAGATCAAAATATCTGGGCTCTCAGCTTCGAAAACAGCCAGTGCTTCTTTCCCATCGAAGGCAGTCAAGACTTCATAGCCTTCTTTTGCCATATTGAATTTTATAATATCCGAAATCGGCTTTTCATCATCTACAACAAGAATTTTCTTCATACATGTACCTACTTCTATTTTTTTCTTTGCTTCTTCAAATCTCTGTCCTTTCATTATAGCAAATTTCTTTGAAAAATGGGAGTTATACTTTGATTTGTAAAGAAAGAGAAAGAAAAAGGTTGTGCAATAAAAAAAATGATAATCACAACATAGAAGTCACTAAAATAGTGCTTGAATAATTATTTTCAATCCACAAAAAAGCTAGGTTTGAAGCCTGACTTTTCTATCTGTTATTTTCTCAACACGGGATTTGTTGGCGATGTCAGCTAGGATTGCTACAACACACTCATCATGTTTAAACATTAATACGGTATCTTCTTTCAGAGGAGATACCGTTCTTCCTTCTTTGAATAAGGAATCTAAAATTTCTGACTTTCTCTATCTGTTCAACTGATAGATTTCTTCAGAAAAAGGCTGTAAAATTTTTGATATAATGTTAAGGATGGATTGATGGATATTTAAAAGATAATGTTCAAAAGAATTACAAATGAGAATTAAAAATATGTCAAATTGGACAGAAGTCTCTCTACCATCATCCATTCAGAAACAAGATTATATGAAATAAAAGGAGTAACCAATGACCGGAAACTATTCAACACGTGAATTCCGCGAGAAACTATATGATGACCTTCATGTTCGATTAAGAGATACAGTGATTTTGATGTGTTCGATTTTTATTGCCTCTATAGGTCTAAATATGAATTCAACAGCTGTCATTATTGGAGCCATGCTGATTTCCCCTCTTATGACACCGATTATTGGACTGGGGTTTGGTTTAGCTATTTTTGATACGCGTTTAATCAAGCAATCTCTAGAGGTTTTATTGACTCAAGTGTTGGTCAGTTTGCTTGTCTCGACTCTGTATTTCTGGATTTCTCCCTTGTCTTATGCAAGTAGCGAATTGATTGCACGAACCTCTCCAACCATTTGGGATGTTCTCATTGCTATTGCTGGTGGGATAGCAGGCTTTATTGGTTCAAGGAAAAAAGAAGCAAACAATATCGTGCCAGGAGTAGCCATTGCAACTGCTCTAATGCCACCTATCTGTACTGCAGGTTATGGTTTAGCTAATGGAAATGTACGGTTCTTATTTGGAGCTCTCTATCTTTTCTTGATCAACTGTGTCTTTATCATGCTAATCAACATTGTTGGAACAAGAATATTGATGAGAAAATCTCCCTTAAGTTCATTTAATGAGCTAAACATTAAAATGAAAATTGGGTTGATATCCTTGATTGTATTATTGGTCCTTCCAGCCAGCTATTCAGCAGTCACTCTGACGATGGATCAAGCGCGAAAAGAAGGGATCAAACAGTTTGTAGGAAAAGAGTTCGCTAATCATACGGTCATTAATCAAGTCTACAAGTCGAGGAATAATGAATTGGTCTTGACGGTTGTTGGAGATCCGATTTCAGAAGAAGAATTAGAAACCATTCGCCAAAAACAAGCCTCTTACGGTATTCAATCTGTTCAATTGAAAGTCAATCAAGTCCATAATTCGACAAAATTAGATAGTGAGACGACCAAGGAATTTTACGAAAACATTGACAAGTATATCGATCAAAAACTCTCTGAAAAAGATTCACAAAACGATCTCGTAAAAGAAAATGAGGCAAACAAGGATTGAGGATAGTCAATTTATCTAACTCATGGAAGCAAATCTTGGGGGGATATCCTATATCCAAAAGTTAATGGATAGAAAGGATTGTTGATGAGGATACTATTTGTGGTGGTTTGACCAATCACTACTAGCTCAGGTTAAACAAAATATAAAAAGGCGGTGGGACAGAAATCGATAGACAAAGTCTCGATTTCGTAGTCCCAGCCCAGCGAAGATGATTAGGAGCTTTTTGGAGTCTAAAAGACGAACAAAAAGTTCAATCAGCTACCGCGTCAAAGTTTGATTGCTAATAAAAAGTGAGGTCGGGATCTTTTGTCCCAACCTCTTTTTTAGGTAGCTGGAATTTTTATCCCAGGTTTTATCGTTTTATTTCTCAATACGAGATTTGTTGGCGATATCAGCAAGGATTGCTGCTACAAACTCATCTACTGACACAGTGTTTGTTTCTTTTTGTCCATAGCGACGAACGTTGACAGTTCCGTCTTCCATTTCCTTGTCACCAACGATTAATTGGTAAGGAATCTTGCTAGTTTGTGATGCACGGATCTTGAATTGCATTTTCTCATTACGTTCATCCACATCAGCACGGACACCACGGTCACGAAGCTTCTTCGCTACTTCCCAAGCGTAGTCCACGTGTTTTTCGTTAGAAACTGGGATAAGAGTCACTTGGTGTGGTGCAAGCCATGTTGGGAAGGCACCCTTGTAGTTCTCAATCAAAATCGCTGTGAAGCGTTCCATGGTTGAAATAACTCCACGGTGAATCATAACTGGGCGATGTTCTTCACCATCAGCTCCAATGTATTTAAGGTCAAAGCGTTCTGGAAGCAAGAAGTCAAGCTGGATCGTAGAAAGGGTTTCTTCTTTTCCAAGGGCAGTCTTCACCTGGATATCCAATTTTGGTCCGTAGAAGGCTGCTTCCCCTTCAGCTTCAAAGTAGTCAACGCCCATCTCATCAAGAGCAGCACGAAGCATGGTTTGGGCATTTTCCCACATTTCATCGTTATCAAAGTACTTGTGAGTATCTTGAGGGTCACGAAGAGAGAGGCGGAAACGGTACTCGTTTAGGTTGAAGTCTCCGTAAACATCGATAATCAACTGAAGGGCACGTTGGAATTCTTCTTGGATTTGTTCAGGAGTTACAAAGAGGTGACCGTCGTTGAGAGACATTTCACGCACCCGTTGAAGACCTGTCAGGGCACCAGATTTCTCATAGCGATGCATCATTCCGATTTCAGCGATACGGATTGGCAATTCACGGTATGAGTGAACATGGTGTTTAAAGACTTGGATGTGGTGTGGGCAGTTCATTGGGCGAAGGACGAATTCTTCCCCATCTCCCATATCCATAGTTGGGAACATGTCTTCTTGGTAGTGATCCCAGTGACCAGAAGTCTTGTAAAGCTCTACAGAAGCAAGTGGTGGAGTGTAAACGTGTTGGTAGCCAGAAGCTAACTCCTTGTCGACAATATAGCGTTCCAATTCACGACGGATTGTCGCACCATTTGGCAACCAGAATGGTAGACCTTGACCAACTTCTTGAGAAATCATGAACAAATCAAGCTCTTTACCAAGTTTACGGTGGTCACGTTCCTTAGCTTCTTCACGCATTTGAAGGTAGTTTTTCAAGTCTTTCTTGTCAAACCAAGCTGTACCATAAATCCGTTGCATCATAGCATTGTCGCTATTTCCACGCCAGTAAGCACCAGCTACATGGAGAAGGTGGAAGATTTGGATGCGGCCTGTTGAAGGGACGTGAGGGCCACGACAGAGGTCTACATACTCACCTTGACGGTAGATGGTTAAGCCACCCTCGTCTTCTGAGTGCTCTTCGATCAATTCCAATTTATATGGGTCGTTCTTAAAGATTTCACGCGCCTCGTCTTTTGTCACTTCCTCACGAATAGATGGGAAGTTTTCTTTAACGATTTTTTGCATTTCTTCTTCGATACGAGGAAGGTCTTCGTTAGAGATTTGACCGGCTTGGTTGTCTGTATCGTAGTAGAAACCATCTTCGATAGCTGGACCGACACCCAAGTGAATATCTGGGAAGAGACGACGAGCGGCTTGGGCAAACAAGTGTGCTGCTGAGTGGCGCAAGATTGGAAGAGCATCTTCGTGATCAGGTGTCACGATTTCGATGCTTCCATCTTCAGTGATAGCACGAGTGGTGTCAATCAATTTGCCGTTAAATTTACCAGCAAGGGCTTTCTTAGCCAAAGAGTTGCTAATAGATTGGGCAATTTCAAAAGTTGTAACGCCAGATTCGAATTCACGAACAGCGCCATCTGGGAAAGTAATCTTAATCATAATCTTCTCCTTATAAATTTTTAAATATCTTAGTTATAGTGAAACTCTTTTTGATTTCTTCATCAAAAAAACAAAAAAGCGACATCCTAAAAAGGACGTCGCAACGTGGTTCCACCTTCATTTATGTTCCTCAAAAAAGAGGAACACCTCTGATTGGCTCTAACGTGGCCACCGTTTTATGTTTGCATAAAAAATTCACCGAGTAGTCCCAAACCTATCCTCTACGCGATTTCCAGCCCCACGCGCTCTCTATCAGATTTCCTAGATTTGATATGTCTCTGACTAGTATTATAGCACGATTGAAAAATTTTGCAAGAGGAAAAAGCTTCACATCCGTAAGAGGTCCTTCTTTTGAACCTCTTACGGATGTGATTTACTCTAATCCAATAACTTGGTAATGTTGCGTATCTTTTTCACCTGTTTAAAGGAGCCCTTCATGATTCTCACAGACCCATTCACAGGCATAGCGATAACCTTTTGCGGAATTTTCACAATAGACTTGGTCACCCGTTTGGTACGGCTTTCCTCAGGATGACGTTCATTGTAAAAATCTTTCGATATAATAGCGTCTAAATAGAACTCATAGACCCTGCGACCAAAATTTGTCGAAGAAATTTCATAAAGCTTCTCCTCCCACTTAGCCTCATCCTTCTCTGGTGTGGCTAAGGTCGCTTCTAAAATAGCTGCTGCCAAATCTTCTTCCTGGTCATACAAGATTCCGAACATCCGATCATTGATCACATTATCTAAGTAAGGATTACTCTGAGCAATTAGGGGTGTCCCACTAGCGATACTCTCTAAATAGGTCAAGCCTTGCGTCTCACTAGTCGAAGCTGAAATGAAGAAATCTGCTGCTTTATAGTACAGAGCTGTTTCGTTTGGTGGAATCATCCCTGTGAAGACAACCGTATCTGATACACCAAGCTTGGCCGCTTGTTTTTTTAAATCATCCAGATAAGGCCCATCTCCAGCCACAATCAATTTAATATGCGTATTTTCTTCTAGCACTTTAGGCAAGGCCGCAATAACGGCTTGGATATTTTTCTCGTAAGAAACCCGTGACAAGCTCAAGAGCATAATTTCACCCTCTTGAATCCCTAATTTTTCACGAAGGGCTTGCGTCTCCACTTGTGTGATTTCAGGTCGTTCAAACTTCGCCAGCTCGATTCCTGTTGGAATAATCCGTTTTTCAGCCTTGACCTTGTATTTCAGCAAGAGGTCATAGACAATCTCACTCGGACAGATGACCCCATCCAAGTCATTCATATAACCACGGACAATGTACTTGACCATACTTGGTCGGATAACCATCCCCTTGGCAATATAACGTACATAATCTTCATACTGGGTATGATAGGTATGAATCACTGGAATCCGAAGCTCCTTAGCAATCCAAACCCCGAGTAGTCCTAAAGAAAACTCTGTCTGTGTATGGATCATATCCAGTTTGTATTGTTTGGCAATGGCCAGAGCCTTGGTAAAGCCGCGATAAGCAATCCGCCGATCCTTAAAAGCAAAGAAAGGGATACTTGGAATGCGGATAATTTGCCAGTCTTCATAGCGGTTGACATCCTTATCCGTCGTCGTAAAGATAAAAACAGTATGTCCCAACTTCTCCAATTCTGTTTTAAGGGTTCGAATACTGGTCGCAACCCCCGATACCTGTGGAAAATAAGTATCTGTAAATAATCCAATACGCATATTACATCTCCAATACTTGCTGGTAGGCTTTCACTAGTTGATCCGCTACCAAATCAATTGAGCGACTTTGAGCGACTCGATCCCCTGCGTCGCGCTTGTCCACTTGACCAGACAAGACTTTTTCAAGAGAGTCCACAAACTCATCCACTGAATGACACAATTCTGCTGACTCTTGGTCCACCCAACCATGATAAACTGGAATATCCCGGAGAACGACATGCTGGTGACCCGCTAAGGCCTCTAGGACGACAATTCCTTCCGTTTCCTCGTAAGACGGGAAGAAGAAGGCATCCGCACCTGTCATGGCCCCTTGGAATACAGCTCCCTTAAAATAGCCAGGGAATTCAACATTGCTCGGATGATCTTTCTCGACCAGACGACGAATAGCCCGAGGAATCAACCATTTATTAATCGACCCCAACCAAATAAAGCGGACATCTGGCATCCGACGAGCCACTTCTACAAAGTCTTCAATCCCTTTTCGCCTAAAGTAGAGACCCGCACATAAAACGACCTTCTCTCCTTCTTGGATATTAAAGTGCTTCCGAAAAACCTCTTCTTTTTTGGGATCTTTTTTATATTTAGACAAATCAATCCCATTGGAAACGGCGACAATTGGAGTCTTGACCCCGTAGGACTGAATCAGTTGTTTCGAATACTCTGAAGGGGTAATAATAAAATCGGCTTTTTTATACATATGAGCCAAATATTTGCCAAATAAGGGAGCAAATAAATTGGACCCGATAAATGAATTTTGGAAATCTTCCCGTGTGGAATGTCCATGCATGATGACCTTTTTCCCCCGACGTTTGGCAGCATGTAATAGCAACAAACTCCGAGGACCATAGGTATTAATATGAACCACATCGTAGTCCCCTAAAATATCTGTGGTGTAGGGGATTCCAGCCAAATCCAAGGCATGCATCTGATGTTGGAGGGCTCGACCGATCCCCGATTTTTGTAAAACGGATTTTCCTTCTAGATACAGTAAAACTTTCATACCCTCTATTATACCTGATTTAGCAGACCCCTTCAAGTTTTACCGGAGATTCATACAGAGACAAGAAAAAAGGAAGCCTTGGCTTCCTTTGATTTTTACTTCTTCGTAGTTCCACGATGATTGATGGTATGGGCAAGAAGAACTTCTCTTTCTTCCAATTCTTCCTTATGCATAATTTTTGTCAACATCCGCATACTGATAGCCCCCAAATCATAAAGTGGTTGGCCAACAGTTGAAAGATTTGGACGAGTGTAGCGTGTAATTTGTGAATCATCACTGGTAATCAACTCAAAATCTTCCGGTACGTTCACACCTTGATCAGCTAGACCATTAAGCAAACCTGCTGCCAATTCATCCCCAGTTACAAAGGCTGCTGTTGCTTTAGATGCAATGATGCGTTCAGCCAAGTTATAGCCTTCTTCATAGCGGTACTTAGACTCAAAGACCAAGCCTTCACTGTAAGACAATTTTTTTGCTTTCAAAGCATCTTTGTAGCCAGCCAAGCGAATCTTACCGTTGATATCATCTACTAATGGTCCACTTACAAAAGCAATCTTTTTATTTCGTTTAGCCAATAGTGTAACCGCGTCTACTGTCGCTTGCTTGTAATCGATATTGACACTTGGCAATTGATGTTCGACATCAACTGTCCCAGCAAGGACCACCGGTGTCCGAGAACGAGAGAATTCTGAACGAATCTTTTCTGTCAAGTGATAACCCATGAAGATAATCCCATCGACCTGTTTTGAGAAAAGAGTATTGACAACAGAAACTTCTTTATCATCGTCTTCATCGCTGTTGGCAAGGACGATGTTGTACTTGTACATTTCAGCAATGTCATCGATCCCCTTTGCCAGAGTAGAGAAATAACTATTGGTAATATTTGGAATCACAACACCTACCGTTGTGGTTTTCTTACTCGCAAGTCCACGAGCTACTGCATTCGGACGATAGTCCAAACGTTCAATGACTTCCAATACTTTTTTACGAGTATTTTCCTTAACGTTCTTATTTCCGTTCACGACACGGCTAACAGTCGCCATTGAGACACCCGCCTCTCGGGCAACGTCGTAAATGGTTACAGTATCGTCTGTATTCATAATACTTCCTTTCTTTATTGAAAATTTCGTTTTCAGTCTTCTATAACAACTATTCTATCACTTATTGTAAACACTTTCAAGCATTTTAACATCTTTTTGCAAACTCTTGATTTTTTAGGAAAAATTTGACAAAATATTATCAATAGAAAGAAGGTAGCTTATGTCTAAATTAGATCAAATTGTAGCATTTCTTGAAACCGAAAAAACAGATGTTGCTGTTGTATCCGATCCTGTCACTATCAATTACCTAACTGGATTTTACAGTGATCCCCACGAACGTCAGCTCTTCTTGTTCGTTTATCCAGACCATGAACCGCTTCTTTTTGTCCCTGCTCTTGAGGTAGAACGGGCGACTGCAGTTGTGGATTTCCAAGTGGTAGGGTATGTGGATTCTGAAAACCCTTGGGAAAAAATCAAAAGGGCTAGCGCTAATCCAGAAGCCAAAAAGGTCGCTTTGGAATTTGATAATTTGATTTTGACCAAGTACCATGGGCTTCGTTCAGTCTTTGAACAAGCAACATTTACCAATCTCAGCCCTCGAATTAACCGCATGCGCTTGATCAAATCTGCTGATGAAATTCAAAAAATGTTGGTTGCAGGTCAATATGCGGATAAGGCTGTCAATATGGGATTTGACGCTATCTCACTGGGTAAAACAGAAACTGACATCGTCGCAGAAATCGACTTTGGCATCAAACGCTTGGGCTATGAAATGAGCTTTGAAACTATGGTCTTGACTGGTAACAATGCAGCCAACCCTCACGGCATTCCTGGAAACAACAAAATTGAAAAAGATGCTCTTCTTCTCTTCGACTTGGGCTGTATGGTGAATGGCTATGCTTCAGATATGACGCGAACAGTCGCTGTTGGAAAACCAGATGATTTCAAAAAAGAAATCTACCACTTGACTTTAGAAGCTCAACAGGCTGCCCTAGATATGATCAAACCAGGTGTAACAGCACATGACGTAGACCGTGCTGCCCGGAGCGTCATTGAAAAAGCAGGATACGGCGAATACTTCAACCACCGCCTCGGACACGGTATCGGAATGGATGTGCATGAATTCCCTTCTATCATGGAAGGAAATGACATGGTCATCGAAGAAGGCATGTGCTTCTCAGTCGAACCAGGCATCTACATTCCTGGAAAAGTCGGGGTTCGAATTGAAGACTGTGGCTATGTGACAAAAGATGGCTTTGGCCTCTTTACCGAAACCAGCAAAGACTTGCTCTATTTTGATTAAGATAGGAAATAAGGAGATTATTTAATTATTGTTTGGCGTGGTAAAGGCTTGCCCGTTCCCCATGCTCTTATGATTGGAGGAGCTTTGGCGAATATGATTTATTTCTTCCTGCATCTTAATGTAAATAAGAGTACAGATAGTATCATCTTAGGATGTATGTTGGGGATTCTTGCTGCAGCAGTCAATTATTTGCTAACAAAAAAATTTGTTTCCGATCAGGTTCGGTACATGATTGATGAGGAAACAGGGCAACGCATTGCTTTGCGCGATCGTTCTTCCTTTATGTTCATTCCTAATCGTTACTGGACATGGATTTATGCAATTGGATTTATTCTAGTTAGTGTCTTATTTATTAAAAAATAAAAATTAGATAAACTTTAAATCATTTCATTCAACAAAAAAAGCCTTTCAGTTTACACTGAGAGGCTCAGATTAAAGAAATAGTATTCCTAGAAACTCTCCTTAGGTGAGTACGGACGTCAGCGAACTTCTACGAAGTTCCATGACTTAGTTTTGAACCTAAGGTTTCAAAACTCCCGAGTGCTTGAAACGAAAACGTTTCAAGCATTTTTCTCACGGCGGAAAGTTTCGGATATGCTTTAATGATTCAAAGCAACATAATAGTTTTTTGAAAAATTACCTAGCTATCTTAAGTAAAAAGTAGTTTGTCTACATTCAAAGCCTTTCAGTATATACTGAAAGGCCTTTTTACATCACGTTTCTTACAGACTCAAATCAAGAAACGGTTGCTAGTTCCATTTGTTTCTTGGTTTGCTCCACCACTTCTTTGAGGCTGGTCTGAGCCATTTCCTTTTCCATGGCCAATTGAATCTTTTCCAGCTTCCCATCTAAAACACCATGGATACTATTTCCAATCGGACAAGCTGGATTTGGATGCTCGTGGAAACCAAATAATTGACCAGTCTTCCCAAGGCATTCAACCGCCTGGTAGATATCTAACAAACTAATGGCTTCCAATTCTTTGGCCATCTCGGCCCCACCTGTTCCACGCGCCACATGGATCAAGCCTGCCTTTTTTAATTGAGACAAGGTTTTCCGAATAATGACAGGGTTCACCCCAACACTGCCAGCAATCATATCACTGGTCACCTTGGTGCAATCTCCTTTTAAAGCAATCATCACTAATACATGGGTTCCAATGGTAAAACGACTTGAAATTTGCATGGATACTCCTCTCTTCCATCTAGATAGGGATGTCTTAAACTGGATCTAAAACCATCAGTAACTAGACACATTTACTCTTCCGACGTTAAAGTTCTTTCTTTAAGTCTATTATACCCTTATTTGTTGTAATGTCAACTGTTACACTAATTGAAAAAGTCTCTCAACCATGCGTCTACTTCTACATTGTGTCCCTCTCGCTGGGCTATTTCATGTAGAAGCTCATGATTATGGGTATGGTGGATTCCATTGACTAAACTTTCATAGTAAACTTGGAAGTAAGGGAGTTTCAGATCCTTAGCGAGTTGGAGTTCTTTCTCAATGTCATAGGACACCCGCCGAAAGTCAACATCTTTCAAACCCGATTCATCAAACTCTAGAATAGCATACATGGCCCGGAGATCCTTTCGAAGATTGGCTTGCAAAAAGAAGGGGTGGCCGATAGACCCCGGATTCAAGATGAGCTCTCCACCACTTCCATATCGGAAAAATTGTTGGTGGATATGACCATAGACTGCTAGATCACAAGGGGGATTGGTTACGAGGCGATCAAAATCTTTCTGGTCTCCTATATGGATCAATTCGCGTCCCCAGTTTTTGTCTGGCAGATGATGGGTAATGCCCACTCTTAAGCCGGAAACTTCCCGATGCACTTGCATGGGCAGACTTTGCATGGCCTCTATCTCTTCTGGACTAATTTCTTCTAAGATATATTGACAATGGCGCATCAAATAACGGTGACTAGCCCTTGATGGATCCAGCATCCCCTTCATCGCTCGCCACAAGCTATCTTCCCAATTTCCTAAAATCTGTACGGTAATGGGCAATTCTTCAAGTAGGTTCAAAAGATGTCGTCTACCAGTCCCCGGCATAAGGACATCCCCTAATAACCAGTATTCTTCTACACCTGCCCGCTTGGCATCTCCAAGCACAGCCTCTAAAGCAGTTGTATTCCCATGTATATCCGAAAGCAAAGCAATTTTTGTCATGTCTCTTCTCCTTCTTTCATTATACCAAAGCTCTAAAAAACTTCCACCCTAGGGTAGAAGTTTCTTTTTTATTCAACAGATTTCAAAGCCTCCAGCATGTCTACCTTGCGAAGATGATGATTGACCAAGATTCCTAAGCTAGCTAAGATCAGTATGACGCCAGCGATAGGATAAAGATAGACACCAAGGGCTACCCGCGGATAAAAGAGAATGGCATCTGGGGCGATCATGGCAATCAAAAAGCGATGGAGATAAAAGCCTCCTAGCAAACCTAATCCTATCCCTACAAGAGACAAGAGGATGGTTTCTCGATAAATATAAAGGGTAACTTCTTGATGATGGAAGCCGAGGACCTTAATGGTGGATAACTCACGGATTCGTTCTGCCACATTAATATTGGTCAAATTATACAAAATAACCATCGCTAGCAAAATAGATACCAAAACTAAAATCATCATGGTCTTATTCAATGATTGGGCTACAGAACTGAAGAGAGAAATCAAGGAAGTATTTTGCGTAACAGCAAGCACCGCCCCTTCTTCCATCATGTCCCGACTGACCTTCTGGACGAACTGCTGAGAAGAAGACTGTAATCGGACCAAATAGGCATTCTTCTTAACACTTCTTCCATAGGTTTTCTGATAGGTCGCTTGATTCATATAGACAAAATGGCCAACATAATTTTCGGTAATCGCAGCCACCCTAATCGTATGGCCATCTATCCGCAAGTCATCTCCAACGCCCACCTTGGCCAGCTGCGCTAATTTGCTGGTAATTACCGCCCCATTGGATAGGTCGAGTCTTCCCCCTTCTGAGCGGAGACTGATAAAAGGTTCCAAGCTGTCTTTAGAGGACACCATTAAGGTCATGCTTTGTTTTCCACGTCCGGAAGGATAAGAAGCCTCCACTTGTTTTGTAAAAATGCCTTCTGTCTCTTTTATATCTGCTTGCTTCAAGCGCTTCTTCAAGGATTCTTCCTCTTCGTCTGTCAGGCTGGATTTGGTCGAGAGAATCATATCGTACTTGAGGATTTCCCCAAACTGGCGTTGGGGTACTCCACCGACTGAGGATTGAATCCCCAAGCCCGCAAAAAGAAGAGCAACCGAACCAGCAACACCAAATATGGTCATCACCATCCGCTGTTTATAGCGAAAAATATTTCTAGCGGTCACCTTTTGGGTGAAACTCAGACGTTTCCACAAAAACGGTAGCCGTTCGAGCAAAATACTGGATCCGGAAACTGGCGGTTTTGGAAGGAGGAGGTTACTGGCTTCTTCCTTCAACTCTCTCTTAGCGACTAGATAAGCTGGAAAGACGCTAGAAAGAAGGGAGAGCCCCAAGGCTAATAAGCTATAGGACCCATAAAAATACTGTTGACTAGTTCCTACGACCATCCCCTGCGTAATAATTTGCGAAATGGTTCCAGATAAAACATAATGACCGAGAAGAGTTCCGATGCCTGTCCCAACTGTTCCAGCAACCAAGCCATACAAGAGAAACTTTGCTAAGATATCTTTCGTTCGATAGCCCAAGGCCTTGAACAAGCCCGCATGGCTCCGTTCTTCATCAACAAAACGAGTCATGGTCGTAAACGTGACCATGGCAGCGACTGCGTAGAGTACCACAGGAAATAGATTGCCTACGGCGGAGATACTGGCACTGGCATTACTATACATGAGGTAACCCTGGCCACCTGGAATGGTTTTTCGATCATAGACATGATAGTTTGGTTGCTCTAGATTTTTCAGATCTTCCTTGGCCTTTTCCAGGTCCTTCTGTTTAGTTGCTAGTTCCGATTCACCTGTCTGAATGTTGACCAATTGCTGATCTAGTTGCTTTTGAGCTTCTGCCAACTCGAGTCGCCTTGTTTCTAGTTCTTCCTTGGGCAAGAGTGTAGACAGTTGATTCAGTTTATTGGATTGCTCCGTTAGTTGTGTCTGTGCTTGACCTGCCTTTTCGCGTGCGTCTGCTAACTGTTTGTTGGCAGCATCAAGTTCTTCTTGCCCTTTTTGGATCTTTTGTTTCCCATCAGCCTGCAACTTTCGATAGCGCTCCTGACCATTTCCAGCTAAGAGTTCTTCCAGGTCCTTTTGATGGGAGACCAGACGATCTTGATAGCTAGTTGAGAATGGATTGAACCCCCTCAAATCATCAAACCGAATCCGAGCAAGGCTATAAACAGGACTAGTAAAGGCATCTTTTGAGAGGACGCCATAGGCATCCAAGGAACCACTCCCACTTGTAGCTTGGCCCAAGTCTTTTTCGGACCACATCTCAGCAGACTTTACAAAGCCAACAATTCGATAGTTTTTTGTCTTTAAAACAGATGGACTTCCAGCTTTTTCATGTATCCTTAGCTGATCCCCAATCTGGTAACGATCTTTCCAAAACGCTGCTAGAGCGACCTCATCTTCCTTCTGCGGAAGCCGTCCTGAAGTCAGCAGAAAGCGTGAGATGGTTTCTGGATTGGAAAAAAGTCGAACAGCTTCGTCCTTTCCGTCAAGCGTCACATCTGTCAGGTAGGAAAATTCCAAGCTGGCCCCCGTCAATCCTTGTAGCTCTTCTTGGTCAGTCTTATCCAAACCAAGATCTCCCATGACAGCGAGGTCCAGCATCTCTTGTTGGTCTATAAAGCGCTGGGCAGTCCGATGCATATTTGGGGTCGTTACTTTTAAACCGACCAGGGCTAAGGTACCCAGCATCATCAGCGTTAAAATGGACAAAAAGCGCCCTTTGGAACTGGTAAAGGAATGACATAGATCTTTCCAATATACTTTTTGCTTCATGAACAACCTCCCTAATACTCTAGGCTATCAATATCTAGTGGAGTGTTATGGATGGTCACCGATTTTACTTGGGCATCATGCATCTGAATGACACGATCGGCTATTGGCGCTAAAGAAGCATTATGAGTGACGATAATCACTGTTGCCCCTTTTTTACGAGACATGTCCTGAAGAATCTTTAAAACCTGTTTACCGGTTTGGTAGTCTAAAGCCCCTGTTGGTTCATCACAAAGGAGAATCTTAGGATTCTTCGCCACTGCGCGCGCAATGGCTACCCGTTGTTGTTCCCCACCAGATAGCTGGGCTGGGAAGTTGTTCAAACGCTCACCCAATCCAACCTCTCTCAAGACTTGTTCAGGGTCTAAGGCATCAGAAACAATTTCAGAAGCCAGCTCAACATTTTCCTTGGCTGTTAAATTAGGGATGAGATTATAAAACTGGAAGACAAAACCAACATCATTTCTGCGATAATCCGTTCGTTGGTGCGAGGAGAAGCTTGAGATGGCTTTCCCATCCACTAGTACCTCCCCTTCATCATTGGTATCCATACCTCCCAAAATATTGAGAACTGTTGATTTTCCTGCGCCTGATGCCCCCAAAATAATGACCAATTCGCCTTTATCAATTTCAAAAGTAACATCTTTATTGGCAATGATGTCAGTTTCTCCTGACGGATAGCGTTTATAACTATGTTTCATTTCAATATAAGCCATATCTTTTCTCCCACTTAAACACAAGTTCCTATCTTTATTATAGTCCTTTTTTACCGGAAGACCAAGAACAATCAATCCCTTAAAACTACTAAAAAACAAGAAATTTGTGAGGGATGCATTTCCTCTATTTTATGAATAAAGCCATCCAAGAAACTAATACTTTTCTATGCAAAAATAGACAAGGAAAAAGCTTGGTCTTATCTAGTTCCCGATATAGAAATCTCCAAGCATCATCTGCCCTCCTCTCCTTAGTTTGTGATATAATAACAAATAAGTATGAATGATTATTTGCGTTTAAATAACTGATATTTCAAGTTTTTCTTTCATTTTTATATAATAGCCCCTTTGAAAGTAGATCTGGGAAAAAATTTTATAATCCTTCCAAAATGGCTTTCACAGTATAAGAATAAGACCTGATTTTAAGCTATTTAGACTTATAGAATGATACTAAAATTTTATTCTGTTGATGAATAAATTTGATTTCTGTATAATATGATGATTAGTGAACAACATTTATACCAAACTACATGATAAAGGAGGAACTATGACCCGAAAAAAGAGAAAAACGAATTCTAAAAATGCTATCCGAAGCGCCCTATCACGCCTGCTTCTTGAACAATCACTTGAAAGCCTTACAATTAGCCAACTAACAAAGGAAGCCGGCATTAATCGAGGTACCTTTTACCTTCATTATGTAGACAAACAAGATATGTTCAACCAGCTAAAATCTGAACTTTTAGGCGAGTTGGGAGAACTTTTCGCTACAAGCACCGTCAATCGAGCAAATTTTCTTGCCTCACTTCAATATATTCAAGATAATTATGACTTTATCTATGCCTTGATGCAGATGGATTACCAAGAATTTCATTTTCTAATGAAAAATTTCACCCTGCAACTTCTTGACGATACTCCACACGCCAAAGACCACTTGGTTAATAAATTCCAAGTTCCTTATAAGTATGCTGTTGAGATTTTTGCAGCTACGATTGAAGCCGTAATCACAAAATGGTTGTCAACTGGTGCAAAAGAAGAGCCGATCGAAATCGCGACAGTCGTATTAAGTGTGACTGACTTTACCACTTGGAACCAACCCATAACAGAATAAGAAAATGAGAAAACGAAAGTTTTCTTTTTTTATGGATAAGAGCAACTAGCTGGAACCTCAACGCTCTCACAAGATTATTTGCCCAACTATCAGAAAACGTTTTCCTTTTCTTTCCTTTTTAGCTATAATATTTAGTATGCAATAAAATAGAAATGAGGACCGTTTATGAAAAAGAAGAAACTTCTTTTGCCGATCTTATTGCTTGCTCCTGCCTTCCTAGCTTCTCAGGTAGCTGCAGATGAGCAAACAGCTCCAGAAACTAACCTTGAAGCAGCTGCTACTTCCACAAATGCTACAGATGCTGCTACTCCTGCTTCAACAGAAGCTAATACAGCTACTTCAGAAGGTGCTACAGAGAGTTCAGCTGACTTACCTGAAGCAAATATCCTTCATACCAACGATGTTCATGGTCGGATCGTCGAAGAAAAGGGTGTGATTGGTGATGCTAAATTAGCCGCAGTCATCGATGAAGAACGTGCGAAAAATCCATCTACTTTGGTCGTAGATGCTGGAGATGCCTTCCAAGGACTACCGATTTCAAATAGTTCTAAAGGTGAAGAACGAGCTAAAATTTTGAACGAAATTGGCTACGATGCCATGGCAGTCGGAAACCATGAGTTCGATTTTGGTCTGGATGAAGCTAAAAAGTACAAAGAAATCTTAAATTTCCCACTTCTCAGCTCCAACACCTACATCAACGGTGCTCGCTTATTTGAGGCTTCCACCATCGTCGATAAAGATAAGAATGTCGTTGGGGATGAGTTTGTCGTCATCGGGGTGACAACGCCTGAAACAGCCACTAAAACTCACCCTAAGAATGTCCAAGGTGTTACCTTTACAGATCCTATTTCAGAAGTAAACAAGGTCATTGATGAGATTGAAGCACGCGCGACTGCTGAAGGCAAGACTTACAAAAACTATGTTGTCCTTGCTCACTTGGGAGTAGATACTACTACACCAATCAAATGGCGAGGATCTACCTTAGCTGAAGAACTTTCTAAAAACTCAAAACTGAAAGGAAAACGTGTCACCGTTATTGATGGGCATTCCCATACTGTTCAATCAACTACATACGGAGAAAACGTGACCTATAACCAAACTGGTAGCTACCTGAACAATATCGGTAAAATCACCTACCAGGCTAACCAATTGCTTGGAAACCCTCAACAAATTTCAGCAGCTTCAACAAAAAATGTCGTGCCAAATGCCAAAGTAGCTGCCATGGTCCAAAAGATCAAGGAACAATACGATGCTGAGAATGCAAAAATCGTTCGTGACAATAGTCCGGTAGAACTAAACGGTCAACGGGAAAATGTCCGTGTCCGTGAAACCAACCTAGGAAATGTCGTGGCAGATGCCCTCTACGAATATGGTCAAACTGGTTTTAGCCATAAGACAGACCTTGCTGTAACCAACGGTGGTGGCTTACGCGAAACCATCGCTAAAGACAAGCCAATCACCAAAGGAAGCGTCATTGCTGTTCTTCCATTTGGGAATACCATCTCTCAAATTAAAGTAACTGGTCAGGATATTGCTGATATGTTTGCTAAATCTCTTGGATCCATTTTACAAGAAAAAGATGGCAAAACCGTTCTTGACGAAAACGGTCAACCCCTTCTTGAACCAAGCGGTGGCTTCCTCCAAGTCTCTGGAGCAAAAGTTTATTACGATACAACCCTACCAGCTGAAAAACGCGTCCTCTATATCGAAATTAAAAACCCAGAAACTGGTCAATATGAACCGCTCAACCTTGCTAAAGATTATTACTTGACTACTAATGACTTCTTAGCAGCAGGTGGGGATGGCTACACCATGTTAGGTGGAGCTCGTGAGGAAGGTCCTTCCATGGACGTTGCCTTTGCAGATTACCTTGCTAAGGCAGATCTCACAGCCTATGCAACCATCAATCCAAATTCTCGTACCATTTCTATTTCTGCTAGCAAAGATACAGATGGAGATGGTGTGGCAGATATTGAGGAAATCAAACAAGGAACAGATCCTGCTAATCCTAAGTCCTACCCAGGAAGCAATAACCAACCAGTTATCCCATCTACCGGTAAAATGGATCAAACATATATTCCAGCTCTAGTTGGTACGAATTCTCCTAATCAACTAGCTAGCCAAACAAAGAATACTTTTACATCTGCTAAGGACGATACACAGATCAAGGCCAACAACCATCACCTGTCCTTCACCTCAGCAAAAACATTTAAACCAGCAGCTGCTACTCTACCAGAAACAGGAACTTCCGACTCTCCTGCTATCTACATGCTCGCTCTGTTGACATCCGTCTTAGCCTTCTTTGGTCTAAAGAAAAAAGAAGAAAACGAATAGTCACTGTAAAAAATAGTCTGGGACAACATTGTTCTCAGCCACAAAAAAGCTAGAGATTTCCAATTATGGACCTCTAGCTTTTTAATTTTGAGTAGTTTTCTTATTGTATTTGAGGAGATTATTGGCCATGAGTACTAATCCCATGTCATTTATTACCTGACGCTTGGATTTCTTTTACTTTTAAGAGCTGATACCTCTCATTCACATAGAGCCCCTTTTATGGAGCCAAGTCAGCTTGTTCTGCCTTATAAACCATATTTTCCTGTCTAAAACCTGTTGTGCTATGCCTATGTTTGAGGTGATCAAACTGGTATACCCAACTCTCTGGATGGGTGTAGGTATCAGTTGTTTCATCGTAAGTCCAATTATCCAGATTCCTATCAGATTCTTTGTATTTTTCTTCTGTTCCTTGTCAAAAAGACTATATTTAATAAAATGCTCAATACCCATCCTATCTAAGGTAAGAAGAATCTCCACGCTACCGTATCCCGCATCGGCGACAGCTCTTTTTAACTCATGTGTATAGGTTTCTAAAAATGGCAACAGCGTTCTGGTATCTGTTGGATTTTGATAGATGTCATCGTGAAGGACGAACTGATTTTCAGTAGCGATTTGTAGGTTGTAAGCAGGTTTGAGTCCTACGCTTAAATAAGCTTCAATTTCCCTCGTTCAGCTTCAGATAAGTACTTGTAGGATTGATTTGTGGTAGGATAATTAGCAGACATGTTCATCTTCCTTTATACTGTTTTTCGCAACTCTAGTATATCAGATGAACATGTCTGTTGTGTTGCACTTCATTTTACAACAGAGCATGTGGTCTGTTTTCAGAAAAGGTAATTTTCTAGACAAGTAGTTGTTGAATAAATAAGACAGGTTCTATTCATTAACCTATCAACCAACTCTTTAGTTTGTAAGTTGGCATCTTGTATACTGAAAAAGAAACAATACTAATCAATTCAACTTACTTGACAAAAGCGTTGCTTAGTGGTTTAATATACCCCATAAGGGTATATCGGAGGTGCCTATGTTTCACTTATTTACAAAAATTGATAGTATTTCTACCAGCGAATTAGAAGCTAAACTCAAGGAACCAATTCAGCTACTGGATGTGCGGACGCCTACGGAATTCCGTAGAGGCCATATCAAAAACGCCAAGAATGTTCCTCTAACCGAAATCGGAGCTTACACACCTGCGACAAATGAAACACTTTATGTCATTTGTCATTCCGGTGTTCGAAGCAAGATGGCTGCTAAAAAGCTCAAGAAAAAAGGCTATGATGTTATCAACGTCCGAGGTGGTATGAGCGCTTGGCCTGGTGATGTTGAATAAATAAAAATCAAAAAGAGCAATTGGTCTAATTTCAAGAAAACCAACTGCTCTTTTAATCATTTGTTCACTATTTAAGAGAAACGTATGTTTTTTATTACTTGCGTTTAATCAAGTATTTAACCGCCTTTTCCAATCTTTCCTTCTGTGCTTGAGGATCCTCTAAAGGGTCGTTAATACAAGTTGTTAAATTCTCCGTTATCATCAGTTCAATAATACGATCAACACTGGACCGCACTGCTGTTAATTGAGTAATGATATCAATACAATCACGCTCTTCCTCCATCATTTTTTGAATACCTCGCAATTGACCTTCTGAGCGTTTGAGGCGTGTAATGTACTTTGATCTTGTCATATCTTTATCCTAAAACGATTTTTCTACATTATATCTCTAATACAGTCCTTTGTCAAAAGGAGCATTTATCTTAAAGACAAAGACTTCTAGTTCTCCACTCTGACTCTCGTTATAATTCCATCTTTATCTGTAATGGAGAATTCAGAAAGAGAAATCCAGTGGGTTCTAGCCTTGTTTCTCTGAGCTTGCGTAAGCAAATTGACCAAAAACTTTTTATTCTCAACTTCAACCAAATAGTAGGCAAGACCTACCATTCCATTCTCACGAGGAGCTAAGTTTTTACCACCCCATTCATTTACTGCTAGATGATGGTGATAATTCCCTGATGCTATCCAACTGACATGTGGAATCGTGAATTTATCCTCAAGACCTAGAGACTCTTGATAAAATGCATATGCCTCTCGGCTATTTTTAACAGATAGGTAAACATGGCCCATGCGAGTGCCTTCTGCGATCACAAAAGGATCAAGTTCTTTGCCTAATTCATAGATTTCTTGCGCAGACAGCTCTTCTGTGATTCCAGTAATTCGACCATCCTCACGAATATCCCACTCGTTCACAGGCTTGTCTCTGTTGAGTTCAATGCCATTGCTCTCTAAATCTTCTAGATAGACAGCTTCACTATAGCCATGATCAGCTCCGCCAACTAGTGGAACCTTTAGGTCTAACAAGCGTTTAAAAATATTTGCCAGATCTTATCAACTTGGATAGGATGGGTATTGAGCATTTGATTAAATATAGTCTTTTTGACAAGGAACAGAAGAAAAAACACAAAGAATCTGATAGGAATTTGGATAATTGGACTTACGATGAAACAACAGATACCTACACCCATCCAGAGAGTTGGGTATAGCAGTTTGATCACCTCAAACACAACCATACCACAACAGATTTTAGACAGGAAATTAGGGTTTATAAGGCAGAACAAGCTGACTTGGCTTCACAAAAGGGGCTCTATGTGAATGAGAGGTATCAGCTCCTAAAAGTAAAAGAAAGCCAAGCGCTTTTATCTGTCAAAGGCAGTCACATCTTTGCCCAACGCAAGGTTAATGTGGAACCTGTCTTTGGGCAGACAAAGGCTTGTTTGGGTTACAAGAGATGTAATCTAAGAGGCAAATGACAGGTTAAAATTGACATGGGATTGGTTCTCATGGCCAATAACCTCCTCAAATACAATAAGAGAATGACTCAAAATTAAAAAGCTAGAGTTCCACAATTGGAAATCTCTAGCTTTTTTGTGACTGAGAACAATGTTGTCCCAGACTATTTTTTATTTCCTGACTACCAAATCCATCTCTTACTGTTTCTTTAAAAGGTTTAGATTCGGATTTTTATGAGTAAAGAGCACGACCTCAATAAAGGTTCCCACTTGGAAGGCAAAGAGCAAGCCTACCAAAATATTGACCCGATGGTCTGTTTCATAGAATGGGGAATTCCATAAGAAGTGATTGGTCACCGTGGAAACTACACACCAGAGACCAAAGAGCTTTTCTTTTTGCTTGGTGCACTGAGACAGGATGAGAAAGGCTCCAACAGATACAACAGCTGTGTAGACTGCATGAGATGCTAAACCACCAGAAATGCGGTTCACTGCCTCTGTTACTGCTGAGAGGTCTCCAGTTCGCGTTTGACGCGCCACATAACCTAGATCTTCAATGATTTGGAAACCAAGACCAGATCCAAAGCCGGCAATTAAAATCGATTTCAAATCCTTACGACCCAAAATCAAGAGGATCCAGAAGGCCACCAGAGCTTTGAAAAATTCTTCAGAAAAAGGTGCTGTCAAAGCATCTGTCCATTTATTAAAGGTACTAACATCCTGAATGAGATGACTATTGAAATGGTCAATGAGGCTGTTCCCTGAAAAACTGAGCCAGCCAGCAACAAAAGCACCACCAAACATGGTCGCCCACAAAACAAGAAGAGGAACCTCAAATCTTTTTGCAAGTCGCTTAATAAAGAGATAAAGAGGAACGACAATCACCGCTAAAACGAGCAGATTTAATACCAAATCTCTTCCTGCTACTTGGTTAAACTCTTGTTGAGAGAGAGAGCCTAGCTCAAACTCCATCCCAATCCCTGCTAAGACCAAAAATAGGAAGAGCAATATTCGTTGAAACTTATTCATCCTTCTTACCTCCCTTTGCTTTCTTTGATTTAATGAAGAAAATTCCTACTCCTATCACTGTCACAAGGGCTAAGCCAATCGTGATGACGAAGTCATAATCAAATGGTACCAAATTGATTTCTTCTTCTTGGTTTGCATCTTCTTCATCTGTTAAATCGTCAATAGCACCTTGTCCATATTGAGCAATCACCTTTTCTTCTGCTTCTTGACGAATTTCTTGCAGACGATCGAAGGTCTTTTGAGCTCGAGTCATGCTCGTTTCTGTCGCTTTTAGGCTCGCCTGCTCTGGCTGCGAAGCGAGGGCAATTTGTTCTTGGTCACTGATTTCTTGCTCAGCCATCCATTGAGATTCTAGGCGTTCCATTTCAGTACGGATGGCTCCATCTCCGAACAAATCAGGATATTTGGCAACTAAATCATTAATGCGAGACATGGTCCAATACCAAGATTGGGGATTATAGGCTGTCCCTAATTCTTGATAGGCTTGGTAGGTATTGGTGATATTGCCATAGTAAGGCAGGTAAGGAGCATTTCGTGGGCTTCCCATCGCTAACCACATAGTTCCCCCACCAGCACTATCAGGAACATTGTCCTTTAATTGGAAAATATGGGCTTCCATGACATTCGGGTTCGAAATCGGGTATTTATAGACTTCATCAAACTTCCCTTTTTCTGGAATCCCTTTTCCATCTAACTCCATTTGATCTTGTGGTTTGAAGTCTGTTCCTTCTAACCGATTGCGTTGGAGATTCATCGCATCACGTAGCGTCAATTTCCGATCCGTTGTATGCATCAAGTCAAAATACTCGTCATCGTAGTTCACATCTGCATCTGGATCCAGTGACTTAATACCAGACCAAACACGAGAACGATCTGCCTCATGCAAAGGAGGATTATAGGATTGGGAAACATGGAATTGGCCATCGATTTCTTTATAGGTTCCTGCATCACGGGCGACTTTTTCAACATCCTTAGAGGCAATAGTCCGTTCCTTATCTGAAAAATCGACATGTCCTAAGAAGAAGGTATTTGGAAAGACTGCATAGCGATCTTCTGGGAAGAGAATGGCTACATATTGGTGACCAGAAAGGATCTCCATGTACCAGATACCTTCCTTGTCCGCGATCGTCACAATATTTCCTTCTGCTGCCCCTTTTTCTTCCACAATTTTCGCAATGAGCTCGACTCCTTCACGAGCCGTTTTGACACTTGGAAGAACGACAGTGGTGAGGGCAGACTCAGCCAAGCCGTCCTCTACATAAGGATCGACCTTTTTAATGTTGTCATTTGCTGAAGCTGAGACGGTCGCCGAGATGGACACACCATGCTCATTAAAACCAGCTTCATCAAATACACCCTGTTCTGGTGTAACATCTGGGACAGCTGTATATTTATAACTTACTTCTGGGAGCTCATACTTAAAGCCATTGGTGGCATCTTCAAAGACCTCCCCTTTCTTGTTATAAGTTCGTTCTCTGACCACAAAGTTCTTATTGTGGTTTGGTTCTAAGTCCTCCGTACGTCCGTACAAAGCATTCCCATCTGCTGTTAACTTTTTACCGATGATAAAACCTGTACAGGCCTCTACCGGTTGGGCAAAGAGGAAGAGAGCAGTGATCAAGCCCAAGGCTGATCGAGCATAACGTTTCTTCATATTGAACTCCTTTAACTAGATATTAACCGTATAACCTCTTTTAGTATACCTTTTGAACCAAAGTTTGGCAAGCGCTTACAACGACTGTAATCAATTAGTAATCTATCTGAAAATTGTTTGACCTTCAAATTATTAAACAACCTTCTCTATCTAACTGTATACAAAAAAGCTCGGAACTTCTTCCAAGCTTTTTCTGAATACTCTCTACCTTTTTAGGAAAGAATCAGGCTCGCGACAAGGGGACTTATAAAGACGTAGAAAACGCCAGTTATCCCAATTGCTAAGCCACCCATAGCTCCGGCTACTTGACCATACTGAAAGGCTGTACCAGTCCCCACCGCATGACCTGTACCCCCAAGGGCCAAACCAATGGCAACAGGATCCTCTACTTTTAGGAACTTAAGAATCGTTGGTCCTAGGACACTTGTCAGGATACCTGTCGCTACAACGACAACTAGGGTAATGGTAGTTATTCCCTGCATTTTTTCAGAAATCCCCACTGCCATAGCTGTTGTCACAGACTTAGGAAAGAGGGAAATAGCTAGAAAGTACTTCATCCCAAAAAGCTTAGCCAAGACAGCTGTAAAAAGCGTGTTGACTACTACTGCTAGAAAACTACTAAGAAGAATACTCTTGGCATGGTGCTTCATCAAATGGAAACTCTTATACAAGGGAATTCCCAGGACAACCGTTGAGGGCACAATCAAATTACTGAGGTAGGTCCCGCCAATATTATAGGCCTTATAGGAAATCCCTGTCAGCTTTAAGAAACCAATGATCAAGACCGTTGCAACTAAGAGGGGGGTCGTGATGGGATGGGGAAAACGACGAAAAATCATCATCCCAATCAGATAGGCAAAGACTGATAAAGAAATCCCAAAGAGAGGATTTGACCACAAACTTTCCATTATTTTTTCCCTCCTTCATAATCCCCCTCATACCTTGTCTTGATAAAACCGACAACTAAGGCAATAAGGGTTACATTGATGATGATAGCCCCTAAAATAATCAATACGATGGGCAATAAATAAGGCTGGATAACATCAAACTTATCCATAATCCCAACCGCTGGAGGTAAAAATAAAATCGTCATATTGGCTAAGAGAAAAGATCCGACCAGATTCACATGGCGGATACGAAGCCATTTCAACTGCAAGCAAAGAAATAAAATCAGTAGACCGATAATACTTCCTGGAATTGGCAAATGAAAGAGGGTCGATATCCCTTCCCCAATCAAAGAGATGGTAAAGATAATCATCAGTTGAACATATAGTTTCACGCGCTTCTCCTCAAAATTCTTGAAAGATACACTAACAGTCTACTCCTTTTCTGTAAAAAATCAAGTATTTTCAGAAAGTTTTCAGATATAAAAAGACAAGGACGACTGCAAGGGTGTCCTTGTCTAGAGAGCTATTTATATTTTCTTGGCTAGCATGGTCGCAAAGCGTAAGGCAATTCGATTGCCATTTTCATCACGTCGGTGCAGATGCCCTGGATTTTCATTGTATTTAACGAGTTCCCAATCTTTGTAGTAGTCTGCTAGCTCGCCTTCCTTAAAAGTAAAGGAGAAAGGAACCTGGCAAGGATAGTCCTCTGTATCCATGGCACAAACGATCAAGTTATAGCCACCTGGATTGGTCTGGTCTTGCATATTTCGAATAATCGCCGGAATGCGATCCGCTTGCAAGAACATGAGGACAACCGTTGAAACAATCAAGTCATAACTTTGTTTTAGGTTCGCTGAGTTGATATCATAGAGTCCCACAGTCATTTCCAAATCTTCTTGCTCTACAATACTTTGTAGGATCTCTAGGGCCAATTCATTTTGATCGACTGCTGTCACTTCAAAGCCATGTTGGGCTAAAAAGAGAGCGTTTCGTCCTTGTCCACACCCCAAATCCAAGGCCTTGCCTGGAGAAAGGGACTCCATGGCTTCTAGCACTTCTGAATGGACGGGATTGCTATTATATTTTTTGGGAAAATAATCTTTGGGTTCACAGTAGAATTCCAAAAACCATTCCACATCATCTGTAAGGGCCTCTACGCGGTGCCAAGCTTGAGGTTGTGCCATCGGGTTATCCGCACCTGCCTCAAACACATGGCTGGCTACTTCTTCCCCATCTTCCGTCAGCTCAACAAACTTGAGTTTTCCTTTGAGAACGGTAATCTTTCCCCAAGTACCTACTTTGGTATTGTGTTTTCTTTGGACTGCTTCAGGCATGGTATCCTTGGTCCACAAAGGCATCCGTTTATAAGCAATTAATTTTTCAGGCATCCGTTTCTTCTCCTTCTTTCTATCTATCCCTATCATACAAAAATTGCATGCAAATAACAATAAAAAGAGTGGAATTACAAGCTCCTTTTGTGAAGACTTCTATTCCACTCTCATAGAATCCAGTTGAGGCAGGATGCTGATTTAGCAGTCTCAGTCTACTTATTCTTCATTTTCATTCTTTTTTGATTTTTTAAAGTAGAAACCTGCCAAGCCAAATCCTGCAAGTGCCAAAACTCCTAAGACGGCAGATAAACTGCTGTTTAAATCACTTGCCTTGCTAGATGATTGACTAGAAGCTGTTTCTTCCTTCTTTTCTGTCTCTTTCGATGCATCTTTTTTAGCTTGAGCTGCTGCGACCAGATTGGCCTTGTTATAGCCATCATAAACAAAGTCTGCTTCCAAACCTTTTTCTGTACGAATCTTATCTTCCATCTCACTTTCAACTTGCTTGATTTGTTTGAAGATAGTTTCCGCACGTTTAAGTGAGTCACTTGTTACTTCGTCTGCAGTAGCTTTCGCTTGGTCATCAGTGAGTCCACTGTATTTTTGATCCAAAGCTGCTTGTTCTTTGATCCAGCCTTTTTCCAATTCTTTCCACTTCTCTTGGATGCTATTACCAAATAGATCTGGGTATTTCATGACCATTTGGTCAATATGCCAAACAGCCCAATACCAAGAAGTTGGATCATATTTGGCAGAGCGAACTTTGAATGGTGCGTAGGTATCGTTGACAATACCATAGAATGGCACATAAGGCGTGTTCCGGCTTTGAGCGAGACCTAACCAAACAACACCACCAAATGGTGTTGGCAAGTCCTTCTTAATTTGGTATACGTGGGCGTTAATGACGTTTTCATTTCCCAAAGCATATTTGTATTTATTGGTATCGACTTCTTTACCTGGTTCCACTAAGTCATCTGGTGTGTATTGTTTGAGGTGTTCGAACCGGTTCCGTTGTTCAGCGAAAACATCTTCTAGACTATACTTTTTAGAAGGATCCGTTGGTTTGTGCAAGAGGTCAAAGTGCTTATCATCATATTTGATGTCCGCTTTAGGATCCATCAAGGTAATCCCTGCATAGGTCCGTGAGCGGTTGCGTTCGGTATATTCATCTGGACCATATGAGTCTGCAATATGGAAGTTACCATCTTTATCAGTCTTGTAGTGGTCTGCCTTTTTAGCAACTGCTTCCACATCTTTTGAAGCAATGACATTGTCCTTGTCCTTGAAATCCACATGTCCTAGATAGTAGGTATTGGCAAAGATGGCATAGCGGTCTTGAGGGAATTTAATGGCTACATATTGGTGACCAGAGAGGATTTCCATGTACCAGAGTTCATCTTTATCTGCTACGACAATGATGTTTCCTTCGGCAGATCCTTTTTCATCAAGTACCTTGGCAACCAACTCAATTCCTTCACGAGCTGTTTTGGCACGTGGGAGAACCAAGTCTACCATAGCAGCTTCAGCCAAGCCATTTTTCACAAGTGGATCTGCTTCCAAAATCTTATCGTGTGGGGTTGCAGATACGGTAGAAGTCATGGAAACGCCCGCTTCGTTAAAGCCGTGTGCTCCGAAATTCCCGTTGGAACCATCTCCATGGGCTGCATCATAAGTTGCGGTATATTTCATTTCATGACTCAAGTGGGGATAAGCAAAGCCGTTGGATTCGTCCTCCAACATATCCCCATCCTTATAGTCTTTGGCAGGTACCACTTCGTAAGTTTTATTGTGGCGACCACCATCGGGAGCATAAGGATAGTCTTCAGTCCGCCCAAAGAGCATGGAACCATCTGTCGTGAGTTCCTTCCCAACAATGAAGGCTGAGCAGGCCTGCGCAACTTGAACTGGAATCAAGGCAAAGGCCATCAAAGCAATCATCAGTTTGACCAGTAGTTTTCTCATAGTCGATCTCCTTTATGACTACAAAAGAGGCTAGAAAATCATTTTCAAGCCGACGAAAAACAACTATACCAACGCTACCTTCAGTATACTCTTATCCAGATAATAATGCAAGCGGTTTCAAGAAAGGAAATTTAAAAATAGGAACAGTTTTCAGCCCTTGCTTCAGCTGTTCCTATTTCTTACTTTAACGCGTATTGTATTGCTTCATGACACGAGCAATGTCACGATTTTGCTCCCGCCGTTTGATGGATTCACGTTTGTCATAATCGTGCTTCCCTTTGGCTAAGCCCAGCAAGAGCTTGGCGTAGCCATCCTTAAGGTAAACCTTAAGGGGAACTAGAGTCATCCCTGTTCCTTTAGTCTCCTGCTCCAACTTTTGAATTTGCTTCTTATGCAGCAAGAGTTTGCGACGACGCTCTGGGTCTTGGTTCCAGATATTGCCTTCCTCATAGGGAGCAATATGAACATTGCTGAGCCAGACTTCCCCATTTTTGACTTGGGCAAATCCATCCTTGAGGTTGATACGAGCTGCTCGAACACTCTTGATTTCTGTACCAGTCAGGACCATTCCTGCTTCAATGGTTTCAACAATTGTATAATCGTGGCTTGCTTTCTTATTTTGTGCGACGACCTTTCCCTCGCCCTTTGCCATGCTTAGCTCCTTTCTTAGCTACTTCCTTGTAAAAAGGTTTCTTACTCTTTTTCTTCTTGTCTTTTGAAGAATGCTTGCGCTTGTTCTCTCTAATGCCTCCTTGCTTTCGTTCTTCTTTCTTAGAAGAAGCGCGCTTAGAGTGTCCATTTCGATCTTTACGACCCGATGTTTTAGTGACTTTTTCAATCAAATCCAGCTCACTTGGGATATAAGAAAAATCAATCTCGCCAGTCATCTTATCCGCTCTTTCGACCCTGATTCGGATCTCCTGACCGACACGGAAGGTCACGCCTGATTTTTCCCCACGCAAGGTCAAATCTCGCTCGTTAAAATGATAAAAACCAGGTAAGGTGGTGATGTGGATCAAACCTTCTACGGTATTTGGCAATTCAACAAAGAGACCAAACTTGACGACACTGGACACCAAAGCATCGTACTCTTCGCCAACATAGTCTTCCATGTACTCTGCCTTCTTCATGGCTTCTACTTCCCGTTCGGCATCAATGGCGCGGCGTTCCCGACTAGAGGATTGGCTAGCAATATCTGGAATGACCTGTTCAAAATGACTAGCTACTTCAGAATCTTTTCCATACTCTCGCACCATGCGGTGGACTAATAAGTCTGGATACCGGCGAATCGGACTGGTGAAGTGAGTATAGAACTCAGCTGCTAGCCCATAGTGGCCGTGGTTGTGCTCGGAATAACGCGCTTGTTGCATGGAACGAAGCAACATCATAGACAAGACATCAGCATAGGGTTCCCCTTCTACCTTCTTCATGATGTCCTGCAAGGTTTCCTGACTCATGGAACTAGCTGTCCCATAAATTGGAAGGCCAAAACTAGAAGCATAATCGATAAACTTTTGCACTTTCTCTGCTTTGGGTTCTTCGTGAATCCGGTAAATAAAGGGAAGTTTTCGTTTGGCAAAATGCTCTGCTACTGTCTCATTGGCGATCAGCATGAAGGATTCAATCATCCGTTCTGCAACCCCACGTTGGCGCAAGACGATGTCTACTGGTTTTCCTTGAGGATTGACTAGGATTTTTGCTTCACTGGTATCAAAGTTCAGAGCTCCTCGTTTTTCCCGCATTCCTTCTAAGATCTGATGAAGAGCAACCATGGCTTCGATACTTGGCACAATAGCTTGGTATTCCTCACGCTTCTCCTGGTCCCCAGCAATGATCTCATTGACATCGCTATAGGTCATACGGAAAGTCGTTTTAATGACCGTTTGGGTGATCTGGTAGCGAAGGACCCGACCACGCTGGTCGATCTCCATAATGGCTGATTGGGTCAAGCGATCCACTTGAGGGTTTAAGGAACAAATCCCGTTTGATAGACGCTCAGGTAACATGGGCACGACCCGGTCTGTGACATAGACAGAGGTCGCGCGGTTGAGGGCTTCCTTGTCCAAGGCAGAACCTTCGGTTACATAATAAGAGACATCTGCTATGTGAACGCCAAGCTCAAAATTCCCACCTTCCAAGCGCTTGATGTGAACCGCATCATCCAAGTCCTTGGCATCGGCACCATCAATGGTAAAGATGATTTCATCTCGAAGGTCCAAACGTCCCTCCATATCCTTCTCACTAGGCTGGTCTGGGATGCTTTCTGCTTCTTTGAGGACTGCTTCTGGAAATTCTGAGACGATATCCATAGACTCTAAAACTTCCAAGACATCGATCCCAGGATCTGTCACATGCCCAACCACATCTTGTACTGAGGCTATAAAGTAGTTGTGCTTCCGACTTGGATACTGTTCAATAGCTACCTTGAGAACTTCCGTTCCCTCTAATTGTAGGGCAGGTTTTTTCACGTAAATGCGTTGACTAATCTTTTGATTCTTTGAAAGGATGTAGCCTGCATATTTGGGTTTTTCCTCATCCAAAACGATTTGGCCGACGACTGTTTGGAGGCTGTGCTCCAAGACATCAATGATTTTCCCCTCTGCCGCGGTCCCCTTTTGCCGATCGGCGACCTTGGTGATTACAACCTCAACTGTATCCCCATCAATGGCATGGTTGACATCATTTCGTCCAATAAAAAGGTCCTCTTCTTCCCCCTCTAAGCTGACAAATCCAAAGCCACTCTTATGAGCATGGAAAATCCCTTTCACAGTAATGACGCCTTTTGGCTTGGCATCAAGGAGACTTAAAAAACCATTTTCTTCAAAGGTTAGTTGACGACGTCGCTCCATCAGCGAAATGGTCTTAATCAGTTCACGAAAACCTTTGGCGTCAGTACTCCCAATGGCTTGAGCCAATTGATCAACCTGAGCTTTTCCCTCCTGTTTTAAATAATCAATAATTTTACTTTTCATATCTTGTGCTGGTCACCCAGCCTCCTTTATTTTCTTTCTTTCAGAGAGATTTCTTTACAAGTGACAAACTCCCTATCAAACGACCCATAGATGAAAAAATAGGCAAAGACAATGTCTAAGCCTATCTTATTTACTGGATAATACCATTAGAATCATCGCAATCAGTAACCAAAGGAAAATCATGACTCCTGTTAAACGTTGCATGACTGCTTCGAATCCACGAGCTTTTGAACGTTCGAATAAGTCATTTGAGCTTGCATCGAATACGTTGCTAGATTGATTTTTAGTTGGTTGCATGAAGATAGCAATAACAATTAATACAGATAGTACCAATAAAATAGTAATCAACGGTTTAGTCATAATTAAAAAACTCCTTAAAATCTTATCTATTTTACCATAAAAATCATTTTGTTTCAAGATGTAATGTCACTTTTCTCTCTTTGGGACAATACTTCAAAACTTCAATTTTTTCAGGGTGTGTCTTCATATTTTTACTTGTCAAATAATTCTGACTACCACAGCTCGTGCAGGTTAGTTGTACTTTAATGCGCACTGATTTCTCTCACTTTCAAATACTTTCTAAAGATGAATAAAAGGAAGGCCAAATCTATAAAGGCTAGGATAGCAGTCCCATAGAATACCCAATGGTAATTGACATGCATGGCAATACTAGAGCCCATCAGGGGACCAAGAACTCCCCCAACATAAAAGAAGAGCTGATTGTAACTAAAAATCCGAGAAATTCCTTCCTTGGGAGTCATGCGGTTTAAGAGAGCCGTCACTCCGGGCATTAAGGCTCCTGTTCCAATTCCAAATAGGAAGCGAAGAAGGCCTAATTGAAAAGGGGTCTGAGCAAGGGCACAGAAGATGTAGAGGATGCCACTATAGAGAAGAGATAAAAGTAAGAGGCGATGGTTGCCAATTTTATCTCCGAGCTTTCCCATCCATCCCGATGTTAGGATACTGGAAATCCCCATCGCTGATACGATCAGTCCAGATACAAAAATAACATTGTCGCTCTGGCCAAGTTCTCTCACATAGAGTGGAAGAATGGGAGAAATGGACTGACCGATCATCTGAATGGTCATACTGGTCAAAAAGAGGCCCAGTAAAATGTCCTTATGCTGGATAGAAGCCAGTAATTCCCAGCTTGAAAGGTGCTCCTCTTTCGATATTTGTTGGTAGTCTTCCTCAATGCCCCACCAAGTCAAGACAGAGACAAGAAAGAGGAAAAAACCAACGAGGAGAAAGACATTCCGCATACCAAATTGCTCTGCGATCAATCCCCCCAACAAGGGGCCCATCAAGGTACCGGCAACGGTTCCCGTCGATAAGGTTCCTAGAGCATATCCAGATTGATTCTTTGGTACCTGACTGGCAATGAGAGCCGTGCTATTAGGCACAAAGCCTGAGAAGACACCATTTAATAAGCGTAGGAGCAGCAACCAAAAGACGGAAGGGACAAAAGCAATTCCTCCCATGGTCAAGGTCATAGCAATCGAGGCTCTCAACATCATGGGTTTCCGACCATAACGGTCCGCCAAACTCCCCCAGATTGGGGCCATTAGAGCGGAAGTCAAAGAGGAGGAGGCGACTGCAATCCCAGCATAAAAAGGAACTGCCGGACCTTTCACCCCCAATTCCTCCACAAATAGAGCCATAAAGGGAACCACTAACGAAAGACTAGCACCTACGAAAAAGCAGCCAATCCAGGCAATAAAAAGATTTTTACGCCAATTGATTTCCAGTGAAATAGGATCATCTTCTTTCTATTTGTTCTAAAGCACGATCGATTTCCTGATAGAGGTGATCACGCTGGCTATTGTTATCGATCACGAGATCGACAAGAGTTTTTTTCTCATCTAGAGGCATCTGGGCTGCTAAACGATCGCGCGCCTGGACCTCTGTTAAGGCATTGCGCTCCATCAAACGTTCTAACTGAGTATCTTCCGTCACATATACCAGCCAGACTTGGTCAAACCAGTCCAGATATCCCTGCTCGATTAACAAGGGGATATCCATGAAAAAGATGTCTTCTGTTGCAGCTTGTCGGTCCCGTTCTCGCGCCAGAGCTTTGCGAATGATGTCCCCTTGTACTTGGTTGGACCAGGCAATCTCTTTCTGGCTTGAAAAGATGCGTTGAGCCAGAGCAGGACGATTCAAGTCTCCTGTATCTAGAAGGATGTCCCTTCCAAAATGATCTACCAAAGCTTGATAGAGTTCTCCACCTGGTGCCTGCAAATCATGGACTACTTGATCAGCATCAATGACAGGATATCCTTTTTCTCTCAAATAGGAGGTGACAGTAGACTTTCCTGAAGCAATTCCTCCTGTTAATCCGATGATTCTTGCCATCTAGTTCTCCTTTTGACAGTGGGGGCAAAAATGGGTTCCGCGTCCCCCCAGCTGGATTTTCTCAATCGGAGTCCCGCAGCGCAAACAAGGCTGGCCTGTTTTCCCATAGACCTGGTGTTCTTCCTGCATGGTGCCATCCTCACCAAATGCATTGCTGTAGGAGCGAATGGTGGAACCACCCTTTTCAACAGCCTGAGCAAGCACGGCAATCGTTTCTTTGCGAACGGCTTTGGCTTCTCTAGCAGTCAAGCTTTGACCCAAACGGGCTGGATGAACCTTGGCTCGATAAAGAACCTCATCCACATAAATATTGCCCAAACCAGCTACTAATTTTTGGTCTAAAAGAGCTGATTTAATGGGTTTCTTTGATTTTTTAAGAGCTGCTTGGAAGGCTGGGTCTTTAAAATCCGCTTCCGTCGGCTCTGGACCAATTTTTTTCGCCAAAAAATAGCTGTCGACAAGCTCAGGTACTAGGACTTCCATGGTCCCAAACTTGCGGACATCTTCATAGACCAGAGTGCTACCATCTGTAAAATGAAAGAAGACATGGGCATGCTTGCGAAGAGGAACCTCGTCTGGATAAAAGAAACACTTGCCTTCCATCCGCAAATGCGAGATGAGGACCAGATCCGTCAGATAAAATAAAAGGTATTTCCCACGGCGCCCCATGGCCCGAATTTCTTGACCTGGAAGATCTTGACAAAAAGCATCTAGATCCGTATGAATCATCTTAGGATATTTTACTTCCACTGACTGAATGGTTTTTCCAAGAATTAATTTCTCAAGACCGCGTCGGACCGTCTCTACTTCTGGTAATTCAGGCATAGCTTCTCCTTCTCTAAAAACAAGAAGCAGGCTTCTGCCCACCTCTTATTAATATTCTTTTTCGTTGTATCCGAAATCAGCAAGATCCAATTTTTTATCCCGCCAATTTTTCTTGACTTTCACCCAGGTTTCTAGGAAGACCTTATCCCCAAGCATGAGCTCAATATCCTTCCGCGCAAGGGTTCCGATCTTCTTGAGCATGGCCCCACCTTTACCAATCACAATGCCTTTTTGGCTATCGCGCTCGACCATGATGGTTGCACGGATATGAACCTTATCTGTCTCTTCATCCCGCTTCATAGAATCCACCACTACGGCAACAGAGTGGGGAATTTCTTCCCGCGTTAAGTGCAAGACCTTCTCACGGATCATTTCAGAGACCAGGAAGCGCTCTGGGTGGTCAGTGATTTGATCAGCAGGGAAATATTGGAAACCTTCTTCTAAGTTTTCGCTCAAAATATCAATCAAATGCGAAACATTGTTTCCTTGAAGGGCTGAAATCGGCACGATTTCCTTGAACTCCATCTGACTACGGAAGTCATCGATTTGCGCCAAGAGTTGATCAGGGTGCACCTTGTCGATCTTGTTGACCACCAGAATAACCGGTACCTTAGCAGCCTTGAGGCGCTCGATGATCATGTCATCGCCTTTACCACGTGGCTCGTCTGCTGGCACCATAAAGAGAACGGTATCGACTTCTCGAAGGGTGCTATAGGCAGACTCTACCATGAAGTCTCCAAGCGCTGTCTTTGGTTTGTGAATCCCTGGGGTATCGATAAAGACGATCTGTTCCTTATCGGTCGTGTAGATTCCCATAATCTTGTTGCGCGTTGTCTGCGCCTTGTCACTCATGATAGCAATTTTTTGCCCCATGACGTGGTTCAAAAAAGTTGACTTCCCGACATTGGGACGTCCTAAAATGGCTACAAAGCCTGATTTAAATGTCATAGTTTCCTTTCATGAGGGAAGTCTCCCTCTTATCCAAATACCAAAGCCCACAACTTGGGCACAAATATAATGAGACCTGTCACAAAGGCAAAGCCCGAAATAACGAGAACCGCTCCTGCCGCCATATCCTTGGCATTCTTTGCCAGCATGGAGAAATGGTAATCGCTCGCCAAATCCACTACATTTTCAAGAGCAGAATTCATGATTTCAAAGGCAATGACCAAAGAAACACTTAAGAGTAGAAAGAGCCACTCTGTTGCTGAAATGCCAAAAAGGAAGCCTGCAACAATCGCTAAGATAGCTGAAAGTGCATGCTTACGCATATTTCGTTCCTCTTTAAAGGCTGTGAAAATCCCTGTTAAAGCAAATTCAAGACTGGCAATCAGTTCTCGATTTTTCCATTTTCGTTTATTGTCTTGTGAGTCCATAGGCTGTCAAAATCTCTTCCTGTAAGCCAAACATTTCCTTTTCTTCTTCCGGCGTATAGTGATCATAACCGTTGATATGAAGGAAGCCATGCACTGCTAAAAAGCCCATTTCGCGCTCAAAACTGTGGCCATACTCAGCCGCTTGCTCACGCGCCTTGTCTACAGAAATAAAGAGCTCTCCAATATAGGTATCGAATTCAGCCATCATTTCTGCTAACTCTGGGTGATCTTCTAAATCTTCTTCCGAAAAAGCAATGTCCATCTCTGGTTTGTATTCCAGACTGATCACATCCGTTGGGCGATCCGTGTCTCGGTATTCCAAGTTCAATTCATGGCTACGTTCGTTGGTTACAAAGGTCACTGCCATTTCCTTGTCTTCTTTGCCCAATTTTTTTGCAGCAAATTCTAAAATTTCCTGGGTTTGTTTGATCATTTCTTCAGAGACTTGACCGGTCTCATCAACCATCTCAATATACATCTTGGATCACCTCACTATCATTTCAATTATAGCATAAAAATAGCGTATATACTAGAATACACGCTACTTTTACTATTTGAAGAATGCCCTTTTATTCAACCGTCTGTTGGATAGCTTGCATCTGGGCATAGATGCCACCATGGGCAATCAAGTCTGCATGTTGCCCACGTTCGACAATGCGCCCTTCTGATAGAAGCAAGATCTGATCTGCATCTTGAATGGTCGATAAGCGGTGGGCAATAATAAAGGTGGTCCGGCCTTTCTGTAAGACTGCCATAGCCTTCTGAATGATCTCCTCTGTCTCCGTATCAATGTGAGAGGTTGCTTCGTCCAGAATCAGAATTTTCGGGTTCATGTAGAGGGTCCGAGCGAAAGAAATCAGTTGACGCTCTCCACTTGAGAAGGCAGATCCCTTTTCAACCACTGGATGGTCGATTCCCTTTTCTAATCTCTGGATCATAGGTAGGGCACCGACCTGTTTTAGAGCATCCAAGACGCGATCACGGTCGATATCTGTTTGACTCATGGCCACATTGCTAGCAATGGTCCCTGAGAACAGATAAGGATCCTGTAAGACAATTCCCATATGGGAGCGAAGACTCTCTCTAGAGAAATGGCGAATATTCTGGCCGTCGATCCGGATTTCCCCCTCCTGCGGATCATAGAAACGATAGAGCAAGTTCATAATGGAGGATTTACCCGAACCGGTATGGCCAACCAAGGCAAGAGTTTGACCCGGATGAGCTTGGATGGAAATATCCTTCAGAACTGGCTTGCCTTCTTCATAGGCAAAAGTGACATGATTAAACTCCACAGTTGCCCTATCTATTTGGATTTCTTCTGTTGCATCTGCCTCTACCTTTTCATCTAAGAAAGTCAAGACCCGTTGCCCTGTTTCAAGAGAGCGCCGGATATCCGGTAGACGACGGATCAAATTGGCCATCAGATCAAAGAGTTGAATGACATAATTGAGATTGATAAACAAGAAACCTGCAGTCATCCCCAAATCTCCCCCAAGATAGGATAGGCCTGCAATGGTTAAAATTCCTGCAATGACGATGTATTTCAAGAATTCTGTCAGGGTCCAAGAGGCAATGGAGTCTGCTAGGATCAAACGATCATTAGCCACAGTCATCTTCTCAGTCGTCTGATCAAACTCCTCAATTACGCGCTCTTCTTGTCCGTAAAGTTGGATCATACTGGCTCCATGAAGCAGTTCATTTACCTGGGTATTGATTTCACTTCTGGAATCAAAGAAGTCCTTCATGGGCTTGTCCGTCATGCGCTTATACAAGGCCTGAATCCCGTAAAAGATAGGGAAAATCAAGCATAAGAGGAGACCCATCATGGGATTGATAGTAAAGAGAACTCCCATGATAAAGAAGAAACGCATCAAATGAATCACCAAATACATGCAGGAATTGTAAAATTGAGTCCGTAAGGTCTCTGTATCATTAACAATTCGTGTAGCAATTTTCCCTGCTGGCTTGTCATCAAAGTAGGAAATCGGTAGTTGTTGCATCACGAGGAAGGCTTGATCGCGTAGCTGTGCAGTTACCTTATTGCCTCCATGGATCAAAACCCGATTGCCTATATAACTGAAAATCTGACCCACTGCCAAAACAATTAGATAGAGGACACCCATAGGATAGAGTGCTCCTAACTCTCCTCCCTGACTCAAGGCTGTCAAGGGACCATCAATCATTTTTTGTAGAATAAATGGCGATAGATCTGACAAAATCGTTGCCAGCAAAAGACAGATGAAACCTAGCCCAAAAATACCAGGAAAAAGGGATAGTTTTTGTAACAGTCGTTTTAAAATACCCATCTTATTCTCCTTCCTGTCTTTGTTGCCGTTGGTATTGTTCATAATACCAACCTTCTTGAGCCAGTAAATCACTAGCTGTTCCTTCTTCTACAATCCGTCCTTGATCTAACACAAGGATCCAATCTGCCTGATGGACAGCTGAGAGACGGTGGGAGACTATCAAGGTTGTCTTTCCTTGTCGCTCTCTTTGAATGGTCTCAATAATGGCCTGTTCCGTCTTGGCATCCACTGCGGATAAAGAATCATCCAAGAGGAGCAACTGGGCATCACGTAAAAAGGCACGTGCCAGAGAAATCCGCTGCTTCTGCCCTCCCGATACGGATACTCCCTTTTCTCCGATCAAAGTATCCAGGCCATCCGACATCCGTTCCAAATCATCTGCAAAGGCTGCCTGAGCGATAGCATCCATGATTTCCTCTTGACTAGCCCCCTTCTTACCAAGGGAAATGTTTTCTAAAATAGACTTCGAAAATAGGATGTGTTCCTGAGAGACATAACCGATTTTTTCCTCAATAGAGCGTCTCACATAGCGTGTAACGGACTTCCCATTAATGGTAAATGTCCCTTGCCCAAGTGGGTATTGTCGTAAAAATTGACGGACCAAGCTTGTCTTTCCTGCTCCTGTTCGACCCACAATCCCAATGGTTTGCCCTTTATTGAACAGCAAAGAAATCTGCGAAAGACTCTCCTTCTCCGCCATCGGATAGGTAAAGGAATAATTTTCGAAAACTACCTCATTCAGTTCCTCTAACCAATCGTCCCCATCTCTTTCCAAGTCATCATCCTCTTCGACCAATTCTGACAACTTTTTGTGGGAGGTCTTAGCTGTTTGATAGACAAGGATGAAATCTGCTAGCATCCACATCGGCTCAATCAAGGCCACTAGATACAATTCTAGACCTAGCAGTTGACCCAAGCTAATCTGTCCAGTTTTCAAGAAATGGCCCCCACAGACCAAAAGAAGGACGGTTGAAACCCCGACAAAGAAGAGGGCAAAAGGACCAAAGGCATTTTGAATAGAGGCGATCTTATCACCCGTCTTGGCCAAACTTTCTGTCCGCCCTTGAAATTGTCGCACCTGATGCTCCTTGCGACTATAGGCCCGCATTACCCGAATCCCTTCGATAGATTCTAGGACCTCATCATTCAAGTGAGCAACGGCATCACGGTTTTCATCTACATAGACCTCTTCCTTTTTCCCAAGGAGATAGGTTGATAAAACCAGAAAACTCATAGGAATAAAGGAAATCAAACTCAACTGCCAGGAAATCAAGAACATAGCTGGAATAATAAAGAGGAACAAACCTCCCCCATAAAGGACAATGAGCATTCCATAGCCGACCATCCCCATCATCCCATCCACATCTGTGGTAAATCGAGTCAGGAGATCCCCTGAGCGAAACTTTTCATAAAATGGCCGTCTCATGGCTACGAGCTTACGAAAAGCTTGCCCCTGTAGCCTGGCCTTGTAATGGACCGAAGCTTGAAACAACTTCAGATGCCAGTAGTAAGCGGAAATGTAATTTAAAAAAGTAGCTCCCAACAAGAGAGCAATATCTCTCGTAAAACTTGCCTGAGTCAAGGTCTGCTTGCTCAGCTGGTCGACTAGTCGTTGAATGACCTGTGTCGGTATTAAAATTGTATAATCATAAATCACTAGGACCACAGCAATGCTGAGATACAGCCACTTATGCTCCCAGATGTACTTCCATAAAGCTCCTATCATCTTCTCCCCTTTCATTTTGGCACAGAAAAAACCCAAGTAGGAGCTGAGTACGTGCTCAGTCCACACTTGGGCCTTCTGATGCCTGTCACCAATTCAGTTAAGGCAGGCAAAAATGCATACAAAAAACCCAAGACAGACTCCTCCATCTTGGGTTTCATTCAATTTTTACATAGAACTCAACTGAGATTGGAGAAGCTGTGTATTCAATTGTGTCATCAAAACATCTACTTTGTTCATGATGGTTTTCTCCTTTCTCTTTGTTGTTCTAACTTTACCACGGATTTCTGTGCTTGTCAACGTTTTTTTGAAAATTGTTGAAAAAAGATCCATAAATAGGCACTCAATTAGAAATTAAAGCACAAAAAAGAAGCCTAGATCCTCTCTAAGCTTCTCTCTTCTGCTATGCTAGTTGCCGGGATTGAACCGGCGACCTCATCCTTACCATGGATGCGCTCTACCGACTGAGCTAAACCAGCAGTACCTATCTACTATATCATGGAGATAGGTCTTTTGTCAATATCCTGACTCATTTTTCTGCCAAATATTCTTCCTTTGTGAGGACATAATGGACTCTCGTCACCATTCGCCCTTCTTCATGCAGGTCTAGCATCGCGTAGGGCTCCTCGTGAGAAAATTTCATCCCTGATTTGGCCATCACCCGGCCAGAAGCTGGGTTGTCCTTATCATGAACGGCAAGGAGCTTGTTCATCCCTAACTGTTCAAAAGCCAAGGCAATGATTGCCTTTGTAGCTTCTGTCGCAAGACCTTGGTTCCAATAGTCTTTATTCAGAACATAGTCGATACTCCCCTTCTTCAGACAAAGATCCAAATCCAGTAAATCAATCGTCCCGATAAATTTTCAATTTTCTTTGAGCTCGATCCCCCATCTGCCAAGTGGGCTCGCTAGGTAAAATAGGGCAATATTATTACGCGTCTCTCCTAGACTCTGATTGGTTGGAAAGGTATAGCGCGTAACTGTTTCATCAGAAGCATACTCAAACATAGCCGGTGCGTCTTCAAGAGTGACCGGACGCAAGTGCAAACGCTCTGTCTCCACTTCACGATAAGCCGCTAACTTCACATATAAATTTTACATTTGACACTCCTTCTTTAGGGATTAGTTTAGCAAATAACATAAAGGAAGGCAAGCTCAAATTTTTCTTGCTTTTTAACCCACTTTTCTATACAATAAAATCAATCAAAACAATCGGATAAGGAGTGAAAAGGTCATTGAGTCAAGAGAGCAATCTCACACCAATGGCCTTTTCACACCAAAATCTGAGCAAGGAGGCAAGAATGCTCATTGGAATTCCTAAAGAAATTAAAAACAACGAAAATCGGGTCGGTTTGACTCCTGCAGGCGTACAAAGCTTGGTGAAGAAAGGTCATCACGTTTTGGTAGAAACAAATGCCGGACTTGGTTCTGGCTTTGGCGATGAAGATTACGCCAAACAAGGAGCGACTATTGTAGCGACTGCTGCAGAAGCTTGGTCAGCTGAATTGGTGGTCAAGGTCAAAGAACCCCTCGCTGAAGAATACGACTTCCTTCGTGAGGACCTCTTGCTCTTCACCTACTTGCACATGGCTGCTGCACCAGAATTAGCGGACGCTATGGTCTCAGCTAAAACAACAGGGGTGGCCTACGAAACCGTTCGTGACTTAGATGGACAGTTGCCACTCTTGGTGCCAATGAGTGAGGTTGCTGGACGGATGGCCGTGCAAATCGGTGCTCACTTCCTGACCAAACAAGAAGGTGGATCTGGTGTCCTCCTAGGTGGGGTACCTGGTGTTCCTAAAGGGAAAGTCACCATCATAGGTGGTGGGGTCGTTGGAACCCATGCTGCTAGGATCGCTCTTGGACTCGGTGCCCAGGTTACCATCTTAGATATCAGTGCCAAACGTTTGTCTGTTCTAGAAGATGTCTTTGGTCACCAAATCCAAACCCTTATGTCCAATCCATTTAATATCGAAGCCAGTGTACGTGATGCCGATGTTGTCATCGGGGCTGTCTTGATCCCTGGAGCTAAAGCTCCTAAATTAGTGACAGACGATATGGTCAAACAAATGCGTCCCGGTTCTGTCATCGTGGACGTAGCTGTGGACCAAGGTGGGGTTATTGAAACAGCAGACCGTGTGACAACGCATACGGAGCCAGTTTACGAAAAACATGGCGTGCTCCACTATGCCGTTGCCAATATCCCAGGGGCTGTCGCTCGCACTTCTACCATCGCCCTCACCAACGTGACCCTACCTTATGTAGAAGCTTTGGCTGACAAAGGTTTCCATAAGGCCATCGCCCTTGATGAAGGCTTGCGCCAAGGGGTCACTACTTACCAAGGCCATATCACAAGCCAACCAGTTGCAGAAGGGCTAGAACGCAACTTCACACCAATTGATGAATTGGTTTAAACTATCATATATTTAAAGAATTATCATCGAAAAAAAATAAGCAACTTACTTTTTCATATGAACTAATTAAAAAAATTTTGGAAAAAACAAGTTGTTTTGATTTTTTTAAATCATTTTCAGAGACTTTCCGCCGTGAGAAAAGTGCCTGAAACAATTTAGTTTCAAGCACTCGGAATAATTGAGACCTTAGGCTCAATTATTAGTCATGGAACTTCGAAGAAGTTCGCTGACGTCCGTTCTCACCTAAGGAAAGGCTAGAAGATGATTTTATCGTCAATTTAAGGCAAAGATCATAAGATCTTTGCCTCTTCTTTTATTCTGCTTCTTCTTCCACATCCGGTTCTTCTTTGAGGACTGGATTCGGGATGGGCTCATAGGCCCGGATAATTTCAGCAACTACCGGATGGCGAACGACATCCTTAGCAGAGAAATGCACAAAGTCAATCTGAGAAATGTTCTTCAATTTCTCCTGAGCATCAATCAAGCCGGATTTGACATTTCGCGGAAGGTCAATCTGGCTGGTATCTCCATTGACAATCATCTTAGAGTTAAAACCAAGACGGGTCAAAAACATCTTCATCTGCATGATAGTTGTATTTTGCGCTTCATCGAGAATGACGAAAGCATCGTCCAAGGTCCGCCCCCGCATATAAGCCAAGGGAGCAATCTCAATAATTTCTCGTTCCATCATCCGAGTAGTCTGGTCTTTCCCTAAAATTTGATAAAGAGCATCATAGACTGGTCGTAGATAAGGGTCTACTTTTTCCTTGAGATCTCCTGGAAGGAAACCAAGGCTCTCTCCTGCTTCTACAGCTGGACGGGTCAAAATGATCCGCTTGACTTGACCACGCTTGAGGGCAGTCACAGCCAAGGTCACCGCTAGGAAGGTTTTCCCTGTCCCGGCTGGTCCAATCCCAAAGGTCACATCATGGTGCTTGACACTATCGACATAAATCTTTTGCCCCAATGTTTTGACCCGAATGGGCTTGCCGTAGCTATCCTTGATGATTTCTTCTTCATACAAGGCGACGAACTTATCCAACTCATCATTGCGGACCATTTGAATAGCTGTTACGACATCGGGCGTCCCGATGGTCATACCACGATTCACCAAGATCAGCAAAGCCTCAATAACTTGTCTAGCTTTCTCGCAATCTTCTTCTTGACCAATGACCTGGACAATTTCTGTTCGAGCATGGATGATCACATCCAACTCTTGCTCCATCAAACGCAAATGACGCTCATTGGATCCAAACAGATGGAAGAGATCATCTGGATGACTTAATTGAATATCAATTGAATGTTCTTTCAAATAAAGAACCTCTCTATTTCTGTAAGTTTTCTCTATTATAACAAAGTGACCGAGAATTGACCATCCCCGGCTCACCACTATCTTCTGTTACTAATGACTGAGGTATTCTTCCCAGATTGCATCAAAATCTCCTAGATTAAAGGAGAAACTGGCATGCTCTTCCAGAAAGCGGCTGACCTCATCAAAATCATCTGTATGTTTTGGAAAGGCAGACTCATGAAAAGCTAGATCAGCCAGCAAGGCTTTCGGAGCATTGCTTTTGGGATTGCGCTCTGTCATCAGCCAAGTGTAAAATGATTTTCTCATAGGCCTCCTCTTAGATTAGTTCCGTTCCAAACTGGTCTTGCTTGATTTTTTTCGCTTTCATCAAGCCACCCAGAGCCTTTTTGAACTGCCCCTTGGAAATGCCAAAGGTTGCCTTAATTTCTTCTGGGGAGGACTTATCATTCAAGGTCATAAAGCCTCCGTTGTTTTCTAAATATGCCAAAATCATCTGTGCATCGTTTTCCAGCATTTCAAACGAGCGTGGCTTCAAGGATAAATTCAAGGTCCGATCCACCTCTCGGAAACCAATAACCCGGGCATCTAGGACTTGTCCCAAACGAGGTTCTGCATAGCGCTCACTTGGATGGATAAAGCCTAACATATTGTTCTCAGGTAAGTAAACAAAGGTCCCTGAAAGTTTTAAGCGATAGACGATAGCCGGCCAGTTCTGATTCTGCATATTGTTGTAGGCTGGACGAGCAATCCGTTGGAAGTCTTCTTGGTAGGCCAAGACACCCCAAATCCGGTCTTTTTTATCGACTTCCAGGCGAACAAAAAGTTTATCACCTTTTTTAGGCCATAGTTCCTTGATCTCTGGCAAAATATCCAGAGAGACGACAATCTCCTTGTCAGGTAGACCCGTATCGACAAAAACACCCAGGTCCTTACGAACTTCTGTCACTGTCCCCCAACCAAATTGGTCCTGACGAGCTGTGACTTCAAGTGTGGTCAGGCGCAAACGTTGCTTCATATCCGTATAGGCAAAGCCCTTGACAGACTCTCCAAGAGCATGCTCTCCTTCAGACTTGTTCAAGGCATAGGTTTGCCCATCCTTTTGGACAAAGTAAAAACGGTCATTCTCATCCGTAACAAGGCCCACGATATCATGTGCGAGATTGGTATTCATTTCTTCCTTCTTTCTGGCTAATGATGATCAATAGCCCCTTAATGGAAATAAAACCCAGCCAGCAGTGCCAACTGAGTTCATTTCCTCTGTAAACTGCTGGAAATGATTAGACTTCAAGCAATTCTTTTTCTTTGTGAGCTGTCATTTCATCGATATGTTTCACAGCATCATCCGTTACTTTTTGGATTTCTTTTTCAAGACCCTTCAATTCATCTTCAGTGATTTCTTTTGCTTTTTCTTGCTTCTTCGCTTCATCCATCGCATCACGGCGGATGTTACGGATCGCTACCTTAGCATTTTCACCAACTTTTTTCACTTCTTTGGCCAAGTCACGACGAGTTTCTTCTGTCAAAGCTGGGATGACCAAGCGAATGACCGAACCATCGTTAGCCGGAGTAATACCAAGGTCAGAAGCATTCAAAGCGTGCTCAATATCTTTCAATGAAGACTTGTCAAAAGGCGTGATCAACATCACACGGGCTTCTGGAATCGTGATAGATGCGATTTGATTCAATGGAGTATCAACTCCGTAATATTGAACATAGATACGGTCCAAAAGACTTGCGTTTGCACGACCTGCCCGGATACTTCCAAATTCACGTCCCAAACTTTGGTGAGACTGAGACATTCTTTCTTTAGCTTTTTCTACGATTGGGTTTGCCATTTTATTCCTCTAACTTCCTTATTTTTCTACATTATTAGAAACGGTAGTACCGATATTTTCTCCAAAGACAACGCGTTTGATGTTACCTGGCTCATTCATGTTGAAAACGACTAAGTCAATATCATTGTCCATTGAGATGGTCGATGCTGTCGAATCCATGATACGAAGGCCTTTATTGATGACATCACGGTGAGTTAATTCTTCAAACTTCACAGCTGTCTTGTCTTTCTTTGGATCAGCATTATAAACGCCGTCAACACCATTCTTAGCCATCAAGATTGCGTCTGCTTCAATTTCAGCGGCACGAAGAGCAGCCGTTGTATCTGTTGAGAAGTATGGGGAACCAATACCTGCCCCAAAGATGACGATGCGCTCTTTTTCTAAGTGACGAAGGGCACGGCCACGAATATATGGCTCAGCGACTTGTTGCATGGAAATAGCTGTTTGAACGCGCGTATCCACTCCAACTTGTTGAAGGGAATCTGCCATCACCAAGGCATTCATAACTGTTCCAAGCATTCCAGTGTAATCTGCTTGAACGCGATCCATACCTGCTTCTGCCGCGGGTTCTCCACGCCAGAGATTTCCTCCACCGATAACGAGAGCAATTTCAATTCCAAGGTCATGAACTTCTCTGATTTCAAGGGCCATCTTTTGAACCGTTTTGATATCAATTCCGACACCCCGTTCACCGGCTAACGCTTCACCTGATAACTTAATTAAAATACGTTTATACTTAGGTTCTACCATTTTGTCACTCCTTTTATGATCTGTATTATTTTACCACAAAAAGCGTTTTTTATATAGTGAAATCCATCAAAAAATTTTTATCCTTCCAACTTTTATCTCCTGCTAAAACTTCTATAACTATTTTGTTAAAAAATACACTAAACAAACAAAAAAGCTACCCGAAAGTAGCTTTACATTCTAATTAAAGTGAGTTAACATCCACTTTGATACCAGGACCTTGAGTTGTAGTCAAAGTCAAGCTAGTTACGTAAGTACCTTTAGCTGTAGCTGGTTTTGCTTTTTGGATAACATCGTTGAAAGCTTTGAAGTTTTCAACCAATTTATCAGCGTCAAATGACACTTTACCGATAATCGCTTGAACGATACCTGCACGGTCTGCACGGTAAGTGATTTTACCACCTTTAGACTCTTCAACTGCTTTAGCAACATCCATTGTTACAGTACCAGTTTTAGGGTTTGGCATCAAGTTACGTGGTCCAAGGACACGTCCAAGACGTCCAACAAGAGCCATCATGTCAGGTGTAGCGATAACAACGTCGAAGTCCAACCAACCATCGTTGATTTTCGCAACAAGGTCATCTTCACCTACGAAGTCTGCACCAGCAGCTTTTGCTTCTTCAGCTTTTGCACCACGTGCAAATACAAGAACGCGAGCAGTTTTACCAGTTCCGTTTGGCAATACCATTGCACCACGGATTTGTTGGTCAGCTTTTTTCACGTCGATGTTCAAGTTGTAAGCAACTTCTACAGTTGCATCAAATTTTGCAAAGTTAGTTTCTTTTGCAAGAGCTACAGCTTCTTCTACGCTGTATGCTTTTGTGCTGTCGATTTTTTCAAGTGCAGCACGAAGTTGTTTGCTTTTTTTAGCCATTTTATCTTTCTCCTTGTAATGTGGTCATATCGATTTTCATCTCCCACGTCACTCGTCTCATGATCAAGTGTATTGCGGGCAAATAGGATTGTTACAATTAGTCAGTAACAGTGAATCCCATAGAACGAGCAGTACCTTCGATCATACGCATTGCAGACTCAATGTTTGCAGCGTTCAAATCTGGCATCTTAGTTTCAGCAATTTCTTGTACTTGTGCACGAGTAACTGTTGCAACTTTCGTTTTGTTAGGTGTACCTGATCCTTTTTCAACACCTGCAGCTTTTTTCAAAAGAACAGCAGCTGGTGGTGTTTTTGTAACGAAATCAAATGATTTATCTTCATAAACAGTGATCACAACTGGGATAATCATTCCAGCTTGGTCAGCTGTACGAGCGTTAAACTCTTTAGTGAATCCCATGATGTTGATACCTGCTTGACCAAGTGCTGGTCCAACCGGTGGAGCTGGAGTAGCTTTACCAGCAGGGATTTGCAATTTTACAAGTTTTTCGACTTTTTTAGCCATTTCTTAAATCCTCCTTTGTGGTTTTGGCGGTAATTACAGATTTTTACCTCCCACAAGTATGCTCTGCGCATACCTTTCTATTATACACTATTTTCTTCCGAATGCAAGAAAAAATTTCATTTCCATCACACTTTTTTTACTTTTGTGATAAAATGGAGGTATGTTAATAAAAGTTGCTTCCCTTGTATTTATTTTTTTGACCCTGATTCTCAGTGGGATTATTATTCGAGTCTTTAAACTGCGTCGATATGGCTGGAATTTTGCCGATCTGGCTTTTCCTCTGTTCGCGCTTGAATACTATTTGATTTCAGATGCGGCTTACTATCATAATTTGTTGCCGCAATTATTATTGGCCTTGTCCCTCTTAGCTATCGGCTTGACTATCTATTTCTTGAAAAAGAGACGTAGCTTTTACTATCCGAAATTTTTTAAGTACTTTTGGCGCGCAGGCTTTCTCATTACCTTCTTCCTTTACCTCATTATGACGATTAGCCTCTTTATCTGATTTTAATAATAAAATAACGGTATTAACTAGATCCAAGATGGTTTAGCTAATACCGTTTTTCTATTTGTTTCTGGACTTATGCAGATGGGTCACCAAGGTATAGACAAGACGATTCATCAACCATAAGACTCCTTCCATGACCAGTCCTAGGACAAGGGTCAAGATCCAGCCAGTCAGATGAAGACGGCTGAGATTAAAAATGGAAGAAAATACAAAGACCGACAGACAAAATCCTGCTACATTTAGAAGGATAATGCCCAATTTCACATGATTGAAGGGAAGGCTGAGTTGGTATACTTTTGTAAATCCAATCAAAGCCAACAGGTAAATCGAGATGGTCGAAATATCTCCCTGACTTAATCCAAGGAAAGGACCCAGAACCACAAGAAAAAGGACCGATATGAGATTGGTCAAGGCGGCTGGAAGAGCCTGCTCTATCACGGTTTCAATAAAGTCTCCTTCTATCCGGGATCGATTCTTCTCCAGGGCTAGTAAGAAACCGGGGATTCCGATGGTAAATCCACTGATCAAGGACATCTGAGAAGCCTGAATGGGATAAGTGAAAGCAAAGAGAATGGCCAAAATAGCCAATAATATTGAAAAAATATTCTTGACCAAAAAGAGACTCGCCGAACGCTGAATATTGTTGACAACTCGGCGACCTTCATCCACAATCGACGGCATGTGAGAGAAGTCCGAATCTAAAAGCACAACCTGGGCCACCTTTTTGGTCGCATCGTGGCCCGTATTCATGGCAATACTACAATCTGCCTTTTTCATAGCGAGAATGTCATTGACCCCATCTCCTGTCATTCCAACCTTATGACCATCCGCCTGCAAGCTCTCTACGAGGATTTGTTTTTGCTCTGGACTAACTCGTCCAAACACTGTGTAGGTCCGTGCTGCATCTACTACCTCCTCATATGTCTTGAGTTGACTGGCATCGACCACTTGATCTGCATCAGGAATACCTGCTTTCTGAGCAACGGCAGCAACTGTCACAGGATGATCCCCTGAGATAACCTTGATGGTCACCCCTTGTTTTTGGAAATAGGCGAAAGTTTCAGGGGCAGTCGATCGTACAGGATTCTCCAAGATCAAGGCTAGAAGGGGAAGGACTGGAGCTTCTAATACTTCCGTCAACTGCTCACCCTGGTAATGCCCCAAAATAAGGACACGCGCCCCTCGTTCAATCTCTCGCTGCCAGACTTCTTGGTAAGCATCGAGATCATCTCGAAGCAAAACATCCGGTGCCCCTAATAGGTAAATACCTTGTTGGAACTGAAGGCCCCCAAATTTCTTCTTGGATGAAAAAGGAAGACGGTCTTTAACGGTCCATGCTTGGGTGGGTTGGACTGAGTGATACTGCCGAATGGCCGTGATGGTATCATTCTGATCCTCACTTGCTTGGAGATAGTGACTTAATATTTCTTTGCCTTCTTTTTCATCTAGTGCCAAGGGGAGCAGTTCACTCACCTGCATCCTGTGTTCGGTAATGGTTCCCGTCTTGTCTAGACAAAGGACGTCGATACGAGATAGGGTTTCAATCCCCTTCATACTGTTGAGTAGGACCTTTTGAAGGGCTAAACGGGTTGCTCCAAGCACCAAGGCCAGGGTCATTAAGAGGTAGAGCCCTTCTGGGATCATCCCAATGATGGCACCGACCATAGAGGTGATGCTAACTTTGAGGGAGTCTTGATTTCCTAGATAGCTCTGCAAGAACAAGAGCAAGCCAATCGGGATGAGAATCATTCCGATCATTCGGACGAGACCATCCACAGCATGAACCATTTCGGATTCTTCGTGTCCCTTGACTTTCTTAGCAGATAGACTCAGCTGATTAATATAAGACGCATCTCCTACTTGTTCCAAGACGGCAACTGCTTGACCTGAGATAACAAAACTTCCTGACATGAGTTTCTGATTCTCACCTTTAGGGATTTCATCTGCTTCACCTGTTAATTGAGACTCATCAACCATGATCGAGCCATCCAGAACCTTGGCATCCGCATAGATCTGATCCCCTGCTTGGAACAAGACCACATCCCCCTCTACCACCTGGTCGACAGGAAGATCCAGCCGTTCTCCTTCACGAATCACTCGAGCTTTCTCCACTTGAAGGAGGCGCATCTTATTCAAAATCCGCCGAGACCGCAATTCTTGAACAATCCCAATCAAGGAGTTAACGACCACAATGGGAACAAATAACATATTGTTCCAAGACCGTACTAGTATCAATAAGATAGCTAGAATACCAAAAACCAGGTTAAAATAGGTAAAGACATTTGAATAAATAATCTCTCTGGTCGACTTTTCAGCCGTGATGGTTACTCGATTTTGTTTGCCTTCTCTAATTCTGCTTTGGACTTGCTCATTCGTTAGCCCGCTATATCGCTTCTCTTCCATATTTTCTTCTTTCTTTTTTCTGTATCTAGTTTAGCAAAAAGAATGTCTTCTGGCTTGGGACTAGAGACCGAAGATTGTGTAGACCTATTCGTGAAGTTCAAGAGGCAAGCCATCTGGATCAAAGAAGAAGGCCATTTTGCGCCCATCAAAATCATCTACCCGTAGCTCTGTATGAGGAATTCCCAATTGGTCAAACTCTGCTAGACAGGCTTGAACATCTTCCACTTTAAAAGCCAGATGACGGAGACCGGTATGCTCTGGATGAGGGAGAAAGGGTCTTTTTGGGGCAGCTGGTTTGATAAATATTTCCAAGGTCAGATTTCCCTTTCGAATATTAAAGAGAATATCCTGCTTTTCTGGTCGATGGTGTTCGTCTAAAGGTTCAAAGCCTAACTTTTCCACATAAAATTCTCTGGTTTTATCATAATCGTGGCCAATAATGGCAATGTGGTGAATGGTATCGAGATGCATCTGCTGTCCTTTTCTTTTTTATCGTAAACAAAACCTGCCCCTTGTACAGGCAGGTTTTTGCTATTGTCAAATATCTCATTCCCTCTTCATTCAAAGAAAGATTAATTGGTCTGCAAGACCTTTCTTGGCTTGGTTCCTTCAGCTGGTCCGATGACACCCGCTGCTTCCAAGTCTTCCATGAGGCGAGTGGCCCGGTTAAAGCCAACCGATAAGCGACGCTGAATCATCGAAGCACTGGCTTTTTGAGTTTCAATCACGAGCGCCTTTGCCTCTTCAAAAAGAGGATCGCCTTCGTCTGAGCCACCCATACCTCCATCAAAGTCAGACTCAGATACTTCACCTGGATCGAAGGCATCATCATAATCCGCTTCAGCTTGCTCTTTGACGAAGTTGACAATCCGCTCCACATCGTCATCTGAGATAAAGGAGCCCTGTAGACGAATCGGATGATTTTCATCAATCGGTTTAAAGAGCATGTCTCCGCGGCCGAGCAATTTCTCCGCTCCATTTTCATCCAAGATGGTCCGTGAGTCGGTCCCAGATGATACCGCAAAAGCGACACGGGAAGGCACATTGGCCTTGATCAAACCTGAGATAACGTCAACCGATGGCCGTTGAGTCGCCAAGATCATGTGGATCCCCGCCGCACGCGCCTTCTGTCCGAGGCGAATAATGGCATCTTCCACTTCTTTACTTGCGACCATCATCAAGTCTGCCAGCTCATCGACAATGACCACGATCAATGGAAGGGGCACTTGCTTCATCTCAGACTGGGCATTGTACTCAGCCACCTTGGCATTAAAGCCAGCAATATTGCGAGCGCCTACTTTCGAGAAGAGCTCGTAGCGATTTTCCATCTCATCAACGACCTTCTGCAGGGCCCGACTGGCCTTGCGTGGGTTGGTCACTACTGGAATCAAGAGGTGAGGAATATCATTGTAGACAGAAAGCTCCACCATCTTTGGATCGACCATCATAAACTTGACTTCGTCTGGACGAGCCTTCATCAAGATACTCGAAATAATCCCATTGACCGCTACTGACTTACCAGATCCAGTAGACCCCGCTACCAAGAGGTGGGGCATCCGAGCCAAATCAAATGTCCGAGCTGAACCATCTACGGCCTTCCCAAGAGGAATCTCAAGGAGTTTAGCTGGGTCTGTTTTGGACTGCTCCCACAATTCACGGAAGGAGACCGTCGCAATCTCTGAGTTGGGCACTTCAATCCCGACCAGAGACTTCCCTGGAATCGGCGCTTCAATCCGCACATCCTTGGCAGCTAGAGCCAAGGCCAAATCATCTGCTAGGTTGGAGATGCGGTTGACCCGCACACCGACAGCTGGCTTCACTTCATACTTGGTAACAGAGGGACCGATTTCCGCCCGCTCCACTGTTGCCTTGATGTTAAAACTTGCAAAGGTCTCTTCCAAGATGCGGATATTCTGACGAACGATATTTTTCTCTTTGGATTGATTTTTGGGCTTGTCAGGTGCGAAGAGATCAATGGTTGGAAGTTTGTATTGAAGGAGTTCCTTAGGCGTGAAGTCTACAGTGACTTCTTCATCCATATCCTCCTCTTCTGCGACTTCCTCCATCTCCTCTGGGTAGTCCTCCGACCATTCTTCCGAATAGCCTTCCTCTTCATTTGGTAGATAAATTTGAGGATAGGCCTCCTCTGCAGGCGCTTCTGTTTCGATCACAGGTTCCATGACCTCACCTGTCTCAAGATCTACAGGATAGCCTTCTGTACTCATGGGACTAGCTTCTGCAAGTTGCTCGATGCGGGCAGCCTCCTCTGCTTCTGCTTGAAGGGCCTTCTTCTCTTCACGCTCGACAAAGCGCTCTTGGCGACGAATTTCTCGTTTTTCCATAAAGGAGTGAAAAGCTGCGACAGCCTGCTCATACAAGTCATAAACCGAATAAGAACTCATCAAGAGAAGTCCTAATACGATCAAGAGTCCTCCAATGAAATAAGTCCCGATGTTCGAGAGCAAGAAGGCAATCGGCGTGTACAAGATAGCACCCAGTAAACCACCTCCTGCAAAAGAAGAGACGCGAAGGTGTACGAGGTCCCCTAAGATACGTGAGAAGGTTGGCCCCAAAGAAGATCCTTCAAGTTTCAAGAGGGAGACAAAGTAAGCTTGATAGATCAGTAGCAAGCCTGCAAAAAGACTTAAAAAGCCAGACAAGGTTCCCTCATGCTTCTCAATCCATTTGAAAAAGAAGAGGTAGACAATAACAGCCGTCATCGCTACGTAAGCCAGACTACCTACCAAGAGACGGATAAGGTTGTAGGTCACTAAGCCTAAGGCCCCTAATCGTAAAAAGGCGAAAATGAAGACGAGAGTTAAGACAATCGTCATAATCATTCGGCGAATTGCTTTTTTTCTTTCTATTTCTGCTTTAGACAGTCGTCTTGTCGACCGTGTTTTTTTTGATTGATTATTGTTTGCCATAACCTTTATTATACCACATTTCTAGACTAGTTCTCTAGTAAAATCCTTTTCTCTCATGTGCGAAAGCAACAACAAAAAACAGTACCTCACAGGCACTGTTACTTATAGATTTTTCTTTGGGTGGCGGTCGATGATGGCTTGATGCTCTTTCAGCGCTTGCTTACCTTTTTCCGTCAACTGATAGCCCCGAACTGTGAACTCTTGTGCCAACTCTTCTTCGGTAAAGTGATTAGCCAAAGCTAGGTTCAAATCGGCTGCTTTCATTTTGGACAAGCCCGCGACTCCCTTCTTTTTGAGAATGGCTTTTTTCATGGTCGCATTGATATGGTCCAGCGAATCAAAAGCGGATTCGATAACAGCATACCCCTTATCTACCAAAGCCCTCAAATGTTCCGGAGCATGAATCCCATAAGTGTATTCGAAATACTTAGGAAACCAAGTCTCCGTCGTAAACGTTCCAAAATGGATTCGCCACAAGAGAATGATATCTCCTGCAAGCAAGCCATCTTGAAGCAACTCCATGTTTCTCTTCGAAACGGGCTTCGGATTCAACAACCAAGCTTCCAAGTCTCTCTCAGGCGAAATATAAGGTTTCACCTCGTGATCTGCATAAAATTTTTCTAGTATATCTGAAATAGTTGTCATCTGTTTCTCCATTTTAATCCTATCTCTCTTGAACTGTTTATACCTTCATTTGGAAAAATTCTGTTTTGATTGGAGGATTTATAGATAATTCCCCTCATCCTTCAAGTATTGTTGCGCCTTTTGAACGATATAGAGCGACTCATCTTCTGAAACCAACTTGCGAAAGAGCTCTTCCGCTCTAGACTTATCGCCTTTAAGAGTAGCATTTAAGGCCTGGTAGTAGATCATTTCTAACTGTTGGTACTTGAAGTCATTGCTTAAGTCTTCAAAATAATCATTGCTTTGGTGGGCAATGGTTAAATCATAAAGAGCGAGACAGACCTTTTTAGTTTTCTCAGCTAGTGTAGGATCTGTAATGGTCAATTCATTTAATCGAGCCTCCAGCTCTTCCTTAGACAATTCAGGATCTGTCAGGACAATTGATCGCATAAGATAACTCTCAAAAAAGTTCTTATATTTCTGTGGTAGTTCCTTCTGACTGAGTGCTTCCCTAGCTTCTTTTATGACGGTATCGAAATCTCCCATCATAAAAGAATAGGCAACCGATGTCAGCTTCATATCTATCTGTAAAATGGGCTTTTTCACATTCTTGTTCAACTGAAGGTATTGCTGCCAAGAGTCTAAATCTAAGTCTACATGCAGCAAGGTGTTGCACTTGTTGGTATAACGCTTCTTGAGCAATTGGATAAATAGAAATAATCCAACAAGAACCAATAAGACGCCAGCCGTCTGAAGAAGAGTATCTCTAATCACTAACCCAATGCAAAAAATCAGAAGCATTGCCAAAAGGCCAGCAGATCTAGTATAGAGTCTATAGTTTTTGCGCATTTGGCAATAATTCATACAAATCACTCTTTTCTATTCCTGTTTTCAATGCGGCTAGATTCAATCCTATAATTCGCCGCCTTTTCCATTGTAGTATTGTCTAAACTCTTCATAAGAATGGATTTCATGCTCCTGTCCATCTTTTGAGTAGTAAGCATCTATCTTTACTCCCGAGATTCGATTTTGACCGGTAGGAGCAAACCAGTGAAGTAGTTGGTCAAAATATTCCGCATTAGACATAGAGTCTTGACGTGGGTATAAGATGTAACCTTCCTTTGAAAGCTTTTCTTTCAATTCAGGATGTTCTTTAAAAATATTTAGATTTACGCTACTTTTGTCTCTATACCCATTAAGCTCTATTCTTGACCCAATACGATACCCTGTATTTTTCACTACCAAACCACCTAAATTAGTATAGGAAGTAAGAATTGCGTCAATAGTTGTCACTTCTGTATCTATATTTTCGGTTTCAATAAATTTATGATGGTCTAAATCAAAAAATAATTCATGTGATTTTTCTGAATCCTTTGACTCATAATAGCGCAACCATACAAGACTTTGACCTTTATTATTTATCACATCGAAATTTTTCGAGTAAGCTTTTGGAAATTTTTTTCGGATATTTTTTATGAAATCAACTTTAGTTTCTACCATATCACTACTTATATCATAGTATCGAAATCCAGTGTACTCTTTCTGTATTTTGTTTTGATCTTGTCTTTCATTATAATTAAAACTAACTAAATAACGATTCCCTACAAAATAGAAATCTTTAGCTAGAATATATTCGTTATGATTGCCCCAGTATGAAACATTCTTAATATTCCCTGACTCTACATATTTTGAAGCAGGTTCAGTTTTCTTGTGCTGATTCGATTTAGGATGAACCAATACGAATACACACCCGAAAATAAGTAACAAACTTAATAGAATCCCTGCCATTTTACTATTTAAGCATTTTTTCATTCTTTTCCTCTACAAAACCAATCGTTTCTTTCATAAACTAAACAACTTATCTTCCATCATACCCGATTTCATCCCTATACGCAACTTCCTTCTTAATTAGTGTTTTAGACCAAAAAGAAATCACCCTTAGAGGGTGACAAATGCTAAAGAATTAAGGAAACTATTTCTTTTCCAAAATTTTTAAATAATGTGTTTTCTTGAATTGACCACATAAAGTTAATACAACAAAGAGATACCACATCAAAAAACTTATAAACAATAACAGAAAGCTTCCGAAGGTGAGATATAAGATGGATAATCCTAAGGTGATGAGCCCAAAGACAAGAATTAGCAAATAGGTTTTCAAGCCATTCGACTTCTGTACTTTAAAATAATGCTCAGGCATTTCATAAGGAATGACATTCACTGTATACTTCTGCCTTCTGTGTTGCAATTGCCATATAGCGATGACAAGCATCAATCCAAACGATAGCACTAGTGGGATGAACCCATGAAAGGATACTCGATCTGTTAACAGATAAATGCCATAAAAAAGTACCGTGCTCGGAGTAAAGATAATGGGAAATGGAACACTTTTTCCGACATAGAGCTTATTCTCTTTAGGATGATAAAATACTGTTTTTTCTAGATCACCTTGATCTGCACCGAATTCGACCAAATCGCGTAAAGGGAACTGTTGTCGCTCCTTCGATGCTAACACAATCTGTTCAAAGTCCACTTCCGTAGACTCCTGCTCAAGAGCTTTATTTGCTTCTACTAATGCTTGAAAATGCTCTTGATAATACTTCAGTAATTCTTTATTTTTTCGTTTGGTACCAAGGAATTTAAGTGTAACTAAACGATCAGAAGTCCCATTTCCTATGATCTTTCCTTCCACATAAATTGGATAATTGGTGATTCCTCGAGACGAGTCCTTTTCTCCTAACCGGACGACAATAGTTAATGGATCTAGGCGATAGTGCTTAAAATTACGATCTACCACTATTTCCGATTTCCTAATCTCTATTCTTCCCATTGATGAAAAAGCAATCCATCCAACTGTCACTAGAAGAGACAAAGTAGCTAATAAGACTTTTAGGTTTTCAAAAAAATTATCTTCAATCAGTAAATGGATGATGGCGATGAACATCGACACTACCAAAAAGATCAAAAAATACAGTGAACTTCTAGAGTAAATGTAGAATTTACGTGGTTGTTTCATTTATGATAATTTCCTTTTTGTATAGTCAATTGCACAGCTGTATGTTGTTTCCTCGTGTATACTATCCCATACAGATAATGTTAGATAGATTTTAAAAGTTCACCTCTCATCATACCTTATTTTTTATAGGCCCGCAAGCTGAATATCACCTCATTCCTAGGATAGATTTGAATCAAATGGAAAATTAAGGTACAATAGAGGGTAGACTAATGTGTTGAAAGGATTAATATGAAAAAATTAATTGCCCTACTTGTATTTTCCGGTTTAGCTTTGGCAGGATGTGGCTCTCATCAATCAGATACAAAGACATCCTCTAGCTCGGCTTCAGAAACTAAGCAATCAACTACTTCCAGCGTAGATGCTAGTGAACAAAAGAAAATAGATCAGCTTCGTAAGGATATCCAAGATGCGATGACCAATGAAAATGCGGTCTTTCCTCAGCTCTCCAACGAAGTTGCTGAAGATGAAGCTGTCGTGAAAATCACGACCAACAAAGGGGACATTACCGTTAAGCTCTTTCCGAAATACGCACCTTTAGCCGTTGAGAATTTCTTAACTCACGCTAAGGAAGGCTATTATAATGGCCTCCTCTTCCACCGCGTGATTAATAACTTTATGATCCAAACAGGAGATCCTAAAGGAGATGGTACAGGTGGTGAGTCCATTTGGAAAGGAAAAGATACCTCTAAAGATTCTGGAGCAGGCTTTGAAAATGAATACTCCCCTTACCTCTACAATCTTCGTGGTGCTTTAGCCATGGCCAATTCTGGACCAAATACAAATGGTAGCCAATTCTATATTAACCAAAATAAAGAAGACTGGTCCAGCAAGCTTCCAACTGAGCGCTTCCCTGCTAAAATCATCGAAGCCTATAAGAATGGTGGAAACCCTACTCTTGATGGTGGGAACTACACTGTCTTTGGACAAGTCATCGACGGCATGGATGTAGTCGACAAAATTGCCGAAGTTGAAACAGATGACAAAGACAAACCAAAAGAAGATGTCAAAATTGAAAAAATGGAAATCGTAAAAGACTACGATTTCAAGAAATAAGCAAAAGAGAACCTCGCGGTTCTCTTTTTGTGTTTACGTCAATTCATTAAAGTCCCAGATTTGGTCCATCCAGCCTTCATAGAAGTCTGGCTCGTGGCAAACCATGAGGATCGATCCCTTGTATTCTTTAAGGGCTCGTTTCAATTCATCTTTGGCATCCACATCCAAGTGGTTGGTCGGCTCATCTAGTACCAAGACATTGTTTTCACGGTTCATCAAGAGACAGAAACGTACCTTGGCTTGCTCCCCACCAGATAGTACCTGGATTTGACTCTCGATATGCTTGGTGGTCAAACCACAGCGAGCAAGAGCTGCACGGACTTCTGCTTGGTTGAGAGCTGGAAAGGCATTCCAGACTGCCTCTAGCGGTGTCTGACGATTGCCCCCTTCGACCTCTTGCTCAAAATAGCCTAGTTCTAAATAATCTCCACGCTCTACTTCTCCAGCAATCGGTGGGATGATTCCTAGCAAGCTCTTCAAGAGAGTGGTTTTCCCGATCCCGTTAGCTCCGATGATGGCTACCTTTTGATTGCGTTCAAAGGTTAGGTTTAAAGGCTTAGTCAAAGGACGATCATACCCGATTTGAAGGTCCTTGGCTTGGAAAATGAAGCGTCCAGGAGTTCGGGCATTTTTAAATTCAAAGGATGGTTTTGGTTTCTCACTTTGCAACTCAATGAGTTCCATCTTGTCAAGCTTCTTCTGACGAGACATGGCCATATTCCGTGTAGCCACACGCGCCTTATTACGCGCTACGAAATCTTTCAAATCAGCAATCTCTTTTTGCTGGCGTTCATAAGCTGCTTCCAATTGCGATTTCTTCATCTCGTAGACTTCAAGGAATTGGTAGTAGTCTCCGGAATAGCGGGTCAACTGTTGATTTTCCACATGGTAGACGATGTTGATCACATCGTTCAAGAAAGGAATATCGTGGGAAATAAGGACAAAGGCATTTTCATAGTTTTGCAAGTAGCGTTTGAGCCAATCGATGTGCTCCGCATCCAAGTAGTTGGTTGGCTCGTCCAAGAGAAGGATATCTGGTTTTTCAAGGAGCAATTTAGCCAAAAGGACCTTGGTCCGCTGCCCACCTGAAAGGGCCGTCACATCTGTCTCCATGCCAAAGTCCATGACCCCAAGAGCACGCGCCACTTCATCTATCTTGGCATCCAAGGTATAGAAATCCCGACTCTCTAACCGATCCTGGAGCTCTCCGACTTCTTCCATGAGAGCATCCATATCCGCTCCATCTTCAGCCATCTCCATATAGAGGTCATTGATGCGAGCCTCTGCTTTAAAAAGCTCGTCGAAAGCTGTCCGTAAGACATCGCGCACCGTTTGCCCCTCTTTTAGGACAGCATGCTGGTCCAGATAGCCAGTGGTCACATACTTAGACCACTCGACCTTCCCTTCGTCGGGTTGCATCTTGCCGGTCACGATGCTCATGAAGGTGGATTTCCCTTCACCATTGGCTCCAACCAAACCGATATGCTCTCCCTTTAACAAGCGGAAGGACACATCCTCAAAAATAGCCCGGTCTCCAAAGCCGTGGCTTAAATTTTTCACCTCTAAAATACTCATGATTGACTCTCTTTCATTGATTTCACTCGTATGATTATATCATCTTCAAGACAAAATTAAAAGGGAGTCCAACTCCCTTTTCTCTTACAAACCTAAGTCTGCATATGGCTTCCGGTAGCCCACTTGAACAACTTTTCCGTCCTTCACTAAGAGAGGGCGTTTGATCAGCATGCCATCGCTAGCTAAAAGGTCTGCCGCTTCTTCTATCGAAAGCTGATCCACCTTGTCTTTCAAGCCCAATTCCCGATACTTCATCCCACTAGTGTTAAAGAATGATTTGATTGGTAGGGAAGACTCCTTGATCCAGGTTTGCAGTTGCTCACTAGTCGGTGTGTCTACCACGATATCTTGGCTATCAAACTCGCAACCTAAGCTCGTTAACTCCGATTTCGCCTTGCGGCAGGTTGAACATTTTGGGTATTCAATAAATGATAACATTTTTTCTCCTTATTCTTTCCAAGATATGGCCTCATGTTGCAACAGCCAACGTTTGCGATCTAGACCAGCAGCATAGCCAGTCAACTTTTTCTCCGTCCCCAGCACCCGGTGACACGGGATGAGGAGGACCAAGGGATTCCGACCTACTGCTTGACCGATGGCTTGAGCCGATCTGCAAGACAAGGCCCGGGCGATCTCTCCATAAGTCCGACTCTCCCCATAGGGAATCTGAGCTAAATAGGCCCAAACTCTTTGTTGAAAGTCTGTCCCTTGAGGAGATAGGGGAAAGGGCATGGAAGGACTTTCCCCTATAAAGTATCGATCCAGCCATTCAAAGACAGCTCCATGAAGAGGCTGAAAAGCTTCTTCGATATGCTCAAGCCCCTGCTCACAATTGGCTTGGTCACAAAACCAGATCCCAACTAGGCTTTCCTCATCCACCACAACAGATAGAGGCCCCAAGGGACTCTGATAGAGTTGGCGATAAAACCTAGTCATTTTGAGACTGTTCTGCACGGTAGTCCCAACGATCATCTTCGCTAATCACTTGGAAGAGGCTGGTTTCTGCCTTTCGTTTGATCTTCTGATAAGCGAGACGAACCCCATCAATTGGTACCTTCCCACAGTAATGGAAGCCTAACTTCTCTAAAAGGTGTTGCATAACCTTGTTGTCAGGATGGGTATCACAGCGAAAATCTGGGCCCTTCTCTCCTTCGATCAAACCTTGAAGGAAGGTTTGGGCTACTCCTCGACCAGCAGCTTCTTTGGCAACAGCGACTCGGTGGAAACTGATATAGAGATAGTTATCATGTTCCCATTTTCCTTCATAAATGTCATTATAAGCGGCTTCATTTCCCTTGTAGAGAGCGGCATAGGCTACGACTTCTTGATTCTCTACAGCCACATAACCACGGCTTTCTAGGATATCCTCAAAAATGATTTCTTGATCCGGATAACCATCCTGCCATTGGTCTACTCCAGCTGCAGCTAAGCTGTCCTTGCCATCTTGGATAATTTCCATAATCCGATTGATTTCATTGGGATAGGCCATTCTAATTTCCATCAGACTCTCCTTTTTCTTCCTCTTGGTGGTAACGGGCATAAAGTTCACTCTTTTGTAGCCCAAATTGTTTGGCAACCTGTTTAATCGCCTGGTTCTTTTTCATACCAGACTGGACCAGTAGATCAATCTCTTGGATCAGATCCACTTCTTCTAGATCTGGCTCCTGCTCACTGGCCCCCTCTACGATCAGGAGGCACTCCCCCTTGAGGGTATTTTCCTCTAGGTAAGCCACTAACTCTGCGATGGTCCCTCGCGTATACTCTTCGTAGATCTTGGTCAGTTCTCGGACCAGCACAACTGGACGATTCCCATAAACTGCCAGCATATTTTGAAGCGTCGCACGAACTCGGTGCGGAGACTCATAAAAGATCTGGGTCTCAGGATAGGCCAATTTCTCTTGGAAAAAGGCCTTTTGCTGCCCTTCCTTGCGTGGAAGAAAGCCATAAAAGATATGGGGCTGGGGTGCCAGGCCACTGGCAATTAGGCCGGTAATGCCAGCACTCGGACCAGGAACTGCCACAACAGGGATCTCTCGCTCAATCGCTGCCTTGACCAGGTCGTGACCTGGATCCGAAATACTGGGCAGTCCTGCATCCGATACCTGGGCCAAGTCCTTTCCAGACTCTAAATGAGCTAGCAAATCAGGGATTTTCTCCATGGCATTGTGCTCATGGAAGCTAGTTTGTGGTGTCGCAATCTCAAAATGCTTGAGCAAGAGTCCTGTATTGCGTGTATCTTCCGCCGCTATCAGATCCACCTCTTTTAGAGTTTGGATCATGCGGTAGCTCATGTCATCACGATTGCCAATTGGGGTTGGCACTAAAAAGAGAGTCCCTGTCGCTTTATCCCCTTTAAAACTTCGTTGAATCTGCATGTTTACTCCCTAAATAACAATTCATCACAGAAAATACACTCTTCATCATTTTCACGACGTTGACCATAGGAGTCTGTACAAACATGAAATCCATCATTGTAAATTCTTTGTAAATTTTCACGACCATTGCGATGGAATTTAGGGGAGCTGGTTTTCTCCACTTCTCCTAAGCGCTCTCTCAATTTATCATTTTCAAGACGCAGAGCAGTATTTTCCTCGACAATGAGCTTGAGATTTTTCTTTATGGCTTCAACCTCTGCTAATGTAACCAGCAATTCCTGGGAGAAGCCATCCAAAGCATCAAATAATTCTTTTTTATTCATCTCTTTACCTTCTATTTTTCAACTGTAGGACCATATACTCGAGAGCATTTTGAAAACTCACATTCCGTTCCCACATCTGTTTGGCCAAGACCAGTTTTTCTAGATAGTCTCTTCCTAAGGACTGACTGATGGAGCGTGCAAAGAGCAATTCCAGCAAGCGAAAGGCTTGGGCCTGCTTTTCTTTATCATCCGTCTCTTGAACCAAGCGAGAAACCAGTAAGTAGACATGCGGATCTGCTTTTAGACAAGCTGCGACGAAACGCTCACACTCCCTTGCCAGATCGAAAAAGGATGTATTCTGAGCGAGAATTTGAGCCTCTTGGAAACCTTGACTAAAGTTGGCTAACAAATCTGCTTGTTGAAGCAAGAGACCTTCCTGAAGGAGATACTCTTTTAGGAAATCTTGGTTTTTCGGAAAATGGACCTGCTGCGCCCGACTTTTTATGGTCGGGAGAACCAGCTGCTCATCTGCTGTCAGCAGAAAGATATGAACTTCACTCTGAGGTTCTTCAATGACCTTGAGGAGGGAATTGGCCGCATTGACATGCATCCGGTCTGCATCGCAAATGATAAAGACTTGCTTGGATCCTTCGTAGCCTGACTGAGAAAAATGCTGAATCAAATCCCGGATCCGATCCGTTTTGATGATTTGATTGACCGGTCGGACAACCGTTACATCAGAGAATTCATCCTCTTCAATCAAGCGACAAGCCCGACAAGTCCCACAGGGCCAAACACCCTTCTTATCCGTACAAAAGAGACTTTGGGACAAGAGCTGGGCCATCTCAAAACTGCCAAAATCTCCTGTAAAGAGATAGGCGTGGCTCAAGCGGTCTTGTTCTAAAATAGCTTGGAAGCGATCGACTAACTGAGGTTGAAGTTTTTGCACTTGTTCGAACTTCATTCACTGATCTCCAAGACTTCTTTCAATAATAGCCAAGTATCCTCGACCACCTGGTCAAAAGGTTGACTGGCATCAATTTTCACCACACGTTGTGGTTCTTTTTCGAGGATGGCCAGATAGCCTTGACGAACTTTCTGATGGAGACTGAGGCCTTCTAGATCCAAGCGATTGACTTCGCGACTAGCACTCTTAGCAATTCGAGCCAATCCCTCTTCTACATCAATGTCAAAATAGAAGGTCCGGTTTGGCTTGAGACCATCGGTCGCAAACTGGTTTAACCATTCAATATCCGCTACTGCTAAGCCACGGCCAAAACCTTGGTAAGCTACCGAACTGTCGATAAAGCGGTCCATGATGACGAGTTTCCCTGCTTCCAAAGCAGGAAGGACACGTTCTGCCAAGTGTTGGCGACGACTGGCGATATAAAGAAGCAATTCTGTCTTAGGATCCATTTCCGTATGGGATGGATCTAGAATGACTTCGCGAATTTTTTCTGATATGCCTACGCCCCCTGGTTCCCGCGTTGTGATATAGGCAATTCCTGCCTTTTCCAAACGTGGTAGCAAGGCTTCTAAAACGGAGGATTTCCCTGCACCTTCTGGGCCTTCAATTGAAATTAATGTTCCCTGTTTCATTCTCTTATCTTAACTTTCTATACTCATTTCTCTATCATGCATCACTTCTTTTTATTTTACCAAAAATAGGGGTAAAAATCCTGTCCGAATTCGTGAAAATTGATGAAAACTATTTCCTATTTTTCATTTTTTTTGGTAAAATGTATGGTGAAAAATGAATAGGAGAACGAGCATGTTTAAGGCAAAAAATATTCTGGCCATTATTTTTGGGGCTGGCATTTTTTCTTTTGGAATCTTCTTTTTAGTCATTCCATTTCACTTTTATGAGGGAGGGGCTACAGGGATTACCTTGATCACCTACTACCTCTTTAAAATTCCCGTTTCGGTCATGAACTTGGCGATCAATATCCCCCTCTTTTTCCTGGCCTGGAAATTACTGGGGCTCCGATCTCTCTATCTCAGTTTGATTGGAACTTTTTCGGTCTCTACTTGGATGGCCATCTTCGAGCTGATCCCCAGAAGTCATCAACTTCAGAATGCAATCTTTACGGCTCTTGATGGAGACATCCTCCTAGCCTGTATTGGATCAGGGGTTATCCTTGGAACTGGACTGGGGATTATCTTCAACGCTGGAGGCACTACAGGTGGAACCGATATTGTTGCGCGTATCTTTAACAAGTACACGACGCTTTCCATGGGACGCCTCATGTTGATTGTGGATGCCATCGTCTTGACAACTGTTTTGATCGTCTTTAAGGACTTCCGAATTGCGGCCTACACCCTCCTCTTTATCCTGATTGACACCGTCGTCATTGATATCGTTGGTGAAGGAGGCTTTGCAGGGAAAGGATTCCTCGTGGTAACTTCCAAACCGGATGAAATTGCCAAACAAATCACGACTGATTTGGGCCGAGGGGTCACATTCATGAACGGCATGGGCTATTATAGCCAACAAGAAATGAAAATTATCTACTGCGTAGTCTCTCGGAATGAAATGAAACAAATGAAAGACTTGATTAATAAAATTGATCCATTTGCCTTCATTACCATTACAGAAGCCCACGAAATCCTAGGAGAAGGATTTACATTAGATACCAACAAGCAACCCATTGCTCGCTAATACAAACAAATAGCCTGAGAATATCTCAGGCTATTTTATTTTAGAAGGCTTTTGCAGCTGTGCGACTAATTTCATCCACACGAATACCATTTTCTTCAAATTTCTTCTTGATGACTTCCGTATCGGTAATGCCATCAATCTGAACTTCAATAACCACACGATCATCCTTGGTTGGAATATTGACCGTATTGGAGATATTCAACCCTTCTTCTACGATCAAATGGATGATTTTTTCAAGAACACCAACCTTATCTTCTGTCACAAAGCGAACGCGAACTCCTTCTTCTCCATAACCGGATACTTCAAGGAAGGCACGGAAAATATCACGGTCCGTGATGACACCGGATACTTGGTCATTGTCCACGACCGGAAGAATGCCCACCTTGTTCTTATACATGAGATAGGTCGCATCTTCTAGGCTGGCAAATTTTGAGACAGTAATGACATCACGAAGCATGACATCTTTGACCTTGGTCTTGTTCAACAGGTAGTTCATCTCAAAAATAGACAAGCTAGTTGCTTTAGATGGACTAGCTTCCGCAATGGTACCTTCTGTCACCAAGCCAACCAATTTATCATTTTCAATAACCGGCAAACGGTGCAAGCCTTGTTCCCTCATCAAATCTGCCGCATGGGCAATTGTCGTATCTGGACTAATATAAACCACTTTACGGGTCATAAAATCTTTAACAGCCATAACAAGTTCTCCTATGCTTTTCTTAGTTTTATTATACTTGATTTTTAGTGGTATTTCAAACGCTTTCAGCAGTTTTCTCTTGTTTTCAAAATTTAGAAAAATCAAACAAGAGAGGTGAAAAAAAGAAAGGCCTTTCGTCCTTTCTTTTTATGCTTCAAACAAACTTTATAAATCTTATCCACCAAGGTAGGCCTTGCGGACTTCTTCTGAGGCTAAGAGTTCTTTTCCTGTTCCGGACAGAACAACTTTCCCTGTTTCCAAAACATAACCACGGTCTGCGATAGAAAGGGCCTTGTTGGCATTTTGCTCAATCAAGAGAACCGTTGTTCCTTGTTTTTGAATATCTTGGATGATATCAAAGATTTCCTGGATAAAGATTGGGGCCAATCCCATGGAAGGTTCATCCAGAAGCAAGAGTTTTGGCGTCGACATGAGGGCACGACCCATTGCTAGCATTTGTTGTTCCCCACCAGATAGGGTGGCTGCATCTTGGTTCTTCCGTTCTTCCAAACGTGGGAAACGTGAGAAGACTTTCTTCAAGTTAGCTTGATTTTCTTCTCGATCTTTTTTCAAGAAAGCTCCCATTTCCAAGTTTTCCATAACGGTCAAGCCTGGAAAGACGTGGCGACCTTCTGGAACTTGAGAGAGTCCAGCAGCTACAATTTTTTGAGCCGGAACCTTTTGAATCTCCTGACCTAAAAACTCGATTTTCCCATCACTTGGACGCACCAAACCTGAAATGGTACGAAGAATAGATGTTTTCCCAGCGCCATTGGCACCGATCAAGGAAACAACTTCCCCTTCATTGACTTCGAAGCTGACATCACGGACAGCCTGGATCATGCCATAGTGTACAGAAAGATTTTCAACTTTTAACATAGACATTAGGCTTCACCTCCTAGATATGCTTCGATTACGCGTTTGTTGGTCTTGATTTCATCTGGTGTACCATGGGCAATCAAGCGACCATATTCCAATACATAAATCCGTTCTGTTACTTCCATGACCAAGCTCATATCGTGCTCGATTAGCATAATCGTAATATTAAATTCTTTTTGAATGCGACGGATCAGTTGGGTTAATTCTGCAGTTTCTTGGGGATTCATCCCTGCAGCAGGCTCATCCAAGAAGAGGATCTTCGGCTCTGTTGCAAGGGCACGAACGATCTCTAAGTGACGTTGTTGTCCATAAGCTAAGTTCTTAGCCAAGGTAGCTGCTTCCTTTTCCAAACCAAATATTGCTAACAACTCGAGGGCTTTAGCTTTCAAGTCTTCTTCATTTTTGTAATAGCTTGGCAAACGGAAAAGACTAGCAAAAACATGTGGTTTGTGGTGATTGGCAAAGGCAATCAAGACATTGTCCAAAACGCTCAAATCTTTAAAGAGACGAATGTTTTGAAAGGTCCGTCCAAGACCACCAGCAGCGATTTTATATGGTGCTTTACCATTAAGTAACTGCCCATCTAAGGTAATGGTCCCTTCACTTGGCTCATATACCCCTGTTAGGAGGTTGAAGAGGGTTGTTTTACCGGCACCGTTGGGTCCGATCAAACCAACCAATTCCCCTTCATTGAGTTCCATGGTCACATCCCCAACAGCTGTCAAACCACCAAAGTTTTTTGTTAAATTTTTTACTTCAAGAAGTGCCATTAGTTAGCCTCCTTTTTTGAGAGTAGTTTTTTCAAGCTAAATTCCCATGTTCCAAGAAGACCACCTGGACGGAAGATCATTACGAGAATCAAAGCTAATGAGTAAATGATCATACGTACGCTTGAGAAATCTTGAAGCACCATGTTCAAGATTCCCAAGACGATGGCTGCCACAACTGTTCCTGACATCGATCCCAAACCACCGAAAACGACAATGATCAAGACATTAATGGTATTGGTGAAAGAGTAATCTTTCGGAACAACAGAACCGATAAAGCCGGCTTGAAGAGATCCAGCAATGGCCGCTGTGATCGCACCAAATACAAAGGCGATGACTTTGACTTTGGTCGTATTGATCCCAACAGATTCTGCTGCGATTTCATCTTCACGAACAGAAAGGGTAGAGCGTCCAATTGGACTGCGTAAGAAGTTAATCGTAAAGATAGTTGTAATCACGACAAAGAGGTAAACCAATTGCCAGGTTGTAAAGGCTGGCAAACCAAGGATCCCAGCGGCTCCATTTGTTAGGGTACCACCATTGACGATCAAGATCCGGATAATTTCAGAAACTCCAAGTGTCGCAATCGCTAGGTAGTCCCCTTTTAACCGAAGGGTTGGAACCCCAACGATCAAGGCAACGACACCAGCAATCAAAGCACCTAAAACCATCGCTCCAAAAAAAGCACCGTAGGTTGGTGATTTGGAACCGAGAATGGCTGCAGAGTAGGCACCAATTGCCATAAATCCGGCATGTCCGAGTGAGAATTGACCTGAAAAACCAACGATGAGGTTCAAACCAACCGCAAGGATGATGTTAATCCCGATTTGTTCCAAAATTTGGATATAGAAGAGGTTGAGCACACCTGCTGCAACCAAGACTTGGATCAAGGCAAAACCTGCGACCAAAAGACCAAGCCAGACTATATTCACTTTTAAATTTTGTTTCATGGCTTACACCTTCTCTTTCACATTTTTACCGAGGATACCTGCTGGACGGATCAGCAAGATCACAATCAAGATAGCATACACAATGGCATCACGGAAGTCTGAAAGACCGATCGCTGTAGCGAAGGTTTCCAACAAACCGATGACAAATCCACCTAGGGCCGCACCTGGAATGATCCCGATTCCTCCAAGAACGGCTGCAACAAAGGCTTTGATCCCTGGTGTTATCCCCATCAAAGGTTCGATCGAGTTGTAATACAAACCGATTAAAACCCCACCAGCACCCGCCAGGGCTGATCCCAAAGCAAAGGTAAAGCTGATGGTCCGGTTTACGTTAATCCCCATCAATTGAGCTGCATCGCTATCAACAGAAACGGCACGCATAGCTTTCCCCATCTTTGTCTTTTGGACAATAAATTGAAGAGCGAGCATCAAGAAAACAGACACTCCCAAGATCATCAACTGAATATTGGAGATCGAAATAGGACCAAAATTGTAACGAACGATTTCAATGACTTGCGGGAAGGAACGGGTATTGGCCCCTACAAAGAAGACCATCCCATATTGGAGCAAGAAGGAAACCCCGATGGCTGTGATCAAGGCTGCAATCCGAGTTGAATGACGAAGCGGACGATAAGCCAGGTACTCAATCACAACCCCTAAAATAGCTGTCCCAACCATAGCTAGTAGCAAGGCTACAAAGAAGTTAACTTTCAATGAGTTCAATAAGAAATATCCCATAAAGGCACCTACCATGTAGATGTCCCCATGGGCAAAGTTGATCAATTTGATAATTCCATACACCATGGTATAACCAAGGGCCAAGAGTGCATAGACACTTCCCAAGATTAGACCGTTCACTAATTGCTGGAGCATTTGAACCATCCTTTCTAACAATAAAGAGCGAGGCCAGGAATTTTCATTCTCCCAGCCTCTTGTACAAACAGCAAATGATAATTAAGGTTTAACCGACTCGACTGACTCAACTTTACCATCTTTTAAGCCAATCATAAGTGCAGATTTAACCGGATTATGGTCTTTGTCAATAGACATTGTACCAGTAACACCTTCCAAGTCTTTCAACTTCGCAAGGTTGTCTTTCAATTCGACAGAGTTCTTAGCACCTTTAGATGCTTCCGCAATCATGTAAACTGAATCATATGCCAAAGCCGCAAACATTGAAGGTTCTTCGTTGTATTTCGCTTTATAAGCTTCTACGAATTTCTTGGCTTTATCAGTCATTTCACCTTCAGTAGAGAATCCAGCTACGTAGTAAATGTCTGTAGCTGCAGCAGGTGTTGCTTGTTCAACGAACTTGGCATCACTAAATCCATCACCACCGATAATTGGTTGTTTGATTCCCATACCACGTGCTTGGTTTACGATCTTACCAGTTTCAGTGTAGTACCCTGGAAGGACAATGGCATCGAAGTCTTTGTCTTTGATTTTTGTAAGAGCAGCTTGGAAGTCTGTATCCTTAGATTGGAAAGTTTCTGTCGCTACGATTTCACCTTTATAAGATTTCTTAAAGGCTTCAGCAATCCCTTTTGCATAGTCAGATGAGTTATCGTAGTAAAGAACAACTTTCTTCGCTTTCAAATTATCCGTTGTATATTTAGCAATGATTTGTCCTTGGAAGCTATCGATGAAGGTTGCACGGAAAAGGAAATCTTGACCTTTTGTCAAATTATCTTGTGTTGCTGATGGTGTTACCAATGGAACACCTGCTTTACCAGCATTCGCAACCGCTGCGGCAGTGGCACCTGAAGTTGCAGGTCCTACAAGAGCGTTCACTTTTGATTGAGTGACAAGGTTTGTAGTGATTGTAGCTGCTTCAGCTGTTTCAGATTTGTTATCTTTGTCTGTAACAACAATCTTCTTACCATCAGCTCCACCATTATCATTGATTTCATCAACTGCTAATTGAGCACCTTTTTGTTCAGCACTACCATAGGCTGCTACTTCACCAGTTTTTTCAAAGTTAAAACCGATTTTTAGTTCTTTGCCGATTTCGTTACCAGTTGTGTTTGAACCTGAAGTTGACACTTCACCACAAGCAGCAAGAAGAGCGACACTTGCAATTGTTAAAAATGAAAGAGCAAATTTATTCTTCATTTGTGATAATCTCCTTAAATAATTCTTAAAATAAATAGATATTAAGAATATACCGAATTATCAGAAAATTGTCAACATAAAAAACGCAATCCTTTAAATGATTGCGTTTTCTACTTGTGTTTCATCTTGTTGACGGTGCAAACTTCCTACAAAATCACGATCCAATTCTTGAATATGGCAGATTTGGACCTTCTTTACAAAGCGCTCTTTTTTTAATTGCTGCATGATTTCAAGGACTTGAGGACTATCGACATAGACCTGTACATAGCGCATTTTTTTGGAATGATAGATTACATCTCCAATATCCTTTAATTTCTTTGCATCTCGATTATAATACAATTTAACAATTAAGCCTGTTCTAGCCTGCTTCTCAAACATACACAATCCCTTTCTGCTTCTGTTACAAGTATAGCAAATTTCTAGTAAAAATACTATCTTTTTCTAGAAAGTGAAAAGAGGACTAAAAAACCTCTCCTATGATAGGAGAGGGACCTAGTGACAAGGATTCCTTATCCAAGATTGTTGTTGGCCATGATTTCATCGATGAAACCATAAGCTAAGGTTTCTTCTGCAGTCATCCAGTTATCCCGTTCAGCATCAGCGTGGATTTTCTTGATGGTTTGCCCTGAATTTTCTGCCAAGATTTTTTCCAATCTGTGACGTGTTTTCAACAAGTGTTCTGCTGCAATGGCCATATCCGTTTGTTGGGTACCGCCACCAGTACCACCCATTGGTTGGTGGATCATGTACTCCGCATTTGGCAACATGAAGCGTTTGCCTTTGGCACCGCTTGATGCAATCACAGTCCCCATTGAAGCTGCCATCCCCATGACAATGGTTTGGACGTCTGATTTGATAAAGTTCATGGTATCGACGATAGCCAACCCTGCAGAGACAGAGCCTCCTGGCGTATTGATATACATATAGATGTCTTTGGTATTATCTTGGGCATCTAAGAAGAGCAATTGGGCAATAATCGAATTGGCCATTTGGTCTTCTACTGGTCCTGTAACCATAATAATACGGTCTTTTAAGAGGCGTGAGTATATGTCGTATGAGCGTTCGCCACGACTGGTTTGTTCAATAACTACTGGAATCATTCATTCATCTCCTTTTATCCATTATAACCGGCACCATCTCAGGAGTTTCATCCGGTTGATTCGAGAGTCTAGCTCTCCTTCCATTCTTTATAAAAGTTATTATATCCCATTGGTCAACAAAGGTCAAATTTTTACTTTCCCAAAGAAGGATTGGATAGGCGCTTATTTGGTACCAAACAAGCGGTCTCCAGCATCTCCCAAACCTGGAACGATATAGCCATTTTCGTTAAGGCGTTCATCCAAGGCTGCTGCAAAGATTTCTACATCAGGATGGGCTGTTTGAAGAGCTTCCACACCTTCTGGTGCCGCAACTAGGCAGACAAACTTAATATGGCTTGCGCCACGTTTCTTCAATGAGTCCACCGCTAAGATTGCAGAGCCCCCAGTCGCCAACATTGGGTCTACCACAAAGATTTGACGTTGGTCAATATCCTCTGGTAACTTCACCAAGTACTCAACTGGTTTCAAGGTTTCTTCATCACGGTACATTCCGATATGCCCAACTTTGGCAGCTGGTACTAAACTCAAGAGTCCGTCTACCATCCCGATTCCCGCACGAAGGATTGGGACAATTGCTAGTTTTTTACCAGCAATTTGTTTTTGAATTGTTTTTGTGATCGGTGTTTCGATTTCTACATCTTCAAGAGGAAGCTCGCGCAAAACTTCGTATCCCATCAACATAGCAATTTCATCTACTAATTCACGAAAAGCCTTTGTAGAGGTATCAGTTCGACGCAAAATAGACAATTTATGCTGAATCAGTGGATGTTTAATAACTTCAAGTTTTCCCATTGTGGTTCCTTCTTTCTCTATATTCATCTTATTATATCAAAAAGGAAGAAAAAGGCCTACAAATATGCAAACCTTTTCTTTTCTTATTTTAATGACTAGCTTATAGCCACTCTTTGTACTTGCCAATATAATAGTGTTTGACCAGGGTGACACTTGCCATATAAAGGAAGAGGATTCCCGCCAGTAATAGGAAGTAAAGACTATTCAGTGGCGCTACTTTTAACAAGGAAGCCAATGGGCCATATGGTAAGAAGGTAACCAAGAGTGCTCCCAATAGAGTCGTTGCCATAACAGCAAGAGCTGGCCGGCTTTGAACAAAAGGCAATTTTGGAGAGCGGAGCATATAGATGACCATAGTTTGGGACCACATGGACTCAATGAACCAGCCAGTTTGAAAGAGCATGATGAAGAGTCCCGCACTTTCTGCTCCATGGACATAGCCATATCCTGTAATCATGGGTACGATGATAAAGTAGAGAGTGATAAAGGTCAAGATGTCAAAGACAGAGGAAATAGGACCAAACCAGGCCATAAAGCGGGTAATGGATTTTGCTTCCCAAATCCGAGGTTTCTTCAAGAAGTCCTTATCCACTCGGTCAAAAGGCAAGGCGATACAGGAAAGGTCATAAACCAAGTTCAAAACGATGAGATGGATAGGGGCCATTGGAAGGAAAGGAAGGAAAATACTAGCAAAGAGAAGGGAGAAGATATTCCCGAAATTCGAAGAAACGGTCATCTTGATGTACTTGGTCATATTGGCATAAACCTTGCGGCCTTCTACCAAGCCTTTTTCGAGGACCATCAAGTCTTTATCCAGAAGGATAACATCTGCTGTTTCTTTGGCAATATCGACAGCTGTATCAACCGAAATTCCCACATCTGCCACTTTCATAGAAGGAGCATCGTTGATCCCATCTCCCATATATCCGACCTTGTGGCCATTTGCTTTGAGTTGCAAGATAATGCGTGCTTTTTGATCTGGAGATAATTTTGCAAAAACGGTGGTGATTTCTACTGCTTGGGCCAAGTCTGAATCAGAGAGACTGTCGATATCGCTACCCAGCAAAATGCGGTCAACATCCAGTCCCACCTTTTCACAAACCGCTTGGGTCACTTTCTCATTATCACCCGTAAGGATTTTAGTAGCAACTCCGTATTCCGCAAGGGTATTGATGGCTGGTGCTGCAGATGGTTTTGGTGGATCTAAGAAGGCTAGGTAGCCCGTCAAGATCATGTCTGCTTCATCTGCCACTTCAAAGGCATAGCCTTCCTCAAGATTTGATTTGTAACTAACCCCTAGCACGCGCAAACCTTGTTCATTCAGCTGAGTCACCTCTGCCAAGACGTCTTCCCGCACTTGGTCTGTTAGGGGGATAATCTCATCCTTGTATTCTACATAGTTAGAGACTGCTAGCATTTCTTCCAAGGCTCCCTTGGTGACCATGCTCACGATCCCCACCTCATCTTTGACAATGACACTCATCCGCCGGCGTTCAAAGTCAAAAGGCAATTCATCAATTTTTTGGAAGCTTTGGTCCAAGCCTCTGACAATCTCATGTTTCTTAGCTTCTCTTTCTGTCCGGCTGATAATAGCGCGATCCATTAAGTTTTTGAGGCCGGTTTGGAAGTAAGAATTGAGATAGGCCCGACGAAGGACAAACAAATCCAAGTCCCCACGAATGTCGAGGGGGTATTCGAGTACAATCTCATCTTGGGTCAAGGTTCCTGTCTTGTCCGTACAGAGGATATCAATAGCGCCTAGATCTTGAATAGCGTTGAGCTTTTTGATGACCACCTTTTCTTTGGCCATGATAATGGAACCCTTGGCCAAGCTAGCTGTGATAATCATTGGGAGCATTTCTGGAGTCAAGCCCACCCCTACACTAAGGGCAAAGACCCCTGCTTCCAGCCAGTCCCCATCTGTCAAACCATTGATAAAGAAGACGATGGGTACCATGACCATCATGAGTCGGATCAACAACCAAGAGATGGTGTTCATTTCTCGTTCAAAAGAGGTTGGTTCATCATAAGTATTGATGGTTTGCTCAATCGCTCCCATCATGGTTTCATCCCCAACGACCAAGACCAAGGCTGTTGCTCGACCTGAGATAACGTTGGTCCCCATGAAAGCTAGACTTTCACTCTCCAAAAGACTATCCAGATTTTGGCCAGTCGCTTTTTTCAAGCAGACTTTTTCGACAGCATCGCTCTCTCCAGTCAAACCAGACTGTTGAACGAAGAAGTCTCGAGAATCTAACAAGACCACATCCGCTGGGATCATGTCGCCTGCACTCAATTTAATCAGGTCTCCCACAACGATCTCATCAATGGGAATTTCTTCTTCTTTGCCTTCTCGAATCACTGTTGCTGTATTGACAATCATGCGAGAAAGGTTGCTAGCAGCCTTGTCACTTCGCAATTCTTGGATAAAGCGAATCCCTCCAGAGAGAAGAACGAGTACGACGATGATGAGAGAGGTCGTTGGATCTTCCTCACCTGGTTTGGCTAACCAAACATTGGTCACCAAAGAAACAAAGGCAATGAGCAGTAAGATGACTGTGAAGGGATTGATGATGGATTCAACAATCCGTTTCCAGATAGAATCATCTTGCCCCTTTGTGAGGACATTTTCTCCATAGTTATCCCGGTTCTCCTCTACTTGGTCTTCCGTCAAGCCAGACCAGCTAGATTGATAGGTTGCTAAGGTTCTTGTTTCTGCATCTTGCAATGCAGCAATGAGTCTTTCTTTTGTTGTTTGCATTGGAATCTCCTTTTAAATCAGGAGCCAAACGCTTATAGAGTCCCGATGACACAAATCAGCGATTGGCTGGCTATGTGCGGTTCGGGATGATCGTCGATTTGTATCATAGTGTTCTCCTTTTCTACTTGACAGGTGAGAGGCTTCTTAAGCATAAGAAAAGAGCCCTCCCCTTTTACAGGTAGGACTCATTAAACTCGTCGTTTATTTTTTAATAAAAATTCTCAAAAAATAGACCGTCCAAGCTTTAGCTCCGCAAGGCAATGAAATGAGCTTAGTCTTGACCTTTGCGATCAGGACTGTTGACCAACGAGTAGTGTCTCCACTGCTTTGCGGTAGTCATCCGTATCCTTGTGGTAGCCTCACCTACCGTTATTCCCCTTGAGTATACTCCTCCCCTATAGAAAAGTCAACCCTTAAAATCAACCTTTTTTAGGAAAATTTGTTACGATGCGATCGACAATCTCTTGGACTAGGGTTTTCGGAGCTGCCACATTCAAACGGGCATGTTGCTTCCCTTCTACTCCAAAGTCTGTCCCTTTATTGAGAATGACCTTGGCCTGGTCATGAAGTCGAGCATGGAGTTCTTCCTCTGACAAACCGTAGGCGGAAAAATCAAGCCAGAGTAGATAGGTCCCTTGCGGTTTCATCACATCAATGTCTGTCTGCTCACGCAAAACTTCTACAGTGTAGTTGATATTTTCTTCCAAGACTTCCTTTAAGTCCTCTAACCAAGCTTTTCCATTCTGATAGGCGACTTCGGTGGCGATAAAGCCAAGGGCAGAAATTTCATGTTGATTGTTTCGCAACTGCCGAGCTTGGAAGGATTTCCTTAGTGCATCATTTTCGATGATGGCATAGGAATTTTTTGTCCCTGCGATGTTGAAGGTTTTGGTCGCACTCGATAAGACAAGGGTGAACTCCTTAAAGCTTGGATCTACTGTATTAAAACATACGTGCCGATTTCCAAATAGCGCCAAGTCTTGGTGAATTTCATCTGAAACAAGCAAGACCCCATATTTTTGACAGAGGCGACCAATCTTTTCTAGGACTTCTCGTTCCCAGACGCGACCGCCTGGGTTATGAGGATTGCACAGGATGTAGAGCTTGACTTGGTGCTCCACAAAGTCTTTTTCCAATTGCTCAAAATCAATTTGGAAGAGTCCATCCACTTCTACTAAGGAATTGGTCACTAATTTGCGTTGATTGAGGCGGACACTACGGGCAAAGGGTGGATAGACTGGCGTATTGATGAGAACAGCCTCGCCTTCCTTAGTGAAAGCCTGAATAGCCGTTGAAATAGACGGAACCACACCCTCCATAAAGACAATGGCTTCCTTCTCAAACACATATCCATGCTCTGACTTTTCCCACTCCTGAACAGCTCGGTAAAGCTCTTCACTAGGATAGGTGTAGCCGTAGACTAATTGATCCGCGTAATTTCGAATGGCTTGTCGAACCGCAGGCAAGGATTCAAAATCCATATCTGCAATCCAAGCAGGAAGAAGTTCTGGATCTTGCTCTGACTCCTTCCACTTGCTAGTATGATGCCCCAAACGATTAGGGACAGTCAAAAATTGTTCTTTTCCCATGATAGACTCCTATCTAGCCAATGCTTGTTCTAAATCCTCAATCAAATCCCGTGCATCTTCAATTCCGATGGAAAGGCGAAGCAAGTCATCCGTTAACCCATAGGAATGACGAACCTCTGCAGGAATATCTGCGTGGGTCTGTGTCGTTGGGTAGGTAATCAAACTCTCCACTCCACCTAAGCTTTCTGCAAAGGTAAAGACTTGCAAGTGGTTTAAAATGGTTGGAATCTTTTCTTGGTGGCTTACTTTAAAGGAAACCATGCCTCCCTTGCCGGTATACAAAACTTCCTTAACAGCTGGATGCCCCTTCAAGAATTCCACTACCTTCTTCGCGTTTTCTGTAGAGCGCTCCATACGAAGGGCTAAGGTTTTTAAACCACGGATCAATTGGTAGCTGTCAAAAGGAGAGAGAACAGCTCCAGTTGTGTTTAAGTTATAAAAGAGTTGCTCATAGAGACCTTCATCATCAGTCACTACAACCCCAGCCAAAACGTCATTATGACCCGCTAGATATTTGGTCGCTGAGTGAAGGACGATGTCTGCTCCTTCTTCAATTGGACGTTGGTAGATAGGGCTATAGAAGGTATTGTCTACAATCACTTTTGCCCTTTTTTCATGAGCGAGTTTAGCTAATTTCTGGATGTCAAACTCCAGCATGAGTGGGTTAGTAGGCGTTTCAATATAGAGAATATCCACCTCTCCCTTCAATCCTTCTACCAATTCTTCTTCTGAATTTGCATAGGTAAAGTAAAAACGTCCTTCTTGTTCCATTTGGTTGAACCAGCGGAAAGAGCCTCCATAAAGATCTCTTACTGCCAAGACCTTACTGCCAACAGGAAAAATACTGAAGGCTAAGACAATGGCAGACATTCCTGAGCTCGTCACCAAGGCATGCTCTGCACTCTCAATAGCTGCCAAGGTCTTTTCAGCGTTTACCCGCGTCGGATTCTTGGTACGGATATAGTCAAAACCAGTAGATTGACCAAACTCTGGATGCTGGTAGGTGGTTGAAAAATGAAGCGGAGTAATCAAAGCCCCTGTTGCTGGATCCGACTTGATTCCCGCTTGAGCTAGGATGGTGTTAATATTCTTTTTGTGACTCATACAAACCTCCAATGGACGTAAATTCAATTGTCTCTATTGTATCACTTCTTTAGATGATTCGGTTTTTCCTTTTTCAAGAGCTAGATATAGCTTCAAACTATAATGAAAAAAAGAGGTGGGATAGCCCCAACCTCTACTGATTATGAAATATGAAATTTATTTCGAAGACTAGCTGCCTTGCTACCAATAAAGCGATCTAAGAAACGAAGACGAAGACCGAGGCCACCGTATACAACGATTCCCACACCACCAATCAGAGCTACATAGATCATACTGGTCACTCGACCATTTGGTTTGATCACAAAGCCAAGGATAAAGCCTGCAACTAGGACCACCAAGAGCATGATCAAGGTGAGAATGGCTGTCAATAAGCTCCGTTTGAAGACGTTCTTTCGATTAAATCGGGTCACCAGATGAATTTCCTTGTACATAAGAACAATCGGAATCATAAGACCAATCGTAGTAGAAAGAAGCGGACCATAGGCTTTAAAGAAATAGATGAAAGGTACTTGGAGAATCATTTTTACCAATACTCCATAACCAAAGTAAAGAATTGCCTTCCGATTTTGGAAAAGAGCCTGGATCATTGGAGAGAGAACAGTATACAAGCCAAGGATGACCGTTTGTAACATGGCTAGGATAAAGAGTCCCAAAGCCAGGGAATCTGGTTTCCCGTAAAAGACCGTATAAAGAGGCTCTGCAATGGCTACTGCTCCAATCGTCGCTGGAAGCAAGAAGGCCACTAGCATGGTCAAATTATCTTGAACTAGCTTACCTGCAGCTCGAAAATCCCCCTTGACATAGTTTTCTGTAAGGAGAGGGATTCCCACCCCACCGATCGATGTCGCAACTGCAATTAAAATCATGGTAATCTTGTTCGGATTCGCTGAGAAGTAACTGAACTGAACCAAAAGCTCCGAGCGACTAAAGTTGGTAAACCAAGACATGACATTGCTATAGGTCATCTGGTCGATAATTTGGAAGAGTTGAATGGCTGATCCTGTTACAATGAACGGAATCGCTTCACGAATAGTATCCCACAAAAGAGCCTTGGTATCAATCTGGCTATCAGACTCTGGGCGATGGATAATGTGCTGTAGAAGCCCTGTTTTCCAGAGGTAATAGACGAGGACTAGAAGACTCGCTCCCATCCCAATAAAGGCTGCAAAAGTGGACTGGGTCACTGCTTCAACGTAATCACCTGAGCCAACCTTCATAATAAAGTAGGCTGTCAAAAGCATCCAGATAACCCGAATCACTTGCTCAGCAATTTGACTGATGGCATAAGGTTTCAGATTGTTATGCCCTTGGAAGAAGCCACGGATGACACTCATGGAAGGGAAAATCAAGACTGCCCAAGACAGGCTCTGCATGACAGGGATTAGGTCTTTCCCACCTCCAGACAGATTTGCAAATACTGGAGAAAGCACATACATGATAATAGCAAAAACCAAGCCCAATAAAGACATGAACTTAAGGAAGCCACGAATCATGGCAAAACTGTGCTCTTCTTGCCCCTTGGTATTGTACTTGGCCACTTGCTTAGCAACCGCTACAGGAACTCCTGCAGTTGAAATCAGCAAAAACCAAGCGTAGATATTGTAGCCCATAGTGAAAAGACCGTTTGCCTCTGCTCCATGTTTGCCCATCCAGATATACCAAGGGATGATATAGGCCGCTCCTAAGAGACGACTAATGAAATTGCTGGCTGTTAACCAGACTGTACCTCGAAGCATCTGGGCCTGTTGATTACTTGTTTCGTTACTCATATGTTTCCTCTACTTTATAGTCTTCTTTCATTATAAACTTTTCCTTTACACTTGTAAAATAAGGTCTTTCAGTTTAAAATAGGATTATGATAAAGATAGAAACTGTACTAAACATTTTAAAAGAGGATCGCAATTTTCGTGAGATCCTACAAGACGGAGAATACCACTATTCTGCAAGTGGTGTTTCTTTTAATCAAATTAGCTACGATAGTCGAAAGGTCAACGCTGAGACCCTCTTTTTTGTCAAGGGGGCAAATTTCAAGAAGGAATTTTTGGAACAAGCGATCGAACAAGGTCTTCAGTGGTATGTCGCTGAGCAAGATTTTGAGGTCAGCATACCGGCCATTATCGTTACGGATATCAAACAGGCTATGAGCTTGATTGCCATGGAATTCTATGGCCACCCTGAGCGCCAGTTAAAACTCTTAGCTTTTACAGGGACCAAGGGCAAAACGACTTCTGCTTACTATGCCTACAAGATTCTTGAACAAGGCCACCGTCCAGCTATGCTATCCACTATGAATACAACCTTGGATGGCAAGACTTTCTTCAAATCAACCTTGACTACTCCAGAAAGCATTGATTTGTTTGAAATGATGGCCCAGGCAGTTGCCAATGATCGAACCCACCTGATTATGGAGGTCTCTAGTCAGGCCTATTTAGTCAAACGGGTTTACGGCCTTACTTTTGATGTTGGTGTCTTCCTCAACATTAGCCCTGACCATATTGGACCGATTGAACATCCAACCTTTGAAGACTACTTCTACCATAAACGTCTCTTGATGGAAAATAGCCGTGCTGTTGTCGTCAATAGCGATATGGATCATTTTGAGATTCTTACGGAGCAGGTGGCTGAGCAAGACCACGACTTTTACGGTAGTCAATCAAGCAACCAAGTCCACAACTCAAAAGCCTTTAGCTTTTCTGTCACTGGCAAGTTAGCCGGCGACTACGAGACCCAACTGATTGGTCGCTTCAACCAAGAAAATGCTGTGGCTGCAGGTCTTGCCTGCCTTCGTCTAGGGGCGAGTCTCGAAGACATCCAAAAAGGAATTGCCAAGACGCGCGTTCCTGGCCGAATGGAAGTCTTGACTCAAAAGAATGGGGCCAAGGTTTTCATCGATTATGCCCATAATGGAGATAGCTTGAAAAAACTGCTCTCAGTTGTCGAAACCCATCAGACAGGAACAATTTCACTGGTCCTTGGTTCAACCGGTAATAAGGGAGAGAGCCGCCGCAAAGACTTTGGCTTGCTCTTAGAAGACCATCCTGAGATCCAAGTCTTCCTCACAGCGGATGATCCCAACTATGAAGATCCTTTGGCAATTGCTGAAGAGATTAGCAGTTTCATCACGCGCCCTGTCAAGAAAATCGCAGATCGCGAACAAGCCATTCAACTGGCTATGACAACGACCAGCAAGCCTGATGATGCTGTCATCATCGCTGGAAAAGGAGCTGACTGCTACCAAATCGTTAATGGCGTAAAAGAAGAATATCCAGGGGATGCCGCCATCGCTGAACGTTACTTATAATCAAATAATAGAAAGGCTAGGAAATTTTCCTAGCCTTTATTTTTTTATAAAAACAAATCTTTCTTTATCAAATTCAACAGCTAACTTATACTTTCCATCTTTATTTTGAATGATGTAGCCCAATAAAACTAAACTATCGACAAAGATATCTCTGCGCTTTTGCTGGACTTCTTCTTTTTTGAGGAACTTGAGCAAAAAGCTAGTCATATACTTGAGAGCATACTCGGGATTGACATCTCCCAAGATGGCATAGAGCTTCTCTTGCTCCTCTGTCAAAGGATATTGGTGAGCCACCTTGTAAAAGTAATTGGAAAGGGTCTGTGCATTTCGTTCGAAGTCAGTCTCCTCTACGAGAATCGCTGCATTAGTCGTGTTGCGGAGTTCCGTTTGGAAAACTTTGTTTTTTAGTTCCTGATAAAATTCACTATCCTCTCGGACAAAGACCTCTTGATCCAGTTCAACTCGATCAGCTGACTCTAAGAAAGGCAGGTTGAGAGTGTAGCGTTTATTTTCTCGAAGGATGAAGCCCGCTTTGATATACTCCTCCATCAGCTTATCCACTGGCTGATCTGGAAATTGAGCCTTGATTTGCCGTAAAATCACATCATCCTGCTGATCCAAATAGTTGATCAAGTCCTTGAAAAATGGCTGACGTGTTAAACGTGTGGGATTAATGATTCGAATCATCCAAATACCTTTCTTTAAACTGTAGCTGTGGTGATTGGGCTAACTGACTCGGGTTGGTCCCGGGCTGATCTAAAGGAACAGCTAGGCCGAGTTCTCTGTAGTAGGCTTTCCAAAAGGAACTAATTTCTTCTTCTCCCTCTCCAAACTTCATGGGAATGGTATCAAAAATAGGAAGAATTTCTGCTACAAACTGGGAACAATAGAAGCCATCTCCATCTGGGTAAAAGGAAGCATTGTAGGGAGCACCTAAAAGGTTTTCTGCTTGCTTTTTGACTTCATTGTCATCAATCTCTGCATAGCGGTAAAGATCATATCCTTTCTCAGCTTCAAAGAAATCTTCATGGGACTGGGCAAGGACGCCACCTTCCACCGTGGCATGATAGACCTTCCCGTCCAAAAAGATGGCCACATGGCTATAGTTCCCAGTTGATGCCTGGATGGCCTGCCCCATTTCCGTATGATCCCTCACAAAAATCAAATCGCCAGATTCTAACATAGTTTCCTCCTAGCAAAAAAGGAGCCGAAACTCCTTTTTTATAATGGGTTTCCCCATTTATCATTATGCATTAAAGCTTTCAGTCAATTGTGGTACCACTTGTTTCTTACGTGAAACGGCACCTGGAAGGAAAGCGTGGTTGTTTTCAAGTTTGAAGTTGAAGGCTGCTTCCACTTTGTCCATATTTGATCCAAGAGCAAGGATTTCTGAGTTTGAGTTGACGATATCTGTAATCATCAAGACAAAGTCAGAGTATCCGTTAGCTGCATTTGCGGCTTGGATAGCTGCTTCGATTTCAGCTTGGCGTTCCAATACTTCAGCAATATCAACTGTATTGACTTGAGCCACACGGACATTGTTTCCGTTGAGTTCAAAGGTCTTAGCATCGATGTCAATCAATTCTTCTGCTGATTTGCTAGCCAAGTTTGTACCAGCCTTGAGCATAGCAAGACCGTATTCTTCCAAGTTCACATCAGCTAGTTCAGCCAATTCAGGAGCAATGACTTTATCAGATGGGTGAGTTGTTGGAGATTTCAAGAGAAGGGTATCTGAAATCAAACCTGAAAGCATCAAACCTGCGATTTCTTTTGGCACTGCTACACCATGTTCTTTGAACATGCGGTATACGATAGAAGATGCTGAACCAACTGGTTCTAAACGCATGTAAAGTGGGCTGGCAGTTTCAAAGTTAGCCACACGGTGGTGATCCACCACACCATATACTTCTACTTCAGCGATATCTGAAACAGATTGTTGGAATTCATTGTGGTCCGTCAAGATGACTTGCTCTGCACCTTCTGCTTTAGCTGATGTGATGACGCGTGGTGCTTCCACACCAAAATAGTCCAACACGAAAGCTGTTTCTTCATTTGGAGTTCCAAGAGCCACTGCTTCTGTATCCAAACCATAAGCTTCTTTTGCAAGATAATCAAAGGCTACAGATGAACCGATAGCATCTGAGTCAGGATTTTGGTGACCAAAAACGAGAATTTTTGACATGTTTCTACCTCTTCATTTTCATTTGTATATTCACTCTATTTTAGCACGTTTTTCCGTTTAAAGAAAGGGAATAGTTGTTCATTTCATCAGAAAAAGACAGCTGGAAGGACCAACTGTCTCGATTTATTTTATCCTTTAACCCGTTTCAGGTAATCTTGGTAACTTTCCGTTTCCATCAAGTCCTTCGCATTTTGGACCCGTTCTTTTGTTGGTGGTTTCACACCCTCTAATTTGTAAGGAATGCCCAATTCCCGCCATTTGAATTCCCCCATGGTATGGTAAGGCAGGATCTCAAATTTATCGACATTTTTAAGGGTTTTAACAAATTTCCCAAGTTCGATCAAGTCATCATCTCGGTCTGTAAGCCCAGGCACCAAGACGTGGCGAATCCAAACGGGCTTACCAATGTCAGACAAATACTTAGCACAAGCTAAAATATTCTTGTTTGTCTGACTGGTTACAAATCTGTGCCGTTCATCATTAATTTCCTTGATATCCAGAAGCACCAAGTCTGTCACTGCCATTAATTTATCAAATTTTTCCAAGTAACGAGGGGTATTACGGAAAGGTAGAGCACAGGTATCGAGCGTGCAGTGAATGCCCAACTCTTGAGCCTTGGTGAAGAGGGCAATCAAGAAGTCAATCTGCAAGAGGGCTTCTCCACCGCTGACCGTGATCCCACCTTTTTGACCCCAAAATCCACGATAGCGGAGGGCTTCTTCTAGGACATCATCCACTGTTCGTTCTCTAGACATGTTGGTTTCCATAGCCCAAGTATCCGGGTTATGGCAATACTGACACCGCATTTGACAGCCTTGAAGAAAGACAATAAAACGGATCCCTGGTCCATCCACTGCACCGAAGCTTTCCGTAGAGTGTACCATTCCTGTTACTTTTCCATAGTCAACTGTTTCATTTTCCATGTCTTGTCCTTCTCTCTTGAAAACGTTTTATGGTTTTATTATACCATGATTCCTTGTGAATAAAAGGATTTTAATGATTTTTTAGAAAATAAACTGTTTTTCAATTTCAACCCATTGTATTAGTACAGGCCCTTCCAATCGCTGTTACTCTTACCTATTCTCTATGGCAAAAAAAGAAAACGAAGAGCCGTTTTCTTTTTTTCTAATATCTTAAGAATCTTGATTTCACCAATCGATAATCGCGACAAAATCTTACTGGATCTTGGAAAAGACCAACACGTGGTGACAGTCCGCTCCCAAGTTTACCTAGCAGATGGGCGGCAATTCCAGTTCACCGAAAGTCGACACAAATTAGACAAGTTTCATTTTGTCAACTATGCAAAAAGAAATCAAAAATAGAGGACTCCGCTGACAGTTGAGACTGGACTCAATTGTTTTTTCTACGATATCCGTAAATGAGAACTGTTTTCATCCCAAAATCAATCGCTTATTTATTTCTTATTTTTCTACTATTTCAAGAAATAACACTCTCAAATATGCATCTTACCTAAAAGCTATTGACATTTTCCTGTTTCCCTATTAAATTGGATATGATAGAAATAAATATGAAGGGACTGTCTTCAACTAAGGATGTAAGCGGTCTCAAAAATCTAGAGGAGAGTTCTATGGACCAAAGATTTTTGGAAAAATCCTGTCGTTATAGTATCCGCAAACTAACAGTCGGTACAGCTTCTGTTTTACTAGGAGCAATTTTACTAGGCTCACACCAGGTAAGTGCTGATAGTATTGTTGGAAGTCAAAACGAAAGCAACCACCTTGAAGCTGCCCCAGCCATAGAGAGCCCGACTGATGGAACCGGAGAAGCCAAACCAGAAAATCCGTATATCGCTCCTATTTCTGAAGAAAAAAGCTCGTCACCTGATACAGAAGTTCAAAGCAAGCATACAGCCACTTCGACTACTTCGATTGAGCCAAATGAAGAAAGGGAAACTATGAAAGTTGAGACTCCCGTGACCAAACAAACAGATTATCATTTAAGCTACAATCAACCTGCTGCTGCTACCTATGATGGGTGGGAAAAACAAGCTCTCCCAGTCGGAAATGGAGAAATGGGCGCTAAGGTTTTCGGACTCATCGGCGAGGAAAGAATCCAATACAACGAAAAAACTCTTTGGTCTGGTGGACCACAACCGGATAGCACCGACTACAACGGAGGAAACTACCAAGATCGCTACAAAGTCTTAGCAGAAATCCGTAAGGCCCTTGAAGACGGAGACCGCCAAAAAGCGAAACAGTTAGCCGAAGAAAATCTAGTAGGACCAAACAACGCTCAATACGGACGCTACTTATCTTTCGGTGATATCTTCATGGTCTTTAATAACCAAAAGAAAGGTTTGGAGAACGTTACCGACTATCACCGTGACTTAGATATTACCGAAGCTATCACAACTACTTCTTATAGCCAGGATGGAACCACTTTTAAACGCGAAACCTTCTCTAGCTATCCTGATGATGTTACTGTGACCCATTTGAGTAAAAAAGGGGATAAGACCCTCGATTTTACCCTTTGGAATAGCTTGACAGAGGATTTACTTGCGAATGGTGACTACTCTTGGGAATATTCGAACTATAAACAGGGAGCAGTCACGACCGATTCAAATGGTATCTTGCTCAAGGGTACTGTCAAAGACAATGGCCTTCAATTTGCCTCTTATCTTGGAATCAAGACAGATGGACAAGTCACAGCCCAAGATGGCTATTTAACTGTTACAGGAGCCAGCTATGCGACCCTTTTACTCAGTGCCAAGACTAATTATGCTCAAAATCCAAAAACCAATTACCGCAAGGATATTGATGTAGAAAATACTGTTAAGTCTATCGTTGAAGCTGCTAAAGCCAAAGACTATGAAACTCTAAAAAATAACCACATCAAGGACTATCAAAGTCTCTTCAATCGTGTTCAACTAAATCTTGGTGGTAATAAGTCTAGCCAAACGACAAAAGAAGCTCTCCAAACCTATGATCCTACAAAAGGACAAGAACTAGAAGAGCTCTTCTTCCAGTACGGCCGTTACCTCCTCATCAGCTCTTCTCGTGACCGGACAGATGCCCTTCCTGCTAACTTGCAAGGTGTCTGGAATGCTGTAGACAATCCACCTTGGAACTCTGACTACCACCTCAATGTCAATCTACAAATGAACTACTGGCCTGCCTACATGAGTAATCTCGCAGAAACGGCTAAGCCAATGGTCAATTATATCGATGACATGCGCTACTATGGTCGTATCGCTGCTAAAGAATATGCCGGTATCGAATCCAAAGAAGGCCAAGAAAATGGTTGGTTGGTTCATACTCAGGCAACACCATTTGGCTGGACAACTCCAGGTTGGAATTATTACTGGGGTTGGTCTCCTGCTGCCAATGCTTGGATGATGCAGAATGTCTATGACTACTATAAATTCACCAAGGATGAGACTTATCTCAAAGAAAAGATTTACCCAATGCTCAAGGAAACAGCCAAGTTCTGGAATTCCTTCTTGCACTACGACAAATCTAGTGATCGTTGGGTTTCTTCTCCATCTTATTCGCCAGAGCATGGAACTATCACGATCGGGAATACCTTTGACCAATCACTAATTTGGCAGCTCTTCCACGACTATATGGAAGCTGCCAATCACCTCAATATGGACCAAGATTTGGTGACAGAAGTGAAGGCTAAATTTGACAAGCTCAAACCACTTCATATCAACCAAGAGGGACGTATCAAGGAATGGTACGAGGAAGACAGTCCTCAATTCACCAACGAAGGCATTGAAAATCATCACCGTCACGTTTCCCATCTAGTTGGACTCTTCCCAGGTACTCTATTTGATAAGGACCAGCCTGAATATCTGGAGGCCGCACGCGCAACCCTAAACCATCGTGGAGATGGTGGTACAGGTTGGTCCAAGGCTAATAAAATTAACCTCTGGGCTCGTCTCTTAGACGGAAACCGCGCCCACCGTTTATTAGCAGAACAGCTCAGATCCTCAACTCTAGAAAATCTCTGGGATACCCACGCGCCTTTCCAAATCGATGGGAACTTTGGTGCAACCAGTGGTATGGCAGAAATGCTCCTTCAATCACACACAGGCTATATTGCCCCATTACCAGCCCTTCCAGATGCCTGGAAAGACGGTCAAGTTTCAGGGCTCGTTGCTCGTGGCAACTTCGAAGTCAGCATGAAATGGAAAGAAAAAAATCTTGAGACATTAGCTTTCCTTTCCCATGCAGGTGGAGATTTAGTGGTCGATTATCCAGACATCGAATCGAGTATTGTCAAGATTAACGGGAAAGAAATCAAACCAACTCTTCTCAAAGACAATCGGATTCAGATTGCCACTCAAAAAGGGGATCAGATCACATTTGAAAAGTTACCAGAGCGGGTCACTCGCCTATCTGCTGTGAGAAAGGATGCTGTAACTGCTGAACTCGATTTCAATCCGGTTACAGATGCGACCCACTATGTCATCCGTCGAGAAAGTAATGACGAAAGCAGTGATGCTCCTTCTATCAAGGAATTCCTAACCAATGTCACTCATTTCATCGACCGCTCCATCGATTCTCTCCATAACTATAGATATTCTGTTAGAGCCATGATTGGGGAGCACTCAAGGCAAGCATCCGAATCTGCGTCAATCCAACCAGTTGTCGAATTGATGGACGACAGAGATCCTCGTGTTCAATACGGTCCTGCCTTCCATAACTGGGAGGATGCTGACCTATTTGCAGGAACTGAAAAATATGCTGACCTAACTGTCGATAGTTATTCTGACAACGATGCCACTGCTAGAATTTCTTTTAATGGACGAGGAATTGAAATCTATGGTCTCAAATCATCTGAATTAGGCCTAGCAGAAGTACAAATCGATGGCAAGAAAGTAGGAGACCTAGATTTCCACACATCGGGAGAGACGGAAAAAAGTGCTCTAATCGGTCGTTTCACAGGACTTCCTGATGGAGAGCACCTCCTGACTCTAACCGTGAAGAAGGAGCATTTGAACCGAGGGAATGAACGCTCAAAAATTTCCATAGATTACTTTAAAATCTATCCGGGTCAAGGTGCGACTGTTGAAAAGATGGATGACAGAGATTCTCGTATCCACTATGGCTCCTTGTTCAAGGACTGGAGCGAATCAGGCTTATATCAAACGACAGAAAAATACGCGACTCTCCAAAACGTGGATCCATCTCAGTATGCAGAGGCCAAAGCAACCATTCCTTTCACTGGTACGGGTATTCGTATTTACGGCTTAAAATCTTCTGACTATGGAAAAGCCTTAGTCACCATAGATGGAAAAGAAATGCCAAGTTTGGACTTCTACTCAAGTGCTGACTATGAAAAGAATGTGTTGATTGGCGAGTATACAAACTTAAGCAATGGAAATCATATCCTCACCTTGACAGTGGATCCTAACTCTCCTGATGACAGAAAGATGATTTCCCTGGATTCATTTGACATCCTGAAGCCGTCAACAGTATCCCTCGATACTCCAAGCCTGGCCCCAATAAAAGCAGGCGATCAGACGATTACCCTCACACTTCCGTCTGGGGAGTGGGATGCTATTGCCCTTCATTTCCCTGGGGAAAAAGATCCTGTTTTCCTCAAGAAAACGGACGAGCAGCACGTCACCCTATCAGATGGAAATCGAGTGTTAGAGATTAAGGACCAGCAAGTTGAATTGCCGATCTCAGAAACTGCTCATCAAAAACAAACTCAGATCATCTCAGCCTATGCCATCCGAGGAAAGACCATCACTAGTCCAGCCGTCTCTCTCTTACCTGCTATTGTGACAAGTTTGGGAGACCAAGAACCTCCTGTGGTGACCCTTCCTGAGTACACAGAGCCAATCGGCACCGCTGGACAAGAAGCGCCCGTATTGTCTCTGCCTGAATATGTCCTTCGAGTACTGAAAGACCCAGCCAGCAAGGTAGAAGTCATTAGTGGAGAGAATGAGATTGGTAGAGACAGTCATTTAGTGATTCAAAAGGTCCTTGACCAAGGTCTCTTCGGCAAAACCTACGATGCTTTCAACCTTCAACTTAAGGATAAAGAAGGAAATTCAGTTCCAGTCAAAGGAAGTGTATTGGTTCGACTTCCACTATCAAAAGAAGTGAAGCAAGTCTATGTCTTGACTCCTAATCAAGAACTCCAACCATTAGCATTTACACTACGAGAGGGCATGATTGAATTCATGGCACAAGAGTTAGGAACCTATGCCATTGTCTACAAGTCGGAATCAGAAGTCGGATCCGTTAATACAGATTCCTATGGGACTGTTGAGTCTACCCTCTTAGGAAGAAAGGATCAAAATAGGAAGGTGCTTGTTTCAGAGTCCACTCATCCAACGGATGTCAGAAACACTCTGGCTAGTGTTCCAAATTCCAAACAAGGAGACGCTTCACACAAACAGCTTCCAAAAACAAATCATGAACAACGTACATACCTCCTCTTCTTAGCTGGACTATGCCTTGTTCTCGCAGCTACTTTCCTAGAGAAAAAGAAAAACGATTAGCTATATGTAGCTAACAACATCAATAAAAAGGATGGAAATTCGATCCTTTTTATTTTATCCTAATACCAATTCGTCACTCACCAAGGTTTCACCACTGTTCTGATGGAAAAGGCGCATCAAGTCTTCAACCGTCAGGTTCTTCTTTTCTTCCCCTTTAACGTCGACCACAATCTTGCCTTGGTAGAGCATGATCAAACGATTGCCATATGCGATGGCATGATTCATATCATGCGTAATCATCAAGGTTGTCAAATCATGACTTTCCACGATCTTTTGCGTCAATTCCATGACCATTTCACTGGTCTTGGGATCGAGCGCTGCGGTATGTTCATCCAGTAGCAAGAGTTTTGGTTTGACCAAGGCAGCCATGACCAAGGTCAAAGCTTGCCGTTGTCCCCCTGATAAGTATTGCGTGTCCACTTTGAGGCGATTTTCCAAACCAATATTGAGTTCCTTCAAAGCCGTTTTAAATTCTTCGCGGTCTTTTTCTTTGACCCCCCAACTGAGTCCCCGTCTTGCTCCACGTTTTTTAGCAATGGCCATATTTTCTTCAATGGTCAAGCGGGAAGCCGTCCCCATCTTAGGATCCTGGAAAACACGCGCAATATCCTTGGCACGCTTCCGAACACTAGTCTGCTTAATGGATTTTCCTTCTAAAAGGATATCTCCTTGGTCCACTTGCAGGCCACCTGCCAGAATATTCATCAAGGTCGATTTACCGGCTCCATTTCCTCCGATGACAGAAATGAAATCTCCTTCTTCTACTGTCAGATCCAAGCCTTTGAGAACATGGTTTTCATTGACCGTACCTGCTTCGAATGTCTTATGGATATCTTCAATTTTTAACAATGTTGCCATTTATCTTCTCCTTCTAGTTGCTGGTTAATTTCAATCCACGAATCTTGAGACGTTTCTGGGCTTCTGGGGCGAACAAGACCAAGGCCAAGAGAATAGCGTTAAACAAACGGACCAAGTTTTGGTCTAGGTTTGGAATTTCGTAGATATTGAGGATAATGAGGCGGTAGACAATTGCCCCCACTCCAATCGAAAGCAAGCGTCCTCCAATGGTCAAATCATGGATCAAGACTTCTGCTAAAATAACAGCACTGAGACCTACGACGATGGTCCCTGTACCAGAAGTCACGTCTGAGAAGCCATCTGTCTGAGCGAAGAGAGCCCCACACAATGCCACCAAACCATTGGAAATCATGTAACCGAAAATCTTCATGGTGTCCACATTCACCCCATTGGCCTCACTCATCGGGATATTGTCACCAGTCGAACGAAGAACCAAACCAATCTGGGTTTTCATCAAGAGGGTCAAAATCAGACAAACCAATAACAAACAAGCAATACTAACAGCAAAGACTGCCTCCTCATTGGACAAACCCAAGCCCATCACAGACTTGAAAATGGTACTAGAATCTCCAATGGATAAATTAGGGACGCCCCCCATAATCTTAATATTGATGGAATAGAGTCCCGTCAGAGTCACAATCCCTGTTAAGAGCGCTGGGATCTTCATCTTGGTATGAAGTAGGCCAGAGACCAAACCTGCTAGCATCCCTGCTAAAATCGAGAAGAGGGTCGCTAGCCAAGGGTTTTGCCCTGCTTGGATTTGGGACGCAACGACTGCAGCACCAAGTGGGAAAGCCCCTTCTGCTGTCATATCCGCTATATCTAAAATGCGGAATGTTAAGAAAATACCAATGGCCATAATCGACCACAATAAACCTTCAGATAAACTTGATAATACTAAATCCATCATCCATCTCCTATTTCTTTTCGTTTATACCAGAGAGATCAATTCCTAATTTCTTAGCCATCTCTTTGTTAACATACAATTCTAGATTTTTAGGGGCCTCCACTGCCAGTTCGCCTGCCTTTTCCCCTTTCAGGATACGAATTGCCATCCGAGCAGATTGACGCCCTAACTCGGTGTAGTCTGTCCCATAGGTATAGAGCCCTCCTACTTGGGCCATTTCAATCGAACCTCCAATAACTGGAACCTGATGTTTCAAAGACACTTGTTTGATGGTTTCCATTGTGGAAGAAATGATGTTGTCTGTTGGAATAAAGACCATATCGACTTCTGACATCAAACTATCCGCTGCCGCTTTCACATTATTACTGTCTAAAATGGTCTTCTCGACGACACGGTAGCCTTTGGCCTCAAGTACCTTCTTAGCTTCCTCTTTTTGAACGACGGAGTTGGGTTCACTTTGCGTATAGAGGATACCGATTGTCTTAGCTGTTGGCAAAACCTTTTGAATCAGATCGACTTGCGTAGCAATGGCATCTGAAGATTGGTCGCTCGTTCCTGTCACATTGCCACCAGGCTGATCCAAGTTCTTGACCAACTTAGCAGCCAAAGGGTCCGTCACTGCAGAAAAGACTACCGGGGTCGTTTTGCTTGTATTAGCGATACTTTGTGCTGATGGAGTCGCAATGGCAAATACAAGATCACTTTCCTGTGACAATTGATTTGAAATATTTTTCAAATTTCGCTGCTCCCCTTGGGCATTTTGATAATCAATTTCAATCTCTTCTCCATCTACATAACCTTGTTTGGCTAACTCTTCGACAAAGCCTTTTCGAGTCGCATCTAGAGACTTATGGGTAATATACTGGGAAATCCCAATCTTAATCTTTTGATGCTTAGAGGTCTTCAAGTGGTGGAGGGTCAAGAGGGAGGTCATCAGTAGACCAACTACCAGGACCGGGGCAATTAACTTCTTTACAATTTTCATGAAACATGTCTCCTTATCTAAAACATTCAAACAGAATACAAAAAACCGTTTAGATGATTCTAAACGGTTGGTATGGTTCCTCACAAACTTAAAAGTATGCCAGCATTGCCGTCCATTTAGATATCATCTATATGGACCACAATCAAAAATCTTAGCCACATAGATACAAACAAATTGCTCGTTTCGTTTGCATCCATGAGTTCATGTCTACAAACATTATCTAAAGTAGCTAAAGTAAAAGTTTTGATTCAACAATGTGGAGTTCGTATTTTTCATAAGATTCTGCTTTCGTTTTTTTATGTTGACTATCTTACCGAAAATTTTTCAAGCTGTCAAGCCTAAATTCAGAATTTTTTTAATTATCTTATTTTTTCTACGTGAATCAACAAAAAAAGTGCCCGATTAGGGCACTAAATAAGCGAATATCTTATTTTTTGAAGGTGTATTTAAAATCATCCTCTTCATTCTGATAAACCGTTAACGTTCCGTTTACCAATTTATATTTGAGATTGTATTGCATTACAAAGTTTCCACCACTATTTACAAGAAATTCATGAGTTTTTTCAGATAACTCACCTTCAAATAGCACCATATCAATGGTTCCTTTTTTAACATCAATTTCAACTCCTATTTCCTTCAAATACCCCCATTTGCTTCGTTCCTCAATGTACTCCAATGCATTTTCCATAGAATATAAATAACTTTTATCGCCTTCAAGGAGTTCTTTTGCTGCTCCTTTAAAATCAACTTTTCCTGATGTGGAAATTTTTACTTTGTTACCCTCTACTTCCACAATCATTTCGACATCTTTAATAAATTCACTAGAGATATCTAAAGTCGAGGTGAAACTTTCTTTAAAACCAGATGTCATTTCTTTCTTCAGTTCAGGAGTAGCTGACCATTTCCCTTGAATACTATTAGGATTTTTAGCAAATAAGAAAAATGCAAGCACAGATAAAACTGCAACGGAGACAAGACTACATAATCCAATAATCAGCCCTTTCTTAGACTTCTTACCGGGTATTGGGGCTTGTCCCATATATGAGGAATTAGTCTGGTAATTCAGTTGCCCATTGTTTGGATAACCTCCCTGCATCTGAGCATTGTTATAGGATGTGAAGGTCACTCCTGCTTGAGCCGACTCCTGAACAGGAGCTTGTGGCTGAGTTCCACCTTGCCCAAAAGCTTGTCCTTGATGTTGAAACGGACTTGTTCCACCTTGGTATTGATTTGAAGTTGGGTTTGCACCTCCAAATGGAGATTGAATTGGTTTTACCAACGTATCCTGAGTCGCTTGTGTTTCTGGACTTCCAAACTGACCAAAAGCCTGTTGGATTTCCTCTTGATTGGCCGGTCGACCATGGACTCTCTCGAACTCTGCTAACCACTCTTCTGGTTTCATGACTATCACCTTCTAACCTTTACTTATTTTATTATAAAGGAAATTCATAGGAGAAGCAAACCCTACTAAAATGAGTATAAAAATCAGGAAAAACCCTGATTTTATGACTCTATAATTTCTGTAGTGGATAAAACCACCATAGGAATTATGGAGCCTATTTTGTTGTAGAAAACAAGAACATCAAAAAGGAGAGAACCAAGTTGGTCCTCTCCAGGGTATAACTTTTCATCAACCCACTACAGTTGACAAAGAGCCTAAATAAGCGAATATCTTATTTTTTAAAGGAGTATTCAATTCCATAATCATTTCCATCCACGGAAACTTTCAGCGTTCCATTTTCAATTTTATACTTGAGATCGTATTTAAGGAAATGACTCGCATCTTCATCCTGAATGAATCGGTGATCTTTTTCATCCACCTCACCTTCAAAGGCTACCATTTTAAGAGTGCCTTTTTTCACATCGATTTCAAGTCCCATATCCTCTAAATAGGAATTCTCACTGTTTTCCTGGATATAGTCTAAGGCATCCTCAACAGAGTAAAAATCATTGTCCCCATCATCATAGAGTTCCTTTGCAGCTCCCTTGAAATCAATCTTACCAATCACACTAATGGTTACTTTTTTCCCCTCTACCTCTACAATCATATCCATATCTTTTACAAATTCACTAGAAATATCTGATGCAGTAGAGAAAGTGCCTGAAAAAGCAGACTTCATTGTCTTTTTCATTTCAGGGGTTGCTGACCATTTTCCTTGAATATTATTCGAGTTTTTAAAAAATAGGAAAAAGGCAAGTACAGCTAAGATAGCAACTGCAACTAAACTACATAATCCAATAATCAGCCCTTTCTTAGACTTCTTACCGGGTATCGGGGCTTGTCCCATATATGGGGAATTAGTCTGGTAATTCAACTGCCCATTATTTGGATAGCCACCCTGCATCTGAGAATTGTTATAGGGCGAGAAGGTTGCTCCTGCTTGAGCAGACCCCTGAACAGGAGCTTGTGGTTGGACTCCACCTTGACCAAAAGCTTGTCCTTGTTGTTGAAACGGACTTGTTCCACCTTGGAATTGATTTGGAGCTGAACTTGCACCTCCAAATGGGGCTTGGGTCGGAGTTGGACCTCCAAACTGTGTTTGTTCTGGAGTTGGTGTCGCACCTCCAAATGGCGTTTGTTCTGGAGTTGGCGTCGCACCTCCAAACTGCGTTTGTTCTGGAGTTGGTGCTGCATCTCCAAATTTCGCTTGTTCTGGAAACGGTAAGGGACCCCCAAATTGTCCTTGATTGGAAACAGGTGCTGCACCTTCAAATGGAGATTGAATTGGGTTTACCGGTGTATCCGGAGTCGCTTGTGTTTCTGGACTTCCAAACATACCAAATGCCTCTTGTATCTCCTCTTGAGTGGCCGGTCGACCATGGACTCTCTCAAACTCTGCTAACCATTCTTCTTGATTCATTGCTATCTCCTTCTAACCTGTAGTAATTTTATTATAAAGGAATTTAATGGGATATGCAAATCCGACTAAATTGAGCATAAAAAATCAGGGGAAACCCCTGATTTCATACTCTTATTCTTGAACTTTTGTTACTTGCTCATCTTCATCGACTAGATCACTGACCTCAACCTTCACCTTGGTGACACGACCATTTTTCACCTTATCATTTGTAAGGATCAAATGTTTCTTCATGCTATCTACTTCAAAACTCAAGCGCTCCTTGTGCCCTGGAATTCGTCCGACACCAGTCAGGTAGTAGCCTGCAATGGTATCCACATCATCACTTTCCAGCTTCACATCAAAATACTCATTGAAGTCATTTAAGGTCACAATCCCCTGAACAATATAGAGGTTGGGGGCAATTTCAAACACATCATTTTCAGCCTTATCGGTTTCATCATCAATTTCACCGACAATTTCCTCGAGAAGGTCTTCCAAAGTAACTAGACCAGCCATTCCTCCATACTCATCGAGCAAAATAGCCATCTGATTTTGTGTATTTCGGAGTTCCTTTAAGAGGTCATCCACAAAGATTGTTTCCGGTACAAAGAGAGGTTCCTGAAGGATCTTTCGAAGAGCGATGTTATCAAAGCCATTTACAAAGCCCTCATTGAGGAGGCGCTTGGTATGGATGAGACCAATAACATTGTCTTTGTCATCATCATATACAGGAATCCGAGAAAAATTCTGTTTTAAAATGCTCTCGATGATTTCTCTGGTATCATCTTGGATATCCACCATAAAGGCATCCGTACGAGGAACCATTAGCTCACGCGCCATCAGCTCATCTAGTGAAAAGACTCCTTGCAACATTTCAATCTCGTCAGCATCCAGACTCGTTTCACTCTTAGCCAGCATATAGGCAATCTCATCTCGTGACATCTCTTCGTCTGCATCATCGAATTGCATAGGGGTCAGACGACTAACTAGATTCGTTGATGCCGATAAGAGCCAGACAAAGGGGCTAACGATTTCCCCTAGTAAAATAACAATTGGAGCCGTCCGAACAGCCAAGCTATCTTTCAGATTCATGGCAATCCGCTTGGGATATAACTCACCAAATACAATCGAAATATAGGTCAGAAAAGCCAAGGAGAGGAAACTAGCTATCGCACGCGCTGTCTCTGTATTTCCCATCCAAGAAGCAATGACTTTCCCAAGATTATCAGCTAGACTTGCCCCAGACAAGATGGTAATCAAGGTAATACCAACCTGAATCGTGGATAAAAAGTGGTTTGGATTTTCCAATACCTTTAAGAGACGAATATATTTCTTATCGCCTTCCTCCGCTTTTTGTTCTACCCGAGAACGATTCAGCGATACCATCGACATCTCCGTTGCAGAGAAAAAAGCATTAAATAAGGTCAATACAAATAGTAAAACAAATTGCAGTATTAAATCCTGACTGCCAGGGTCTTCCATGGATATTCTCCTCAATGTATAGTAATAATGCCCATTATATCATATTTTTTAAAATGGTGCATAGTCGTAAAAATTTCCCTCCTAAAAGAGGAGGGAAGGCTTCATTATACTCCAGATCGTGTGAAATCATAAAAGAGTACATTCAGTTTTTCTACAAGTTCCAAAAGGGTTAAACTACTTGTACAAATAAATTTTTTCCCTTTTATATTCGGAATCATAAAGTTGGCAACAATGACATCATATTCGGTGTGCTCTAGTTCATGAAGATTAAAGTCATGCTTGATGACCTGTGAAAACTCAAAGTTATCCGTACAATAGAATTTTAAGAAATCAATCATGGACTTAGCATGGTGGTCATCGTATCGGCTAATGATTAAGACCTTGACAGCCGTCCGTCTCCTTAATAGTTGAGGCAATAGATTTTCCCAATGTGAAAATACGGTATAAATCTGATGCTTGAGGTTTTCAGGATTTTCATGAAAGCCCATCTCTTTGAGATAGTGATACAAACCCGTTTCAACATCCTGATAAAATTTCGGGAAGAGGGTGCGATAATCCTCATTGGTATAGCTCTTGGTATCATCGAGAAGAAATTCACCAAAGATTTCACGCCGCTCCAAATAGGCGGTATTGTGAATATGCATAATCATCTCTTCATAATTCTCAAGTTCCAAACCATAAGATTTACTCAGGTGATCAAGAAATTGAGAGGCTAGAATATAGGATTTTTTTGTAACAGCATCTTCCTCGGTAGCATCAATCAGATCCTGCGGAGTAAAGTAAAAACGTTTCTGCAGAAAAATGATAAAGAGCTGTTCAATGGTTTCTTCGTTAAATTCTACACCCAGTTGCAGGCCAAAATAACGAAGCATCTCATTGATTTTTGGGAGTTCTTGGTAAAGATAGGCGTATTGTTCAAAATTATTGGCCCCTTCAATCCGATACCCTTGCTTGATCCGGTAAAGATAGACCGTCAGCATAATTTTATAAGAATGAAAGATCGAATAAGTCAGTGGGATTTCCGTCAGTTTATAGAAGAAGGTGATGAAATCAATGATGACTTGTTCTCTGATATCTGGAAATGGCCACTCTAAATAATAATACCGCTCTGCAAAATATTGGGAATAGAAAAAGCGAATATCGACTTCGTCTCCCACGACATTTAGAGGATTCAAGGTGATTCGAATATTGTACTTTTCCTGAATAATTTGGTTGATATTTCGAATCAAGCGATAAAATGATTGCTGGCTGAGATCATACCGTCTACAAATTAAGTCACTGGAAACATCCTTATGGAAGAACAAATACTCCAAGAGGGAGAAAGCTGTAGATTCTTTAAAGAAGTGATGGTACACCACCTCAATCCCAATCGAATCGTCATAGCTAATCTTAATACCATTTGTCGAAGATTCAATCAAAAATTCATTAAAGACCGTCCGTAAATTTGAAAGATCCTCCTTTAATGACCGCTCTGTACAATCTAACATTTCAGCGAGTTCCTTCAAATGAAACCAGCGCTTTTCACGAATTAATGTTTCTAGCAAACGCATTTGGCGTCGCTGCTTTTTGGCAAGCAATTCTATCATCTTATAGAAACTCCTTGATTTTGTATCATTACTAATTCATTATAATATATTTTCTTAAAGGAAAGCTAAAACTTTACGATTCAAGCCCTTAGCCTATCCTGTCTAAGTCTATACTCAAAAAGGAATGGTCACCCATTCCTTTTTTAATGTAGACATACTATTGTTTTACATAAAACAGCTAGATAATTTTCAAAAAATGACTCTTATTTTTTGAGTCATTCAAGTAGAGCTAAAACTTTCCGCTGTGAGAAAAGTGCCTGAAACAATTATGTTTCAGGCACTCGGAATTATTGAGACCTTAGGCTCAATAATTAGTCATGGAACTTCGACGAAGTTCGCTGACGTCCGTACTCACCTAAGGAAAGTTTTTTTAGAAGACTTTATCTTCAATTTGAAAGGAATGGTCACCCATTTCCTTCTCGTTTATTCTATTAGGATTTATTGATGATTCCATACTCTTCTTGCTTGCGCTGTTCCTTTGTCTTTTTATGATTTTCATACAAGGCCACGAGGAATTTCACGATCTCTTTACCGATCGAATAAACCGGAATGGCCACAACCATCCCAATCACACCATAGATGTTACTGGATAAGAGCAAGAGGACCATGATGGTAATGGGATGCACCTTCATCACCCCTCCCACAATCCGAGGGTAGAGGATATTTCCGTCAATCTGTTGGACGATGAGCATGAAGATAACAGCTTTGATCATCATATTGAAATCCGTGAAGGCATAGGTAACCACCATAGGAATCAAGCCAATCGTCGGTCCAATGTAAGGAATGAGGTTAGCCAAGGCTGAGAAAATCGCAAAGACCAAGGCATACTTCAAACCGATAAAACTGTAGCCAATAAAGGCTAAAGTCCCGATGATTAAAGCATCGATAGAAATACCACTAATATAGCGAGAAACTGTTTGGTTGAGACTCACTAAGAGAGAGGTAATATTCCGCCGGTCATTTTTCAGGATCGTCCGCTCTAACATCGGTAGTAGTTTTTTCCCATCAATCAAGAAGTAAACCAGGAATATCGGTGTCATCACCAGAATGAAGAGTGTATTGACAATCGTTGACACCACACTCCCTAAACTATTGGTCACACTGTTTAAGATATTTTGTAGAATATCCACATAAGACAGGTTTAACTGCTGAATAGTTGATTGGATATTGATACTCTGAAAGGCTGGATTCTTTGATAACTTCGTTACAAAACTTTGCACTTCCCAATACAAGCCTTGGGTTGAATTAATTAAGCTTGTCAACTGGTTGATCAAAATAGGCAGGATATAAACAATCCCATAAATAATCAATCCAAAAAGGGTTACCAAGGTTAATAGAATGCCCAAAATTCGATTCAGATGAAATTTCTTTTCCAAAAATTCTACGATTGGATTGGTGATATAGTACAAGAAACCAGCAATCAAAAATGGAAGAATAATCGTATTCAGAACAGATACAAATGGAGAGATCAGGCTTCCCATGCTTCCCCAAATATAGAATATAATCGTTAATAATAGGACTTCACAGGTCCAGAAAAATAATTTACTTTTATGAAACATCCCTTTCCTCCTATCTGCTATTTTATCATATTTATGGTAAAATAGAGAATATTTTTATGAAGGTTAAAAAGATGAAAGAAAGCTTAATTGAACTGAAAGACGTCACTCTCAGAAAAGAAGGAAAAAATCTCCTTTCCCGTTTGAATTGGACCGTCAATAAGGGGGAAACCTGGGCCATCCTTGGACTGAATGGTGCTGGCAAATCGACCCTACTCCGTCTCTTAATGGCGGAATATTGGAAAACGGAAGGGGAAGTTTCTGTCCTTGGAACACAATTTGGCCAAGGAGGGATTCCTGAGCTCCGCAAGCGAATCGGAGTGGTCAGCTCCTTTATTTCTGAGCGCATCCCTGAATCTCTATCACCAGAAGAAATCGTCCTCACTGGAAAATACAAGAGTAGCATTCTTTATACAGCTTATGGAGAAAAAGAACTCGAGGAAGCACGATCCATGTTGCGTCGCATCGGTGCTGCTTCTTTGATTGGGCGAAAATACCGGACTCTCTCTCAAGGGGAAAAACAGACGATTCTAATCGCCCGTAGTCTCATGGAAGAGCCCGATCTTCTCATCTTTGACGAAGCCTCTAGTGGGCTTGACTTATTTGCTCGGGAAGCGATCTTTCAGCTGATCCAACAGATTAAGCAGATGGAAAAGGCGCCGACCATTCTCTTTGTCACCCACCATGCAGAGGAAATCACCAAGTCCTTTAGCCATGTCCTTCTCCTCAAGGAGGGACAAAGTTTTGCCCAAGGACCTAAGGAGGAAATTCTCACCCAAGAAACGCTATCAGCTTTTTATGGGGGAACGGTCCAGCTGATTCCAATCGGGGAAGAACGCTATTATATCCAGCCAGAGCAGTAAAAAGACTTACTAAGATACAAAACAAAGAGATTGGGACAAGCGTCACCAATCTCTTTTCTTCTATTAAAGCGGAAACTTACTTTTACCGATTCCGAGCATAATTGATCATGTCATAAGGAAGAGTATTGGCACTTTCTCTTAAGGAATAGTTTTCCAATTCGTTGACATTTTGGCGCATGCGACGCGCATACTTGGCTGAAATCAAGTGCTGCTCCTCATATTCGAAAATCAATTTTCTTTCTAAGTAATAGCCTCTTAGCATCTCGTCAATATTATTGGGCTTGATGCGATTGATAACCCGCTCTACAAAAGCACCACTGGTAATCAACGATGTTTCCCGCAGACGAGATTCTTGAAGGAATGAAATCAAGGTACTCCGATAAATCCCTTTTAGGTTTTCCAAACTCTCGATAATGATTTCCGTATTGGCCAGATACAAAGCAGCGATCTGGTCATAGTCAATAGCTTCGAGCTTGTAATTCTCTCCGTTTTTCCATGCCCGAATACCGGAACCCAAGGTCACAAGCTCGTGCAACAGCAGTCGGAGCAAGCGGAAGAGCACCAAGAAATAATAGGTCAGGCGAGATGATAGATTGCGGTTGACCTTCTGCTCCATGGATCGAAGATAACGTTGGTAGACATGGTAACTTCTATCTCGAATCTTTCCTTCTTCATAAGCCTGTTCCAAACCATCGTTCTCAATACTAAGAATAAGGAGTTTCAGTTGTTCCCAGTCTCTTTGAGTCGCCTTATCTTCCTGATTGAGAATCATATTTTCTATCCGTCCATGATAATTATCAATCGCCGCGTATAAAGGACCCTTCTGCTTGGTCACCGTCAACTCTTTCTCCAATAGCATGACGACATCATTCAAGATAGCAATATGCATCAAATGATCATTGGATTCCTCTTTGTCCTCGGATAGTTTTGGGAGGACGAGAAGTCCGATTAAAAAACTACACAAGGTGACCCCTGCTACTAAAAACAAGAGAACTGGATATTCTGCTTCTAGATGCGTCGGTATCAAGAGAATGGTCGCAATGGACACTGTTCCTTTGACCCCTGAAAAGGTCAACAAGAGGGCATCTTTCAGATACTTATCAATGGATTTTTTCAATCGGAAACCCCGATACCAGTAAAATCCATACACCATCAAAAAGCGAATCAGGAACAAGAGCCCCGTCAATAAGAGAACAGTCACAATCAAGAGCAGATTGTTGTAAAAGGGAGTCCTCAAAATTGGCTCAGAAATCATCTCCAGCTCCATCCCCAAGAGGACAAAGACAGACCCATTGAGGACAAAATTGACTGTATTCCATACCGTATGCGTGACCGTATCCACCTTGGCTTCTAGTAGGGTAATTTTCTTAAACCGACTAGCCTTTAGGATCCCAGCCACTACAACCGCAATAATCCCTGATACATGGATCTCTTCTGCGATAAAGAAGGTCAGTAAGGGGAGACTCAACTCTAAAATGAGTTCACTGGCAATATCCGTTGCCCGAACACTGAGCAGTATTTTTTGAAGCCCACGGTTGACAGCAGCTGTCACAATCCCAACCGCAAACCCTCCTAAAATAGAGATGACCAAGTCCCAACTAGCTTGGCCTAAGGAAAAGACTCCAGTGGTCCATGCAGCTAGAGCCACACGAAAGGCAACCAAACCTGAAGCATCATTGAGCAAGCCCTCTCCTTTTAGAATGTTGGAGATTCGTTTTGGAAAGGTAAAGCGTTCCGAAAGGGAGGCAAAGGCCACCAAATCAGTCGGCCCGAGCGCTGCCCCTACTGCCATACAGGCCGCTAGTGGAATTCCTAGCCACAAGAGATGGGCCAACCACCCCAAGCTAAGGGTCGAAATAAAAATAACTGGGAAGATTAAAAAGGCGATAATGCGCCAGTGCTTCAGAATCGAGGTAATGTCTGCTTCTTCTGCCTCTCGAAAGAGGAGCGGTCCAATAACCAAGGCCAAAAAGAGCTCGGTATCTAAGTGGTACTCCGAATTGGGTAAGAGAAAGCCAATCCCAATCCCTAATAATATCTGGATCAAAGGGAGGGGCAAGGTAGGAATCAACTTATTGGTCGCATTGGAGACAATCAGGATCAAGGAAAAGACAATGGTGTATACAAGAATCTCCATCCCTTATCCTCCTGATCGTTGGTTACAACAGTCCTCAAAGAGTTGCTTTTGTTCTTGGATCTTTTGATCAATCTTTGTCAGATCCTTGTGCTCAATTTTCTTCTGGCAACGTTCCATTTCAAGAGAGACCAGCTTCTTCTTGATTTTGATCATTTTTTTGCTCATCCGTGCTTCATCTAAAAAACCAACGGCACGTTCATGAGAGGTTGACTCCACAAAATCGTGGCGAAGAGCATCAATTTTATTTTTTAAAAATTCTTTATCCATGGCGATAACTTTCTAATTTTTCGATCATGACCAAAAATGGGGGATGGTTGATCTGGTTCAGGGTCCGGTAAGTAGTGACCGTAAATTCTTGTTGAGGAAGTTGGGAGACAAACTCCAAGACAGCATCTTTTTCTAGGTCCCCACCCTCATGACCATAATAGATCATAATGGCTATTCGCCCTCCCTTGATCAAGCGGTGACAGAGTTTATCAATGGCTTGGATCGTTGTTTTAGGCTGGGTAATAATCGACTTGTCTGCTGAAGGAAGATAGCCTAAGTTGAAGATAGCCGCCTTGACCTGGTTTACATAGTGATCTACTTCTTCATGCCCCTTTAACAGAAGGTGGGCATTGGAAAGACCTGCTTCTTCCAAACGCTTTTGCGTTTGGAACAAGGCCTGCTCTTGAATATCAAATGCATAGACTTCTTTGGCTAGTTCTGCCAAGAAAAGGGTATCATGCCCATTGCCCATGGTCGCATCAACCACAGTATCTTGATCTGTAATGACCTCCCTAAGAAAATCATGGGCCATCTCTAATGGTCGCAACATGCTACTCCTCCTATTTTCCTACTTTACAACCTTGAACACTTCCACGGCGACGCATCTCAGCTTCAATGGCATTCAGAACTTCCCACTTATTGAGACTCCACATCGGTCCTATCAGCATTTCGCGTGGAGCATCTCCTGTAATCCGGTGGATGACGATCTCCTTGGGAATGATCTCCAGTTGGTCACAGATGACCGACACGTATTCCTCCTGACTCATCAATTGCAATCGTCCTTCATGGTAGTCTCGTTGCATCCGGGTATTGGTCATGAGATGGAGCAGGTGCAATTTAATGCCCTGGATATCGTTGTCTGTTACACAACGGCGGACATTCTCCACCATCATCTCATGCGTCTCCCCAGGAAGACCGTTGATTAAGTGTGAAACAATCTCTGCCTTAGGGACCTGTTGGCGAATCCGCTTCACCGTTTCCACATAGAGTTCATAGCTATGGGCTCGGTTGATCAATTCAGATGTCGTTTCATAGGTCGTCTGCAAGCCTAGCTCAATGGTCACATGCATGCGCTCTGTCAATTCTGCTAGGTAGGCCAACGTTTCATCCGGCAAGCAGTCTGGTCGTGTCCCGATGTTAATCCCTACGACACCTGGTTCATTGATGGCTTGCTCATAGCGCTCCCGAATGACATCGACGGATTCATGCGTATTAGTGAAATTTTGAAAATAGACCAAATACTTTTTGACGTCGGGCCATTTGCGGTGCATAAAATCAATTTCTTTGTAAAACTGATCCCGAATAGGGGCATCTGGTGCTACGATGGCATCTCCAGAGCCAGAAACTGTACAAAAAGTACAGCCCCCTCGAGCAACAGTTCCATCACGATTGGGACAGTCAAAGCCCGCATCGATTGGGACTTTGAAGGTCTTTTCTCCAAATAAAGTTCGGTAATAATCATTTAAGGTCGTATAGGATTTCATACTCCTCATTATAGCAAAAAAGCAGAGTGAACTCAAAGTTGAGTCTCCTCCGCTTTCCATTTGTACTTTTTAAGATCCACACAACCGTTGGATTTGCATTCCACCCCTTCGGCCCAAAGAAGCGTGCCTTGCTCTTCCCAATCAGGAGCCAGGCGACCAGTAGAGGTCACGACCCGATGACAGGGATAGGTCACAGCTTTTGTAGAAGTAGCCAAGACCTTGCCGACCTGGCGGGCGTGACGAGGATAGCCAATGAGTTGGGCAATTTGACCATAGGTGGCCACATATCCCAGGGGAATCTGAGCAACGACCTTTAGGACCTTTTCTTCAAATAAATCATTCATGCTTTACTTCTGCTTACTCTTAAAGCGCCATTCAAAACGCAAACGGTCGTAATAAGGAAAGACCATTTGCAAAAGACCAAATCCCAAAAGCATACTTCCTGTGACGTCTGTCGGGTAATGAACCCCAACATAGACACGTGATACAACGATGGTCACCATACAAAGGAAGAGGGCAATCTGAGCTAGGACTTTCCCGACTTGAGAGGTCATCCGTTGCCCCACCACAATGATTAAACTACCGAAGACCAGGGTGGCAGCTAAAGAGTGGCCACTTGGGAAAGAATAGCCCCCTTCTTGGACCAAATGTTGAAGTGCTGGTCGTGGACGTAAATAGATGTGTTTCAGGATCACCACGAGTAATCCAGTTGTAACCAAACTCCCGGTGAGGAGGAGGGCCTCCGTATACCATTTCTTCCAGACAAAGAAGAGGACAATGACGCCAACCCAGGATGCAACAACGGGTGTGTTCATCAGCACTGTTACACGGGTAAAGAAGGCCGTCAAATAGACTGGTAAATCCCCGCGAATAGCCGATTGAATCGGTTGATCGATTCCGACTAAATTTTCAGGATAAAATTTGACTACATAGCCCAGAATCATAAATAACAAAAGGGCAAAAGAGCCCTTTAAAAAATGAGATTGTTTATTTTTCATAGATTTTAAGTAGGGGCTGTACGACGGTATATACCATCCAGAATGTCACAGCCCAAATCAGTCCTTCTATCAGATTAAAGGGAACAACCATACTGAGAAGATACTTTTCAACTCCGACCATCTTTGCGATGTCAAAACCAACAAATTTGGCATAGAGAGGGATGGCATAATAGTAATTGACTAGGAGCATGGAAATGGTTAAACCAATGGTCCCAACTAGACTAGCAATTACAAACCGAACCTGGCTTTTCTTCTTATTCCAAATGACTGCAAAGGCTAAGACAAAGACTAATACACCAATGATATTAATCGGTAAGCCAACCAATGTCTCAGCTCCTCGACCATTCAAAACCAACTTGAGAACAGATCGAATCAAAATCACCACAACTGAGCTTTTTAGATCTAATAGAACTAAGGCGAGTAAGATTGGAATCGTACTAAAGTCAACCTTTAAAAAATCAATCCCTATTGATAGTTGATAAAACATCAATAGAAAAGAAAGTGCGGATAAAACAGCCACTAGGGTCAGTTTACGAGTATTTGTCATCACAGGTTCCTCCAATTTTTACTAAAATTAGAAGAAGTTGGAAAGATTCCCTTAACCTTATTCTATTTCAATCGTTTTAAAGAAAACTTAAACAGTTCCTTGGTACTTGATTAAAAAAGCCCTGATGCTACAAGAAAAAAGCACAAAGACTGATTTCTTATAGAATCAACAAAATTTCCATCAAGTCCATCGTCAAAAAGAACAGGTTTGTTCCTCTCTCGTCTTCTCCCATCCAGACTATACTGTCGGTTGTGGAATCACACCACATCAGCTTGCGCTCGCGGACTTCTCTTAGAGTATGGAAATGGAGATTTTTCTTTTAGACGAGGCGACAAGCTCTAGGCATAACTTCTAGTTAGGCAAAGCTTGGCAACAAGGTAGAAAAGAAAAAGAGCATTTCCTAGTAAAAGTCACCGCCGGTCGGGAATTACACCCTGCCCTGAAGACTCCTTAATCATAACAAAAAACACCTGCTATTGCAAGTGTTTTGTAATATCAAAAGTTACAACGAAACTCCCTTTGCAAAGAGCCTCTTCCTACTTCAACTTATCTCCCTCATACTGATGGACCAGCTCTAAGCCTGCAAACTCCTGTTGTCTGAGGGCTTCGTATACAATCATACAAACGGTATTGGAGACATTCAAGCTTCGAACATGCTCATCATTCATCGGAATCCGAATCGCCTTTTCAGCATGAAGCCGCATAAAATCCTCTGGTAAGCCTTTGTCCTCACGACCAAAAATGAAATAATGTTCTGCATCATCATTATAATCCACATCCGAATAGGTCTGGTCAGCAAATTTTGAAACCAGGTGGACCTTTCCTCCAGCTGCAGCCTCCATAAATTCATCCAAGCTGTCGTAGAAGCGAACATCTAACTTATCCCAATAATCCAGTCCCGCACGTTTCATCTTCCGATCATCGATAGGAAAAGCCATGGGCCGAATGATGTGAAGGGGGGCATTGGTAGCTGCACAAGTACGAGCAATGTTCCCTGTGTTTTGGGGGATTTGAGGTTGATAGAGAACTACATGGTTTTTTGATTTGGTTTCTGTATAAGCTAATTCTTCAATATTCATCACAATCTCATTTCTGGCAAAAAAATAGCCACACTGCCCGGAGTCAAGCTCAGCAAACAGCGTGGTTACGACTTCATTAACTTAACTCACAACAGGTTTGAGGTAAATCAATGAGGTTACTGTATCAGTATACCACTTTCATACCTCCTGTCAACTATTTCGACAAAAAAAATTCACTTTTTTACATTCTCTTTCATGTAGTTTAGAGAATCTGGTTCTTTATGCCCTATTTCCACCATTAAGAGGTGATTTTTTTTTGAAAATAGAGTAAGATAGAATCATACTTTGGAGGAAATATTCATGAAAATTATTGTAGTTGGAGGCGGTAAAGTCGGAACAGCACTCTGTCGTTCCCTCGTCGCAGAAAATCACGATGTCATTTTGATCGAACAAGATGAAGCCGTCGTTAATCACATTACCAAACGCTACGATATCATTGGTATTGTTGGAAATGGTGCCAACTTTAAGATTCTAGAACAAGCAGATGTGGCCGACTGTGACATCTTTGTCGCCCTGACAGAGCAAGACGAAGTCAACATGGTTTCTGCCGTCTTGGCCAAAAAAATGGGAGCCAAAGAAACTATTGTCCGGGTCCGCAATCCAGAATACTCAAATTCTTATTTTAAAGAGAAAAATATTCTCGGCTTCTCTCTAGTTGTCAATCCTGAGCTTCTTGCTGCCCGCTACATTGCTAATAGCATTGACTTCCCAAATGCCTTATCTGTTGAGCACTTCGCTGGTGGGCGAGTGGCCTTCATGGAGTTCAAAATCAAGGAGGAAAGCCCGCTCTGCCAGATGACCCTTTCTCAATTCAGAAAGAAATACGGAAACATCATTATCTGTGCTATCGAACGGCAAGGTCAGTTAACGATTCCAGATGGCGACTTCACTTTACAAGCCTTTGATAAGATTTTCATGACTGGAAATCGAGTGGAAATCGTAGACTTCCACAATAGCATTCGTCCGCAAGTCGTTAAAAGCCTGCTTCTGATCGGAGCTGGCAAGATTTCCTACTATCTCCTAAATATTTTGGAAAATAGCAAACGGAAGATTGACTTAAAAGTCATTGAAATCGATCAAAAACGGGCAGAATGGTTTAGTCAAGAATTCCCTGATCTCTATGTTATACAGGGAGATGGGACATCAAAAGATATTCTAATGGAAGAGCGAGCAGGTAACTTTGATGCCGTGGCGACTCTAACAGGGGTCGATGAAGAAAACATTATCGCTTCTATGTTCCTAAATAGCGTAGGTGTTCAAAAGAATATTACCAAGGTCAACCGGACTAGCCTACTGGAAATTATTGATCGGCAAGATTTTTCAAGTATTGTGACACCCAAAGGCATTGCGGTGGACACCATCATGCATTTCATCCGTGGACGCTACAATGCCCGCTATTCAAATCTTGAAGCCTTGCACCATGTTGCCAACGGTCAAATCGAGACCCTTCAATTCCAGATTCGCGAAGAAAACAAAATGACGGGCAAACCTTTGGCACAACTGAAATTGAAAAAAGGTGTTCTCATCGCAGCCATTATTCGAAACGGGAAAGCTATTTTCCCAACTGGAGATGACCATCTTTTGATAGGGGATCGCATTATCGTTACTACCCTAATCAGCAACATCACTAAAATCTATGATTTGTTAGAGGGGTAAGCCATGAACAAAAGTATGATTCGCTACCTTTTAGCAAAACTCCTTCTAATTGAAGCCATGTTGCTCTGTGTGCCGATTGTGGTTGCACTTCTCAATCTAAAGAACGATTTTGTTGTCAAGGATAGCCCGACTGTCTTTCTCTCCCTATTTGCAACCATTGCTATCCTCCTTGTATTGGGAGGCATTGGTTCCTTTTTCAAACCCAAAGATTTTCACATCTATGCTAAGGAAGGCGTTCTGATTGTGGCTTTGTGTTGGATCCTCTGGTCCTTCTTTGGTGCTCTTCCTTTTGTCTTTTCAGGACAAATCCCAAACATCATTGATGCATTTTTCGAAGTTAGCTCTGGTTTTACAACTACAGGGGCAACCATTTTAAATGACGTCTCCGTCCTCAGTCCTTCCCTTCTTTTCTGGCGTAGTTTCACGCACTTAATCGGAGGGATGGGGGTGCTAGTCTTTGCCCTAGCTATTATGGACAATAACAAGAACAGCCACCTCGAAGTGATGAAGGCAGAAGTGCCTGGTCCCGTATTTGGTAAAATTGTATCCAAATTGAAGAACACAGCTCAAATCCTTTATTACCTCTATTTGGCCCTCTTCTTCCTCTTTGTCGTGATCTACTTCTGTGCTGGCATGCCTCTTTATGATAGCTTTATCATTGCTATGGGAACTGCTGGTACCGGTGGGTTCACCGTCTTCAACGACGGGATTGCCCACTACCATTCGACGCTCATCACCTATTTGGTCAGCTTTGGTGTCTTGGTATTTGGGGTTAATTTTAACCTTTATTACTATATCATGCTTCGCAAGTTCAAAGCCTTCTTCGGCGATGAGGAACTTCGCACCTACCTGATGATTGTCGGAGTTTCTTCCCTTTTGATTGCCTGCAACATTTTCCATCTCTATCATAATTTTGCAGATAGTTTTGAAATGTCCTTTTTCCAAGTCTCCAATGTCATTACCACGACTGGATTTGGTTTTGGCAATACTGTTGATTGGCCACTCTTTTCTCAGTTCCTCCTTCTCATGCTCATGGTGGTTGGTGGATCCGCTGGGTCAACGGCTGGGGGACTAAAAGTGATTCGCTGCTTGATTCTAGCTCGGATCGGGAAGAATCAAATTCGTTCGACTCTCTCACCCAACCGGGTGATGACCCTACATGTGAATGGCACTGCCTTGGATAAGGACACCCAGCACAAAATCTTAAAATATTTTGTGGTCTATACCTTGATTACGATCGCCCTCATTGCGGTTGTCAGCTTTGACAGCAACAATTTTATGACGGTTGTCAGTGCAGTCTTTAGTTGCTTTAACAATATCGGACCGATGATTGGGACAACGGATACCTTCGCTATCTTTAGCCCCATCTCTAAATTCTTACTATCAATTGCCATGATTGCAGGACGGTTAGAAATCTACCCGATGTTACTGCTATTTATGCCTCGCACTTGGTCCGATCGCTAAAAACAAAAAGTTTTGGAGAATTTCCAAAACTTTTTTCTTTGCTCTGAGTGAGACTTCTTATGGAAGTTTGCTCTAACTTAATTTTCGCTTTTCTCTTCTTCTAGGTGGCTTCTCAGACTGAAATGATCTGGAACTGGATCTACTCCAGTCTTGCTCCAGGGATGGCAACGAAGAATCCGAGCAAGCCCAATCAGAATCCCTTTCAAACCATGCCGTTCAATAGCCTGGATCATATAGTTGGAACAGGTAGGACTATAGCGACAGGAAGGCGGAAAGAGGGGCGAAAGAAGGCGTTGATAGAGACGAACAAGGCCAATCGCACATTTCTTCATTATTTTTTCGTCTTTGTCACTGCAAGGGTATGCAATTGGCTGATTTCTTTTTTATTGAGACGGCGGTATTCACCAGGACGAAGTCCAGAAACGTCTAGATTTCCAAATTGGGTCCGGGACAATTTATCCACCAAGAGGCCAACGGCTTCAAACATCTTTTTGACCTGGTGATTGCGTCCTTCATGGATGGTCAATTGGACAACTGAGCGATTCTTTTCTGGATCAACCTTTAGAATCTCATAGGTAGCTGGCTTGGTCTTTTTGCCATCAATGGTCACACCACGAGTCAAGGGACGCAAGTTTTCTTTGTTCGCCAATCCCTTCACACGCGCAACATAAACCTTATCAATCTCATTACGCGGGTGGATCATTTCATCTGTAAAATCACCATCATTGGTCAAAATCAGGACACCAGAAGTATCCCAGTCCAAACGACCGACAGGATAAATCCGTTCCTTGACTTGCGGTAACAAATCAATAACAGTTGGTCTCCCTTTATCGTCTGATACACTGGAGATGACCCCTCTTGGTTTATTTAAGAGGTAGTAAACCTTCTCCTCGTTGTATATCGGTTGACCTTCTACTTCTACCTTGTCTCCAGACTTGATCGTTGTCGCCAATTCACGGACAACTTGGCCATTTACAGTGACAAGGCCTTGCTTAATCAATTCCTCTGCTTTGCGGCGGCTTGCGACACCAGCATGAGCAATATATTTGTTAATTCTCATCAATTTCCTCAGTTCTTTCTGTAAATAATTGGCTTTCTTGACCGATTAACTCCGTCTCTTCAACAATTGGTAGCTCGTCTAGATGGTTTATCCCCATGTAATCCAAAAAGTAATCTGTCGTCACATAGAGATTAGGTCTCCCAATGACTTCTTTCTTCCCATCTTCTCGAATCAACTCAAAAGAAAGTAATTTTGAAATAGCTCCACTAGAGTTCACCCCTCGAATATCATCGACTTCAATCCGAGTAATCGGCTGTTTATAGGCAATGATGGAGAGAGTTTCCAAGGCGGCACGAGAGAGACTTTGATTCATTGGTGACTTTGAATACTCACGTAACAGCTCTGCATATTTGGACTTGGTCACTAATTTATAGGTTGACGCTGTCTCCAATAAGGCCATACTAGAATCTTGATCCTGCTCATATTTCTGGGCCAATTTTTCTAAACTTTGAATCACCCCTGTGGGAGGAAGGGATAAGAGGTCGGCAATCTGCCTCACCGTCAAACCATCTTCTCCTGCAACAAACAAGAGGGCCTCCATCTCTGCAATTTTACTCATTCTTTAATCCTACTAAAATAATATCTCCAAATGGTTCTTCCTGAAGAGCCTCAACTTCTTGTACTTTAATTAATTCCAAAGTCGCCAAAAAGACTGTAATCAGTTCGTTGACATCCTTGGCTTCCTCAAAAATATCTTGTAGTAAGATTCTCTTACCAGGTTGACACAAGTGACGAACAACATTCATCAGGTCTTCAATTTTATACTCGTCTCGAACAATGGTCGTATGATTTTGTCGAAATTCTTCCTTCTTTTTCGTTAACAATTTTGAAAAGGCCAAGAAAAGATCTATCGTGGTCTTGTCATGGACCAATTCAGCATCATCATAGACTAATTCCGTTTTGGGTTTTGAAAAGTACTGGGCTCTCTCCTCGTGTTGAAGGGCCATCTTTTCACCCAATAGTTTAAACTTCCGGTACTCTTCGATTTGAGACAGGAGATCCTGCTCCAAATCTTCTTCATCGGTTGCTTGCTCCGCAATTTTTGGAAGGAGACGCCGACTCTTAATCAAGGTCAATTGACTGGCCATCAGCATGTATTCACCAGCGACCTCTAAGCGCATGGCTTGAAGGGTCGTCAGATAAGCCAAGTACTGCTCGATCACCTCAATCAGAGGGACCTCATAAATATCCATCTGATATTTTGAAACGAGGTGTAAGAGAAGATCCAAGGGACCTTCAAAATCCTTTATTTTAATATCCATTACTTATACTTTTCTAGGGTTACTAGGGTTTTTAAACCTAGCTCTCGGGCGATGCTAAACAGATCCATCCCCTGTTCTCTTTGTTTTAAAATATATTGTTCCCGTAAGGATTGCGCTGAAAGATTTTCAAAACCTTTTTCCATTAGGAAGGACTCTAATTGACGGAAGCCCCACTGACGCGAATAGGGCTTGCCCTTGTTATCAAATAAATACGTCCCAGTCATCAAATCTGTCAACTCTCCTAAAAGAGCATCCGGAATGCGCAAGACCCGTTTCTGTCCTTCTTTCCCTACACGTAAAACCTGAAAATCGAGTTCAATATCAACGATTTTCAACTGAAGAATTTCACTAGGTAACAAGCCCATCTCGACAATCAAGAGGGCAATCAAGCGTCCTTGGGATTGGTCCGAGCCTTCCCACAAAAGGGATAAATCCAATAACTCTTGATCGTGGCTCTTGGACACAGAGACTTTTGGAAGGACCAAGCGATGGTAATCCTCAATAACCTGATGTTGATAAAGATAAAATAGAAATTGATTGACGGCAGAAAGCTTCCGTTTTTGAACAGCTGGTTTAAAATCCTTAATCGAAGCTTGATATATTCGAAGATTGGTATCTGAGACATGGTTATGAATCGTATCCACGAACTGATCCAAATCATAAGAATAGGCCGCCTGCGAATTTTCACTTAAGTCTTTTTCTTTGATAAAACTAGCTATGTATTCTTTCATATTTTCCTCATCTCGTATTCATTTGAGAAATTGTGCATGAGGGAGTTGATGGCTTTTAAAATGGATTTTCGAGTAATGATTCCTTCAAAGACTCCATCCTCTGAAACAACCGGTAGAAAGGATTCCTCTACCAACTTATGCAAGACTTCTGTCACAGTATAATCTTTCCCTAAGCGCTCTCCATCCGTTTTTGTCATATGAACGATGTCCATGGATGAAAAGACTTCATCAGAATAATCATGTTTCATTTGGTAAGAAAGAATGTCTGTTAAAGAAATCGTCCCTACGTACTTCATCTGATCGGTCACAACAGGAACACGAGTATAGCTAATTTGACTGAGCACCAAGATAGCATGATCCACATTGTGCGTATCAATCAAGACAGCCAAATTGCGCGCTGGAGTCAAAAAAGTCTTTTCTTCTCGAAGAATAAATTCCTCAAATTCCTTAGCGATCATCGATCGAACTCCTTTGTAAGAGGTTCATAGACCTCATGTTTCCGATTTAAAAACTCAACTCGATAGGAATCTGCATCAATTTCCACTTTAGCATAGAGGCACTCTTGAATAGGCCCCCTCGGTAAACTGACTGACCCAGGGTTCAGAAAAAGGGTACGCCCTTCCTTCCAAGCATCCGGAATATGCAGATGGCCATAGAGGCAGATATCTGCATCTTCTTCCTGGGCCCAAAAATCTAACTTTTGAAAACTAAAATTAATTTGGAAAAGATGGCCATGGGTTTGAATGATCCGAGTAGGACCCAATTGCGTCACCAAACGTTCAGGGTACTCCCCATAGAAGTCCATGTTCCCTTTGACAACATGAATGCCTTCCCATACAGGATCGGTACTTTCTAACTCAGAATCCCCGTTGTGAAAAATGGCATCGACCTTTCCTTTATAGTGGTTTTTGATCTCTTCTACGATCTGACGATCACCATGAGAATCGCTCATGACGATGATTACTTGTTCTGCCATGCTGGGAATACCTCCACTAATTTCTTCACGGCTAAAGCTCGATGCGATTGTTGATTCTTTTCCTCTAGAGTTAGTTGGGCAGATGTCTTACCTGTTTCTCCAACTAGAAAGAGGGGATCATAGCCAAACCCGTTTTCACCTTTTGGTTCAAAATTGATATATCCTGGCCAATCCGCCTCAACAACCAGGCTTTCCTTACCAGGACTGGCAACGACTAAGGTTGTGTGAAATTTAGCTGACCGATCCTTCAATTCAAACACCATCGCCAACTCATGTAAGAGCTTGGCATTGTTCTCTAAATCAGTCGCTCCCACACCTGCAAAGCGAGCAGACCAGACACCTGGTAAGCCTCCAAGGATGTCAACCATAAGGCCTGAATCATCCGCCAAGACCATTTTCCCTGTTAGCTGTGAAATCGTCTCAGCTTTTAGGCGGGCATTTTCTTCAAAAGTCATTCCTGTTTCAGCTACTTCTGGAAGATCAGGATAATCATTGAGATTCTCCACTTCAAAGCCCATTTGCTCAAAAATCTGACGAAACTCTTTGGTTTTTCCTTCATTCCGAGTAGCGATTAACAAGCGATCCTTGAGGCCTTTCTGCCCCAAAAAATCTGCAAGTGGAAGACCATTCTTTGGCAGATTAACGGAGAGCAATTGTTCTCCTTCTACAATGAGAAGGGCTCCTTGGCGTTGCACGATTTCAATTTTCCGGCCTATTGTTTCCTCCACAATTTGAAAGAGGAAGGTTAAAAACTGCAAACTAGAGGCGTAACGGACAACTGTAACATTCAGCGGGAAGCCCAAGTCTGTGTCTCCAACTAGTGATTCTACTAAGTCAACAAGCTCAGAAGCTTCTGAAGAGACTTCACTATATTCGTTATAGTCACTCCGCTCTCCCCATTCAGCTAGAAACCAATTTAAGGCATCTTTGTATTCATATATCTTTTGGTTCATAATTCTACATGCTCCACATGAACGACTTGCTGCAACCAAGTCTTGGCAATCGCTGCAAAACTGGCTGCATTGGCCGTTGTATAAAATTGATGGTGGCAATCGTCCAATTGACGACTGCGATTAATCTCAAAGTAGTTGAGTAAGACCGAGATATCCCGGACACACTCTGCCCCGCTATCAATTAATTGAACCTCTGGCCCCATGACATTTTGGATTATAGGGCGAAGAAGAGGATAATGAGTGCAACCCAAAACCATCGTATCTACCTTCCCGGCAAGGGGTTTCAAGGTTTCATAGACGACTTTTTTTGTAACACTGGACTGCAACTCATTGGATTCAACCAAAGGGACAAATTTCGGACAAGCTAAACTCTCTACTGCCATTTCTGGTGACAGGCTTTGAATCTTCTTACGATAAATATCTGAGGCGACTGTCATCGGTGTCCCAATTACGCCAATTCGTTTGCTTCTCGTCGCCTTGATCGCTGCGGAAGCACCTGGTAAAATCACTCCTAAAACAGGGATATCCAAGGCTTCTTTTACCTCTTCCCATACAACAGCTGTCGCTGTATTACAGGCCAAAACAATCATCTTCACATTTTTCGTTAGGAGAAAACGAACCATCTCCCAAGTATAATCACGAATTTGATCTGCTGGTCTCGGGCCGTAGGGTGCTCTGGCGGAATCACCAATATAGACGACCTCTTCATGGGGTAGTTGTCGCATCAATTCGCGTACAACGGTTAACCCTCCGACACCCGAATCCAAAAAACCAATTGGTCGATTGTCCATCTGCCTTCCTTTCAAAACAAGGGACTAAGAAAAATCTTAAAGTCCCCCTACTTATTTTATTGTGTAATCAGTCTTGCTTTTATTTCTTCTTCGTATTCAAAGATGCTTTTTGTTGGTTCAAAATTTGACGGTAAACTTGTTGTACCTTCGCTTCACTTGGACGTTGACCGCTAGCTCCCAATAAGGTACGAACCGCTTCAACATTCAAACGTGGGTTTGATGCAAATTCTTTTTCAAACTGCTTGCGAAGTAGGTACATACCTGCCAACATCCCACCAAAGAAAGCAAGGATAATCAATAAAATTGTCAAAAATGTAGACATAAGTGTTTTTCTCCTAAATTCAATATTTACACATTTTCTATTATACCAAAAAGGCCCTATTTTTCAAAGTCAAAGCCATACAATGTTGCAAAGTAATCCTCTGGTTTTTCGGCCCGTCGGATGAGACGAGCTTGGCCCGATTCTTCTAATAAAATCTCGGCAGAGCGAAGCTTGGCATTGTACTGATAGCCCATGGAATAACCATGCGCTCCTGTATCATGGATGACCAAGAGATCCCCAATCTCAGAGATAGGAAACTCCCGATTCTTGGCAAATTTGTCATTGTTTTCACACAAACTACCAACAATGTCGACTACTTCTGTCTCACCTTCTGGACGATCGAGATTGGTGATATGGTGGTAGGCCCCGTACATAGCAGGACGGAGGAGGTTGACAGCCGAAGCATCTACTCCTAGATAGGTCCGATAAGTCTGCTTCTTATGGGTGACATGGGTGACTAACAAGCCATGTGGTGCCAACATGAAGCGGCCTAATTCCGTATAAATTTTTACTTGATCTAAGCCAGCAGGGATTAAAATAGCCTCGTAAGCACGACGAACCCCCTCCCCAATCACAGCGATGTCATTCGGCTGGTCTTCTGGTTTGTAGTTCACTCCAACCCCTCCAGAAAGGTTGACAAAATCCAAAGTCACCCCTGTCTTTTCAACAACTTCTACAGCCAACTGGAATAATTGCTTAGCCAATTCTGGATAGTAATCATTAGAGATGGTATTCGAAGCCAAGAGGGCATGGATTCCAAAGCGCTTAACCCCCAAGTCTTTTAACTCACGGAAGGCTCGGATCAATTGCTCCTTGGTCATGCCGAACTTAGCCTCCTCAGGGTGATCCATGATATCCGTTCCCAGTTCAAACACCCCTCCTGGATTATAGCGGCAAGAGATAACCTCCGGTAGAGTCGCAACTGACTGTAAAAAAGCTACATCTTCGTAGGCATCCAAGTTGATAGTCGCTCCTAGTTGACGGGCAAAGACCATCTCTTCAGCCGGCGTATTATTCGAAGAAAACATAATCTCTTGGCCCGTAAATCCTAATTTTTGAGCCATCAACAATTCCACATAGCTAGCACAATCCACGCCACATCCTTCTTCTTTTAGGATTTTTAGGATGGCTGGATTAGGGGTTGCTTTGATAGCGAAATACTCTTTAAAACCTGGATTCCAAGAAAAAGCTTGATGGAGGGCACGAGCTGTCTGCCGGATACCAGCTTCATCATATAGGTGAAAGGGAGTTGGATAGGTTTCAGTAATTTGTTTTAATTTCTCCCTGCTAATAAATGGACGTTTCATTTGAAGATTCTCATTTCTATCAATTTTCTTTAGTATATCACAAGTTTTCCAACAAAAAAAGCCGGTTCCCCGGCTCTTTCTATTAATCATTGCGTCCAAAAATACGTAAGATATTGATGAACAAGTTGATAAAATCAAGATAAAGTTCCAAAGCCAAGGCAACTACCCAACCATTGGTTGGTTGACCATTGGATTGTTCATAGACATAACGAATCTTTTGATTATCCCAAGCAGTCAAACCTGCAAAGATAATCACACAAAGGATGCTAAGGACATAATCCATACCAGAGCTTTGTAAGAAAATATTCGCAATTGAAGCAATGATGATACCAATCAAGGCTCCCATAAAGGCTCGTCCCATTCCAGACAAGTCTTTTTTGGTCACACGACTAATCGCTGACATGATGAAGAACATCAAGGCACTGACTACAAAAGCTTTATAAACTGTCGCTTGAGCATAGCGAGCAATGATAAAACTCAAGGTAAAACCATTCAAAGCGGAATAGGTTAAAAAGAGAGGCAAGGCCATGGGATTGTTTTTCACCGATTGTCTAGAAGCGACAAGGACTAAAATCAATTCAACGGCAATGGCAATATAGTAGACCCATGGAGCCTGAATTAGAATATACATGAAGGTTTCTTGGAAAAGGGTCATCATCAAAGCTGATACAACAGCTGAGATTCCAACTCCAACTCCGACTAGAGAATAAATTTTGCTATAAAAGCTATTAAGGCCACTTTGTTCGTGGATAACGGTTTGTTGATTCATAATCAATCATTCCTTTCAAACTTAAATTATTATGATTTTAACATTTTTCGATGGAAAAGTCTCCTCTTTGACCACTTTTTTCTCATTGGTTCTGAGGCTTCTTTGATAGCCCAGTACTTATCGACCATGGTCACGAGGAAAGATTCTTTGTAACGTGGTGGAGCAAGCGTCAATCCCCACATGTGTTTGAGGATGATATCCTCTTCTTTTTTATTGAGGCTTGTTATCTTTTTTGCATTTCGTACAGCTATTCGTGGATGGACCCAAGCATGGCTCTTATTGAATTTGACTTGGCGCCAATCATAGTAAAAAAGATCGTGCAGAAGAGCTCCTCTCGCTGTACTTTTGGTATCCCAGCCCATCTTCTTAGAAATGCGGTAACTAGTGTAGCTAACATGAATAGAATGCTCCAAACGATTGGAGTGAATATGATGCGGAATTTCCTTTAATTTTTGAAGTTTTGGGTGTTGAATCAAATGTCCCACTTCAGCCATATATTCTTTATCTTTCTGATACACGAGTCTCACCTCCTTAAATCTAACTAGCTCACTATTCTTAAATCATAGAAAACATTAAAATCCCTGCTGCAACTGCGACATTCAGACTTTCTGCTTGACCCGGCATCGAGATATGAATTAGCTGATCTGCTTTCTCAGCCATCTCAGAACTGATACCTTGACCCTCATTGCCCATAACTAATACAAAAGCAGGGACTTTTTCCACTTTCTTATAGTCAACGGAGTCCTTGGATAAGGTGGTCGCATAGATGGGGAGCTGGCTCTCTTTAATACCTGTCAAGAGTTGCTCTTTGTTTAAACGGATAACAGGAAGATGAAAATGACTTCCCTGCATGGAGCGCAAGGTTTTCATATTATACAAATCCGCAGATTGATCGGTTAAAAGCACCCCATCAAAGCCCGCTGCGTCAGCAGTCCGAATCATGGTTCCGACATTTCCTGGATCTTGAACATCCTCTAACAATAAATACCGTCCTTGAGCCAGCTGAAGATGCTGGATTGGCTGTATCTTAATTTCTGCCACGATTCCTTGAGGGCTTTTGGAATCAGCAATTTCTGCTAAAACCTCAGGAGATACGATGGACACCTTCGCATCTATCTTGATCTTATCTACAAACTCTTCCAAAACAAAGACTTGTTCAATCGGTGCCTGATGATTGACAGCTTCTTCATAAAGATGCCATCCTTCGATGAGGTAGGAGTCTGTTCTGTATTTTTTTTGATGAAGTTTTTTAACTTTTTTAATCCCATTATTGGACTTAGAGGTTATAATATTCATAAGACTATTATACCACATTCACAGGAGGAGCTTCTCCGTCCTGAGTAGGAATTCAATCACAAGGAGAACAAGCATGCAAAAAGTTGAAATGACAGCCCAAGGTCGGGTCCAAGGTGTTGGCTTCCGCTGGGGAGTTTATAGCTTAGCATTAGAAATCGGAGGCATTACAGGTCGGGTCTGGAACAATGATGACGGCACAGTCACTATCCTTGCCGCCTGTGAAGACAATGCCCTCATGGCCAAATTTATCCAAGAAATACGAAAAGGTCCTACTCCTTTTTCCAAAGTTTCTTATCTGGACGTCCATCTGGCAAACTTCGAACCCTACAAAGATTTTAAAATTTCAAATTAAGTCCAGAGAACTATTGTTAATTTGATAAAAAAACAGTAGAATAGAAAGGTATTATTTAAAATTAAAGGATAAAAACTCGTGAAAAAATATAAACGTTATCTACTTGCAGCCCTCAGCTTGTCTGCCCTCCTCCTCTTAACGGGATGTGTCAGCATTGACAAGACGACCAAACAACCGACCGGTTTCGTCTGGAATCTCATTGGAAAACCAATGGGAGAAGCCATCAATTTCTTTGCGACGGATCTTGGACTTGGCTTTGGTTTAGGGATTATCCTAGTAACCGTAATCGTTCGAATCATCATCTTCCCTCTAGGTATTTATCAATCTTGGAAGGCAACCTACCAATCAGAAAAGATGAACTACCTCAAACCGATCTTTGCACCGATTCAAGAACGCATCAAAAATGCAGAGACTCAAGAAGAAAAACTTCTTGCCAACTCTGAATTGATGAATGCCCAAAAAGAAAACGGCGTCAGCCCATTCGGCGGTATTGGATGCTTGCCCTTGTTGATTCAAATGCCATTCTTCTCAGCTCTTTATTTTGCAGCTCAATATACTCCAGGAGTCAACAAGAGCAGTTTCCTTGGCATTGATCTCGGTTCAAAAAGTCTGGCTTTAACCTTAGTTGTTGCTGTTCTTTACTACATTCAAAGCATGCTCTCTCTCCATGGTATCGAAGATGAAACCCAAAGAGAAACTATGAAGAAAACGGCTCTCATGAGTCCAATTATGATTGCAGTCTTCTCTTTGATGGCACCAGCTGGTGTAACCCTCTACTGGGTAGTCGGTGGTTTTGTACAAATTATTCAACAATTTGTCATCAACTACCTCATCCGTCCAAGATTGCGGAAACAAGTAGCTGAGGAATATAAAAACAATCCTCCAAAAGCTCCAGCATCCAATGGACATCGCGTAAAAAAAGATATCACACCTACCAATCCAGCCAACGCTCAACGTTCCCTTCCAACTAACGGAAACAAAAAACGAAACGCTGGAAAACAACGCAACCGTAACTAATACATACAAATAGGCCGAGATAATATCTCGGCCTTTTCCATTACTATAAAAAAAGAGGCTAGGACAAAAGTCCTAGCCTCTCAATTGTCTTTGGATTGTCGAGCAAGACGCAGTGGTTGAGTGGGCTCTACTACGCTGCTTTCATCAGCTTTTACAGCCCTACTCAACTGTGCGGAGGTGGGACGACGAAATCGAATTCTAACGAATGACCGATTTCTGTCCCACTCTCTTTTTATTCTGTTTTTTCAACGTTCAAGATTTTCACTTGGTAGCTTCCTGCTGGAGTTTCAATCGTCACAGTATCCCCTGTTTTCTTACCAATTAAGGCATGACCAATTGGACTTTCATTTGATATCTTACCAGCAAAAGCATCTGCTCCAGCTGAACCAACGATGATGTAGACATCTTCTTCGTCTTCACCAATTTCTTTTACGGTGACTGTTTTTCCGATCGCTACTTCATCAACAGCGACTGCATCACTATCTACAATTTCAGCATAGCGAATCTTTGTTTCTAGGCTGGAGATTTGCCCTTCAACAAAAGCCTGTTCGTCTTTAGCTGCTTCGTATTCACTGTTTTCTGAAAGGTCTCCGTATGAACGAGCAATTTTAATCCGCTCTACAACTTCTGGACGACGAACTAATTTCAATTCTTCTAATTCAAGTTCTAACTTTTGCTTTTCAGCAAGGGTCATTGGATAGGTTTTTTCTGCCATATTTATTTCTCTTTTCTCTTTTCTATTATTTTTTTCGAACTAAAAAGGTGTGGCATGCCACCTCCTCCTTAGTTTGAGCTGCTTTCTGTTAATTTGCTATTCACGTGTTCTTCCACGTTTTTAGTGTGTTCCTCAAAAGTTTTCGCAAAATAGACTTCCCCTGTCTCTACATTTGCGACAAAGTAGAGGTAGTCTGTCTTGCTTGGGTTGACGGCTGCTTCAATTGCAGATAGCCCTGGACTATCTACTGGACCAGGCATCAAACCAGTATTCTTGTAGATATTATAAGGTGAATCAATATTGGTGTCAATCGTTGCGTCTTCTTTCAGAGTCGTCTTCTTGCCTAATTGACCTTGTGCGTATAAGATGGCAATATTACTTTGAAGAGGCATATCTTGATTCAAACGGTTATAAAAGACACTGGCAATATCCTTGCGGTCTTTATCTGTAGCGCCTTCTTTTTCAATCAAAGAAGCCAGAGTCAATGCCTCATTGACATCAATGTTTTTAGCTTCCATAGTGTCATAGTAGGCTGAAAGATTTTGGTCCATTGCAGCTAACATTTGGTCCACAAGATCTTCCATTTTACTATCTTTTCCATAACCGTAAGTAGCTGGGAAGAGATAGCCCTCTAAGCGATAGCGTACCCCACTTTCTTTGGACGGTAAGGTTGCTAGTAACTTAGGATATTTGGCTACCATCTTTTCAATAAAAGCATCATCTTGGATTACTTTTAAGAATTCTTCTTGCGTATATGGAGTCTTGGCACCAGATTTGGAACTAGCATCCACAGAAACCACTTGAGCGATTTGATCAATCGTGTAGCCCTCAGGAATCGTAATTTTTCCTAAGACCGGTGGTTCCGGAGTTTTGGTCCCTTGCTCTTGCAATTTTTGAATAATGGTCTCTAGATCCATACTCTTTTGTAGATTGAAATAACCGGATTGGAAGTTTCCATAATTCTTAAACTTGGTGTAATAGTTGAAGAACTGACCATTCTTAATCAAGCCTTTTTTCTCCAAGATGGTCCCAATTTCACGATTGCTAGATCCAGCAGGAATTTCAACGGTTACAAACTCTGTAGACTTGGCATCCATTGCATTTAAGTTAGATCGAACATAGGTCACCGCGAAAATTCCAGTTGCAACCATTAAGACAAAAAGAATTCCTAGAACCGTCAAGACGATTCGTTTCGCAATGGTGTTCTGCTTTTTCTTTTTCTGAACGCGTTGATCCCGATCCTTGCGCGAAACACTAGATACAGGTGTTTCTTTTCTCGAAACAGCCACAGGCTGACTTGAGCTTTCTGCTTCTCGAGTTGGCTCTTCGATTGGTAGAGTTGTTTCTTCTTGGTTCTCTTTGGCTACTTCCTTAATTGCAGGAACCTCTGTAACCTCTGCTACTTCTACTTTTTCTACTTCCTCTGGAATCTCTACGGTTTCCTGAACTTCGGACTCTTCCGACACAAGCTCAGAAAGCGCCCCTTCCGTCTCGTCTTCTTGGTTCTCTGGAATAGAAATTTCTTGAACAGGTAAGTCAACTTCTTTTTCAACCTGTACAATCTGTTTATTGGCTTCTTCAAGATCACGGAGAATCCGCTCTTTGAAGCTTAATAATTTTTCATTCTCTTGTTGGTTTTCAGTCAAATACTTGACCCCCCTTGTCATAATCCTTAATATTATATCTTAAAAGGGATAGAAAAGCAATAGGAACGAGGCTTGAGGGCCTTAAATCCTATTGATCACTTACTTGATGGGACCTCCCATACTAAATCGTACCAGACTTCCCCAGCATAGTTAGAGGCCGAGCGTCCTTCGTTTACAAAGCCGTTCCTTTCATAATACTCAATCAAGTAATCATGACAGGTCAAACTAACCCCTTCCCGTCCTTCTTCTAAGGCAAGATTCTTCATGGCTTCAAGTAGGGCTTTCCCAACTCCTAAGCCTTGGGCAGACTGAGAAATCGAAAGACTCGTAAGGGTAATAAAACCTCCTGGTAGATGGGACTCTTCCTTTACTTCTGTTGTAAAAGAGCGGTCATCGACATATCTCTTTTGAGTAACAGGTCCTTCTAGATAGCCTAGAAGTTGGCCATCCTTTTCAGCGACTAAAAAGCTATTATGAAACGTTTCAATATGTTTTGCAAGCACCGTCTTATCTATTGCCTCTTCTGGACTAAAATTTTCCAGTTCTATGGCAACAATGGCTTCTAAATCATTCATAGTTGCACGACGAATGTTCATTTTTCTTCCTTTCTATAGGGATAGGTGCCACATTAGGTGATAGCCCTCAACTCCTTCTTCCTTATCCTCTATCTCTAGTTGAAAATCATTCATTTCAAAATACGGAATCAACTCTTCCTGGCAGGTCACATGAATCCCTAACAAGGATTCTTGAGCTACAAGAGACTTGAGTGTGGCGAGTAGCAAGGTGCCAAACCCTTGTTTTCTATAGTCTCGAAGAATTTCCAACCACAATAATTTTAAAGAGGGATTCTCGAACTGTTCCTCCATCTGAATCAGGCAACTTCCAATCACTCGCCCTTCAAATTCTAAGACCAGGGTCCTAAACCCATTCAGTTCTTGCAACTTCTCTCTTTGAAAAGAAAAATTTTGGGACGTGATCTGCTCGATCTCATCCCAATCATTTTTTTTAGCAAACCGAATCCTAACGCTTGGTTGCATGTTATCTCCTTATTGAACGTTATTGGTCAAGTTTCCAAGTAAACGTTCAAATGAATATTCATAGGTCTGGATATCTCCTGCTCCCATGAAGACATAAACGGCATTGTCATGATCCAAGAGTGGAGAAACGTTTTCAGCTGTAATCACACCTGATTTCTTAATAATTTTCGCTTCTAGATCTTCAACTTTGACATCCCCATGATCCACTTCACGAGCTGATCCATAAATTTGTGCCAAGTAGACCGCATCAGCCTGGTTCAAGGCATCCGCAAACTCATCCAAGAGAGCAATCGTCCGAGTAAAGGTATGAGGTTGGAAGACCGCTACGATTTCCTTACTTGGGTATTTTTGACGGGCTGCATCCAAAGTGGCAATAATTTCAGTTGGATGGTGGGCAAAGTCATCAATGATGACGGTATCGTTGACAATCTTTTCTGTAAAGCGACGTTTGACCCCGCCAAATGTTTTTAAGTGTTCTCGAACCAAATCAAGATCGAATCCAGCGATATAAAGTAAGCCGACAACTGCTGTTGCATTCATGATATTGTGACGTCCAAAGGATGGGATTTGGAATTGTCCCAAATCTTCTCCACGGAAATGAACAGTAAAGGTTGATCCCGTAGTAGAACGCAAGAGATCACTGGCTACAAAATCATTGCCTTCTTCTTCAAATCCATAGTAGTAAATCGGAGCCTTAGCTGTAATCCGACGAAGCTCAGGATCTTCACCATAGATGAACAAGGCTTTGGAGATTTGTTTGGCATAATCATTGAAGGCATTGAAAACATCTTCTAGGCCAGTAAAGTAATCAGGATGGTCAAAGTCAATATTGGTGATGATTGAATACTCTGGGTGGTAAGGCATGAAGTGACGTTCGTACTCGTCTGATTCAAAGACAAAGTACTTAGCACCTTTCGAACCACGACCAGTTCCATCCCCAATCAAATAGCTAGTATCTGTGATATTAGACAGAACGTGAGACAAAATCCCTGTAGTAGAGGTTTTCCCGTGAGCTCCTGCTACTCCCATGCTGACAAAATCACGCATAAATTCACCCAAGAATTCATGATAGCGTTGATAGGTGTAGCCTTGAGCATCTGCATAAGCAATCTCTACGTTGTTTTCAGGTTTAAAGGCATTTCCAGCAATCAAGATTTGATCCCCAGTAAGATTTTCTTCGCTGAATGGTAGGATGGTAATCCCTGCTTGCTCCAGACCTCTTTGAGTAAAGTAATATTTCTCTACATCAGATCCTTGTACAGTGTGTCCCATCTGATGGAGCATGAGAGCCAAGGCACTCATACCAGCTCCTTTTATTCCGATAAAATGAAATGTTTTTGACATAGTTTCTCCTCCTGCTAGTCCAGATTGGTCACATTGAGTTCTTGTTTAATAGGTCTCGTTGGAATGTTCTGTTGATCCTTGTTATAGATTTGACTCTTTTTCAAGAAATCATAATTGTTCTTTTTTGGTTTCTCTTCTTGATGGGATTCTTGAACTGGAACTTCCTCAGCCCCTTCTAAAAGGATCAATTGCTCTTGTTTCAGTCGCTCACCATATTTAATCAATTCACCGGGATTTTCTTTTTGAAAAGGAGCTGTCGGCTTCCCTTTTGGCATGAAAGAAGGGGTGAATTTTTTACGATTAGGCTTAGATGCAATATCTGCTGTTAAATACGGAGCCGTCCGCTTCTTTTTCAAATCAGCACGCGCTGCTTCACGAGCTTCTTCTGCGTAGCGATTCGCCGGGCTCTTTTTATCAACAGGCTCCTTGAAATCAGGAGTCATCGGCTGCCTTCTTGACTTAGGCACTTCAAATGGTTTTTGAAGGGATTTTTGTAGATTTTTTTGATAAGGTTGCTCTGCTACCTTTCCAGTAGCAATTGGCTCCCATTCTAAATAGTTTTTATCTGTATACTCCCCAAGAATATTACTAATGAAGTCCCCATCATCATATAAATTCATATGGGGCATTTGAGTTAGCATCAATTCATCATCTGCTACTTGAGGAAACTGCTTATCCGTCATCCTATTTCTTCCTTTCGACACTTCATTAATTATAAACTATTCATTTAATTTTTCAAGTTATTCTACCGAAATACCCAAAATTTCCCGAATTTCTTCAATAGAAAGGCTGGAGCGCGTTTCGGTGCCATCTAATATGGTAGAAACTAAATGACGTTTGCTAGTCTGAAGCTCTTGAATTTTTTCTTCGATGGTCCCTCGAGTAATCATCCGGTAGACCTCAACATTCTTATCTTGTCCCATTCGATGGGCACGGCCAATGGCTTGATCTTCTACCGCAGGGTTCCACCATAGGTCAACCAAAATAACCGTGTCAGCACCTGTCAAATTCAAGCCAACTCCACCTGCTTTCAAGGAAATGAGAAAGGCATCCCCTTGACCGGAGTTAAAGGCGTTGGTCATATCTTGGCGCTCATTAGCTGGCGTAGATCCTGTGATTTTAAACGAAGTCATCTTCAGAGCATCCAACTCTTTTTCAATGATATCCAACATGCCCCTAAATTGTGAGAAGATCAACACTCGTTGGTTTCCATCTTTGATCTGCTCTAGCAATTCTCGAAGGCTATCCAGCTTCCCACTTTCTCCAGTATAGTCCTCTAAAAAGAGGGATGGAGTATCACAAATCTGACGAAGACGCATCAAACCAGATAAGATTTCCATCTTACTGCGATTGAGTTCCTCTTCAGAAGAGTTTAGAATGCGGTCTTGCATTTGCTTCAACTGAGCTAAATAGATCGTTTTTTGATCGTCAGCCAATTCATTCTTATAGGTCATCTCAATCAAATCTGGAAGCTCCTGCAAGACTTCACTTTTTTTCCGTCTCATGATAAAGGGCTTGACGTATTGAGAAATAGTCTCTGGACTCAATTGTTTAAAATCTTTTTTACCCGGAAACAAACCAGGAAGCACAATTTGGAAAATCGACCAGAGTTCCTCTACGTGGTTTTCTATTGGAGTTCCCGACAAAGCAAAGGTATGAGGAACATCGAATTTCCGTAAATATTGGGCAATCTTGGTTTGGGAATTTTTCATGACCTGGGCTTCATCCAAGATGAGGTATTGGTACTGATTTTTTTCGTATTGCTCTACGTCCTGGCGGAAAGAAGCGTAACTGGTAATCGCTACCTGAGGGTTGCTTGCAATCACCTCGTCGCGACTTACTTTGAGGCCATAGATAACCTCCACTTCCATTTGTGGAGCAAACTTTTCGAACTCCTCTTTCCAATTATAGATTAGACTAGATGGAGCTAAGATCAAAATCTTAGAATCCGCCGTCGCAACACTTGAGAGAAAGGCAATGGTCTGGAGGGTCTTTCCAAGTCCCATATCATCTGCCAAAATCCCCCCAAAGCCATAGTGATTAAGCATGGATAGCCAGCGGACTCCGACTTCCTGATAATCTCGAAGTTTAGCTGTCACTTGCAACTCACCCAAAGGAAATTGTTCTGGATGAATCAAGTCATGAGCCAAGTGACGAAACTCTTCAGAAAATTGGACATTGTCAGCTGACTCAAATAACTGGGAGAGCTGGAAGGCTGCAATGCGATTGGTTTGTAACTGACCTGTTTTTGTCTTCTTTGCACGAAGATTCAATAAAGTCTGACTGATCCGCTTGGTTTCTTCATCAAAGATTAGAACCTTTCCTGATTGACTGATATAATAGTCATTCTTCTCAACCAAGGCACTCATAACTTGCTCAACCTCAGAGGGATCAATGGAGTCAAATTCAAAACCAATCTCAAGGAGACGACCACTGGTTTGAATGGCAATCTTTGGCTTTTCAACCTGATACAGATCTAACAACTTATCCGAAACTTCGACCTCTCCCAGTTCTTCAAACAAGGGAAGGGTCTGCTGAAAGAAGGGATAGATCTGCTTGGGAAGGAGAGGAGCTCGTTTTGTTTGAAATTGATTGGTAAAGCCAGCTGTCAAGATGGTTTCAAAAACCAAACGTTCCTTATCAAAATTACTGGAATAAGGCAGATCCTTAAGTTCTTTCTCAGAGCGAACGATACGGTCCTCGTAGACAAAAACTAGATCCATCAGCACTTCTCCTTGCTCCGATAAATCAAAAGCAAAGTGAGGTTGAAAATCGTGAATATAGAAATTACTTGGTGCTTTCACCTCACCAATTTTCCTGAATTGCTCTAAGCTATAGGTTAATTTGGTCTGATCAGACAAATCAAATTGAACATGTCTTTTCTGATCACTGGAGAGGGGTAAACTCTGCACAGCCTCAATCAAAATCTTTTGAAGCGGTGATATTTGATAAAAATGGCCATTTGCCAAAAGAAAGCGACCTTCCACCATTTTATAGGAAGCCACTTGGACCTGTAGTTCGATAAACTCCTTCATTTCCACTACTTGGAAAGAAAACAAGCCTGAATCTTCCTGGAGTTCTTGAAAGAATACTTCCTGATAGGTATCCAGTCCGACTTCAAGGGTAAAGAACGGTAAGTCCATCAATAATTGCACAGCTTCTTCAAAGAAGCTCATTGGAAAGTAAAGATGACGACCCCCATTTGGAAAGAAGAGGGCATCATGCACCGTATCTCCCGATAACAAGCCTTCTAAGAATCGAATTAAGGCACGACTTTCAGGGTCAAATGCTGCGTAGAAAATCGGCTCGTAATAACTTTTTCCAATCGCAAAATGGGACTGTTTTCTGATGGCTTGCAAAAAAGCTACAACATCCCGCACCACATAAGATCTCTCATCCGGTCTGCGATAGATACGAAGGGTCCACAAAAACTGACCGGAATAGTCGTCTACATGACCGGTTGCTGAGAGACCAAAACGGACTTCTTTGCTTTCAATTTTTGGTAGGACTTGATCTAAAAACAAACTTCCAAAAGATACTTTTTCCTTTGTTTCTTGACTTTCTGTTGCATCTTGCTCCAAACCAAGCAAGAGTTCCTTCCCTTCTTCATCATTTTTTAAAAAGGCTTCTCCTGCGGCTAAATGCACACAGAATTTTTTCTTCTGGAAAAACTCACAACTACAAAAAATTGCTTGATCATCTAGACTATAGCGGAGGGACTCATTGTCAATTCTGAAATAGAGGTACTGATTCTTCATTTCCTGTAGGGATACTTTCCCGTTTTCATAGAGAAGGATTCCTTCTGAACGGATTTTCCCAGGAATTAATTTTGCCATATTTACCACCTTATGTTTATCCCTTTATTATATCATATCCCCTCTAAAATAGAAAAAAAAGACAAAGAATTGTGAAGAATTCAATGCCTGATTTTACTATCACCTACTCCACTTTTCTTTTTAAATGTAGACAAACTATTGTTTTACATAAAACAGCTAGATGATTTTCAAAAAAATGACTTTTATTTTTAGTCATTTAAGAAGATGAAAAACTTTCCGCTGTGAGAGAAGTACCTGAAACAATTATGTTTCAGGTACTCGGAATTATTGAGACCTTAGGCTCAATAATTAGTCATGGAACTTCTTAGAAGTTCGCTGACGTCCGTACTCACCTAAGGAAAGTTTTTCAGAAGACTTTATCTTCAATCAGAAAGAGGCTGGGACAAAAGTCCTAGCCTCTCAATTATCTTTGAATTGTCGAGCAAGACGCAGTGGTTGAGTGGGCTCTACTACGCTGATTTCATCAGCTTTTACAGCCCTACTCAACTGTGCGGAGGTGGGACGACGAAATCGAATTCTAACGAATTACCGATTTCTGTCCCACTCTCTTTTATTTTACTCTCTTATAACCTTCTTTTTTGAAATTTTTGATATGTTCTGAATAGTTGGCCAGTTCTCCAAACGTTTTTATCTCATCGTTGGCTTTATTTAAGGCTTCAATATCTAAGTCTTGATAGACGATCTTGGTATGAATCATCAGTCCACCCTCTTTCGTCCGACTCACATCTGTTGTATAGCCCGAAATTCCTTTTTTAGGTTCAACAATTTCTTTTTTAATATATTCGAACTCAGAGTCATCTTCAATATTTACATTAAAATTATCAGCCCAAAACTCTTCAGAGATCATTTGATTGGCTCTATGTCGAATCGTCACTCGAAGAAGAATGTCTTTATCTTTTTTCTCATAGGTTTCTTCTCTTTCAATGCTACAAGCTGTTAGTCATAGAAACACAATGAATGGGACAGCCAACATGAGTCCTTGTTTCAAAATTTTCATAAATACCTACTTCCGTTTCCGAGCAATCAAATGGATTGGGGTTCCTTCAAAGACAAAGGCTTTCCGAATTTGATTTTCCAAGAAACGAAGATAAGAGAAGTGCATGAGCTCTTCTTCATTGACAAAGACCACAAAGGTTGGTGGTTTGGTAGCAACCTGAGTCGCATAGAAGATTTTTAGACGTTTTCCTTTATCTGTAGGTGTCGGATTAATGGCAATGGCATCCATGATGACATCGTTCAAGACAGCTGAAGGAATCCGTGTATTTTGGCTCTCACTGATCTGCTTGATCATATCTGGTAGCTTGTGCAAGCGTTGCTTGGTCAAAGCAGAGACAAAGATAATAGGTGCATAAGATAAGTATTGGAATTGATCTCGAATATCATCTTCCCATTGCTTCATGGTGTGGTTATCCTTTTCAAGGGTATCCCACTTATTGACCACGATGATCATCCCTTTTCCAGCTTCATGGGCAAATCCGGCAATCCGCTTATCGTACTCGCGGATTCCTTCTTCTGCGTTCAAGACCATCAAGACCACATCCGAGCGATCGATAGCCCGCATAGCCCGCATGACAGAATATTTCTCTGTATTTTCATAGACCTTACCAGATTTTCGCATTCCGGCTGTATCAATCATGGTGTACTCTTGGCCTTCTGCATCGGTGAAATGGGTGTCAATCGCATCCCGCGTAGTCCCTGCTACAGGACTGGCAATGACGCGGTCTTCCCCAAGGATGGCATTGATCAGACTAGATTTTCCGACATTAGGGCGGCCAATCAAGCTGAACTTGATGACATCTGGATTTTCTGGCTCCCGATCCGTCGGAAGGTTTTCAACAATAGCATCCAAGACATCCCCTGTACCAATCCCGTGCACAGATGACACTGGCAAGGGGTCGCCTAGACCAAGAGCGTAGAAATCATAGATGTCAGTTCGCATCTCTGGATTATCCACTTTATTGACCGCTAAAATGACTGGTTTGTGGGTCTTGTAGAGCATCCGAGCCACATACTCATCTGCATCGGTAATCCCTTCTTTTCCAGATACGACAAAGACAATGACGTCTGCTTCATCCATGGCAATCTCCGCTTGGTGCTTGATTTGCTCCATGAAAGGTGCGTCCACGTCATCAATCCCGCCAGTATCAATAATACTAAATTGGTGATTGAGCCACTCAGCCGTTGCATAAATACGGTCCCGAGTAACCCCTTCGACATCCTCGACAATGGAAATCCGCTCACCGGCAATCCGGTTAAAGAGCGTTGATTTCCCGACATTTGGACGTCCTACAATGGCAACAGTAGGTAAAGCCATGGTGTCCTCTTTTCTCTTATTTTTCTAGTTGGTGTTTCTTTAATAATTCTGCCGTAGCAGCTGGTTCTTCCTGTCCAAATTGGGCAGCCAAGCGTTGGCTCCAAGTATCCGTTGCCCGTGCTCCAGCATAGGCAGTCTGTACTCGATCAAAGGCTTCAATCACTTCAGGAGTCTGCTCCTGGTAACTTTCTTCGAAGACAACAGCTTCCAAAGGAAGGCGGGGCTTCACAGGATGGTTCTGATTTGGCACTCCTAAAGCCATCCCAAAGACAGGATATGTGTAGTCTGGTAAGTTAAATAGTTTCGCTACTTCAGCCGCTTCATACCGAACCAAGCCAATAATGACCCCTCCATAGCCTAGACTTTCAGCAGCCAGCAAGGTATTCTGACCAGCCAAGGCCGCATCTACAGAAGTAATCAATAAATTATCTGGTCCTTCTGGATGGAATTGATCCGTATGCATCCGAACCCCTTTTTCAGCTCGGTTGAGATCTCCTACAAACAGTAAGAAAACAGAGCATTGACGAATCGCCTCCTGTGGGACGAATTGATAGAGCGCTTCTTTCTTTTCCTGGCTTCTCACTAAGATAATGGAATAAGACTGGAAGTTCTTCCAAGAGGAAGCCATCTGTCCTGCAGTTAGGATTGCTTGAAGGTCTTCCTCTTTGATGTCCTCCTCCTTAAAGCGACGGACAGAGGAATGAGATTTCATCAAATCAATTACGGTATTCATCGGCGATTTTCTCCCTCTAGGCGCACTTCTTTAGCCAGGAACTTAATTCGCTCCATAACACGTTTGGCTTGCCAAGTCTCATCTCCATTCCGAGACGTAGCAAAATGACGTTCTAAATCTTCAAAATTGAAATTCGAAGTAAAGAAGGTTGGAAGAATCTCCTGCATCCGATGTTGCAAAATCACTTGCAAGACTTCATCCCGAACCCAAGGCGACATTTGCTCTGCCCCAATATCGTCTAGAATCAAAATTTCAGCCTTCTTGACCTGATCCAACATTTCTTTAACCTGACCTGTATTAATGGCATTTTTGACATCGATGACAAAGCTTGGGAAATGTAGAATGGTGGAGGAAGCCTGACGTTTTTCAGATAAGTCATGAGCAAGAGCTGCCATCATATAGCTTTTCCCAACTCCGAAATCTCCGTATAGAAAAATTCCTTTACGGGCTTGAGGATAGGAAGCAACAAAATTGGCCAACTCTTCAAAGGCTCCAAAACGTCCACGATCATCCAAGTCGACTTTCGCTAAGGAAGCCTCCTTCAAGGTGCTTGGCAAGTTGATTAGCTGCAAGCGTTTATTGATAGCAGCTTGTTTTTGTGCCTCGATCAACTCAGGTGTCTCTTCATAGGAAACATCCGCATAGCCCTCATTCATGACCAATACAGGCTTATACCCTCTTGCAATATAATCTGCATCCCCGAGGACAAAACGATTCCGTTCACTGATGTATTGGTTAAATTTGGAAATGCTGCGACGAATTTCTGCTTCCGACAAGGCTTCCTTTTGAATAAAGTTTGCAATCTCAGGTTCGGCGAGAATTTGAGCTACCAATTCTTCATAATTGAACTGCTGTGATCGATTCATCTGGGACATGGTTTTCCCTACGCTCTCCATTTACTCCCCTCCTTGATTTAATTTCTCGAGCAAGGCCCGTTTTTGTTGTTCCAGATCAGCCTGTTCTTCCTGGCTGGTCTGATTGGTATAGTTAGGCTGACTCCACTTAGGAACATTGGTTTTTCCAGTCGCTTGTCCACTCTTAGTTGCTTTCTCTTTTGCTTTTTGTGTATGGGAGTCTTGGCGCTGGCGGATCTTCAGGACAGCCTCTTCAGCCGTTTTAATTCCCTCATACGCAAAATCATTCCCAACTTTTAAGGCATATTTTTCATTGAGATTGGCAGAAGCAACCTTATTAAAGGTCAACAACAAAATCACGTTTATGACTTCATCTAATAGGCCTAACTGGGCCAAATCAGAAATCACCTTACGCTCAGATTGGGTCACGACAGCCTTACGCGCTTTTTTAATTCCTGCTAAAAATTGGAGACTGGTCTTATTTTTAGCTTCCCGGATAATGGCTCTTTCCTGCGGAGTGAACTCATCCTTGCCGTTTTCCTGTGGTTGTTGGGTTAGTTTCTGTCTCATCCGCTTGGTCGAAATGATCAAGTTGGCCGCTGTCTCCTTGGCCAAGAGATAGGTCTCATACCAAGTCCAATTCTTCTCCTCGGTAATGGCATAAAGAACCAAGAGATCCTCTTGTTCGTTTTCAAAACGAAGGCCATCCCTCGCCATTAATTGTTTAAAGTGCTCCAAACTGAAGGAAGATGTTTTCCTCTGAGGGGTCGAAACTCCATTAATCCCAAAGACAGAGGCAAAGTTCACCTTCCGTTTTTCGCCCTCTGGTTTTTCAGGAAGCAAGTCACGAACTGCCGCTTCTCCTATTTTTTTCTCCAGCAATTTCTGATAAGCAACATTGGCAAAAAATTGATCTGCTTCTAGCGGAGGCACAAATCGGAACTGAAGTCCTTCTTCTGTTTCATAAACCTCTAATAAATTCATGGCAATCAAGCGGTCTAGACTTTCGAGAAAATGAGCGAAACCTAGATCCAGATGATTTAAAATGACAGCAATCAGCCGTTTTTCTTTCCCCTGATCATAGAGACTCAGCAGAAAAGTATATAATTGACTTGCTTGAACACCTAATATTGGTCCATACAGATGCGTAAAGGAGGCTCCTGTAGGCGCCAAATAATTATTCTGCAAGAAAGAAAATGAAGTATTGGGCTTCATCTATTTTTCCTTTTTCTTCTTCGTTCCTTTGGTAATCTGTTTTAAGAGACTTTCCAATTCACCAACATCCTTGAAACTACGATAAACACTCGCAAAGCGGACATAGGTAATTTCGTCCAACTCTGCTAACTCGTCCATGACCAGTGATCCGATGTAGTCACTCTGGATCTCATTTTCACTCTGGCTTCGAATCTTTTGTTCGATGCGCCCCACAATTTCCTCAATTTCGTCACTGGAAACTGGACGTTTCTGAGCAGATCGAATAATCCCATTAAATATTTTATCTCTAGAAAACTGTTCCCGGGTGCCATCTTTTTTCACCACAACAAGAGTCCGCTCTTCTACTCGTTCATAAGTGGTGAAGCGATGATGACATTCATCACATTCTCTTCTTCTACGAATCGTTTTCCCATCTTCTGCCTGGCGACTATCTACAACACTAGACTTGTTTCCGCCACATTTTGGACACCGCATGGACACCCTCCTTATCGTTTCTTAATACTTTATTCTATCATATTTAGGGCTAAAGTGAAAGCAAGCGAAACAAAGAAAATCCCTAGCCTCCTAAAGGCATAGGGATTTGAATCTTATGGTAAATACAAGTCAGCTGACAAACCATAATGGTCGCTGATGAGAGGTTGGTTGGAACCATCAAACACAACTTCTAGTCGTTCGATAACCCATTCTTTTGAAGTGAAAACATAATCAATCCGCAAAGGTACCTGATTATCATCCCATCCATCAATTCCAGGACCTACTGTGTAAGTCCCCTTGGTCTGACGGGCTTCAATAAAGCTATCTTGAAGAGCTAGCGGACTCGCTAAAATGGCCTCATACCCCTCTTGACCAGCTGGATTATTAAAATCTCCTGCTAAAATCAAGGGTTTTTGCAATTGGCTAAAGCGCTCTTCTAAACGTGTCCACTCTTGTTGGAAACCTTTATCCCACCAGGAAAGGTGGACACTGGCAACCGCAATTTCTTTCCCATCAACTTGGGTTTCTGCAATGGCAATCCGTCGTGTATGATAATCTGTTGGATCATTCACATCTGAAACCAAGAGTTCGCTTGCCTGGATTGGGGTACGTGATAGAACTGCTACACCTTCATGATAACGGTCATAGCCGATATGGTTGTAAGCCCAGGTCCAGTGATAGCTCAATCCTTCTTCTTCTAATTTTTCAACTAAACAACGAACATAGTGATCCTGATGGATCGGCTCCGCAGAAGGAGTCGGATGATACAAGTCATTAACTGGAACAACTGGACTTTCGATGGCCTGATTGATTTCTTGGAAACAAATCAGATCGTATTGCTTTTCAAGAATGTCTGTTACTAAGTCCTCAAATTTTTGTTGGGGATTTTCTTCCATCCAACTATGAGTGTTTAAAGTTAAAAATTTCATGATCCTACTCTCCTAATAGAGAATTCCCTGTATCCGATGGATACAAGGAATGACTCTCATAGATTATAATTCAACCTTGGCAACCACTGCATCTGCTGGTAGTTGACCAGTTTGTGTAAGAGTGACAGATTTAATAGCTGCAGCATTTGTGAAGACTACAACTGTTGACGTTGCACGTCCAGCTTCACGAATAGCATCCAAATCTGCTTCCACCAATAAATCTCCCGCTGCAACTGTTTGGCCTTCTTCTACCTTCACTGTGAAAGGTTTTCCTTCCAAACTTACAGTATCAAGACCGATATGAACGAGAACTTCAAGACCAGATTCTGTTACCAAACCAAGGGCATGTTTGGTAGGGAAGACGCTTGTCACCTTACCAGCTACTGGTGAAACAATCTGACCATTTGCCGGTTCAACTGCAAATCCGTCACCCATCATTTTTTGTGAGAAGACTGGATCTTGAACTTTATCTAATTCAATGACTTGTCCTTCAGCAACTGAGTGAACTTCTTCTGTCACCCCTTTAAAGGCAACTTCCGCTTGTTGAGCCGCTGTCTGCTGACTTGGAAGAGTTTCAGGAATCACTTCACCTGAATCTAACAAATCTTGGATATCTGATTTCAAAACGTCAGCTTTTGGACCGTAAATCGCTTGGACCCCTTGTCCTTTCATGACAAGTCCCATAGCTCCTTCAGCTTTCCATTGTTCTTCTGTTCCAACTTTAGTTTCGTCCTTAACAGTCACACGAAGACGAGTCATACATGCATCCACATCGACGATGTTAGCACGTCCACCAAGAAGGTTGATGATATTAACTGCTTGAGAAGCAGCAGCTACTTTACCTGAACCTGAAGTTTCAGATGCATCTACATCTCCTTCAGCTTGTTCGTAGTTTCCATTACGTCCAGGAGTTGCGTAGTTAAATTTCTGGATCATGAAGTTTGCAATGAAGTACATGATCACAGCAAAGAGAATCGTTACCCAAATGAAGTTAAAGATGTCCATACCAAGGCCAGCTTTAATGGTCATTGGTGTACGAGTCAAGAACTCAATAGATCCAAATGAATGGACACGGAGATTGACGATATCTGCCATCGCGAAGGCTGCACCTTGTACCACTGCATAAACGAGGTAAAGAGGCATTGCTACGAACATAAACATGTACTCGATTGGTTCTGTAACCCCTGTGAGGAAGGTTGCAAGAGCAGTCGCAATCATCATCCCTTTGTATTTGTGTTTCTTATCAGGGTCTACATTACGGTAAATGGCAAGGGCAACCCCCATCAAGATACCGAATGAACCGATCATTTGTCCCACTTTGAAACGAGCAGGTGTGACAGTATCCAACAAGTGTTGGTAAGTAGCAGGGTCAGAAACTTTTGTATTTCCTAAGTCTGTAATCCAAGCCAACCAAAGTGGATCTTGACCAAATACTTGAGTGCCTTTTGCTGCACCAGTTAACACTTCATAAGTACCACCCAATTGAGTATAGTTGATTGGGATAGTCAACATGTGGTGAAGACCAAATGGAAGCAAGAGACGTTCCAAGGTACCGAAAGCAAATGGTGCTAAGATTGGAGCAGTCTCTTTTGAGTTAGCAATCCAAATACCAAAGTTGTTAATTCCTGTTTGGACTACTGGCCATAAGAATGACAAGATAAGAGCCACAATTGCAGAACGAAGGATAACGACAAATGGAACAAAGCGTTTCCCGTTAAAGAATGATAGGGCATCTGGTAACTTGCGGTAGTTGTAGTATTTGTTAAAGGCTGTTGCCCCTACAAAACCGGCAATAATCCCAACGAAAACTCCCATATTCAAGGCAGGTGATTCTAACACACTCGTGAAGTAATCAGCAACCTTGATAGATCCACCAAGAAGTGTTTTCACCTTCGCTTCTGGATCTTTCAGCATATCTCCTGTTACACCGAACATCACACCAGTGATCCGGTTAATCAGGATAAAGGATAGACCTGCTGCAAAGGCCCCACCCGCACGTTCTTTCGCCCAGCTACCACCGATAGCGAGAGCAAAGAGGATGTGGAGGTTTCCGATAACCCCCCAACCGATCTGTTCAAGAACACCACCGGTAGTTACCAAGAAACCAAGTTCTGGATTAATCATTGCAATGGTTTTACCAAGACTGATCATCAGACCTGCCGCCGGCATAACTGCAATGACCACCATCAACGCTTTACCGAATTTTTGCCAAAATTCAAAGCTTAATAGACTTTTGAATGATTGTTTATTCATCATTCGACCTCCTTATAAAATTGAAATGCCCGCAATACGAGAAAACGTTTGCATATTTCACTTACTATTATACCACTTTTTTTTCTTTTGTAAAGCCCTTACATGTAAATTTTTAATTCACAAACATTATATACAAAGGCCTTGGAAATACTGTAATCCAGGCAAACGTTTGCTTCTTTCACAAGATTTTAAAAAAATTTTTTTAAAAAATTTTTCTTTCTTCCTTTTTGACAAACAAAAAAATCCCTTTGAGATTTCTCATCAAAGGGATTGTTGTTATTCTTGCATTTGGTAGCCGACACCTCGGACAGTTTTGATATAGCTCTTTTGTCCTGGAAGATCTATTTTCCCACGAAGATAGCGAATATAGACATCAACGATATTGGTTTCTGCTGTACTCTCATATTTCCACACCCGCTCTAAGAGTTGCTCCCGACTAAGGACATGTTTGCTTCCCATCAAAGTTGCTAATAAATCATATTCACGACGTGTCAGATCAATTACTTCTTCTCCCCGATACACCATATGATTCTCGACATCAATTCGCAAATTCCGATAGGAAGTGGGAACTTTCATCTGATTACAATGTTGGTCAATAAAATCACGACCTCTAAAAATAGCGACGATTTTCTCAACCAAATCACTGATCACGAATGGTTTGATGACATAAGATACCGCAAATCGTTGGATACTCTCCATATGCTCTGAAATTTTCTCACGACTATCTAAGACAATCAAGACTGCTGCAGGACGAATCTTGCTCAGACGCTGGGCAAACTCTTCCCCACTCATATCTTCTAGTTCGTAATTGAGAAGAATTAAATCATATTCTGTAGCCTGCAGGAGTTTCAAGGCGAGTTCCCCTTGTTCTACCAAATCAACTACATAGCCTGCTTTCTGAAGTTCTAAATCAATAAAGCGCGCTAAATTCTTTTCATTTTCTACTAGTAATATCCGCTTTGTCATAACCTACAATTATTTTTCGTCGTACCAAGAATAGTGGAAGGTACCTTCTTTATCCTTACGTTGGTATGTGTGAGCACCGAAGTAGTCACGTTGTGCCTGGATCAAGTTCGCTGGAAGATCCGCTGAACGGTAGCTATCAAAGTAAGTGATAGCTGCTGAGAAGGTTGGGACTGGCACACCAGCTTGAACAGCAAGAGCTACGATATCACGAACAGATTGTTGGTACTTAGCAGTGACATCCAAGAAGTACTCATCCAAAAGAAGGTTAGCCAAATCTGCATCACGGTTGTATGCATCCGTGATCTTTTGCAAGAAACGAGAACGGATGATACAGCCATCACGCCAGATAGAAGCGATGTCTGCAAATGGCAAGTTCCAGTTGTTTTCTTTAGATGCAACACGCAATTGTGCAAAACCTTGTGCGTATGAAATGATTTTTGAGAAGTAAAGGGCTTGACGGATCTTTTCGATCAACTCAGCCTTATCACCTTCAAATTTGAAAGCAGCTGGTTTTGGAAGCACCTTGCTAGCGTGTACACGTTCTTCTTTGTATGTAGAGATGTAACGGGCAAATACTGACTCCGTAATGAGTGACAATGGCACACCAAGGTCAAGCGCTGATTGGCTAGTCCATTTACCAGTTCCCTTGTTTCCTGCGGCATCCAAGATGTAGTCTACGATTGGGCCATCTTGACCTTCATCATCTTTACGTCCAAGGATGTCCGCAGTGATTTCGATCAAGTAGCTGTCCAATTCGCCCTTGTTCCACTCAGTGAAGATTTCAGCCATGTCTGTAGCTGAAAGGCCAAGCAAGTGTTGCATGAGATCATAGCTTTCTGCGATCAATTGCATATCACCGTACTCAATACCATTGTGGACCATTTTCACATAGTGACCAGCTCCATCAGGACCAATGTAAGTCACACATGGTTTGCCATCTTCTGGTGCTTTTGCAGAGATTTCTTCAAGAACATCTACTACCAATTCATAAGCTTCTTTTTGTCCACCAGGCATGATAGAAGGACCTTCAAGGGCACCTTTTTCACCACCAGAGACACCAGTACCGATAAAGTTGATACCAGAGTTGGCCAACTCTTCATTACGACGGATAGTATCTTTGTAGAAAGTGTTTCCTCCGTCAATCAAGATATCGCCTTTATCCAAGTGTGGAAGAAGGGCTTGGATGGTTGCATCTGTACCAGGTCCTGCTTGAACCATAAGCATGATACGACGTGGTTTTTCAATTGAGTTTACAAAGCTTTCGATATCATAGCTTGGCACAAAGTTCTTTTCAGGATGGCAAGCAACAACATCTTCTGTTTTTTCTTTACTACGGTTATAGATAGCAACTGTGTATCCACGAGATTCAATATTAAGGGCAAGGTTACGACCCATTACGGCCATACCAACAACACCAAAGTTTGCTTTTGTCATGTGACACTCCTCTTTATAGTTTGCCTATATTCTACCATTTTTTGACATCAAATGAAAGCAGAAAATAGCTTCCCACTTCTCCAAGAGAGAGAAGATCATACAAGTCATTTGATCTTAAAAACAAAAGTGCCTGAGTTACAGTTCTCAGACACTTTCTGATGCATTCTAGTCATCGGTTTTAGACATTCATTCATTAGCTTCCATAATTCGCTATTTGTAGACAGACACCATTTCTAACTTCGACTAGCTCCCGGCTATGCTAGCTAATTTTTGCTCCCCAACCCTACTTTCGCTTTCCTTTAGGAAGGCTCCTATCAAACATTATTCTTCTCCGTCAAATAATCCTTGAAGGCCAGCAAAGGGGCTATTTTCTTCTTTCTTAATCGCTTGAGCGGCTTGGTATTCTTCTTCGGATAGGATTTTCCAATCATTGCCTTCGATAAAGCCTTGTCCAGCCTCTTCTTCTGGAGTGAGAACCTTGAGAGGAATATTAAGCAGGATATTATCTGCCACACTCTCACTTAGGTCAATTTTGCCCCCTTCAATAGGAAGAATCAGATCTTCCTCAAGGGCCTCGATATCTGCATCAGACTGTACATCTTCAGCAAACACTTCTGTTACAGGATAGCTTTCTTGGAGTTCAACGGGTTCCATGCTTCGGCTAGATGCCAAAACGATGGTGTAGTTCAACTGGTAATCCAAGACATAAAGACCTGTATCATAGGCTACTCGACCTGTCGCTGTCACATTCTTCAAATCAAGAATTTCTGGATTGCGCTTTTGCAGATCCTTTAACAAATCCAACTCTTGATCAAATGCTAATCCTTCAGGATTTTTACGGATTTCTTGTGTAAATAAGTTCATTCTATTGTCCTCTAATCTTCTAGATATTACTAGTATATCATGAAGCTGTCCCTTCAACCAAGATGTCTCCTCAAAAATTTGTTATAATCATGAAAAAGATAAAGGAGATCTGATGGCAAAAGTTTACGATTTACCATTTTCAACTGTATACACAGCTTTGATCCAAAAAGTCGTACGAAAGGGTGGAAAAGAGACCAGCCTTGACCAAATCACCTCTTGCTTAACGGGCTATTCTCTGGCGGAACTAAAAGAATGGAAAAAGAGTGATGGAAGCTACGGAGATTTCTTTCGCCAAGCTCCCGCCTATCACCCCAATCGGACATTGATTACTGGGAAAATTTGTGGCGTGCAAATTGAAACAATTCAGGATCCTTTGATGCGGGAAATTCGCCGCTTAGATCGCCTGGTCGATTGGTTAAGCAAGGGAAAGACCGTTGAGTAATTGGTTGAAAAATACCAGCTAAAAAAGGAGAATTCATGAAAGAAATCGGAGCAGTTTTTCGGCAAATACGTGAAAGTCGCCACATCTCTTTAGAGGAGGCTACGGGTGGCGAATTTTCGCGCTCCATGTTATCTCGATTTGAAAGAGGGGAAAATGACCTGACGACGCAACGGTTTTTTCAGGCCCTTCAACAAATCAAAACCAGCCTCAGTGAGTTCTCTCATCTAGCAGAGATTGATCAGCACTCTTTTATTCCCAAATTGTTGAAAGAGCACTATGAAAACATGAGTTTGGAACACGATCAAGCCTTGTACCAAAGCTACCAGCAAGCCTATCAGAAAGATCACAAAAAAGAAGACTTCTTAGCCAGCATTATTCTCAAGGCCAAAATACTTGGCTTATATCCTGAGGTAGAGTTGGCTGCTAGCCAAGAGGAACTAGATTTCCTCTATGACTACCTCTTCTCTGTCATGGTCTGGGGAAATTTTGAGTTAAGCCTATTTTCACTGACCTCTCCTCTTTTCTCTAGTCAGCTCTATCGACAATACACAGAGGAGTTGGTCCAACGGGAGGATTTCAAGCTTCTCCTAGATTCCTCTCGTCCTGCCATCAATTCTATTTTCCTTAATGGCTTTTTTCTCGCCATTAGTTCAAATGAATTTGAAGATGCATCTTATTTTGATCAGCTGATCAAGGACAACTTCTACGCTGAAAACGAAGCCTACCTTCGGACGGTTTATCTCTACGCCAAAGGAGAATTTCTCTATCGAAAGGGAGAAAAAGAAACTGGTCTTGAAAAGATGGAGCAGGCCATTCAGGTCCTATCCATTCTTGATTGCAAGGACAGCACCAACTACTACAAACAGAGCATGCAAGAACTCATCAAGGAATCCTGAAAAGAGAGTGGGACAGAAATCGGTAATTCGTTAGAATTCGATTTCGTCGTCCCATCTCCGCACAGTTGAGTAGGGCTGTAAAAGCTGATGAAATCAGCGTAGTAGAGTCCACTCAACCACTGCGTCTTGCTCGACAATCCAAAGACAATTGAGAGGCTAGGACTTTTGTCCCAGCCTCTTTTTGTTGAAAATATGCAACATTTTGTTTTTCTTGTTTTTGAGGTCTACAATAGGATCATCAATCAAAGAAAGAAGGCCCCTTCCATGATGATCAAACTAAAAAGATACTTCCTTCATTTGTTTCTCAAGCATACCAGCGTCTACCTAAAAGATCAGAAACTTCTTCTCTCTGATGATGAGAAATTACAAGTCTTAAAACAAATCTTTCGATCCATCAAACAAGCTCTACCCACTGATCACGTGAAGGAGGAAGGCTTATGAAACTCTTAGCTCGAAATAAAATTTTTGCCTTACTCAGTCTTTCTCGCTTTTTGAATACCCTTGGTGCCGCCATCTACAATCTGGTCTTCGTGGTCTTTGCTGCCAGCATGCCTCAGCCTAGTCTGGCAGTTGGCATTGCCAATCTCATTGTGTTTATTCCTAGCCTCTTTAGCATTTTTGTTGGGATGAAGGCTGACCATACGAAGAAAAAAGCTAACTGGTTGATCCGCATCGGCTTTCTCCAAGCCATCCTCTTCATCCTTATTGCTCTCATGACCAAGATTCCGGGTTACCTAGCCTTTTCGATTGTTTGCTTCTTAAACATTGTTTCAGATTGTTTGAGTGATTATCGCGGAGGCTTGCAACTCCCCATCATGAAAAAGAACATCTCTAGCGAGGATTTGATGGAGGCCTACTCCTTCAATCAACTACTTAGTATGGTCTGCTCGATTTCTGGACAGGCCCTAGGGGTTTGGCTGCTAGCTATCAGCCATCAACATTTCGCCCTGGTCGCTTCGATCAATGCAGTGACTTTTCTCCTGTCTTCCACTTGTCTCCTGATGAGAAAAAAGCAGTTGACACATGACCCCGTCATTGAGCCCCAAAATAAGAATTCTTTGGTACACGAATGCCAAGAGATGTACCAGAACGCCAAAAGTATTTTTGCAGATGAGGAGGTCCACCACTTTGGTAAGTTGCTCTTCTCATTGGTTCTCATCAATGCTTTAGGTGGGTCCATCTCTGGCATCTACAATCTGCAACTGCTTCACTCCCCCTTTTTTCAGTTGAGCTATAGCCAATCCCTCTTGATCTTAGAGGCTGTGACTATTTTAAGTATGGTCTGGGCTAGCCTGACACCCCACGATTATTTTTCCAAGCAAAGCCTCCACCATATCCTCCTGTGGATAGCAGGTGGGCTGACTATGCTTGGGCTCACAAATATTCTGGTGCACTGGGATTTCCTTTCCCTTCTACTCATCACTTTCCTTGGTTATCTTGTAGCAAAAATCAACCCAAAAGTTTCTAGTCTTTTAATGAGTAAATTACCCGCTGAAAAATTAGCTTCTACCTCCAGCTTTTTGGGACTGATGGTCAGCTTTGCCATGCCACTTGGGACAGCTCTCTTTTCTAGTCTAGCTATCTGGAGCCTTCCCCTAGCGTGGGGGACCTTTGCTATCCTTGGTTTCACCACCCTCCTCTTAACAACAAAATAAAAAACCCACCGTTTGGTGGATTGAGATTTAGGACAAAGTTATCTTTTATACAATTCTATTAACTTCTATAAAGATAAATACTTTTTATTCTTTAGAGTTATTCAATCATCTACTGAAACTTTCCGCCGTGAGAAAAGTGCTAGAAACAAGGTTGTTTCTAGCACTCGGGAGTTTTGGGAGTAAAACAGTTTGGGAAACTGTTTTAGCCTGAGCCTGGAAATTAAAGAGCGAGGGGGTTCAAAACGAATTGAACACGGGCTGCGGATTGTGTCAAAAAGATAAGTTCTCCTAGAATCGAAAGATTCTGCGTCAAACTTCCTATTTTGACTTTATCCGCAGACGCCCTTTGTATCGTAATTTAGTCATGGAACTTCATAGAAGTTCGCTGACGTCCGTACTCACCTAAGGAAAGGTTCTAAGATGATTGTATCTTCAATCTGAATCCACTGTTTGGTGGATTTTTTTACATATTTCTTAATCTTTCAACCCGCTCAGCAATGGGTGGGTGGGTATAAAAGAGTTTTTGAAAGCCGGATTCTTTTTTGGGATCGTTGATAAAGAGTGCACTACTTGCACTATCAACTTCTCGTTGCATGGGTACACTGTTATCGAGTTTCAAAAGAGCATTGATCATCCCTTGAGGATTCCGTGTCAATTCGACACTGGAGGCATCCGCTAGGAACTCCCGTTGGCGAGAAATGGCTAACTGAACCAAAGTCGCCGCTAATGGAGCTAATACGATGGCAATCAAGGAAAGGATCAGAATAATAATTTCTAAACCACTGCCTCCTTCTCGATCATCATCCCGTCTACGACCACCGCCCCACCACATCATCCGTCCTCCAATACTAGAGAGCATGGTGATGGCACTGGCAAGGGCAACCGCAATCGTGGAGATGCGGATATCATAATTGCGAATATGGCTGACTTCGTGTCCGATGACTCCCTCCAATTCCTCACGGTTCATCACAGCCAGAAGACCTGTCGTTGCTGCAACAGCAGCATTTTGAGGATTGGATCCTGTCGCAAATGCATTCATGGACGGATCATCTACAATATAAACTCGAGGCATAGGGATTTGAGCTACCATGGCCATATCTTGGACAATATGGTAGAGTTGAGGGGCTTGCTCTTCCGTCACCTCACGCGCCCCGTTCATCCGCATGACGACCTCGGTTGATTGGAAAATCATGCTAAAGGCATAAATCCCACCAATAATCAAAGCTAGGATGACGCCACCAAGTGAGGACCCTAACCAGAGGTAGCCAACGGCCGCTCCGATGAGAGCCAAGAGTATGAAAAAAGCAATAAGGAGAATCCAGGTTCTCCTTTTATTGCTTGCAATTTGGTCAAACAGCATATTAGTCTCCTAATCCGCTAAAGTCCACCTTTGGTACTGCTTTTTCTTCTTCAGGCACTTGAAGGAATTCGGCCTGTTTGAAGCCAAACATTCCAGCAATCACGTTTGTTGGGAAAGTTTCCAACTTGACATTGTAGTTGCTAGTTACACTGTTGTACAATTGACGGGCATAAGAAATTTTGTTTTCTGTATTGGTCAATTCTTCTTGCAATTGCATGAAGTTGGTGTTAGCCTTCAAGTCTGGGTAGTTTTCAGCAACCGCAAAGATGCCTGCCACTTGACGGGAAAGAGCATCACTGGCTGCCATCGCTTCTGCAGGTGAAGTAGCTTGAGCCACTTGTTGGCGAAGTTGAGTCACTTTTGCTAGTGTATCTCCTTCGTACTTGGCATACCCTTTAACGGTTTCAATCAAGTTTGGAATCAAGTCATTTCGACGTTTCAATTGTACATCAATTTGACTCCATGCTTCACGAGTTTGCATGCGGCTTTTCACCAAACCGTTGTAAACTCCTACTACAATCAACACAAGGACCACAATGATCCCAAGAATAATCCAAATCATTTTATTGAATTCCTTTCATTTCTTTCTACCAGTATATCAAATTTCCCTTATTTTGTGGTAAAATAAAAGCATGAAACCAGAAGAATTTTATGTCCGTTTAGCCGACCTCGGCTTCCCATTAACTGATCGTCAAAAAGAGCAATACGAACGCTATTTTGAGCTCCTCGTTGAATGGAATGAAAAGATTAATCTCACTGCCATCATCGAAAAAGACGAAGTCTATCTCAAGCATTTTTATGACTCTATCGCACCCATTTTACAGGGCTTGATCGAAAACCAACCCATCCGTCTCTTGGATATCGGCGCTGGTGCTGGCTTTCCGAGCCTTCCTATGAAGATTCTTTTCCCTGAGTTGGATGTGACTATCATTGATTCCCTTAATAAACGGATCAATTTTCTCAACGTACTGGCTGAAGAGTTGGGCTTAAGTGGGGTTCATTTCTACCATGGACGTGCCGAGGACTTTGCGCAAGACAAGGCCTTTCGTGCCCAATTTGATATCGTAACTGCCCGCGCGGTTGCCCGCATGCAGGTTCTCTCTGAACTGACCATCCCTTACCTGAAAGTAGGGGGACGTCTTCTTGCTCTCAAGGCTAGCAATGCTCCAGAAGAGTTGGAAGAAGCCAAAAACGCCCTCAATCTGCTCTTTAGCAAGGTTGAAGACAATCTACAGTATGAATTGCCTAATGGGGATCCACGCTATATCACTCTTGTAGAAAAGAAAAAAGAAACTCCTAATAAATACCCAAGAAAAGCGGGCATGCCAAATAAGCGTCCGTTATAAGATGATACTAAAAAGAAGCTGACAGTTTGTCAGCTTCTTTTTGAATAAACTAATTTTTTTAACTCTTGCTCTAGGGTATGGTAGTGATGGCACTCTAAATGAACTCCCCTAGTCGCCACAACCTTGCTTGCTAGACGGTTAGCAAAGGTTAAGGCTTCCTCCACATCTAGCCCTTGCAAGGATGCTGCTAAAAAGGCTCCCAGATGACTGTCTCCAGCCCCTACGGTATCACGGACTTCTGTAGGAAATCCGGCCACCTCGTAGAACCTACCATCGTAGGCAAGTGCTCCTTTTTCTCCCAAGGTGACGATGACTAATTGTCCCGTTCTCTGATGAAGTTTCTTAGCCGCTTCAGGAATCTCTTCACAAGCTGAAAAAGCCTTTGCTTCTAGCTCATTGAGGTGGAGGATGGGCTGGAGATCATAGATTGCTTCCAGTCGGTCCTTGGGAATCAAGAGTCCGCGAGGCCCTGGTGCAAAGATAACTTGACCTTCCAGTTTTGACACAGATTGAATGAGTTCCATCCCGGTTGGCTCTTCTACTTCAAGGCCACAGAGATAAATAGCGTCATAACTTTCCTGCTCCAGAGGCTGTAGCCATTCCTTCTGAAAACCATATTCCACTCCATGATCTGATAAAAAGGTTCGTTCTCCATCCGACTCAATGAAACAATAGCAACAACCATTCGCTCCTGTTACTGAAATAGGGGTTTGGATGCTCAACTTTTCTAGTTCTGCCTTAACAAAATCCCCGTAGACACCCGTCCCCACTGGCGAGATGAAGTCAACCTTTTGACCTAAAGCATGAAGTACGGAGACGACATTAAAGGCACACCCTCCAAGAGACCAAGTCTGCTCATGGATATGGGCGTCCCCTTCCCTACTTGGTAGACGATCCAGATAAACCATAATATCACAAACAGTGGATCCAATCACTAAGGCTTTTGACATGGTTTTCCTCCTCCTATTCTCTATTCTCAACATGGAAAAATAACCAGCACCGGATCGTGCTGGTTAGCAACTAGTCACCCCGATAGACCGGTTGCGGTCCAAAGGTTTGGGAAACCGGCATGATTTCAATGCGGTTAACATTGACATGCTTGGGCTGTTGGATGAGCCAAGCTACGGTATTGGCAATATCTTCTGGCTGAATCGCATGGGCGTCTCGATAGAGAGCTTCTACCCGTTTTTCATCTCCTTTAAAACGAACCTCCGAAAACTCGGTCCCTTCGCAGAGACCAGGCTCAATATTGGTCACCCGAATCTGTTTTCCGGCCAAGTCCGCACGCAGATTTAATGAGAACTGTTTAACGAAGGCCTTGGAAGCACCATAAACATTGGCCCCTGGATAAGGCACCGTCCCTGCAGTTGATCCCATATTGATGACATATCCATCATTTCTTTCCACCATTTGGGGGAGGATTTGCCGAGTCAAATAGGTCAGACCGATAATATTAGTCTGAATCATGGTCAACCAATCTGCAAGCTCTGCTTCATGGGCTGGAGCGAGGCCTAGGGCCAAGCCAGCATTATTGACCAAAACATCCACTCTCTCCCAAGCTTTTGGCAAACTGGCAAGTGCAAGATCCACCTGAGAAAGATCCGTCACATCCATTTGAAGGGGATAAAAAGCTTCTCCCAGCTCTTCTTGAAGAGCCTGTAATTTTTCAATGCGTCTAGCAGCACCAATCACGCGATGCCCATCGGCAACTAAGCGGTGACAAATGGCTTGGCCAAAGCCAGCAGATGCTCCCGTTACTAAAATTGTTTCTGCCATTTTCTTACCTCCAAGGATTATAGAAGCGACCTTTGTTTACCCAAATCAGGACGATACTCAAGACAACCATAAAGATTGACCCCAGGATAATCAAGCGATCAGGAGTGGTCATCTCCTGATAGGTGTACCAAGTTCGTTTTTTATTTTTACCAAAGCGGCGCAGTTCCATGGCCGTAGAGATCGTTTCTATCCGCTCCAAAGAACTAAAAATCAGTGGAGAAATCATCTGAAGATTTCCCTTCACCCGCTGGACAAAGTTGGCCTTTTTGGACAACTCCAAGCCTCTTGCTTCTTGCGAGAGCTTGATAATCTGGTATTCCTCCTGCACATCTGGAATATAGCGCAGGGTCAAACTGACTGAGTAAGCAATCTTGTAGGACACCCCAATTTGATTGAGACTCGAAGCAAATTGACTGGGATGGGTGGTCATTAGGAAAATAAGAGCTAAAGGAATCGTACAGACATACTTCAAAGCTAGGTTGAAGAGATAAAACAACTCTTGGGCTGTAATACTATATGCCCCTAGACCATCTAGAAGAACTGTCTTTGCTCCATAGATTTCTACCCCATATTGAGGGGCAAAAAGATAGACCATCAAGACATTGAGAAGGGCAAAAGCTAAGGCAAAACTCAGAACAAAGGAGATGTCTTTCAAACGAATGCCTGATGTTGCAAATAAGGCGAGGGCACCCAGACCGATGACCAACAATAAGCGAGTATCGTAACTCAACATGGCAGCTAATGATACCAACAATAAGAAAAGAAGCTTGCTAGCGCCTGATAGGCGATGCAGAAAACTGGTTCCGGCATGGTAGCCGACTAAGCGATTATTCATGACCTTCCCCCTTCTGATTCATATAAAACTGGGTCAAGGCAAGAGGATCGACACCAAGTCGATTTGCCAAGGCGAAAATAGACGTTTCTTTCAAATTAGCCCGTCTCAAAATTTCTGGTTGGGTCAAGAGCTCTGCCGGTGTCAAATCAGCCAAAACCTGCCCATCCATGACCACGACTGCCCGGTCCGAATAATCCAGCATGAGCTGCATATCATGGGTAATCATGACAATGGTATGGCCTTTTTGATGGAGTTCATCAAGGAAATCCATAATTTCCGTATAGTTTCGTTGGTCCTGACCAGCCGTCGGCTCATCGAGGACCAGAACATCTGGTCCCAAGACAAGGATAGAGGCAATGGTCACCCGCTTTTTCTGGCCATAGGACAGAGCAGAGATCGGCCACTTACGAAATTCGTAGAGACCACAGGTTTTCAAGGCTTGATGGACACGACTTTCAATCTGGTCCTCTGGAACATTTCTCAAGCGAAGACCCAGAGCCACCTCATCAAAAATCATATTGGTCGAGATCATCTGGTTGGGGTTTTGCAAGACATAGCCCACGCGCTCTGCCCGCTCCTTGACACTATCTCCCTTGATATCCTCTCCCTTTGAGAAATAGGTTCCTTCCGTCTGGATAAAGCCACAAATCGCCTTAGCAAGGGTTGATTTTCCAGCCCCATTTTTACCAACAATGGCCAACCGTTGGCCTTTTGGAATGGTTAGAGAAAGGTCTTTTAGAATGGGTTGCCCTTCTCGATAGGCAAAGTTCAAATGACCAAGTTCTAGGATTGTCTCTGCCTCTGCTCCTTTTTCAAAATGAGGAGTTGGGATATCCACTGATACATCACCAAGTGGTAGTTTTTCTACCTTGTCCAAATGCGGTAGCTTGCTGATATCCTGGCCTAACTGGCGAAGAGTCGTTAAATAGAGAGGTTCACGAATCCCATTTTCAGCCAGCAGTGTCGTCCTCAATAAATCATCAGGTTGACCATTAAAGAGAACTTGACCTTGATTGATCAAGATAACCCGATCAATCGGACGGTAGAGTACATCCTCTAAACGGTGTTCGATGATAATGGTTGTCGTCCCCTGTTCTTCATGAATCTGATCAATCAGATCAATAATATCCTGACCCGACTTGGGATCTAGATTAGCCAGTGGCTCATCAAAGAGCAGGATCGGACTTTCGTCAATCAGAACACCCGCCAAGCTGACCCGTTGTTTTTGCCCACCGGACAAATCTTGTGGCCGATGATCCAAGAGCTTGCTCAAATCTAAGCGCTCCGCCCAGGTATGGACCCGGGATTTCATGCTTTCCAACTCCACCATATCGTTTTCAAGGGCAAAAGCCAAGTCTTCTGCTACGCTGAGACCGATAAACTGACCATCCGTATCCTGCAAGACCGTACTGACCAAGTGAGATTTCTCATAAATACTGAGATCAAAAGCTTCTTTCCCCTGAATGAGGAATTGCCCACTACTGGTTCCCTTATAGATATTGGGAATAATCCCATTTAAGCACTGGCCAATGGTTGATTTTCCAGAGCCAGATGGCCCGACAATCAGGACCTTTTCCCCCTTATAAATGGTTAAGTTGATATTTTTCAAAGTTGGCTCAGACTGGGCCTTATATTGGAAGGAAAAATCCTTCAGTTCAATCATTGCTTCTTTCATTTAGTTCGCCTTTTCCCATAAGAGCGCAAATTGGATGGCTAAATCCGCGATTCGATCCTTGCTATCTAAATCCTCATGACTAGATAAGGTTCGGATATCCCATTTTTCTTCCGAGAGGTGGTCTGCTGCATAGAAGAAATGGCAGAGCTCAAAGCCCCGAAAAGCTGCTAAAGCTGCCACTGCCGAACATTCCATATCTACACAGATGGCTCCTGCTTCCATTCGTCGCTTCATCTTGTCGATGGTTTCCCGGTAGGGAGCATCTGTCGTCCACACTTTTCCTTTCTGATAGGAAACCTTGTGACTATCCAGAAAAGCTTGGAAGAGAGGAAGGCTTTCCTTATTTACTTCCACTTCATCACTAGCCGGAAGATAGTGATAGCTGGTCCCCTCGTCTCGAAGAGCTGCTGTTGGAATGATGATGGAGGTCGCCTCAATATCTTGGTCTAAAACCCCACAGGTCCCAAAGAGCACCAGTTTTTCCATCCCAAATTGAATCAAATCCTCTATAATCCCTACACAGGAAGCAGCCCCAACTGGTGCATTAAAGACAGCAATCTGTTGGTCTCCAATCGTAATCCCATAGACAATGACTTCAAAGTTGGCCATGGAAGTTTTTGCAAGCACCTCATGTTCATAATTTTCAAGGAGGCGCGCAAAAGTTACTCTTGAAAAGCAAGAGATGACTACTTTGGGAAATCCTTCAATGGGACCATGTAGGTCTTTTGGATTGATAATCGCCTGTCGATTGGCATCAAATTCTTCTAACAGCATCTCTGACTTCTCTTTCATTCATTCTACTTCTAGTCCTCTATTATACCACAAAATCGGCCTCTTTCCTTCTAACAAAGGGGAAAGCAAGCTCACTTGTTCGCCTTTTGTGATGGGAAACAACAGAGCTGTCCTCCAAAAGGAAGAAGGATTCCTCAACCACTGCGTCTACCGTTGACCTCTTTCATGATGAAAATAGATAGCTCCTGCCTCGCTTTTTTATTTCTAGGCTCGGGAAAAATTCGTTTACAAAACGAATTTTTTCTGCTATACTTCTTAGAAGCAAAGGTTTTTAATGTCATCCTGTGAGGTGACAAAGACACAGAATATGAATAATCTGAGGGCCCTTGCTATGCAAAAAATTCATGGGCTCTTTTTTGGTGCCCAAAAGTGAGGTTATTATGAAAGAAGAATCAACTGTTGATTTGCTCCTGGATGTCGACCAAAGTCCGGCACCCCTTAAAGGAATCTTATTAAGTTTCCAACACGTTTTCGCCATGTTTGGGGCAACCATCCTGGTACCACTCATCTTGGGCATGCCCGTATCTGTTGCCCTCTTTGCATCAGGAGTTGGAACGCTGATCTATATGACTTGTACCGGCTTTAAAGTTCCTGTCTACCTCGGATCTTCCTTCGCCTTCATCACAGCCATGGCTTTGGCGATGAAGGAAATGGGAGGAAAAGTCGATGCAGCTCAAACAGGGGTTATCCTGACCGGTCTGATCTACGTGCTAGTCGCTGCAGGGGTTAAAGTAGCAGGCACTCGCTGGATTGACAAATTACTCCCTGCAGTTGTCATTGGACCTATGATTATCGTCATTGGTCTTGGACTTGCAGGATCAGCCGTTAAAAACGCTGGTTTTGTCGAAGGGGGAGATTGGAAAAATGCCCTTGTCGCTGTCGTAACCTTCCTGATTGCCGCCTTCATCAACACCAAAGGAAAAGGTTTCTTCAAAATCATTCCTTTCCTCTTTGCCATTATCGGTGGTTATGTCTTCGCAGTTTGCTTGGGCTTGGTGAACTTTGATCCGGTCCTCAAGGCTAACTGGTTTGAAATCCCTGGTTTCTATCTTCCTTTCAATACGGGTGGGGCCTTCAAACAATACAACTTATATTTCGGTCCTGAAACCATCGCCATCTTGCCAATCGCTATCGTAACTATTTCAGAACACATCGGTGACCATACCGTGCTTAGCCAAATCTGTGGCCGTCAATTCTTGAAACAACCAGGTCTTCACCGTACCCTTCTTGGTGACGGGATTGCAACATCTGTATCTGCCTTCCTTGGTGGTCCAGCCAATACCACTTACGGTGAAAATACAGGCGTTATTGGGATGACTCGCATCGCTTCTGTTTCCGTTATCCGAAATGCAGCCTTGATTGCTATTTCCTTGAGCTTCCTTGGTAAATTTACTGCTCTCATTTCTACCATTCCAAACTCTGTTCTCGGTGGGATGTCCATCTTGCTCTATGGGGTAATCGCAAGTAATGGTTTGAAAGTCTTGATCAAAGAACGCGTTGACTTTAGCTTGATGCGCAACTTGATTATTGCAAGTGCCATGTTGGTTCTTGGACTTGGTGGAGCAATTCTGAAACTTGGTCCAGTGACCCTATCAGGAACAGCCCTCTCCGCTATGACAGGAATCATCCTTAACTTGATCTTGCCACATGAATCAAACTAAAAGAAAAAGTTCTCAACACTGAGAACTTTTTGAATGTAGACAAACTACTTTTTTACATAAAACAGCTAGATAATTTTCATAAAATAATTTATATTTTTTAGTCATTTAAGAATATAGAAAACTTTCCGCTGTGAGAAAAGTGCCTTAATCACAGTTATTTCAGGCACTCGGAATTATTGAGACCTTAGGCTCAATAATTAGTCATGGAACTTCGTAAAAGTTCGCTGACGTCCGCTCTCACCTAAGGAAAGTTTTTAAAATTACTTTGTCTTCAATCTGAAACAGTTCAAATGAACTGTTTTTTTATTAGAGTTGGGCTAATTGCAACAAGCGTTCTTTGGACAATTTTTTAATTTCAATTTGATTGGCATCCAACAATTCAAATTCACTCGAGTCCAAAGCATCCAGTAGGGCTTCTAAATTCACAGCAGCCACCGGCTTATAACTCTCTGGCATATCAGGATTTCCCGTGATTTCCACTAGGTTCACTTTCCAGTCGATAACTTCATCCATATTGACCTTCTCTACAAACTCTGCTGGAACAAAAGGCACTCGTGGCAAGACAGTATCCGTATCTTCTGTTAGACTGTAACTGCCAATAATGCCTCCCGTTTCGTTCTGACGGTAGAAACGAACTTGACTAAAGAAGGCGGAGCTGTATTGTACCTTTTTAACCACTTGACTGAACTCCTCTAAAGGTTGAGCGGAGTCTAGGATTTTACGAAGGAGCTCACGATCTAAAATTACAGGATGAGCAAATCCCTGAAGCTGATATTGATGAAGGTCTGGATCTTTTTCTAGATTCTGTAGATTCTTCAGCAAATAGTTCTCATAGTCAAAAGAGAAAATAGAATCTGCGTCATAGCTGGTTCCCAAATTATCGTGAATCTCATTCCCCAACTGGCGAGCTAGGGCACTGAGCCATTCCAAGATGAGTCGCCAATCTTCAAGGGTGGCAAAATCTGCTAGGATGAATTGATAAGCATGCTCTTGATCCAGATAACGAAGGATGATGGGCAAGCAACTCTTGCCATAGCGGATACACATCATGGCTGGAAAATCTTTGAGAGAGCGACCAAGCATGGCTTCCTCAAAACTGTAGGTAAGAACTCCTTCCACCAAATTTAATACATCTTTAGCTGGCATCACTTTTTGATAGCCAAACATACTCTTTTTATTTCGAATTGAAAACACAACTGACATTTGTTTTCTCCTTTTTTGTAATCGCTTACCAAATTATAGCACAAATTTTCACGACTTTCCATAGAAAAAAACAGCCAAAAGGCTGTTTTTAACTTATGCAAGAGTTCCATCAAGCGTCTCACCGATAACGGCCAAACGCTCAGCAACCTCTTCTTGTGACAAGTTGTGTTCTTCTACATAGCGATTGCGTGGATGAACACGGCACTCATGTGAGCAACCACGGATGTACTTGTCTTCATTTTCTTCTGAAGTCAAGATGCGACGGTTACAGAAAGGATTTCCACAGTTGACATAGCGTTCACATGGTGTTCCATCAAACCAGTCTTTTCCGACAACGCTTGGATCAACATGGTTGACATCGACAGCAATCCGCTCGTCAAAGACGTACATTTTACCATCCCACAGCTCTCCTTGAACTTCTGGGTCTTTTCCGTAGGTTGTAATTCCGCCGTGCAATTGACCAACATCTTTGTAGCCTTCACGCACCATCCAGCCTGAGAATTTCTCACAACGGACACCACCTGTACAGTAAACTACGACACGCTTGTCCATGAATTTTTCCTTGTTATCACGGACCCATTGTGGCAACTCACGGAAATTGCGGATATCTGGACGAATAGCGCCACGGAAGTGTCCAAGATCGTACTCATAGTCGTTACGAGTATCAAGGACAACTGTATCCTCGTCTAGAAGAGCTTCTTTAAATTCTTTTGGAGACAAGTAAGCACCTGTCGTTTCAAGGGGATTGATATCGTTATCGAAGTTATCATCCTCTAATCCAAGGTGGACAATCTCTTTCTTATATCGTACAAACATCTTCTTGAAAGCTTGCTCTTCTTCCTCATCAATCTTGAACCAGAGGTCTTCCATACCAGGAAGGCTGTGAACATAGTCCATGTATTTTTGCGTTGTTTCGTAATCACCAGAAACGGTTCCGTTGATTCCTTCATCAGCAACTAGGATACGTCCTTTGAGGCCAATTGATTTACAAAAAGCCAAGTGATCAGCCGCAAATTGTTCTGCGTTTTCGATGGGAACATATTTATAGTAAAGTAAAACACGAATAGGTTTTGCCATAAGATTCTCTTTTCTAAGATTAAATTATCAGAATTTTTCATTCAACTATACCAGTATACTCTCCCGAGAAAACGAATGCAATTTATTTGACTGAAAAATAAAAGCCTGGGGGCCAGACTTTAGAATGTAGACAAACTATTTTAAAGTAAAATAAGTTAAGCGATTCTGCAAAGAAATAAAAATGAGTTCCAATTTTTAAATCGATTCAAAAAAATACCAAAACTTTCCGCTGTGAGAAAAGTGCCTGAAACAATAACGTTTCAGGCACTCGGAATTATTGAGACCTTTGGCTCAATAATTAGTCTTGGAACTTCGAAGAAGTTCGCTGACGTCCGTACTCACCTAAGGAAAGTTTTTTAATATGACTTTGTCTTCAATCTGAAGCCTGGAATTCCAGGCTTTTATACAAATTCTTAAATAACTTTTTAAGCTCTCCCCTTAGTCCTCTAACTCTGCCTCGATCTTCTTTTGTTTTTTCCGATTGATAACAGCAAGTGGTTTCTCTAACAGGTAAGTCAAAAGGGCAAAGACTAAAATGGCAAGGACGATTTTGAGCAGATACTTGGGACTGAACATAAAGCTCACCGTTTCGCGCTTCCCAATCACATCTGTTGCGATCACAAATAAGGCAAATAAGACGCCTGCCCCAATTCGGCTGAACCAGCTATCTTTTTCTAACATATCTCGAATGTCGATCCCTGAGCTAATCCTTCTCACAAAGGCATAAACTCCCATGACAATCAAGAGAATAAGTTCGGGCATATAGGCTACTAGGGCTAAGTCCAGAATACTAGCTTTCACAAAGGCTGATAAGGCGATAAAGCAGGTCATTCCTAAAACAAGTTCCCCTGCAATTTTTCCATCAAGCAGCATGGTCCGTTCATCTTTTACAATTGGTTCTTTCTTTTGTTTCATATGTTTCCTCTTTCTATTGTTAAAACTGTTACTCCCAGAACAGTTGATCCAGCGTCTTATCCAAGGTCTTACAAATAGCAAGGCAGAGGCTGAGGGTCGGATTGTACTTCCCTGCCTCGATCAGGCCAATGGTCTGGCGTGTCACCCCGATGGCATCTGCAAGATCTCCCTGGGTCATATCATGCTCGACCCGGGCCATTTTCAATTTGAGATTTTTCGCCACAGGCTTTTCCTTTCTTGTTTTTATAACTCTATTATACACTATATTTTATATTTTGCAACATATATCTTACATTTTGTAAAAAATATTTTTGATAAACAAAAAAAGAGGCTGGGACAAAAGTCCTAGCCTCTCAATTATCTTTGGATTGTCGAGCAAGACGCAGTGGTTGAGTGGGCTCTACTACGCTGATTTCATCAGCTTTTACAGCCCTACTCAACTGTGCGGAGGTGGGACGACGAAATCGAATTCTAACGAATGACCGATTTCTGTCCCTCTCTCTTCTCTTCTTATTTACGATTAATCTTTAGATAAACTTCCATCTTTTGTTTGGGTACGGGCATAGGCAATCAAGAGAAGAGAACCTGCAATAGCAACTGTCAAAGCATTAACAGAACCTGCTACAACTCCCTGAAGGAAGACCTTGTTGGCACTTTCTTTGTAGATCATCACATCTCCAATCGGTGCAATCAATCCCCAAATAAGCAAGTTGGCAATGACTTGAACAACGTTAAAGACGATCAATTCTTTCTTGGTCACTTCTCCTTTGAGGTTACCGATTTGTTTGCGGAAGATACCAACAAAGAGACCAAACAAGCCACTAGAAATAATCCAAGTCCACCAGAGGCCATAGGTCATGGCATCCTTAATAGCATGACCGATTAAGCCCATCAAGAAACCAACAATTGGACCAAAAATCACACTAAAGAGGGCTTGAAGAGCGTATTGCAACTGAATGTTTGTATTTGGAGCAGGTGCCGGAATTGGAATCATCGCAATGACCACAAAGAGGGCTGCTCCAACCCCAATAGCTACAACATCCTTAATTGAAAAAGCTTGTTTTTGTTTCATTTTTTATCTCCTATTAATTTTCCATTTTTCTAATTTCAATATGCCAAGAAGCCCCAACTCCTACATTATAGGCCTTGGCAAAGGATCCCTGGTTGATGGCAAGACCAACACGGTAGAGGGAATTGATATAAAGGATTGGCTGTCCAATCCGCACATCGGCGAAGGACTTACCATAGGTCACTTGGTTTTGGTAAACCAGCATGTCATTGTTATAAATGGTTACTTCAAAGCGCTCTCCAAATGCAGGTTCCAAATGATTGAATTCTTCCCGAGTAATCGAGGTCCAAAGAGAACCAAAGCGCACATCCAAGATGTCAACGGCTCCTTTGACAAGATTGTCCTCTATAACAGTCTCCACCACCGGAATTTCCACAATGTGTTCGACACTAAGTTCTGGCCCTACTTCCTCAAAGCTGATATGCCCACTGGCTAACTTAGCTCCTGTATAGGCATAGACATCACGCCCGTGAAAGGTATAAGAAAACTCTGTATTGGCCCGGCGGTTTTTGACCTCTGAAATCTCACGGATAGCAACAATCCCTACATGTTTCTTGATGAAAGATAGGGTTCCATTATCCGGAGTGACAATGTATTGATTCTTCGCTGTTTTGGCTACAACGCTCTTTCGTTTAGAGCCGACACCTGGATCGACGACCGATACAAAGGTTGTCCCTTCTGGCCAGTAGTCCACCGTCTGAAAGAGGCGGTAACTTCCTTCAAAGATATTATAAGGGGTAATATCATGAGTCAAGTGGTGAATCTTGAGGGTTGGTGATTCCTCTAAAGCAACCCCGATCATAGCAGAGACAGCCCCATCCACCAGACCAAAGTCTGACTGAAGGACTAGTAAATTATTGTGCATATTTCTTCTCCATCATGTTATTTTCTATCTAGCTTTTGATAGACCAATTGTCCAAGAAGATAACCTAGTAGAGCTCCAAGAAGAAGGGTCAATAAAAACCAGCTTACTGTCTCCATATTCGACGGTACCATAACGCGTTCAATATAATCCATCGTTTTCCCACGTGCTTGTAAAGAAGCACGGTAACTAGCCGGTTGGATCCACATCATCAGAATGGGCCCTGTCGTCGTAAAGGAAAAGAGGAGGAAAGACAAGGCATTGCCTAACTTCGACTGGTAGTGTCCACGGGCTGCGACCAATTCGGCCAAAAGACCTCCAACAACAGCAGGAAGAAAGGCTCCAGCTCCATGACGGGTGAAAAGGAAAAAAGAACCAATCACAAGAGCGACTACTAGAATGGCTCCTGTTCGTTGAATTTTTTCAACATAGACTCGATAGATCCCTCCACCAACTAGGGCGGAGAAGGCTGGAGCATAAAACATGTTTCCTCGATTGTCAACCAGACTTCCCAGTAGGACGCCTAATCCAATGGCAAGAAAATACAAGCCTGCAAAGGCTGCAACCTGCTTAAACTGATGTTTCTGTATCATTTTTATTTACCTTACCCGTCCTCATCGGTGACTAATTTTTTTGGTTAAGAAATCACCAATAAATTGAATAAAGAAGATCAACAGCAGAATCAAGAAGGTTGCTAGCAAGGTAACGTCATTATTAAAGCGTTGGTAACCATATGAAATAGCCACGTTTCCGAGACCACCTGCTCCAATCGCACCCGCCATGGCTGTTTCACCAACCAAGGAAATGAGGGTCACGGTTGTGACACGAATCAAATCAGGAAGTCCTTCACGAAGGTAGACACCAACAATATCCCAAAAGGTTGCCCCACTAGCTTGAGCTGCTTCAATCACCCCACGGTCCAATTCAGACAAAACAACTTGGACTTGGCGGGCAAAGAAAGGAAAGACAGCTAAAGATAGGGGAACTAAGGCCGCCGTAGGACCAATCCCAGTTCCGACAATCATACGAGTAAAGGGATTGATCAAGGCTAGCAAGATGATAAAAGGAATGGCACGGAAGATGGACGTGATTTTATCCAAGATATGGAAAACCAATTTATTCTCGATAATCCCACCAGGTGCTGTCAAGACTAATAATAATCCTGCAATGAGTCCCAATAAACCACCAATCACAAAAGAGATAAAGGTCATGTAAAGGGTCAGATAAATCGCTGTTCCCCATCCAGCTTGGCCACTCCAGCCCATCCGGTAAACATTTGGTAGATAGGTTTGAATAAAGTCAATCATGCATTACTCCCTTCTTTTAAGACACGCACAGAAACACCTGCTGCTTGTAGATCCCGCTGTGCTGCAGTTAGATTCGCTGCTTCCCCAGTAAGGATAACAACCAACTCACCAACAGGGGTATGATCCAAAATTTCAATGTTTCCGTGTAGAATATTAGCAGACACTTGGTACTGTTTATAAATATCGTTGATAATCGCTGTGTCTGTCACCGAACCAGAATATTTCAAATGGGCCAAAACAGAATCAGCCGGCAATTTCTTAACAATTTGTTGCTGGTTGATTTTCACCATAGCTTCCTCGATTCCTGTTGCAGTTGTGATGAAGTCTTGTGTCAATTCATTCTTAGGATTAGAGAAGATGTCTAAAACAGAGCCTTCTTCAATCAATTCACCATTTTGCATGACAGCCACTCGATTGGCAATGTCTTTAACGATCTGCATTTCATGGGTAATCAAGACCACTGTCAAGCCCAACTTCTGATTCAGCTCTTGCAGAAGAGCAAGGATTTGTTTGGTCGTTTTTGGATCTAGGGCGGATGTTGATTCGTCAGAAATCAAAATCTTTGGATCGTTGGCGAGCGCACGCGCAATCGCCACCCGTTGTTTTTGTCCACCTGACAATTGAGCAGGATAGTTGTCCGCCCGATCTGACAGACCAACTAGTTCCAACAACTTGGCTACTTTTTCAGCCTTTTGCTCTTTAGATAAGTCTGAATGTTTGAGGGCAAAAGCCACGTTTTCAGCAGCGGTCATTTGGGCCATTAGATTGAAATGTTGGAAAATCATACCAATGTCCCGACGTTTTTGGCGTAAAGCCGCAGCATTCAACGTCACCTGGTCTTGATAGATGACATCGCCATCTACAGTGATAGTACCTGCTGACGGTACTTGCAAGAGATTGATGACCCGTACAAGAGTTGATTTCCCTGCTCCAGAATAACCAACAATCCCGTAAATATCCCCTTCATTGATATGAATGGTCACATCCTTCACGGCTACAATTTCCCGTTTTTTCTGATGAAAGGTAACATCGATATGGTCCAATTTGATAATTTCTTTACTCATAACTTGTGATTAACTCCTTAATTAATTCAATATGGGTATAGTAGTCAGCAATTTTCACATTCTCATCCCCACCATGATCTCGACTATTGGCATTTCCGATTCCAAAGGCAGCCATAGGAACTTGCAAGGCCTCAAAGACCGTATGCATGGGACCAGTGCCTGCAGTTGTTGGAAGGACACAGACCCCTTCTGGATAAAAGCGTTTGGCCAGATCAATGACATTGAGAATGGAAGGCGCACTCATATCGCTCCGATAACTCATTTCCCCTAGTGTATAGACGAGATCAATCTTCTCAAAGCCATTTTTATCCAACTGAGCACGAATCAATTCTAAGACTTGTTTGGGTTCCAAGCCAGGCACCAACCGAACTTCCATCTTGGCTCGAGCTTCTGCAGGTAGAATGGTTTTGACTCCTTGACCCTGATAGCCTGTCCCCAAGCCTTCAATGTTCATGGCTGGTTCAAAATAAAATCGTTTCAAGAACTCACTGCGTTCCTCTTTCAAGATAGGCAATTGGAGATTGTAAATCTCAGTCACATCGTTTGCTGTCTTATTGGCATAACGGTCAATCAAGGCCAATTCCCGCTCGTTAGGCTCCTCAATCAAATCATAGAGGCCATCCACCAAGATGCGACCGTCTTTATCTCGAAGGCTGGACAAAGCATTGAGCAGATACCAGGATGCTGACTCCACCACCCCACCATAGCTGGAATGGATATCCACATCTGCACTTTTGACCACCATGTCAAAGGTCACAATCCCCTTGTTGCCACCGGAGATTTCCAGTTCCCCTTGTTGGTTACGAGTCCCTTGTTCCCAGACTAAGAGATCTGCCCCACGCAAGTGTTTTTTGTGTTTGGCTAGATACTTGTCCAGGTCGGTCGAAGCAGATTCTTCTGCTCCTTCGATGATAAAGGTAATGTTGACTGGCAGGTCGCCATTCTCACGGATATATTTTCGAATAGCCGTTAACCGTGCTGTAATATGCCCCTTGTCATCATCTACCCCTCGACCATACATGGTCCCGTAATGGACCGACAGCGTAAAAGGATCACTCGTCCAAGGTTGGTCGCCATCTGCTGGAACAGTATCGTAATGGTTGTAGAAAATGATGGTCTTGGCATCCGGATTGGGTGAAACAAATTTAGCAATGACAAATGGCGCTGTGTAACTGTCATCCACAGTTACCTTAGCTCCTGCTGCTGTGAAAATTTCTCCCAAATAGGTCGCCACTTCCTTTAAGCCAATCTGCTGGGCAAAGATGGACCGCTTGGAAATGAGAGTCCTCAGGACTTCAAAATAATGCTGAGCCACCTCATCATTTTCAAATTTGCGTATTTGTTCTGTCTCTCTTGGATTGGACATCATTTCCTCCTACTATACACGATAAGAGGTAGAGAAAACCTTCTCCACCTCTCTATTCATCCTCTCAATTACCAAACTGGTTGGTCCATACCGTCTGAAGATTCTTCGATGACTTTCTTCACGTTATCAGTATGGTAGGCTTTAATAATGGCTTCGATTGCTTTCGCTTTATCAGATGATTTCCAATCTTTCTTAGCTGCAATCAAGTTGTACCATTGTTTAGAGTTGCTGTTTGCTTTTTCTACAAAGAGAGCTTTCTTGTAATCAATACCTGCTTCACGAACAAAGGTGTTATTGATGATTGCTGCATCAACTGATGGAAGTGAAGAAGCTGTTTGAGAAGCGTCCAACTCAGAAATTGTCAAGTTCTTTGGATTGTCTTTGATGTTGCTGATGGTAGCCAATTCCCCATCTTTTGTATCCAACTTGATCAAACCAGCTGATTCCAATACATACAAAGCACGGCTTTCGTTTGTTGGATCGTTTGGTACTGCAATGGTTCCTTTTTCAGGAATGTCTTTTACATCTGTATATTTGTTCTTCCCATCTTTAGTACCAGAGTAAAGACGGATTGGCGCAATGTAAGTATCTGCTACAGAAACTAGGTCTGCGCTGTTTTCTTTGTTCCAGTTTTCAAGGTAGTTGTAATGTTGGAAAGCGTTGATATCCACATCCCCATCGCGAACAGCTTGGTTTGGTTGAGAATAGTCTGTAAACTCAGTGAATTCCAACTTGATGTTTGCTTTTGCATCATCCAAGTTTTTTTGCACTTCTTTCCAACGAGCTTCTTCTGTATCACTTAAGCTCATCACCCCAACTTTAACAGTTGTCACACCATCTTTATCAGATGATTTAGATGATTTTGAAGACCCACATGCTGCTAAGGCAAAGGTTGCAACGGTAGCAAGAGCTGCTACACCAAAAAGTTTTGTTAATTTCATATTCTTTCTCCTTATGATGTTTTTAAAAAACCTTATTTAATATCAGAAGCTTCTGGAAGGTAGGTTCCACCAAAATACTTCTTAGACAATTTTTCAAGCGTCCCATCTTCGTACAACTCTTTGATCCGTTTGTTGACGAAGGTTTCTAATTCTTTCTCACCTTTGGCAAGGATTGGGTATACGTATGGTTGTTGATCACTTGGAAGTTCAATCACTTCCAAATTATCCAACCCTTGGTCCTTGATCAAGGCTTCAACTGTCAAACGTTCAAAAATCTTATAATCTGAACGTCCATCGCTCAAATTAGCAAGAATAGATTGGATGGTTCCATCTGTATATTTGAGCTCTGTTGGATTGTCCTTGTGCTCTTCATTGTAAGCTTCCAATTGTTTCGCTGTAGAAGTTCCTTGGATGACTTCTGTAGACTTGCCACCGATATCATCCAGTGACTTGATTCCTGAATCTTTGCGAACCACTAAGACCACTGGGTTCTTTGCGTATGGATTTGGGTACAAGTATTTTTCCGCACGTTTTTTATCGTAGCTAAGGTTGCTGACACCGATTTGGTAACGATCGCCGTCTAATCCAGCAAAGATAGAAGACCATTCTGTCTTATTAAAGTTGATTTCATACTTATCTGATCCTTTGAAGATTTCACGCATGACTTCGATTTCATAACCAGTCAATTCCCCGTCCTTATCATAGGTGAAGGGTTTGGTTGTTCCAACCGTTGCGACTTCAATGGTCCGTTTTCCACTTGATTTACTTGATGACTTTGATGAGCAGGCTACCAAAGTCCCAACTGCTGCTAAGCCCACAAGGCTCAAACCAACACATTTGATAAATTTATTCAATTTCATTTGTTCTCCTTTTTCACTAAAATTGTTTATTCCTCTTTAAAAAACAGCTTTTTCCATCATATCAAAATTCCTGACTCTTGGGTATTATATTTTCTTTATGACGGTGATAGGTTTTATCTATCACGTCTCATTTGGTTGAAAATTTTTCCAGTAAAGCGAGGGCATTTTCTACGTAATATGGAACTGATACTGCAAAAGCAGCATCATCTATGACCATGCTATCATGGTGGAGATCCGGTGCATCTGCTGCACCATTGGATCCGATAAAAGCAAAGACTCCTGGGATTTTCTCTTGATAAAAAGCAAAATCTTCACCCGCTGTCGATGGTTGGGCCTCGACAACTTCTGCAAAAGACTTGGACCAACGAAAGACTTTTTTAGCCAAAGCCTTATCATTATAGGTAACCGGTGGTGTCTTGCCCCAATCAAATTGGACCATGACTCCCGTGCTGTTAGAGATCTGTTCGATAACACGAATGAAATCCGCCTTAAGGCGTCTCTGGAGATCCGGATTAAAGGTTCGAATAGTTCCTTCAAAGTAACCAGACTTGGGAAGAACATTCCAGGTTGAACCAGCTTCGATATGGGTCACCGATAGGACAGCTGTCTCAAATGGCGAAACCGTACGGGAGACCAAGGTCTGCAACTGCTGGACCATACTAGTAATCGCTACAACCGTATCCAAACCGAGATCCGGTCGAGCTGCATGACTGCTCACCCCAGTGACAGTCACCTTGAACTTTTCAACTCCTGCCATCATGGCGCCTGGACGCAAGGCCAACTGACCCGCAGGCAATGACGGCATGTTGTGAAATCCAAGGATGGCCTGTACATCCTCTAGGAGCCCGGTCGCTAATACCGCAGATGCTCCTTCAGAAGTCTCCTCAGCCGGCTGAAAGATTAACCGAACCGTTCCCTTTAAGTCTGTTTCCATACCTTTTAGGACTTCTGCAGCCCCTAATAGGCTAACCTGATGGAAATCATGACCACAGGTATGCATGACACCAGGGTTTTGACTTTGGTAGTCGAGACCCGTGTTCTCCTGAATTGGAAGGGCATCAATATCTGCGCGAAGGGCAATGACTGGTTTACCGCTTCCGATTTCAGCAATCAGACCTGTCTTTAATCCACTGTTTAAAATGCGTACACCTAGCTTTTCCAAATAGGCTTTGAGATAAGCTGTGGTTTGGTATTCTTGTCCAGATAACTCTGGATGCTGATGCACGTAATGCCGAATGGGCACTAGATGTTCATAGGAAAATGATACCATTTTTCGTCCCCTTTCTAGCATAGTTCTATTCTATCACTGCCTCCCCTATTCGTCTAATTCCTATTTTTTTCTCTCAGTTATAGCCAGGGACTATATCATCATTGTTGTGTCCTCTGCCTTCCTTCCTAAAAATGCCAAACCTCAAGAAAAAAACCTTTGAAGAAATTATCTTCAAAGGTCTATTTCTATTAGAATCCATCTACGTTAGTATAGATTTTTTGCACGTCCTCATCATCTTCAAGAACGCTGTAGAGTTTTTCAAAGGTTTCCAAATCTTCACCTGACAACTCAACTTCTGATTGAGGAATCATTTCCAATTCGGTTACTTGGAATTCTTCGATACCAGATTCACGCAAAGCAACGATCGCTTTGTGAAGGTCAGTTGGAGCAGTGTAAACAGTGATGGTCCCTTCTTCTGCTTCGACATCATCTACATCCACATCTGCTTCCAGCAAAAGCTCAAAGATGGCATCCGCATCATCACCTGCAAAGACGATAACGCCCTTGTTGTCAAAGAGGTAAGATACAGAACCAGAAGCTCCCATGTTTCCACCGTTTTTACCAAAGGCAGCACGGACATTGGCAGCTGTACGGTTGACGTTTGACGTCAAGGTATCAACGATCAACATGGAACCATTTGGTCCGAACCCTTCGTAACGTCCTTCTGTAAAGGTTTCGTCTGTGTTTCCTTTTGCCTTATCGATTGCTTTATCAATTACGTGTTTTGGCACTTGCGCTTGTTTGGCACGGTCGATAACGAATTTCAAAGCAGTATTCAATTCTGGATCTGGCTCACCTTTTTTAGCGGCTACATAGATTTCTACTCCGAATTTCGCATATACTTTTGAGTTAGCGCCATCTTTGGCAGTTTTCTTGGCTACAATATTGGCCCATTTACGTCCCATGAGGATTCTCCTTGTGTTTGATTCATATTATTTTCAATCTTTAACATTATATCACAAATCGTCCACATTAGACTAGATTTTTCTATTTTTAACGGGGGAATTCATGCGAATTTTCTATGAGTTGGAAACTTTAAATAGCTAGTTTAACTATAAAAAAAGACTCTCTTTTAGAAACTTAGTAATGGTCTTTAAAAGAGAGAAAAGCGACACCTGACTCATCTAGCATATAAATCAGGCGATTCTCTGCATCAATCCGTCTCGACCATGCTCCTTGAAAGTCATATTTCAAGGGCTCAGGCTTACCAATCCCTGCAAATGGATCCCTTTGGATCTCTTTGATAAGAGTATTGATTCGCTTCAGTGTTTTTTTGTCCTGACTTTGCCAGTAACAATAATCCTTCCAGGCATCTTCTGTAAACTTGAGTAACATCTGTTACCCCTCAATCTCATGGAGTTGAACCTGACCAGCTCGGACTTCTGCCATGCCCCGCAAGACCTTATCTGACAATTCTTTGTTCTGAGCTAGTCTCAGGGTTTCTTGTAGGCTGTCCCACTCACTCTTAGAGATGACCACAATATCTTCATCTGGATTCTTATTTACTACCGTCAAAGGCTCAAACTCATCATTCACCTTCTTCATGTAATCCTTCAAATGATTGCGGAATGTTGAATAAACGACTGCTTCCATGACCATACCTCATTCTACCTCTTTTCTTTTATTATACATGAAAAATAAAAACTTGTCAGGAACTTGTACAAGTTTTTTCCCTCTCCACTTAATTATTCGTAAAAAGTTTCTAAATTTGGCAAAAACAAAAAATCCATTGTCTAAAAAAATTTTTAGACAATGGATAAACACTGTTTCCGCGCAGCATCACTTTCTTGCCTTACGTGAATGTGGGCAGAAAAAATTTACGTCAGACTTTCTATTCTTCCACTCTCACTGGCACCCGACCCCAGATCTGCTCTGGCAATTGGGGATGGCCTAGCTGATACACCTGATCCGCTTGCTGGGTCAAGGCATCCCAAGGTTCCTTACCGATTCTAGTCACGATTTCTACTGATTTTTTCAAGCCTTTGAGGTGAGCTTGTCCCTTTGCGGAAAATCCTAAGACATGAATGGCATCGGGAAGAGCTTGATCCATCACCCCTACCAAGATGTAGGTCAAGATGCGACGGACACGAGCCTTGGTATAGCGCTTTGTTGCGACTTTCTCCACCAACTCTTCCACAGAATTAGCACTTCGAACTGCCTCCTTTATCCGATGGGCCAGCTCCTCATTGACTTGAAAAATCTGTGTCAGATCTGGATGGGTTAGGATTTGATAACGGAGCAGTTGGTCATAATCCTCCCAAGATACCTGTGGAGCCGACTGAAAGAGTTGGCTATTGGGCATGAATTTAGCGACAAAATCCTGATCTTCCTTGTGCAGGCGTAGACTAGTGGCAGAAGCATAGGCCACTTCTTTTTCTTCTGAATGGTAGCCTGCACCCTGGCGTTGAATAGGCTTGAGCGCAATCCCCTTCCCAGCACAAGCCTTGGCATAAGCCAAGCCCAGGATATGGTTGGGAGTAGCTCCTGTGAACTCCACTCCAGCAAAGGTTTCCCACATTTTTTGGGTCTTCTGTGGATAGGATAAATCATCCGGAAGGCTTCGCAAGAAAGCTTCCATTTCCCTTGCTTTCTCCGAATAAACAGTCGCAATCGCTTGGTAATCTATGACCTCTTCTGTCCCAAAGGTCAATTGGTCGATTCCCAGACGGGACAAAATCTCCACCGCTCCCTTGGCAAAATGATCAGCTGACTGAACAGCCACGAGAAAGGGGAGCTCGACCACCAGGTCTGCTCCATCTTCCAAAGCCATCTGCGCCCGTGTCCACTTGTCTACAATGGCAGGCTCACCACGTTGGACAAAATTCCCAGACATGGCAACGATTTTCAGTCCTTCTGCCTTTTCCAGCAGGTACTTGTGTCCATTGTGAAAGGGATTAAATTCTGCAATAATACCTGTAACTGTCATGCTGTCCTACTTCTGTGCTACAAAAAACCAACGTTTGCTGGTCTTTGTTGGCTCTTTGTCCTCAAAGTCTGCATACAATTTGAAAGATTTAAAGCCAGCCTGCTCCAATAAGATGTCATAGGTTAAAACTTCATAAGTGCGTTCCTCATGAACTTCATCGTGGCGACTAAAGGATCCATCCTCTTCTTGGACAAAGAAGGTCAGCTCATGGACGATGGAGTGGGGGGCTTCATCCTCGTAGGTATCCCAAAGCATGGCAAAGTCTTCCGCATTTTCATGATAAGAATAGCCTGGGAAGACCTCATCTGTCTGGTAGGTCGAATGGACATCAAAAATAAAGACTCCGCCTTCATTGAGGACATTATAGACTTCCTTAAAGACGTCTCCTACTTCTACCTCGTCCTGCATGTAGCAGATAGAATCCGAGTAGCAGGTCACGAAATCATAAGTGCCTGCTTGCGACAGGTCCAGCATATTGCCCTCGATAAAATCAATCTTCTGCTTAGCTGAAGTAGCTCTTTTTTCAGCAATTTTCAGCATGTCAGCACTCAGGTCTAACCCTGTCACATCAAATCCAGCTTGGGAAAAACGAACAGATTGAATTCCTGTCCCACAAGCCAATTCCAGTAATTTTTTCCGATCCTTGCTTTTAGGGAGATGGCGGAGGGAAAAATCCGTCCACAAATCATACAGACTGTCATCCATGACCGCATCATAGACCGCCGCAAATGTTTCATAAGTCGCCATAAATCAAGATACAAAGAGCCTTAAAAGCATAGAGAAAATAGGAAACTTTCTGCCGTATCGTCAGATACAAAGGAAGTTTATCTTTTTCTCACAGCTTTTAGCTCGTGTTCAATTATCAAACTAACTAAACACAAGGCCCTATCCTTTCTTTCCATAGAATTTCAATTTAACCAACAAAACTCAGTTGCTACCAACTGAGTTTACCTGCTTATGCTAGGGTTGCTGAAAGATCAACAGCACTTGCTTCGTGCCAAAGCTTTTCTAGGTTATAGTGGGTACGCATTTCTTCTGAGAAGACATGGACCACCACACCACCTAAGTCAAGAAGGACCCAACCTCCAGCTGAATCACCTTCGACGTGGCTGGCATTGCCACCAGCTTCAACGACCTTCTCGCGAATATTTTCAGCGATAGCCTCCAACTGACGGCTATTCATAGAGCTTGCGATGACAAAGTAATCTGTCACGCTGGTCAAGCTTTGAACATCCAAAGCGACAATGTCTTCTGCACGCTTTTCATCGGCAGCTTTAACAACAAGTTCAAGTAGTTCTTTTTCTTTCATGTAATCCTCTTCCTTTAAAAAATTGATTTGTAATCTAAGACATCCGCAAAACGTTCTTCCCAAATATTCTCATAAAATTCATTGAGCGTTTCTGCTGGGATATCCTCTCCATCAAAGGTTGTGACAGCACCTTCTGGAATGACCAGCTTGTAGCCGTATTCAAATCCCACTTTGACGGATGTATCGACACAATATTCTGTCTGCATACCACACAGGACCAGTTGTTCAATCCCTTGTTGATCCAAGTATTCTTTTAATCCTGTCTCTTTAAACATGCTATTGTATCGCTTCTGAAATACCTTTTCATTCTCCTGTCTTTTCAACAGGGGCGATAATTGCCAATCTTCTGAGGCTAAAGCCTCTGGCGTTTCGATATGCTGTATGTAGATAATTTCAACCTGCTGTTTTCTAGCCTGTTCTTGTAAATAAGCAATCTTCTCTAAGAGCTTTCCTGTCTCAAAACCTGTTTCCACTAAGATATTTTGTACATCGATAATGATAAAAGCTGTCTTCACTCACTGCTCCTCTTTCAAATACTTCACAAAGGCGTTATAGGTTTCAAGGGTTTGGGGATAAATGGGCAATCCTTGGTGAGCCAAGTGTTCGACTGTGCGAGCCGTCTCATAGGCCACGGCACGATCCAAGGAGACTTGGGCGATGTCACGAGCTTGCTCTACCCCCGGAAAAGCCCGGTTGTGCTCAATATAATCGGCCACATAGATAATCTTGTCTAAAGTTGACATCTGTCCGCTTCCCACGGTGTGAATCTCAATACTCCGAAGAATGGCTGGATCTGTCAGTCCTAGATCTTCTTGGATCTTGTAAATCCCAACCATCCCATGCCAGACATTATTGCCCCAATTTTTTAATGTTGGATCCAGCTCATAGCGATCGATCAAATCGAGAAATTCCTGATCTGATAATTTCTTGGCATAGTCATGCAACAAACCTGCTAGTCCAGCCTGCTCTTCATCAGCCCCATAGCGTTTGGCCAAGTCACGCGCAGCTTTCTCAACCCCTAAACAGTGGGTTAGCCGTTTTTCTGGCAAGATTTGACCCATTTTTTCAAGTAAGACTTCACGAGAAAAGCCGAGATAGTTTTCATAGGTCATTAATACAAACCTTCTTTCTTGATGTAGTCCAATACTGGCTTTGGCAACATAAAATTGGGCGTCCGACCTTGGGCGATAAACTCTCGCACCATGCTAGAAGAGATGTCCATAAGAGGAACATCGACCCAGATCACAGGATAGGAGGTTCCCGCCTTGTAACGGGGACGTTGAACACCGACAAACTGCACCATCTCCACTAATTCGTCAATCCGATACCATTTTGGCAGGTAGTCAACCATATCCGCTCCAATGATAAAGTAATAGTCTGTATCTGGGTCTCGCTCATTGAGCAGCTTCATCGTATCGTAGGTATAGGAGATCCCTTTACGCTCTAGCTCAATCGTCTCGATCTCCAGACCTTCAATACCATCAATGGCTAGTTCGAGCATTTTCAGACGATGACCTTCATCTATGGTTTCTTTTTTATCCACATGCGGAGGCTCATATTCTGGCATGAGAAGAACCTTGTCCAAGCCTAATTGCTGGCGGACTTGATCTGCAACTACAAGATGGGCATTATGGACGGGATTGAAATTCCCTCCGAGGATTCCCACTTGTTTGCGTTTCTTATCTTTGATCTCTGGCTCTAACTCCACCTTGGTAAAGGGGGTTAATAGTTCAATGGCCATATACCTGCTCTCCTGTGTCTCTTAGATTTCTTTTACTTTGACTGAAATCTTCCGGTTTTCTTTTTTGCTTGATTGTTTGTATAAGATGAGGATGCGTCCAATTTTTTGAACTGTATCCACACCAATTTCTTCTTCCAAGATTTCTGCTACTTCATGGATATTCTCATCCGTATTTTGAAGAAGGGTCACTTTGATCAGTTCGCGCGCATCAAGCGCTTGGCGCACACTGGTTTTGATTTGGTCATTGAGCCCATTTTTCCCGATTTGGATAATGGGTTTGAGGCTGTGGGCTTGGCTGTTGAGGAAAGCCCGTTGTTTGGATGTTAATGTCATGCTTTTTTCATGGTTTCTTTTTTGATACTTTTCTGATGTGGTGGCAGTCGTCAGCGACCTCCTAGCGGAGTTCCATGACTTAAATTTGAGCCTAAAGCCTCAAATTTTCCGCGGCTAAGTAGTAAAATATCTACTTAGGCTTTCACCACAGCGAAAAGTATCCTTTCTAGGCTCGTTGCACTCGCCCAGTCTATAAAGAAACTATTTCCTTTCAAATTTTTAAATAATAGCTTTGCGGGTAACGACGGCGACGCCTTCTGGTGCCCAGACGGCTACTTTGGCTTCTCCATTGACGCGGATCCAGCCGAGGCCTGAAATGACCAGGTCTGTCTTGTCCTTGATGGTAAACTCATGGGAAATCAAAGGTGGGAATTCTTCTTTTTCCTTGCTATTGGGAGGAGTTAGTAAGCCACCGACATGCTTGTCATAAAAGGCGGTCGCTCCTTCTAGCTTGGTTCGGTGAAGCTTGAGTTCATTATCAAAGAAGGCGGTGAAGCCTTGCTTTTCTCCCTTGATAAAGTCAAACCGTCCCAGACCACCCAAGAAGAGGGTTTGCTCTGGATTGAGCTGATAAGTCTTGGGTTTGATTTCCTTTTTAGGGCTGACATACTTGAGGTTTTTTGCCGTCAAGTAATGAGCCATTTGGTGGCGATGAATAATCCCCGGTGTATCGTAGATGTAGGATCCATCGTCCAATGGGATTTCAATCTTGTCCAGTGTCGTCCCTGGGAAGCGAGAGGTCGTGATGATATCCTTGTCTCCAGTGATTTCTTGGATAATCGCATTGATGAGGGTCGATTTCCCTACGTTTGTCACACCCACCACATAGACATCACGTCCCTTGCGGTACTGCTCAATCTTTTCCATCAAATCCTTGATAGCACTCTTGTTTTGGGCAGAGGTGAGGACCACATCGACAGGACGCATGCCTTCTTCGTGGGCCCGCTCCATCAACCAATGGGTCACCTTGCTATCCTTGACAGACTTAGGCAAGATGTCCTTTTTATTTCCGACTAAAAGGACATCATTTCCTGCTACAAAGCGTGGTAGGCCAGGGATAACGGATCCATTAAAATCAAAAATATCCACTACATTGACCACGAGTGCATCACTATCCCCTACTTCGTGAAGGAGCTTTAGGAAATCATCATCTGTCAGATGCACATCTGTGATTTCATTGTAGTGACGGAGACGGAAACAACGTTGGCAATAGACTTCGCCTGTTTCCAAGCCCTTTTCAAGAGCTGATTGGGGAGTATAGCCTAGCCCCTCTTTGTTTTCTGTCTGAATGGGCGCTCCACAGCCAATACAGAATAATTCTTCCATTCTTAAATTCCTTTTTTATATACAATCGGACCATATTTTTCGGCCATTTGCTTCATGACACGGCGTTCACGCGCCCGGTTGATCTGGGTCTTGATGGAGTCATGCTCAACCAAAGGTTTGACCAAAATCGAACGAATGCCCGCCCGATGGGCAGCCCGGATATCCGTCATCAGTTGATCCCCGACCATGACCACTTCATTTTTCTCATAGTGGAAACGTTTGAGAGCCCGATCAATCCCAAAAGTAAAGGGCTTGAGCGACCAGGCTTCATAGTCAATATCAAATTTCTCAACAGCGCGCTTGACCCGTTTGGGACTATTATTAGACACCACGATAACCCGAATCCCTCCGTCACGAAGGTCATGCAACCACTGGCGCATCTCAGGAGTCCCATCCGGATTATTCCAAGCAATCAAGGTGTTATCCAAATCCACAAGGACTGCCTTAATACCTTGTTTTTTCAAGTCTGCAACGGTGAGATCATAGGCTGCTTCCACCGCAAAATCTGGTTTGTAATTTTCGATTGACACGTTTTTCTCCATTTTTTATATTCTCTTCATTGTAGCATAAATAGACGTATTTTGCACTTGCTTCGTTGTCTCACCTTTGTAAGAGGACCCATTCTATCTCTTTGATATTCCCTAAAATAGACAAAATCGTTACAAAGTTCCAAAAACGTGGTATAGTAGAAGAAAAAACTACGCGGAAGAGTTATGATAACAAAAGAAAAAAAAATGAGGGAGGTCTCCCCTCTCCTCCAAAAAATCATCAATTGGTCCTCCATCGTTGGGGCCCTGGCAACCCTTGCTTTCTGTATCTGGGCCTACTTTGCTGGCATCCTCCAATCCAAGGAAACCTTGTCGGCTTTTATTCTCCAAGCAGGGATCTTCGGTCCACCTCTCTTTATCTTTCTTCAGATCCTTCAAACAGTGGTCCCTATTATTCCTGGCGCTCTTACGTCTGTCGCTGGTGTCTTTATCTATGGCCACATCATTGGGACCATCTACAATTACATCGGCATCGTCATTGGCTGTGCCATCATTTTCCACCTCGCGAGAATGTACGGGCCTAAATTTGTCCAGTCTATGGTCAGCCAGAAGACTTACGACAAATATATTAACTGGCTCAACGAAGGCAAGAGGTTTGATCGTTTCTTCATCTTCATGATGATCTGGCCCATCAGTCCAGCGGACTTTCTCTGCATGCTAGCTGGATTGACCAATATGACCTTTAAGCGCTATATGACCATTATTATTCTCTGTAAACCGATTACTCTGGTCATCTACACTTATGGTCTCACATATATCATCGACTATTTCTGGCAAATGACCTAAAAAAGATGTTGGGCAAACACCCAGCATCTTTTTTATAGAATTCCTTTTTCTTTTTGAATAATGAGGTCTTTCAGAGAGATTAGAAGAACTGCCAACAGGATCATCCCCATCCCTATAAAATCAATCGCATAGAATTGATCGTTCATAATCATATAGGCGAAAAATACAGCGGAAATAGGCTCGATAGAAGCTAATAAACTCCCCTTGACCGCCCCGACCATCGAAGTTCCTTTAAGAAAGACCGTATAAGCAAAAATGGTTCCTAACACAATCAAGCCAAAGAGGGCCCAGAGGTTATCCGAAGAATAGTGTCCTTGAAAGGATACCAAGCCACTAAAAGGAAGCATGAGAATCCCTGGCAAGAGCATGCCGACCCCAATAACCAGCATGCTTCCCCATTTTTTGATTAAATTGAGGGGTAAAATGATATAGAGAGCGTAGGCAAAGGCCGAAAACAAGCCCCAGCCTAGACCCTTGGGCGTAATAGCCAATTGATTCAACTGTCCATGGGTTGCAATCAAGAAGGTCCCCCCAATTGCTAACAGCATGGAAGCAATCTCTGAGACAGTAGGCCCTACGCGATCTTTGATGCAGGTATAGGCTAAAACACCAACTGGGCAAACGTATTGAAGCACTGTTGCAGTTCCAGCATTGGTTTCTGCAATAGCGATCAGATAGGTCAACTGAGTCAATAGCAAGCCCAAAAAGGCGAAGAGAATCAAAGAGATATAAGAGCTTTTATCCTTAAAAAAGGCAACAAACTTCTCCTTATCAGACAGATAGGCAAAGAGAAGGAGGACGGCACCTGCAATCAGCAGGCGAATATTGGTCAAGATAATGGCCGAAAAACCATGTGCCATCAAATATTGCCCGCTGACTCCAGAAAGTCCCCAAGCAATCCCAGCAATCACGGTCATCAAGGTTCCTTTGAAAGATGTAGACATGTTGCCTCCCAAAACGAATTAATACAGTACTCGACTTCTTCTCTATTCTATCACAAAAACCAGCCCAAAAGGGCTGATTTTTATTGGATTTATAAACTATTTTAAACCCTAGATGAAGAAGAAACTACTCTTCTTTTCTTCCTTTTTTCATCATGCCAAATCCAAGACCTGTCAAGAGGGAGAGGCCAGCAAGACTAGCAAGTCCAGACGATTGTTCTCCTGTAGCAGGCAACTCGTCTGTTTTCTCTGATGATGGTTTTTCTTTGACGATGAAATCTTTGATCGGTTGATCTAGATCCTGATGAGATAGGGGATCAACTTGAGGGATCAGATCTTGCTCTGTTAGGAGATATTCTGGTTTTTCCAAGACTGCAGGAGCTACAAAAGCACCTTGAACCGGAAGTCGCAGAACGGTAGCCGTTAATGCATCCAGTCGAAGTCCTGTTTCTGTCCAAGAAATTCCTTTTGGATCAGTCAAATGGATCACACCTGCGCGTTCACCATCCACTAGAACATCCGCCTTTCTAAAGCGTTCTAAGTCCGTTCCTAATGCAAAGTCACGCGCCTTGGTATCCGCATTGACTAACACCAAGTATACTTCTCCATTACTTGCTGTGATTTGGTAGCCAATCACCTGATCCTCTTCTTCAACTCCATTCTCACCTGGAATCGTCAAGAGCTTGACGCGGTTCTTCACTTCTTCCATATTATCCATGCGGAAGGCGTCTGTTGACTTACGAAGGGCAATCAATCCTTTGGTGAAGGCGCGAGAGCGCGTATTCTCTGGATAGAGGGCTTCATTGGTTGCTTTTTCCCAATCAAAGTGGTTGATGGCATCGCTTGAGTCATAAGAATCGTGGATGAAGTAAGGGTAGTCAAATGGTTTTCCATTTTCATCTACTAATAAATGAGATTTGTTTGGAACCTTGTCTTCGGTAACAGGCGTGCGGTAAGCTGGATCCTTGAATTGCTTGGTTCGACCATATTCCTGACCAGAATGAAGGAACGGTGTTCCTTGAGCTGTCAGAACGAGCAGGTTTCCGAGACGCAAGCGACGATGAATCTCTGCATTATTGGCTGGGATGCTAGGATCCTTCTTGATAGACTGAGCGATAATATCAAAGAGGGTCAAGTTATCATGGGCCGCAATGTATTGGATGACATCACCTGGGCTATCTGCCTCAAAGTTGGTTGGTTGCGCGATGAGATTCTTGAAGATGGTCGCAATCTTCCGTTTTCCATTGGTGATAAAGGCTGGTTGTCCCTCATTTGGGTAGCCAGATTTTAGATTGTTTCGAACATCATCTGAGAATACTGCAACGGTGTCTGTTTTCTTCATCCAGGATTGGTCTGCTGGTTGTACCGGACTGTTTTCATCACCTGCATAGGTCACCCAGCCTTCACCCAACATGATGAGATTTGGATTTAGAGCACGAGCTGCCTTGTAGGCTTCTTCGATAGAGGCTGCATCATGATCACCCATCATGTCAAATCGGAAACCGTCCACCTTGTAGGTATCCACTAAATACTTAATCGAATCGACCAAGACTCGTTTGGACATGTAGTGGGTGGTTCCTAAGCGTCCACCACCAAAGCTTGTCCGAGGTGTACCGTCCGCATCCATGAAATGGTAGTAATTTGGCTCGATATCTTCAAAGATGTCCACATTAGCTGTATGGTTATAGACAACGTCAAGCACGACTCCCATTCCACGCTTGTGAATTTCATTGACCAAATTCTTGAATTCTTCAATTCGTTTTTGAGGATTGCTTGGATCTGTTGAGTACATACCTGTTAAGGCAAAGTAGTTCTGTGGATCATAACCCCAGTTGTAATTGCTGTTGCTCGATGCATACTCTAACAAGCGCTCGCTGTTTTTCAATTCATTAACGTGGTAATAAGATAGAACTGGCAAGAGTTGAACGTGGGTTACACCAAGGTCTTTAAGGTAATCCAATTTTTCAACAAAGGAAGCAAAGGTCCCAAATTGACTCTTAAGCTCTGATGCCAAAGCCGGATCAGAAGTGAAGTCGCGGACATGAGCTTCATAGATGATAGCATCTTCCCGCTTCTTAAAGTTTGGAATGGATGCATAGGTTAAGTCACTCGGACCTAATCTACTTGGATCCACAAAGGCTGCTTTTGCTACCTTATGAACCGCATCTGCCTTGGACAATTCACTATTCCAAGCCGCCAACGATTTGGCATACGGATCAAGGACCGTGAAGGTTTTCCCTTGGCGTTCGATTTCATACTGGTAGAAATAGCCCGTATAATCTTGGATATCCAGTCCTGAATCAGCAGAAAGGGTCTGCTTCCAAGTGCCTCGCTCCCCTTTTTCTAGAGCCACACGGCCAACTAGTTTTTCAGAATCGTTCTTGTCATAGATGACAACGGATACCTTGTCCGCACTTGGTGACCAGAGGGTGAGATCAACCTTCTTCCCTCCTTCATGAAGATGAGCTCCGAGAGTTCCATCATAGCTATAGGCTTCATCCTTGAGGCGCCAGTTCATTTTAGTTGTAAAGCGGTCATTGTCGTATTGAACCGTATAGGATTGATCAACCTGAGAGAAATCCCCTGTATAGGTCACTTTCTTTCCAGCTTCATCTAAAAGCAGGTCCGAGATGGTAACTGGATTACCCTGAGCATCCGTGATCTTGGTCCGCTTGAGCAATTCTTCTTTCTGTGCCCCTGCCAAGGTCGAGAAGCTGGCTTCAATCTTTTCCTTACCGACATGTTGGGCACCCGTCATACGGATATCGTTGACATAGTATGGGTTGGTGTAAACAGTCGGATCATCGTCCCGTAAGAAAATCTGGCTGTGGTTCTTCAAGTCAGCAAATTTATAATCTTCTTGTCGAATTTTCACATCGTCTCCAGACTTACTCTCATCCAATAATAAGAAACCAAATTCTTTTGCAGCTTCCTTTAGGGGGATATCAATGTAACGACCGTATTTCCCTGTCGCTGTAAAATCTGTCCCATCCGGCCAGGCAGCACTGCTCGGATTCTCTACATCTCCCCAATACCAGAGAGATTTTTTGTCATAATTTCCATCTGTCCGATAATAATTGACTCTGACCATTCCCTCTGCTTGAGGCTGATAAGAATAGACTTTAAATTTGTCATCTAACCAGGCTTCATTCATTTTTGGAGAGAGTAATTCAATGGACTTGTCCCCTGTGATATTGTCCCCTTTAACATTGTTGATGAGGAAGCTAATCTTCTTAGCCTGATCATTTTTAAGCTTGACATCTAGATAATAGCCGTAGTCATCTGTCTTTGCATCCTTAAAGGATTGAGCACCCGTCGGCCAGTTTTCCGAAGGTTTTTCAACATCATCCCAGGTCCAGAGCCCCTGAGTTTCCTTGTTTTCTTCTGGTAGCTTTTTCACATGAATCCGGATGGTCTGATCAGCAATCGGCTCCTCTGCCTTCTCAGACTGAGGAGAAGCAACCTCTTCAGTGAGGGCGCTTACATTTTCAGGCGCAGTGACACTTTCTTCCGCCACTTTTGGAGTTTCACTTGTCTCAGTGTTCGCAGCTGGCTTCACATCTGATGAAGAAGTGCTTGCTTCATTTGACGGGGTTGCCACCACTTCTGAAGCTGTTGCGGGGGGATTGACCACCTCATCCGCACTGACTGGACCAGCAAAGGCTGTTAAGAGGGCCAAACTCGTCGCAATCGCCACCGAACCAACGCCATTTTTCAATCGACGAATCGCATAGACGACTTGTTTATCGCCTGTTACAGAAGAATTCTGTTTCATATTTGTCTCCTTAAAATGATTAGTGTTCAACCAGTATAGCATGTAAAAATTATTTATGCAAGCGTTTTCTCAATTTATACTATCTTTTTATATTGTCCTCCCTATTTTTAAAAAAACCAGCCCAAATGGACTGGTTTTATTCTGTAAGGATGTAGTACATTATGGCTCAACCAAAATCTTGATTTGCGATTTATCTTGCGTTAATTCGATAAAGCCATCTTGAACAATGTTTTCCAATTTGATTTTCTTGGTAACCAATTTTTCAGCAGAGAAATAGCCTTGTTCCATCAATTCCAATACTTTAGGGAAGATGTGGCGATAAGCGATAATCCCTTTGAGGGTCTTTTCTTGAATGGCGAATTCGTTTGGATTGATGCTGGCTTCGCGTTCCCAAATGGATACGACCATACACTCACCTGCCTTATGGACAGCTGCCAAAGCTTGTCCAAGAACAACAGGAACCCCTGTTACTTCATAAGACACATCCGCTCCCCCATCCGTCAAACGATGGATGGCTTCTACGACTGTTTCACCTTCTTCTGGACGAACCACAATGGCACCTAGCTCTTCTGCTTTGGCTTGACGTTCAGGGGACAATTCAACCGCATAGATTTTTGAAGCACCAGCTGCACGAAGGGCTTCCACGATTAAGAGACCGATAGGCCCCAAACCAAAGATAACAGCTGTATCTCCTGCCTTGATAGCAGATTGACGAACTGCATAAACGGCTACAGCAGCAGGTTCTGTAAGCGCTGCTTGCTCATAGCTCAAGCTATCTGGAATCACATGGACCAAATCTCCATCTAGGACACAGTATTTAGCAAACCCACCATCTGCCGCAAGACCGACGAAGTTCAAATTTGGATCAAGGTTATAATCACCAATTAAGTTGTGTTTTGCTAAAATTGGCTCGATCGTCACACGATCACCGACTTTAACACGAGTCACATCGCTTCCAACTTCAACAATTTCTCCAGCAAACTCGTGACCGAGGGTAACGGGTGCTTTTTGACCAGAATAGACATGCTCTTCTGTTGGAATGAAGATTGGCCCATCCAAGTATTCATGCAAGTCTGTCCCACAGATTCCCGTGAATTTGACCGCAACCTTTACTTGATGAGGTTGTACTTTAGGGACTTCTACTTCTTCGATACGAACGTCCTTCTTGCCATGCCAGCGAGCAGCTTTCATTGTTTCCATATGATTCTCCTATTTTTCCATGAATTGCAATTCCCTTTCAGGAAACCCGACAAGCATATTGTAAACCCTTTCACAAACTTTGTCAAGAAGAAACAGACGGTTAATATCTTAATTATCGGTCCGAGATGACTCTAATTTCCAACCGACAATCCAGCCCAGAACAAGAAGATAATTTTCAAAAGCTCCAATAGCATTTACTGGCAAATGATAGTTGAGATAAGCAAATAAATGATTGGTCCCAATCCCAAGCCCACCAATGATCAAGGCCAATAAAACCGTACGAAGATAAAACCAATCATATTTGAGTTTGACAGCAATCAGGATCACAAGGACCGCCACATTCCAAATCCCAATCTCCCGTTGCCAACCGACAGAAATACCATATCCCGAATGACTTCCCATATAAGTTGGAAAGAAGAGCTGAAAGATAATCGCTCCAGACATGGCGATGATAACCAGGACAAATAAGACTCTTAAAAATTTGTTCATGTAACTCCTCCTAATGCCAGTTGATATGTAATGATCTTTCCTATTCTAACACAATTTTATGGATAGTAAAAACCAACCTTTCGGCTGGTCTTTCTCTATTACTCTTCTTTCAACTTCGCCAATTCTTGGGCAAGTAGTTTAAGAGCTACTTGTGGGTTGGCTTGGCCTTTAGTTGCTTTCATGAGGAAGCCGGTGAAGGCCTTGTCAGCGTTACGTTTCCCTGACTTGAAGTCAGCTACGGCTGCTTCGTTATCTGCAAAGACTTGGTGGATGATTGGGATCAAGACTTCAGGATCTGAAATCTGTACCAAGCCAGCTTTTTCGACGTATTCACGCGCACCGCCACCGTTTTTCGCCAAGTGAACGAAAACTTTCTTGGCAATCTTAGATGAAATGGTTCCATCTTCGATGATGGCAATCATTTCAACCAAATTTTCTGGTGTCAATTGGATTTCTTCCAGCGTTTTGCCTTCTGCATTCAAGAATTGTGCGACTTCACCTTGGAGCCAGTTAGACACTTGTTTGGCATCGCCACCAAGGGCCACAGCTGCTTCAAAGAAGTCAGAAGTGACTTTCGTCGCTGTCAATTGGTTGGCATCATAGTCAGACAAGCCAAGCTCTGCCACATAGCGAGCACGACGGTCTTTTGGAAACTCTGGCAACTCCGTACGCATTTCCTCAATCCACTCATCTGAGATTTCAAACAAGGGGAGGTCTGGTTCTGGGAAGTAACGGTAATCCGCAGCTCCTTCTTTGACACGCATAAGAATGGTACTCTTGTTGGCTTCATCATAACGGCGTGTTTCTTGACGAATAATCCCACCTGAACGCAAGATTTTCGCTTGACGCTCCACTTCGTATTCAAGACCTTTACGGACGTTTGAGAAAGAGTTCAAGTTTTTCAACTCAGTCTTAGTACCAAATTCCTCTTGACCGTATGGGCGAAGGGAAATGTTAGCATCCACACGCATCGATCCTTCTTCCATCTTGACGTCTGAAATACCTGTGTATTGGATGACTTCTTTCAAAGCTGTCAAATAAGCATAGGCTTCTTCTGGAGAACGCATATCGGCTTCAGATACGATCTCAATCAATGGAACCCCTTGACGGTTAAGGTCTACATAAGAGAAACCGTCTGTTCCGTGCGTGTTCTTACCGGCATCTTCTTCCAAGTGAGCACGTTCAATCCCGATTTTCTTAGTTGAGCCGTCTTCCAATTGCACTTCAATCCAACCGTTATATCCGATTGGCTCGTCAAATTGCGAAATTTGGTAGGCCTTTGGATTATCAGGGTAAAAATAGTTCTTACGGTCAAAGTGCATGTGCTGGTGGATATCCATATTCAGCGCCAAAGCAGCCTTGATACCAGCGTCCACAACACCCTTGTTCAAGACAGGAAGCACCCCTGGGAAAGACCAGTCAATCACATTGGTATTGGCATTTTGCTCGTTCCCAAAGTGAGCAGAGGTTGGTGAGAAAATTTTTGAGTTTGTATTCAATTCAACGTGGACTTCAAGTCCGATGACTGTTTCAAAGTTCATTAATTGTCACCTCCGAAAATAAGGGGTTGTTGCTTGTGATAATCCGTCGTTGCTTCAAAGGCAGCTGCAGCTTGGTAGATGCTTTCTTCAGAATACTTAGGACCGATCAACTGCAAACCAACTGGAAGACCTTGAGCAAAACCTGCAGGAATCGAAATCCCTGGAAGACCTGCCAAGTTGACTGGGATGGTCAAGAGGTCAGCCAAGTACATGGCAACCGGGTCGTGGTTGAGCGAATCCAAATCAAAGGCTACGCTTGGGGCTGTTGGACCAAGGATGAGGTCGTAATCCGCAAAGACTTTTTCGAAGTCTTGGATAATAAGGGTACGAACTTGGCCAGCTTTCTTATAGTAGGCATCGTAGTAACCAGATGACAAACTAAAGGTACCCAGCATGATCCGACGTTTAACCTCATCACCAAAGCCTTGGCTACGAGTGTTCACGTAGATGTCATCTAAGTTTTTAGCATCTTCCGCACGGAAACCATAGCGAATACCGTCGAAACGTTGCAAGTTTGAAGAAGCTTCAGATGAAGCGATGATGTAATAAACGGCAACCCCGTATTTAGAATGAGGCAGGCTGACTTCTTCGACAGTTGCTCCCAATTTTTCAAAGTGTTTTGCCGCATTAAGGATAGTTTCTTTGACTTCTGGATCAATCCCTTCCCCAAGGTATTCCTTAGGAAGGGCAATCTTCATGCCTTTGATGTCTTGACCAATCTTAGAAGTAAAGTCAGTAATGCGGACTGGAGCAGAAGTAGAGTCTTTTGCATCTTCGCTGGAAATAGCATTGAGCAAGAGGGCATTTTCCTTGACCGTTGGAGCAAACGGTCCAATTTGGTCGAGTGAGCTACCAAAGGCAATGAGACCGAAACGAGAAACTGTTCCATAAGTTGGTTTAAGCCCAACAATCCCGTTGAAGGCGGCAGGTTGGCGGATAGAACCACCTGTATCTGAACCAAGAGACAAACGGACTTGCCCTGAAGCTACAGCTGCAGCAGAACCACTAGAAGATCCGCCAGGCACCTTGCTGTGGTCCCAAGCATTCTTGGTTGGTCCATAATATGAAGTCTCACCAGATCCACCCATGGCAAACTCGTCCATGTTGGTTTTTCCGACAACAATCATACCTTTAGCTTTGGCATTGGCAACCGCTGTCGCATCAAAGATGGGCTCGTAGTTATAGAGCATTTTTGATGCCGCAGTCGTCAAGATACCATCTGTTGAGATATTGTCTTTGACAGCGAGTGGAATCCCTGACAGGAGGTTATCTGCATCGATTCCTTTTTCATCAATGGCTTTGGCTTGCGCAAGGGCAGCTTCTTCGGCCACCGTTACAAAGGCATTAACCGCTTCTTCACGCGCCTTGATATCGTCAAGCGTCGCTTGTGTCAATTCCGTTGCTGAAATTTCCTTAGAGACAAGGAGGTCGTGCAACTCTTCAATGGTTTTATGGTTGAATGACATTAGGCATCTCCTCCATCTTCTAGGATAGCTGGTACCTTGATGTAGTAGTTATCTTTTTCAGGTACATTTTTAAACAAGCGGTCACGGTCCGTCCCTTTTTCAGCAACATCCGGACGCAATACGGTCTTACGATCCGCCATGGTTGTTGTTGGAGCCACACCGGTTGTGTCCACTTCTTCCAACAATTCCACCATATCGACAATTTTAGACAAGGTTGTCGCAAACTCAGCTGTCTCTTCTGGAGAGAACTTCAATTTTGAAAGATTGGCAACGTGGGTTACCTCTTCTTGCGTAATTTTCATCTTGCTTCCTTTCGTGAAATGATGATTTTTCAATACCCTCTATTTTACCATATTTTTAGTATTTATGCGGTAGTTTGGCAAGAAAATAGAGTCCGAGGAAGGCTAGGCATTAAGCCATTCTCCTCGAACTCTAATCTTACAATTCTTCTAATTGTTCATTCACCACTTTTGCTCCCAAAACATGTTTGAAATGATTTAAAGCAAACTGGTGATTTTCAGGAGTGAGCGACGCCACTGCAGGCGCGACAACTTCGATCTGATAGCCCAGATTATAGGCATCTACTGCTGTATGGAGGACACAAATGTCCGTTAAGACTCCCGTCAAAATAACCGTATCTACGCCACGTTCCCGGAGTCGGATATCCAAGTCAGTTCCTGAAAAAGCAGAATAATGACGCTTGTCCATCCAAAAAACACGCGGATCCGCTTTGTGCTCCCGATAAAAATCAGCTAAGGGACCATACAAATCACGTCCACTAGTCCCAATGATATTATGAGGTGGGAAGAGCTTGCTTTCTGGATGAAAGGGATCGTCTACATCATGAGCATCAATCGCAAAAAAGACATAGGCCCCTTGGTCAAAGGCTAGCTGGGTCACCTGGGCAATGCTCTCAGAAATAGCTTGTGCAGGAGCTCCTGCCGTTAGCTTACCTTCATCCGCTACAAAATCAACGGTGTAGTCAATCGAAATTAACGCTTTAGTCATTAGTAGTCTCTTTTCTTTATTTCTTCAAAAATATCTGGGATCAAGACTTTGAGGTAGGTTCCCTTCATCCCAAGAGAGCGGCTTTCAATAATACCAGCTGACTCCAGTTTCCGAAGTGCATTGACAATCACAGAGCGGGTAATACCAATCCGATCCGCAATCACAGAAGCAGTTAACTGCCCTTCATTTCCCTTCAATTCACCGAGGATGGCAGATACAGCCCGCAATTCTGAATAGGACAAGGTATTGACAGCCATATTGACCGCAGTCCGGCGACGAATATTCTTCTCATCTTCCTCTCGTTGGAAGTTCAACATTTGAATCCCAACTACGGTACTAGCAATCTCAACCAAAATCAAATCATCATCCGCAAATTCCTTATCATTGCGCCAAATAATCAAAGACCCCAAACGAATCCCAGATACATGGATGGGAGCAATCGTTGTCAACCCATCAGGAAAATCAGACTTTGTCTCTACTGGAAAGATACTTAAATCGTGATCTACATCTAAATTCGCCTCTGTATCATAGACTAAACTGGCCGCTTTCGCATAATCTTCAGGTAATTTTTTATTGTCAAAAAAAGCCTCAACCCGGTCATTATTGGTTTTGTAGCGCATGAAATAACCTAGAAGAGTTCCCTTGCTATTAATAATACAAGCATTACAATGAATGATATCAGCCAGTTGACGGGCAATTGCATTATAAGGCATTTCATCTTGCAACTGTTCTTCAGAACGTTTCAAGATAGATGTAATTTTTCTCGTTTTTTCTAATAATTTAGCCATAATAAACCTCGCATATAGTCAGCTAAAGTATATCATATAAGTGAGGGAATTTCAATCAAATTATCTGAAGATTATTTATTTTTTCTACAATTCTATTCAATTCAGAAAAATTAGCCTTATGTAACAAAATATTCGCTGGATTCATTCAAAAAAAAGAAACCGCCTATTAGCGATTTCTCTTACACTTATCGTTTGTATTGTTTTAAGAAACGGGTCATCTTCTCTTGAATTTGAGCCAATTCTTCCACTCGTGGAAGGTAAACAATCCGGAAATGATCTGGCTCTTTCCAGTTGAATCCACGTCCGTGAACCAAGAGAACCTTTTCTTGTTTTAAGAAATTCAAGACAAACTGCTCATCATCATCTACCCGGTACATTTCACGATCAATTTTAGGGAAGATATAGAGACCAGCTTTGGGTTTGACAGCTGAAAGCCCTGGGATATCGTTGATGGCCTTGTAAATAAAGTTCCGTTGTTCGTAGATTCGACCACCTGGAAGCAAGAGTTCGTCCACTGACTGGTAGCCTCCCAAAGAAGTCTGGACCACTTGTTGGGCCAAGACGTTTGAACACAGACGCATATTGGAGAGCATATTCAAACCTTCGATATAGCCCTTCACATGGTGCTTCGGTCCGGATAGAACCATCCAGCCCACACGGAAGCCCGCTATGCGGTGTGATTTGGACAAACCGTTCATGCTGACACAGAACAAATCTGGCGCGAGACTAGCAATGGCTGTGTGTTTGGCACCATCCATGACCAAGCGATCATAAATTTCATCCGCAAAGATAATCAAGCCATGCTGACGAGCAATTTCAACAATTTCCAACAGAATCTCATCTGGATAGAGGGCTCCGGTCGGGTTATTTGGGTTAATCACGACGATAGCCTTGGTGTTTGAAGTGATTTTCGACTTGATATCATCAATATCAGGATACCACTCAGCCTCTTCATCACAGACATAGTGTACTGCATTTCCACCTGCTAGGCTGACCGCTGCTGTCCAAAGAGGATAGTCTGGCATTGGCACAAGTACTTCATCGCCATTATCCAGCAAGCCTTGCATGGACATCACGATCAACTCACTGACACCATTTCCGATATAGATATCATCAATCTCAACATTCGGAATCTTTTTCAATTGGCTATACTGCATAATAGCCTTACGGGCAGAAAAAATTCCTTTTGAATCCGAATACCCTTCACTATCCCGAGCATTCATAATCAAATCATGAATGACTTCGTCGGGAGCCGTGAACCCAAATTCAGCCGGATTTCCTGTATTTAAGCGAAGGATTTTCTCCCCGTTGGCCCGCATGCGCATCGCTTCTTCTAAGACTGGACCACGAATATCGTAAGCAACGTGCTCTAGCTTGACGGACTTATTGTATTCTTTCATGATTTTTTCCTCACTTTATCAAACTGCTTCCATTATACCACTAGTTAATCTGGAGTACAACTGAGCAACCTCTTTCATTCTCAATGAAATCCTATAGATATCCGATTTGACCTTTACTTTCTATGGTAAAAGGTTTAAAATATAATTATAGGTAACATAAATGGGTTCTTCCATTTCTTTTCACGTTTTCAAGCATTAAAGGAGGACGGAACATGTCTCAAAAATACGAAAACATCATGGTTGCAGTTGATGGATCTCGCGAAGCTGAACTCGCTTTTGAGAAAGGGGTCAATGTTGCGTTGCGAAACGGATCAAAGCTTACTCTCGCTCATGTCGTTGATACACGCGCCTTACAAAGTGTCTCTAGCTTTGATGCCGAGGTGTATGAAGGATTCCAAACAGAAGCTAATGAACTTTTGGAAGGTTATATCAAACGTGCAAAAGAAGCCGGTGTCCAAAACATTGCTTCAGTGATTGAAATGGGGAATCCAAAAGTCCTCTTAGCGACTGATATCCCAGAAGAAGAGGGAGTTGACCTCATCATGGTTGGAGCGACTGGTCTCAATGCTTTTGAACGTTTACTAGTCGGGTCTTCATCTGAATACATTCTCCGCCATGCCAAAGTCGATTTGTTAGTGGTTCGTGAGACAGAAAAGACCTTATAAACTTTATAAAAACCAAAAGGTGTGAAGGAAAACGAATTTCCTCACACCTTTTTATTTTCTTCAGTTTCTGCTGTTTTTTCAGAGTAGTGTTTTTGATAAGCTTTGATTTGCCGTTCCAACTCTTTTTGAATGGCTGGCTCAGGTGCATACTTTTCTTCCCAGTCGTTCGGTTTTAAAATTTTATGCGTGACTTCATCAAAGTGAGCCTGACCATCTGGGAAAATCTTCCCCATGTTTGCACGGTGAACAATCTCAAAGACCTCTTCCGGATCGACCCCCATTAGAACAAAACTACCATAAGTCAGATAGAGCGTATCAATCAAGGCATCGACCTGCCCCACCATGGAGATCTCAGCTGGATGCTTGCTACGAACCTTATTGGCTGCCTCATCTAGGGCTTGATGCAAGCTTTCGATTGAACGATCAAAGGTTGCTTCATCCTTGCTCGCTGCCCGAATAAATTCAACCAATTCCTCCTGCTTAAACATGGTTCGGTAAAGAGCCTCTTGATTGTCCCAGGCCTTTGGTTCTTCCTGAGTTTGACCATCCATGAGTTGATGGAAGGCTTTGACCTTATTAAAGTGATCGTCGCGACTAACAAACAGTGACTGATCCGTGATAATGCCAAAATGTTCCAGCGCTTTTTGGATCCCGTCTTTGGTATTACTGGTCGTCGTATGCTGAGCTACTTCTTTGACCCTGCTGGTTCCATTGCCCATCGCAATCGATAAGCCAACACCCGAGAGCATTTCCAAGTCATTATCTGAATCTCCAAAGGCCATCACCTGGTCCATTGAAAATCCAAATTCTTCTCCTACGATCCGAATCCCTTCCAATTTTGAGTTGTCTGGATTGATAACGTCCGCCGCAAAGGGGCTGGAACGCGTAAATTTTAATTCAGGAAAAGCTTGCTCAACTTTTTGAGTGTCTTTAGGACTAGCTAATAAGAGAACCTGATAAACCGGTCCTTGGGCAATTTGTTGCAGTTGCTTTTGATCCTGAGGGACAGCCTTGCTAACCACCTTGTTGAAGCCCTGACTAACTGCCTTCGAAAAGCCTTTTGGTACAAACCGTGCAGACCATAGAGAAATCGGACTCAGACCAAAACTCATAATGCGAGAGCCTTCAACTCCATCTTCTGTTCCTAAGGCGATCTCAATGCGATGTTTTTTTGCGTAGTCAATCAAGTCATGCAGATTCTTCTTATCAATTGGAGAAGCAGATAAGACCTTGTCCTTGGTAAAAATATACTGACCATTATAGGTGACCGCAAAATCAAAGTCATAGCGCTCGATAAAAGGACGGACAAAGAAGGGTCCTCGCCCTGTTGCCAAACCAACAAAAATTCCTTGTTCCTTTAAGGCGCGAATGGCTTTTTCAGTTGACTTCAAGACCATTCGACTATCATTGACCAAGGTTCCGTCAATGTCAAAAAAGACCGCTTTTATTTCCATGATGACTTCTTTCTTTCCGTTTTATGATACAATAAATTATAACACACATTCCAAGGAGACACACATGATTAAGAAAATTTTGGCCCTTCATACAGGAGGGACCATCTCCATGCAGGCGGATGACTCTGGAGCTGTCGTGACCAATTCATCCAACCCCATGAACCATATTGATCTGTCACTGGCAGGGGTTGAGCTTACTTCAGAAGATTTTTTAAATTTACCCAGCCCTCATGTAACTCCTCAGCACATGTTACAACTCTATCATAAGATTCAGAAAGAGGCTTCCCAGTATGATGGGATTGTCATTACCCATGGTACCGATACTCTTGAAGAAACAGCCTACTTCTTAGATACCATGGACTTGCCAACTATTTCAGTAGTCTTAACAGGAGCCATGAGAAGCTCCAATGAATTAGGAAGCGACGGCGTCTATAACTATCTGACCGCCATCCGAGTAGCAGCAGATCCCAAATCACAAGACAAGGGTGTCTTGGTCGTGATGAATGATGAAGTCCATGCAGCCAAGTACGTGACCAAAACACATACCACCAATGTCAGCACCTTCCAGACCCCCACACACGGCCCTCTAGGCTTGGTCATGAAAAAAGAAGTTCTTTTCTTCAAAACAGCTGAACCCCGTGTGCGTTTTGATTTGCGAGAAATCAAGGGAGTTGTCCCCATCATTTCAGCCTATGCGGGCATGAAAACAGAACTCCTTGACCTACTAGATGTCCAACAAATGGATGGTTTAATCATCGAAGCCTTTGGAGCTGGAAATCTTCCTAAGGAAGTAGCTGAGAAACTCTTTGAATTTCAAGAGGCTGGCCTTCCTATTGCCTTGGTTTCCCGTTGCTTCAATGGAATTGCGGAACCTGTCTATGCTTACGATGGGGGCGGAGTCAACCTTCACGAGCACGGCATCTTCTTTGTCAAAGAGCTCAATGCAGCTAAGGCCCGGCTGAAACTATTGATTGCTCTCAATGCCGGATTAAAAGGTGATGAATTAAGAGACTATATAGAAGGGTAGAATAAAGATAGAAGGTGTGATGCTAGATACGTCCACCTTTTAAATTTAAAAATAGCTCTGATGGACTGAGATAATGATTGACAAGATGAATTTCAACATGGTTCGCATAGCTAGGACCTCTTTTCTATTTTTTACGATTATAGGTCCACAAACTTAAAATAAGATAAAAAGAGAGTGGGACAGAAATCGGTAATTCGTTAGAATTCGATTTCGTCGTCCCACATCCGCACAGTTGAGTAGGGCTGTAAAAGCTGATGAAATCAGCGTAGTAGAGCCCACTCAACCACTGCGTCTTGCTCGACAATCCAAAAATAATTGAGAGACTAGGACTTTTGTCCCAGTCTCTTTCTTATCACTTCTTAATCTAAGTGTTCTTTCTGCTCCAAATGTAGAGACAGACAGTGCCAATCTTGATGCTCTCGCCAATTAGGAGTCGTGACCACCTGAACAGCTACCTTTCGTGCTTCCTCTAAGATTGGATAATCTTCAATGAGGTTGGCCACTTGAAATTCTGGTATACCTGATTGACGTGTTCCAAAGATTTCCCCAGAGCCTCGTAGCTTGAGGTCTTCTTCTGCCAAGACAAACCCATTAGTGGTTTCGGTCATGATTTTCATCCGACGCTTACCTGATTCTGTTTTGGGATTGGCAACTAATACTGCGTAAGACTGTTTATCACCACGCCCTACCCGACCTCTCAACTGGTGCAATTGGCTCAAACCAAAGCGGTCTGCATCCATGATAATCATGACGGTAGCATTGGGAACATTGACGCCGACCTCGATTACAGTTGTAGAAACTAGTAAGTCAATTTCTCCCTGCTTAAAGGCCAGCATAATGGCCTCTTTTTCTTCTCCCTTCATCTTACCATGAAGGAGAGCAATACGGGCTCGGTCTCCAAAATAAGCAATCAATTCTTTCTCTAAGGCAATAGCATTTTTGAGGTCCAAGGCTTCAGATTCTTCAATCAAGGGAGAAATGACGTAGGCTTGGGAGCCTTTTTGAATTTCTTTAACCAGCCAATCCAAGACTAAATTTAACTGTTGATGCTTGACCCAGCGGGTGATAATCTCTTTTCGACCTGCTGGCATTTGGTCGATAATGGAAACATCCATATCCCCAAAAGCAGTGATTGCCAGAGTCCGGGGAATTGGGGTCGCTGTCATCATCAAGACATCCGGATTTTGGCCCTTTTCACGCAGGATCCGTCTTTGGGCCACGCCGAAACGGTGCTGCTCATCAATAATGACCAAGCCGAGATCATGAAAATGAACTCCCTCCTGAATCAAGGCATGGGTTCCTACAATAAGGTCCACTTGCCCTGTCTGAATCAATTCCAAACGGTCTCGTCTCTCCGAAGCTTTTAGACTGCCTGTTAAAAGAAGGATTCTAAGACTAGGAAAGAGAGAGGTCAAACTTTGTAAATGTTGCTCAGCTAGGATTTCAGTTGGGACCATCAAGGCTGCTTGCTTGCCAGCTGTTACAGCAGCATACATGGCCAGTCCAGCAACGACGGTCTTCCCGCTTCCGACATCTCCTTGCAAGAGACGATTCATGTGGTGAGGAGAACGCATATCTGCTAAAATTTCGTTCAGACTTCGCTCCTGGGCTTCTGTCAACGTAAATGGAAGTTTAGCTTGAAGAGCTTTTAACTTCTTCTCATCCCAATCCAGCACGATTCCCTGTCCGACCGAACGATTTTCTTCCTTCAAGACCTGCAGTTGCAATTGGAAAAAGAGCAGTTCTTCAAATTTTACGCGTCTCAGGGCCTGCTTGTATTCCTCAAGATCCTTGGGAAAATGCATGGCCCTGACTGCTTGTCTGCGAGAAAGCAAGTGGTACTTGTCCATTAAGATTTGGGGGAGATTTTCTTCCAATAGCTGATCCAAGCCAACTTCAAAAGCCGTTTTGATGACTTTTACTAGAGCAGACTGGCTCACCCCCTGAGACAAGCGGTAGACCGGTTGGAGGTCATCTTCGACTTGGGCTAACAGCTTCATCCCTGTCAAAGCTCCCTTGGCCTTATCCCACTTACCAAAGACAGCCACTGTTTGCCCTAGTTCAATCTTGTCCGCTAGATAGGGCTGGTTAAAGAAACTAACTGCTAGGACCAGCTCCCCTTGTTTAATGGTAAAGCGAAGCCGGTTACGCTTGTAACCATAATACTGGACATTAGCTGGAGTGGCAACAATTCCAGAAACAACTGCTTTTTCTCCATCTTCCAGGTCTAAAACATTTTTTGTTTTAAAATCTTCATACCGAAATGGGAAGTAGAGCAAGAGATCCTCAACCGTTTCGATTCCCAATTTTTTGTATTTCTCTGCTGATTTCGGTCCAATTCCTGGCAGGACAGAAAGTGGTTGGTGTAAGTTCATTCTTTCCTCCTAGATAAGAAAGGAGGCTGGGACCACCGTCATCAACCTCTTTCATCTCGAACTTTTTATAAAAGGAAGCTGGGAAAAGACAAACAACTTACTTCCCACTGTCTTCCTTTGTTGGACGATAAACTCTTGGTACGCGATCGCTCAGGACACAAACAACCTCATAGTTGATCGTGCCTCGATAGACTGCTACATCCGTTGTCGTTATAGCTAGATCACCATCCCTTCCGATCAATACTACCTTAGTCCCAATCGGGTAGGCCTTCGGTAGGCGAATGGTGATTTGGTCCATGGATACGCGACCGACAATCGGACAGAATTGCCCATCAACAAGAACATGAAAACCTTGCATATCTCTGGTCCAGCCATCTGCATAGCCAATTGGAATGGTCCCAATCCACTCTTCCTCGCTAGTCTGATAGGTCGCTCCATAACCAACTGTCTGACCCACTTCTAGTGGTTTGATATGGACCAATTCTGTTTCCAGACTCAAAGCAGGACGGATGCTATAGGGAAGCTCTAACTCTCTTCCACTTGGATTGAGCCCATACATGACATCACCCAGTCGGACAGCATTAAAAATGGTATCAGCATGCCATAAAGTTGTTGCTGAATTGCTGGCATGAACGATTTTCGGAGTATAGGGCAAGAGCTCCAACAAGCTCTTAAATCGTTGCAATTGGCCTTGGAAATGCCGGTCATCTTTCTCATCAGCTGTAGCAAAATGAGTAAAGATCCCTTCCACTTCTGCTCCATGGTCTCTTAATAAGATCATGGCTTCCTGCAAGTCTTCTGCCGAACGAAAACCAATTCGTCCCATTCCTGAATCCACTTTAATATGAACCTTCAACCCAGTCAAATCAGACTTTTCAGCCAACAATGCTTTCAACCACTCGAGACTAGCTACTGTATAACGAATTTCCTCTTTGATGGCAATCGCAACGTGTTCGACTGGTGCAACTCCCAAAATTAAAATCGGTTTTTCATCTGCTACTTGGCGAACTTCCAAGGCTTCATCTAAGTTGGAGACACAAAAAGCATCTACTAGTGGCAATAAGCGTTCTACCACTGGCACAACCCCATGGCCGTATGCATTTGCCTTGACAACTGCAAAAGTCAAGGTCTCTTTCGGAATACGGGCTTGTATTTGTTGAACATTATAGGCAATAGCCTCTACATCCACATATGCTCGCGTTGGTCTATGTGTACTAGCTTTCATTTCTTTCCTCCAAAATGACACTGGTCGAAACTAAATCGCCTGAGTGACTAATCGATACCCAAACTTTTCCACTAAAAGGAGCTTTTGAAAAATAGGGAGCTCCTTTTTGATTGGTTAGAATTTCCAGATCCTGAAATCCTACTGGACCAATTCCTGTTCCCCAAGCCTTGGAAAAGGCTTCTTTGGCAGACCATCGACCTGCCAGGTATTCCATTTTCCGTTTCCCAGATAATTGGTCGAACCGTTCTCGTTCCGTCTCTGTCAATACCTTGGAAGCAAATCTCGGATGTCTCTGGTAGGCTTGTTCAATGGATTGGATCGATTCGATATCTATCCCATGTCCAACAATCATATCTTTTCCTCTTTAATGATTTTCTATCAGCAACTCTATTTAAGAAGGAAAGGGCTGAGAATATTTTCTCCAGCCCTCTCCTCTTATTCAGCTACATACTGATAAATTTCTCGTACTAAGCTTTCTGTCTTTTCCCAACCCAAGCATGGGTCTGTGATTGATTGACCAAATACTTCTGGTTGATCTTGACGACCGTCCTCTAGATAAGATTCAATCATAAATCCACGGACTACATCATGGATAATTGGATTCCAGCTACGATTTGTAAGGGTTTCTCTGACAATGCGAATCTGCTCAGCAAATTTTTTCCCAGAATTATCATGATTGGTATCAACCAGGATAAATGGATGTTGCAAGCCCAAGGCTTGGTAGCGATGCGCAGCTTCTAGCAGATCTTCATAGTGGTAGTTCGGAATATTTTTCCCATTCGCGTCTAAGGCTCCACGCAGAATAGCATGTCCGAATGGATTTCCACTTGTCTCCACAGAACGACCGTTATAGAAGAAATGATGCCCATGTTGTGCAGCATAAATTGCATTAAACATGACCGATAGATTTCCAGAAGTTGGATTTTTCAATCCAGTTGGGACTGAGATGCCACTTGCTACAAATCGATGGCCTTGATCTTCTACAGAACGTGCCCCAATAGCAACATAAGAAAGGAGATCCTCAACAAATGGGTAGGTCTCTGGATACAACAGTTCATCTGCTGTTGTCAAACCAGTTTCGGTAATCACTCGATGATGTAGGCGACGAACAGCCTTTAAACCAGCTACAAAGCTAGGTTCTGAAGCGGTATCCGGTTGATGCATCAATCCTTTATAGCCATCTCCATTGGTCCGAGGTTTGGCAGTGTAGACTCGCATCACAATGAAGACCCGATCTTTAACTTCTTCTTGAAGGGCTGCAAGGCGACGAGCATATTCCATCACTGCTTCCTCATTATCTGATGAACATGGTCCCATCACAAGCAAAATCCGCTTGTCTTCCCCTTTCAAAATAGAGGCTAATTCACGGTCACGCGCTTCTTTGCGAGCCAAATGTTTACCTTCTAAGCGATAAAGAGAGGTTACTGCTGTTTCATCAATGATTGGGCTAGTAGCTGTAAAAGACATAGGCTGATCCTTTCATACGATTAGAGTTTTTTACCGTGGCAGTTTTTAAATTTCTTACCAGATCCACATGGACAAATGTCATTGCGTTTGATTTGACTCAAATCAAGATCTTCTGGTAAATCAGTTTTTTGAGCGGCAATATTACGAGTCGCTGTCGTTGAAATACTGTGTTCTGTACGTGGACGCTCTTGTTCGTGGATTTGAGCTTTCATCATCAAACGAGTCACATCAAACTCGATGGAGCCAATCATATCGTTGAACATACGGAATCCTTCTGATTGGTATTCAACCACAGGATTGTTTTGTGCATAACCACGGAGGCCGACAGCATTACGCAATTGATCCAAGGCATCGATGTGATCAGTCCATTTGCTATCCACAACACGAAGAATCAAGACTTTTTGGAATTCTCTTACTGCTTCTTCATCGCGTAATTTCGCTACTTGGTTTTCATAAACCTCTTCAGCACGTTTAAACAAGTAATCAATCACTTCTTTATCAGATTTGCCTTCAATATCACTCTCTGAAATCGTATCTTCAGGGACCAAATTGTATTTGGCAAAGTTCAAGATAGCTTCGATTCGTTCTTCCTTGCTTGAGTGGCTTGCTCCTTCAACGATCCGTTTAATCGTCCGCTTGATCATAGCCTTGATTTCTGGCGCCAAATCACGATCCGCTGTAATGACATCATAGCGTTGAGAGTAGATAATCTCGCGTTGTTCCCGCATAACATCATCATACTGAAGGACTTGCTTACGAGTGTCATAGTTGTTCCCTTCCACTCGTTTTTGAGCTGCTTCGACTTGGCGTGTAAACATGTTAGATCTGATGACAGATTCTTCTTCGCTTAGTTTGAAGCGGTCCAGCAAGGCTTTGATACGCTCTGAACCGAAACGACGCATCAACTCATCTTCAAGAGAAAGGTAGAATTGAGATTCACCTGGGTCCCCTTGACGTCCAGAACGTCCACGCAACTGGTTATCAATACGACGGCTTTCATGACGCTCTGTACCAATCACACAAAGTCCACCGAGTTCACGAACCCCTTCGCCGAGCTTGATATCGGTACCACGTCCGGCCATGTTGGTCGCGATGGTAACGGCACCACGTTGACCAGCGTTCATGATGATTTGCGCTTCTTTGTAGTGGTTTTTCGCATTCAAGACTTCGTGAGGAACGCCCGCTTCAACCAAGAGACGAGATAGGTAGTCACTGGTTTCAACAGCAACGGTACCCACCAAGACTGGTTGGCCTTTTTCATAGCGAGCTTTTACATCTTCTACTACAGCTTTAAACTTCGATTTCAAGCTTGGGTAGAGAAGGTCTGGATGGTCGATACGAGCAATCGGACGGTTGGTTGGAATTGGAATGACGCGAATGTTGTAGATTTCACGGAATTCTTCTTCTTCTGTTTTACCAGTACCTGTCATCCCTGAAAGTTTCTTGTACATCCGGAACAAGTTTTGGTAAGTAATAGAAGCTGATGTTTTGGTTTCTTCTTGGACTGGTACACCTTCTTTAGCCTCAATCGCTTGGTGCAAGCCGTCTGAATAACGACGACCTTCCATGGTACGACCTGTAAATTGGTCGACGATCAAGATTTCTTGATCCTCACTGACTACATAGTCGATATCCAAAATCATAATGTAGTTGGCACGGAGGGCATTGTCAATGTAGTGCGTCAAAGCAACATTTTCAATATCATACAAGTTTTCAAGCTTAAAGTAGCTTTCAGCCTTATCAATCCCAGAATCTGACAAACCAATGGTTTTTGAAGGGACATCAATAATGTAGTCTTCTTCCTCCAAAGATTTCACAAAGGCATCCGCCATGTGATAAAGTTGGCTAGTTTCTGTAGAAGTCTGACCTGAGACAATCAGTGGCGTACGGGCTTCATCGATTAAGATGGAGTCTACCTCATCGACCAAGGCGTAGTTCAAAGGACGTTGTACCATGTTTTCGGCACGAACGACCATGTTATCACGAAGATAATCAAACCCAATCTCTGAGTTAGTCGAGTAGGTAATATCACAGAGATAAGCTTCTTTTTTCTCAGATGGAGATTTTGCTGCTAGGTTGATCCCTACTGAAAGACCAAGCCATGAGTATAGTTCTCCCATCTCCGTCGCATCCCGTTCTGTCAGGTATTCATTGACAGTGACAACGTGAACCCCTTTACCTGATAGGGCATTCAAATACACCGGCATGGTCGCAGTCAAGGTTTTCCCTTCCCCTGTACGCATTTCCGGAACGTCACCATGGTGAAGAACAATCCCACCCATGACCTGTACTTTATAAGGGAACAAGCCCAAGACACGCTTGGCACCTTCACGAACTACCGCAAAAGCTTCATAGAGGAGGTCATCCAATGATTCGCCATCTTGGTAGCGTTGCTTGAACTCTTCTGTTTTCGCTTTCAGTTCATCATCCGACAAGGCAGCCATTTGATCTTCATATGAGAAGACCTTGTCTGCCATCTTTTCCAATCGTCTTAATTCACCTTTATCATTTTCGATAATTGTTTTTAATAAATTAGCCATTAGTTTCCTTACTTTTCAAATTTCTTAAATTTTAAACGTTCTTTTTATTATAGCATTTTTTAAACATTTTTTCAAGATAAAGGCTGTATCTTACAAGACTTTCGTGTGGGTTTTTCGTGTGAGAAAATTCAAAAAGATGCCTGCTCAAGCAGACATCTGAAAGTGGAGACAAACTGTTCATTGATACAAATCTAATAAATTCTATAAAAATTATACTCGTTAGAATTATTCAATCGTCTACTAAAACTTTGTTTTTAATCCGAATCACCTCTATAGTAGACATCTCTTCTTTATGCGATAGTTATTCAGACAAATGGTAAGAATAGCTTGCCACAACCACTTCTTCATGCCAACGAAGTGCATACTTCAATTTCAAACTCATTTGGTTGTGGAGAATATTTTGCCAATGTTTTTTAGGGATAAATTGAGGAACTAAGACTGTGACGGTGTTTCCTTTTTCCTTGGCCTCCTCAGCTACTTTTGAGACAAATTCAACTGTTGGTTGGATAATATCCCGGTAACTTGTCATAACATTTTCAAAGCGAATATGAGGGAAATAATGCTTAAATTCTTCTGCTACCTCAGCATCTTTGACCTTGGTTTCTTCCGTTGACACGTGCATCGCTACAACATCGTTTCCTAGGCTATTTGCATAACTCATAGCTCCCACACTTACCTGAGTGACATTCCCAACAAGGACAATGACAGTATTGCCCGCGTAATTTGTCTTTTCGATCTTCCTTCCCAAACGCAATTGAGCCGCAACTTTATCATAGTGATTGCGAATACTTAAGAACATCCAAAGTAAAAGACCGATTATAGGGAAGAAAGGCCAGATCTCACTCAGACGGAACAACAAGAGGATCAAGACAATCCCATAACAGATAGCAGCCCCGAGGATATTAGCCAGCGAATACTTGAGAAATCCTTTTTGATATTGGCGTTTCCAATGAATGACCATCCCTGTTTGAGAAAGGGCAAAAGGAATGAAGACCCCAATGGTATAAAGCGGAATCAAGCTTTCTGTTTGTCCATCAAAGATCAAGAGTAAGACGATGGCACCAATCGCCAAGGTCAAAATCCCATTGGAATAGCCCAGACGATCTCCTTTTTCCATATACATGTGTGGCATGTATTTGTTTTTAGCCATGTTAAAGGCCAACATTGGAAAGGCTGAGAAACCAGTATTCGCAGCTACTGCCAGGATCAAAGCTGTTGATAATTGAAAGACGTAAAAGAAGGCTTGACCGACTGGGGAATTCCCTAAGATGGCTTGGGCCATTTGGGCTAGAGTTGTTACCCCTTTTGCCGGAACAACACCCACCCAGTAATTAAGGAAGGTAATCCCTGCAAACATGATCCCCAAAATCAAAGCCATAATGGTCAAAGTAGAGGCAGCATTCTTTGCTTTTGGTTTCTTAAAGAAGGGAACCGAATTGGAGATGGCTTCAACACCTGTTAGGGAAGCCGATCCACTCGTAAAGGCCCGCAACAAGAGAATAATGCTAACCCCTGAAATAGTTTGGCCAACATGCGCAGTCGCGTTATAGGCCAAATGCCCTGTCAAAATTTGGATCACGCCATAGCCGATTAAGGCAATGGTACTGACGATGAACAGGTAGACCGGAATCATCAAGGATGTGGCCGATTCGCGCAGTCCCCGAAGGTTCATCAGCATCAAAAGCAAGACCAACAAAATGGAAATGTGAAGATTATAAGGATGAAGAGAGGGAATCGCTGACGTGATGGCATCTGCACCGGAAGAAACAGATACCGCTACTGTCAGCATATAGTCAACCAAGAGACTTCCACCAGCAATCAAACCCGCTTTGGGAGACAGGTTCTCCGAAGTCACCATATAGGCTCCTCCCCCTTGAGGGTAGGCATGAATGACCTGACGATAAGAAATCGTTAAACTGGCTAGGAGAACCAAGACCACAATCCCAATTGGAATGGACCACCAAATGGCTCCTGCTGATACGGTCATCAAGACCAGGATAACTTGCTCTGGACCATAGGCAATAGAAGAAAGTGCGTCACTAGAGAGCATAGCCAAGGCCTGCATTTTCCCTAGCAATCCTCCTTCACCTTCTGCACCAGATTTCAACGGACGGCCAATAAACCATTTTTTCAATGTTGAAAACATAAAAAACTCCTTGAAAAAAGATCATGAGGCCGGGAATTCCCTGCCTCTTTTCATAAAACAGGGGTTATTCTACTCCTTTTTTTCAAGACTGTCAACTTAAATTATGAAATTTTCATAAAGTTTTCATCGTCTTCATTCATTCGAGCTCTCTTAGATCGGTCCGCTTCTTTCAAATTGATCCAAGCAAAAAACGAGGCTGGGACAAAAATCCTAGCCTCTCAATTATTTTTGGATTGTCGAGCAAGACGCAGTGGTTGAGTGGGCTCTACTACGCTGATTTCATCAGCTTTTACAGCCCTACTCAACTGTGCGGAGGTGGGACGACGAAATCGAATTCTAACGAATTACCGATTTCTGTCCCACTCTCACTTTTTTATTTTGCTTGATTTTCGACATAAAAGGCAATGACATCCGAAGTGTACTGGGCTGTGCCAGCTCCAAACTTGTCGATGTTTTCCTTGAATTCTGGATTATAGACATAGCCTTTGCCGATATGGCCAAAAACCTCTATAGAGCAGTCAAATCCATACGTTCGAATCGCGTCTAAAAGTTTGGCGGCTTCTTCTTGGTTTTCCGATGCTGTTACTGGCAAACCAGCCTGGAGGTTTTTCGCCAAGGCTTGAAAGACTTGATTAAAGGCTCTTGTCGCCTCCTCTTCTCGACCTTTTTGGCGTTCAAGCGCTTGATCCATGACTTCTTGACCGTACTTCTCTACCGCCTCTTGCTGGTATTTTTGAGTATCTTGGTAGCTAAATCCAGTAAATTTTTCCTCAATGGTCATTTTTCTTTCTCCTTTTTGTTCTTGAATGGTTTTTTGCAAGGTAGAAATCAAGGTATCCAGACGTTGTCTTTCTTGAGTCAAATAGTCCAACTGTCTGGTCAAATGGGGCAATAAGTTAGATTTTTCTTCGGCTAATAGTTCTGCTATTTGGTCTAAGGAAAATCCTAGATACTTGTAGTAGAGAATCACCTGTAATCGTTCTAAATCTTCTTGACTATATACCCGATAGCCATTTTCAGATTTGACAGGAACGAGAAGTCCTATCTTGTCATAGTGGTGCAAGGTCTTGACAGAGACACCTGACAGCTCTGCAGCTTCTTTGATATGGTACATGATTTCCTCCTTACAAAGATAGTATAATCCCTCCCCTTAGGTCAGAGTCAAGACTTAACATAAAAATAGTTTTCAGATAAAAAAGGCTTGAGTTGTTCCACAGCTTTTAACTCAAACCCTTTCTTTTTTATGGATGACTTACGATCAATTCTATACCTTGCCCTTCCAAAGTCCAGGATTCAACATCGCTCGGTAAGATAAAGTGACTTCCTTTTTGAATAGGATAATCCTTTCCAGCTACCGTCAATTTCCCTTCTCCGGCTAAGACGCTCAATAAGCTGTAATCATGGGTCTTTTCAAATCGAACTTCCCCATTGACTACCCATTTATGAACACCAAAGAAGTCATTGGCCACTAACAAAGTAGACGACAAGTGATCCACTTTTTCCTCAACTGGTCGGCTATTCGCTGGAGCCCCTAGGTTCAGCACATCAATGGACTGTTCAATGTGCAACTCACGTAAATTTCCTTGATCATCTTTGCGATCAAAGTCGTAAACTCGATAGGTCGTGTCGCTTGATTGCTGGGTTTCCAAGATTAAGATACCTGAACCGATGGCATGCATGGTTCCACTTGGCACATAGAAGAAATCTCCCGCTTTCACAGGAACCCGCGCTAACAGATCATCCCATTCTTTGGCTTCAATCATTTGACGCAATTCTTCCTTAGACTGAGCGTGGTGACCATAGATAATCTCTGCCCCTTCATCAGCGGCAATAATGTACCAGCATTCAGTTTTCCCAAGTTCTCCTTCATGCTCCATTCCATAGGCATCATCTGGGTGAACCTGAACACTGAGCCAGTCATTAGCATCTAGAATCTTTGTCAACAAAGGAAAGACCGGTTCTGGTCGATTCCCAAACAATTCGCGATGCTCTGCATATAGTTGGTCTAAGCCCATTCCAGCATAAGGTCCATTCTTAACAACAGAAACACCATGTGGATGGGCCGAAATAGCCCAGTATTCACCAACATGATCGCTCGGGATTTCATAGCCAAACTCATCTCGTAATCTAGTTCCACCCCAAATTTTTTCCTGCATAACTGATTGTAAAAATAGCGGTTGTGACATACCTGCCTCCATATATCCTTGTATTCAATACCTTATTATACCAAATTCCACTTGTTTTTGAAAGCCCTGCCAAGCTCTTTAGCCTCTTTTTAATTTTTTGCACGTTTTTCGCATTTTTACCGGCTTTCCGCTATAATAGGAATATGAACCTCAAAGAATCCATTATCGAATTGGCTCACTCCATTGGTATTTCAAAAATTGGCTTTACCACTGCGGATGATTTTTCCTATTTAGAAAAATCCCTCCGCCTAGCTGTGGAAGAAGGCCGAAATTCTGGTTTTGAGCACAAAAATATTGAAGAACGAATCCAACCACGCTTAAGTTTAGCTTCTGCTAAAACGATTATTTCCATTGCCGTTGCCTATCCCCACAAGTTAAAACAACAACCTCAGAAGACGGCCTATAAACGCGGAAAATTCACCCCCAATAGCTGGGGCCTTGATTATCACTATGTCTTGCAGGATAAATTAGACCGCCTAGCACGAGGGATTGAAGAATTAACCGCCAACTTCGAATACAAGGGCATGGTAGATACCGGTGCCTTAGTGGATACCGCGGTTGCTCAACGAGCAGGGATTGGCTTTATCGGAAAGAACGGCCTCGTCATCTCAAAAGAATACGGTTCTTATATGTTTTTAGGGGAGCTTATCACCAACCTAGAGATTGAACCCGATCAAGCCGTTGACTATGGTTGCGGAGATTGTAACCGCTGTGTAGAAGCCTGCCCGACTTCTTGTTTAATCGGAGATGGCTCTATGAATGCCCGACGTTGCCTATCCTTTCAGACCCAAGACAAGGGGATGATGGATCTGGAATTCCGTAAAAAGATTAAAACGGTCATCTACGGTTGTGATATCTGTCAAATCTGCTGTCCCTACAACCGTGGTCTGGACAATCCGCTAGCCACTGATATCGATCCTGAACTAGCTCATCCGGAATTAATCCCCTTTATTGAGTTATCCAATGGACAATTCAAGGAAAAATTTGGAATGGTCGCTGGTAGTTGGCGGGGAAAGAATATTCTCCAGCGTAATGCTATCATTGCTTTGGCCAATGCTAATGACCGGTCTGCTATTCCTAAACTGTTAGAAATCATCGAAACCTCGCAAAACCAGATTCATATTGCAACTGCCATTTGGTCACTGGGAGAGCTGATTCGAGAAGTCACACCTGACTTGGTTGATTTGTTAACTTCCCTCAAAAACCCAAGTCCAGCTATTATAGAAGAACGCGAACGGTTCTTCCAAAAATTCCAACACCAAATCTCACATAATTAAAAACTGCCTAACAAACTTAGGCAGTTTTTAATCATTTTTCTTCTCTCATCCAGCCTCTATCAGAAAATTCCTAATAGAGAAAAACTGACGATCCCCCATAGGAGTGCAACGACAAATCCGACTACAACATCACGGACAAAATGGAGTCCCGCCAGAACACGAACTCCTGCCAATAGCAGAGTCAAGAAAAGACCAAGGCTCGATAGAAGAGGATTCACTTCCCAGGCTACTGTCGAAATGATGGCCGCCGAAAAGACATGCCGACTTGGCATGGAACTCCCCTTGCCTTCTCTCTCTAAAAGAGACGGAAACGCGCCAAGCTCATAAGGACGGGGCCAATTGATTGCTTTTCGAATGACACTCAGTAACATAAAGCCAGACGCCGGAACCAACAGATAGGCAAGAACAACCCAAATCTCGGAAGCTTTCAGATAAGCTACCCAAAGAACATAAAAATAAAGAAGTGGCATCAGCAGGGTGACGAGGTGGTTGACCCACTTTAATAAAGAAAGATAATAGGGATGGGACACAAAAAATGGTCTGACCCGTTCATAGAACAAATATTCTTTTTTCATCAACAATTTCTCTTCGATCGATTCCTTAACAAGTAGCAACTAGACCTATATCAAAATCCCTTCCAGGTGATCTAGCTCATGCTGGCAAATTTGGGCCGCAAAACCTTCTAAGCTTATGAGCTGAGGCTTCCAATTCATGTCGCGATAGGAGACCTGAATCTTTTCAAAGCGGCTCGTTTTTCGGCTCCCTGCCAAAGAAAGGCACCCCTCTTCTGTCTCATAAACTCCTTCTTTCTTGACTAGAACAGGGTTAAAGAGAACCAAGGGTATCAAACCAAATTGGATAATGATCACTCGCTTGCGTACACCAATCATATTAGCCGCCATGCCAACACAGGAATCCTGGTGAGCTCGTAAGGTATCTTGTAAGTCTTGCGCCAGATACAAATCCTCTTTTGTCGCTTCTTCAGATACTTGACTCAAAAAGAAGGGATCCTTCATAATGGCTTTTTCCATCTTTTCTCCTCTCTTGCTTAAAAAAGAGAAGGTCATTCATCCATCTTCCCGACGAAGAACTCCCTCCCCTAGCATTTCATGCTTTCTGTTGTTTCAGCCTTACCTAATTAGTCTTTTTTGCTGACTTGTTTTGCTAAGACAAAGTTACCCAAGGTTGCTGAACCATTTCCAGCTACCGCAGGAGTCACGATGTAGTCACGAACATCTGGAACTGGTAAGTAGCCGTTCAATAATACTGTGAATTTTTCACGAACGCGATCCAACATGTGCTGTTGTGCCATCACTCCTCCACCAAAGATAATAACATCTGGGCGGAAGGTTACAGTTGCATTGACAGCAGCTTGGGCAATATAGTAGGCTTGGATATCCCATACAGAGCTATTGAGTTCGATATTTTCCCCACGAATACCAGTACGAGCTTCCAAGCTTGGACCAGCCGCAAGACCTTCTAAACAACCTCTGTGGAATGGACACACACCATTAAATTCTTTTTCAACATCCATTGGGTGTTTGGCAACATAGTAATGGCCCATCTCAGGATGTCCCACTCCACCAATGAATTCACCACGCTGGATGACACCTGCACCAATCCCTGTACCAATTGTGTAGTAGACTAGGTTTTCAATCCGTGCACCCGCATTATTACGAGCGACAACTTCACCATATGCTGAGCTATTTACGTCAGTTGTAAAGTAAATCGGTACATTTAATGCACGACGGAAAGCACCTACCACATCAATATTCGCCCAATGGGGTTTGGGAGTTGTTGTAATAAAACCATATGTTTTTGAATTTTTATCAATGTCAATCGGTCCAAATGAACCAATCGCTAAACCAGCAAGAGTTTCAAATTTAGAGAAAAACTCAATACATTTATCAAGGGTTTCAATAGGGGTTGTTGTTGGAAACTGTGTCTTTTCAATGACGTTATTATTTTCGTCACCTACAGCACAAACAAACTTTGTTCCACCAGCTTCAAGACTACCATATAATTTAGTCATATCAATCCTCTTCTTCAATTCTCTTTTTTTCTATTATATCATAAAGGAAAACGGTTCACTTCTATTCCTTAAAGAAAAAACTACTCTTATTTATGTTTCAACATTAGGTGAGCAACTTTTTTTATTCCAAACCTCATCTCCAAACAAAATTCAAGGACTGGAGGATACCCTAACCAGTCCTTGAGCAATCATATTTTAGATTATGCTTTTACTTCAATAATCGCATCGCCTTTAGCAACTGCACCAGTAGCTACTGGAGTTACCGAAGCATAGTCAGCTGTGTTTGTGACGATGACCATTGTTGTATCATCAAGACCAGCTGCTGCAATTTTAGCAGAATCAAATGTTCCAAGAACATCACCAGCTTTAACCTTGTCACCTTGAGCAACTTTTTGCTCAAAACCGTCACCATTCATTGAAACAGTGTCAATCCCAACGTGGATCAAGATTTCAGCACCATTCGCTGTCTTCAAACCGAAGGCATGTCCAGTTGCAAAAGCAATCGTTACTTCAGCATCTGCAGGAGCGTAAACGACACCTTCAGATGGCTTCACTGCAATCCCTTGACCCATAGCACCGCTTGAGAAGACAGGGTCATTCACATTTTCTAAAGCAACAGCTTGCCCAACGATTGGAGAGATGATGGTTTCGTCTTGAAGAGATGATGGAACAGTTCCAGTTGTTTCTTCTTCAACGAAACGATCTGTTGTAGCATTTTCAGTTACAGTTTCAGGTTCTTCATCCTCAAAACCAAACATGTAAGTAAGAGCAAAACCAAGAGCAAATGATACTGCTACCATAAGGAAGTATTGTGGGAGTTGACCATTTACATAAAGCACTGTACCTGGAATGATTGTGATTCCACTACCAGTACCAGCAAGGCCAAGAAGTGAAGCCAATCCACCACCGATAGCACCAGCAATCAATGAAAGGAAGAATGGTTTACGGAAACGCAAGTTAACCCCGAAGATCGCAGGCTCAGTAATACCTAGGAAGGCAGAAAGAGCAGCTGGGAAAGCAAGAGTTTTCAATTTAGGATTTTTAGTTTTCACACCAACCGCTACAGTAGCAGCTCCTTGAGCAGTCATAGCAGCTGTGATGATAGCATTAAATGGGTTGGCATGGTCAGCAGCAAGCAATTGAATTTCAAGCAAGTTGAAAATGTGGTGAACACCTGATACGACAATAATTTGGTGTACCCCACCAATCAACAACCCACCAAGACCAAATGGTAAGCTAAGAACAGCTTTTGTTCCAAGAAGAATGTAGTTTTCAACAACGTGGAATACTGGTCCAATAAGGAATAGACCAAGAATTGACATTACGAAAAGAGTAACAAATGGTGTCACTAAGAGATCAAGGACATCTGGAACTACTTTACGAACAGCTTTTTCAAACTTAGCTCCAACAACCCCGATAATAAAGGCTGGAAGAACAGATCCTTGCAACCCTACGACAGGAATAAAGCCGAAGAATTTCATAGCAGTCACCTCACCACCAGAAGCAACAGCCCAGGCATTTGGAAGTGAACCAGAAACAAGCATCATACCAAGAACAATACCAACCGCTGGGTTCCCACCAAAGACACGGAAGGTTGACCAAACGACAAGACCTGGCAAGATGATAAAGGCCGTATCTGTCAAGATTTGAGTATAAGTCGTAACATCTTCTGGAAGAGTCACACCAAGGGCATTCAAGAGTCCACGGACACCCATGAAGAGACCTGTCGCAACAATAACTGGGATGATTGGTACAAAGACATCACCAAAAGTACGGATAGCCCGTTGGAACCAATTTCCTTGTTTAGCGGCTTCTGCTTTCATCTCAGCCTTAGTTGAAGTTGGCAATCCAAGAGCGACAACTTCATCATAGATCTTATTTACAGTTCCAGTACCAAAAATAATTTGGTATTGACCTGAGTTAAAGAAAACTCCTTGAACTTTTTCAATATTTTCGACAGCATTTTTGTCGACTTTCGCTTCATCTTTCACCATCACACGAAGACGAGTCGCACAGTGAGCAACACTGTTGACGTTCTCAACTCCACCGATTGCATCGATGACTTTTTTTGCAATTTCTGTATTTGACATTTGCAAAAATCTCCTTATTTTTTATTGTTTTGAAAACGGTTCACCCGTCTCTACGCATTTAATTGTACCACGTATTAAGAATATGTCAACCGTTTTGCAGAAAGTTTTTGATAACATTTTGCTATTTTTGATTGTTTGAAACAATTGTTTTTCATTTTCATTCACATAAATACCTAATCTACCTATCCTATTGGATGTTTTATATTAATTTGTTTTCAAAAACTTTCATATTTTCATTTATTTTCAAAAACTCAATCTAGTTTCTCCTACTAAATCTTATGATAAACGTTTGACATTTTTTCTCAATTCTTTGGCCAAAGTCTTGCTTTTTTTTATAGAAATCGGTACTATGGAAGTAAGAAAAATTTTGGAGGAGTCAAATGGAATGGACAACAGCACTTCGGTACAAACGATATGAAGACTGGACCGAAGAAGAAAAGAAACAAATAAAAGAAAACATGGCTAATTCTCCTTGGCATACTCATTACCATGTCGAACCCAAAACTGGTCTTTTAAATGACCCGAATGGTTTCTCCTATTTTAATGGTAAATGGATTCTTTTTTACCAGAATTTTCCCTTTGGAGCCGCTCACGGATTGAAGTCTTGGGTACAACTGGAAAGTGATGATTTAGTTCATTTTAAAGAAACTGGTCTTAAAGTTTTACCAGACACACCTTTGGATAGCCACGGAGCCTATTCTGGTTCGGCTATGCAATTTGATGACAAACTTTTCTTATTCTATACAGGAAATGTACGAGACGAGAACTGGATCCGTCATCCCTACCAAATCGGAGCTCTCTTAGACCAGGATGGAAACCTCGAAAAAATCGACCAAATCCTCATTGATCAACCAGAGGATGCTACCGATCATTTCCGCGACCCACAGATTTTTAAATTCAAAGATCAATACTATGCCATCGTCGGGGGTCAAGACCTTGAGAAAAAAGGATTCGTTCGCCTTTACAAAGCGGTGAATAACGATTATACCAACTGGGTTGAAGTAGGCGATCTTGATTTCAACAATGATCGTACAGCTTATATGATAGAATGTCCTAACTTGGTCTTCGTCGGCGAGCAACCTGTCCTTCTGTATTGCCCTCAAGGTTTGGACAAAGCAGTCCTCGACTACGACAATATCTACCCAAATATGTATAAGATTGGGGCTTCTTTTGATCCTGAACAAGCTCGTCTCGTTGACGTATCTGAATTGCACAACTTGGACTACGGCTTCGAAGCCTATGCAACTCAAGGCTTCAACACTCCTGATGGAAGAGCCTTAACGGTTAGCTGGTTAGGTTTACCAGATGTCGCATACCCATCCGATCGCTATTACCACCAAGGAGCCTTCTCTTTGGTCAAAGAGCTAACTATTCAGGATGGTAAACTTTATCAATATCCGGTCGAAGCTGTAAAAGAGCTCCGCTCCACCTCTTCCGAATTTACAAACAAGGAAACAACCAATAATTGCTACGAGTTAGAATTAGCCTTTGAAGCCAATAGCAAAAGTGAGATTGTTCTCCTAGCCGATAAAGAAGGCAAAGGACTTTCTATTACTTTTGATATTGCAAATGGTCAAGTCATTGTCGACCGTAGCCAAGCTGGCGAACAGTATGCCCAAGAGTTTGGAACTACTCGTACTTGCCCGATCGAAAATCAAGCGACAACTGCTACAATTTTCATAGATAACTCGATTTTTGAAATTTTTATCAACAAAGGAGAAAAAGTATTCTCTGGTCGCGTCTTCCCGCATGCTGATCAAACTGGTATCTTGATCAAATCCGGAACACCTACTGGAACATACTACGAACTAGACTATGGTCGCAAAGCTCACTGATGTCGCCAAACTAGCTGGTGTCAGCCCCACGACAGTTTCACGAGTCATTAACAAAAAGGGCTATTTATCTGAAAAAACTGTCTCAAAGGTTAAAGAGGCTATGAGGGAATTGGGCTACAAGCCCAATACGATCGCTCGGAGTCTACAAGGAAAATCAGCCAAGTTAATCGGCTTAATCTTCCCAAAAATCAGCCATGTCTTCTATGCAGAATTAATCGATAAACTGGAAGAAGAACTGTTTAAACATGGATACAAAACCATTATTTGTAATAGCGAGCATGATTCGGAAAAAGAACGTGAATACATCGAAATGCTAGAAGCCAATCAAGTAGATGGGATTATTTCTGGTAGTCATAATCTGGGAATTGAAGACTATAACCGGGTCACAGCTCCTATCATCGCCTTTGACCGGAACCTATCACCTGAGATCCCAGTCGTCTCGTCGGATAACTACGCTGGGGGCGTTCTCGCTGCGGAAACCCTTGCCAAGACAGGGGCAAAAAAGATTATCATGCTCACAGGGAATGATAACTCCAATTCCCCTACTGGCCTCCGGCATGCTGGCTTTGCTTCAGTTCTGCCAGAGGCACAAATCATCAATGTTTCCAGTGATTATTCACCCATTCGCAAAGAAATGGAAATCAAGTCCATCTTGACCCAGCAAAAACCGGATGCCATCTTTGCGTCTGACGATCTAACGGCTATTTTGGTGATGAAAATCGCTGACGAACTCGGCATTGCCATTCCAGAAGACCTGAAGATCATTGGCTACGACGGGACCTACTTTATCGAAAATTATTTCCCCCGTCTCACCACTATCAAGCAACCCTTACAGGAAATTGCTCGCCTGACGGTCGACCTTCTTCTTCAAAAAATCGAAGGAAAAGACGTAAAAACAACAGGCTATTTTCTCCCAGTGAGTGTTTTACCTGGCAAAAGTGTTTAAAAGAGAGTGGGACAGAAATCGGTAATTCGTTAGAATTCGATTTCGTCGTCCCACCTCCGCACAGTTGAGTAGGGCTGTAAAAGCTGATAAAATCAGCGTAGTAGAGCCCACTCAACCACTGCGTCTTGTTAGACAATCCAAAGTCAATTGAGAGGCCGGACTTTTGTACCAGTCTTTTTCCTTATCATGATCAAGCGAAGCTCTATACTCAAAAAGAAACCACCCGTGAAGGTGGTTTCTTTTCTATCTTATTCTGCTTCCGTTACGAATTGACTTAAAACACCATTCACAAACCGAGCAGATTTTTCATCTGAAAATGTTTTAGCTAATTCAATTGCTTCATTCACTGCAACCAACTGAGGGGTATCAAAAGAAGTGATTTCAAACACACCCAAACGAAGAATGTTTTTCTCCACTAGAGTCAAGCGTTCGACGGTCCATCCAGTTTTCAAGTGTTGGGCAATCTGTTGATCCAATTCATCCTTTGATTGACGAACACCAGATACCAAATTGAGTAGAAAAGCTGGAATTTCCACTTCCTGGTTAGTCTCCTCTTTGTCATGAGTAAAAGCAAATTGACAGGCTTCTACAACATCCCCTTCATACTCTAAACTCATTAGAGCTTGAAAGGCACGCTCCCGTAGATCACGACGTGATTCAAATAAAATATCAGTCATTGAGGAAATCCTCATTAAACAAATCTTTCAAATCAGGTTTCGCTGCTTTTTCAGTCACGATTCCAACCACATGGATATTGACATCATCCAAGGTGACATCTGCCATATTATAGACAGCCGTTTTTACTGCTTTTTGGATCGCAACCGCTACTTTAGGGACTGCTACACCATACTCTAGATAAAGGTAAATATCAACAGAGATTTGACCATCTTCTTGTGTACGAAGGTAAACCCCACGTCCAAGAGCACGTTTTGAAAGGCTATCCGATACACTCTTGTTTTCAAGAGAATGAACACCATCTACTTTTGCAGTCGCAATCGCAATAATTTTTTCTAGCACACGAGGTGCAATGACGATTTCGCCGTATTGTTCAGTTGCCATAGAAGTTCCTTTCTATCAGACCTATTTTAGAGCTGATTAGGCACGAGAAACGTAAGTTCCTTCAGCTGTATTGATAATCAATTTTTGTCCTGCTTCGATGAAGTCTGGAACGTTTACCACAAGACCTGTTTCCATTGTAGCTGGTTTACCAGAACCTGTCACTGTAGCACCTTTAATAGATGGTTGAGTTTCAGCAACTGTCAATTCAACAGTTGTAGGAACAGTCACCCCAATCACTTCACTTCCGTAGAATTGGATTTTCACTTCTGAGTTTTCAAGGATGTAAAGCAATTCGTTCTCAACATTGGCAACAGGAATTTCATATTGGTCGTATGTTTCAGTATTCATGAAGTAAGCTGTATCATCCATTTTATACAAGTATTGAGCTGGTACAGTTTCAATAATAGCTTGCTCAAATTTTTCTTCTGGACGGTAGCTTGTATCAAAAGTTGAACCAGTACGAACATCACGCAATTTCATACGCATGATGGTGTTTCCTTTACCTGGTTTGTGGTGGCTCGCTTCCAAAACGCGGATCAATTTTCCATCAGCTGTTTCAAAGGTCATACCAGCTTTCAACTTACTTGCTTCAATCATGTTTTCATACCTCTTTTTAAAAATATATTACTCTTTATTCTATCACAAATGCTCAGATTTCTCAAATCTGTCTCTGCAAATTTCCTTAGATCACAATCAATTCTTTCGGTGCCAAGGTCAAGACTTCACAGCCAGTTTCCGTAATCAAAAGATCATCTTCAATCCGAACACCAGACAGGCCTTCAATGTAGATTCCTGGCTCATCTGTCAAGACCATGCCGGCCTTGATAACTTCTTTGGAAGTTTGACTGAAATAAGGCTCTTCATGGATGTCCAAGCCAATACCATGTCCAATTCCATGAGTAAAGTACTGGCCGTATCCTGCAGCCTCAATAATATCCCGAGGAATTTTATCAAAATCACGGAAACCGAGTCCATCCTTGGCTTGAGCAATGAGAGCTTGGTTGGCTTTCAAGACCGTTTCGTAGATTTCTCTTTCCTTGTCGCTGACATGACCTGCATAAATGGTCCGGGTCATATCACTGACGTAATGGTTATAGAGACAGCCAAAGTCCAAAGTCAAGGCATCCCCAGGAGAGATGATGCTATCACTTGGAGTCGCATGGGGCATAGCAGAGCGCTCTCCCGCAGCGGAGATGATATCAAAGGATACACCTGAAGCCCCCAATTCCCGCATTCTGAAATCGAGGAAGGTCGCCGCTTCTAACTCTGTTGTTTGCCCAACCTTGATAAACTCCAGCACATCTAGGAAGGCTTGATCTGAAATACTGCAAGCCTTGCGGATGGTTGCTACTTCTGTCTCATCTTTAATCAAACGAAACTCCATTACAAAATCAGACAAGGCTCTTAGAGAGACTCCTGAGAAAGCAGTCGCTAGACGGGTATGGTAGGCAACTGTGATCTCATCCTCAAAGCCAAGTTCTTGAATCGCTGCGTCTTTGACAATTTTTGCTGCCTCATCCAATTCATTGCGGGTTTCAACAATCTCAACAAAGGGGAAACAAGTCGCATGGGCATGAATGGTATAGCGCGAATCAGTGAAGAGGACCACGCGCTCTTCTGTCACCAAGACAGTCCCATTTGATCCCCAAAAATTGGTCAAATAGTAGACATTTTTCAAGTTGTTAATGAGGACAGCTTTTAGATCCTGTGCCTTCATTTTAGTTCGTAGATTTGTAATTCGTTGATTCATTGTAATTTCCCTTTCAAATACTGTCCTGTAAAGCTAGCTGGGTTGCTGGCTACTTCTTCTGGTGTTCCTGTCGCAATAATGGTACCACCACCGACACCACCTTCTGGTCCCAAATCAATGATATGGTCCGCTGTCTTAATGACATCCAAGTTGTGCTCAATGACCAAAACGGTATTGCCATCATCCACAAAGCGTTCCAAGACCTTGAGCAAACGAGAGATATCTTCTGTATGAAGTCCAGTTGTTGGCTCATCCAAGATATAGAAGGACTTACCAGTTGAGCGCTTATGAAGCTCTGAAGCCAACTTCATCCGCTGGGCTTCTCCACCAGAAAGCGTCGTTGCCGGTTGTCCCAGGGTCACATAGCCCAAGCCGACATCCTTGATGGTTTGTAATTTGCGATTAATCTTTGGAATATGTTTAAAGAAATCCACCGCGTCATTGACAGTCATGTCCAAAATCTGGGAGATATTTTTTTCTTTATAGTGAACTTCTAGGGTTTCACTATTATAGCGTCGTCCATGGCAGACTTCACACGGTACATAGACATCCGGTAGGAAATGCATCTCAATCTTGATGATCCCATCTCCCGAACAAGCCTCACACCGACCCCCTTTGACGTTGAAACTAAAGCGGCCTTTTTTGTAGCCTCTAATCTTGGCTTCATTGGTTTGGGCAAAGAGGTCACGAATGTCGTCAAATACACCTGTATAGGTAGCCGGATTGGAGCGTGGAGTGCGGCCAATCGGGCTTTGATCAATATCGATCAGTCGATCAATGTGCTCTACTCCTGAAATAGTCTTGTATTTCCCTGGTTTCTCTGAATTGCGATTCAATTTTTGAGCCAGCGTTTTTTTCAAAATACTGTTGACCAAGGTGGACTTGCCTGAGCCAGAAACACCAGTGACAGCAATGAACTTGCCCAGCGGGAAGCGTGCGGTCACCTCTTTTAAGTTATTTTCAGCAGCCCCTGTCAGTTCGATAAAGCGACCGTTGCCTACCCGCCGTTCCGTTGGTACGGGGATAGCCCGTTTTCCAGAGAGGTACTGACCAGTGATGGATTTGCTATTGCGAGCTACCTGCTTAGGTGTTCCAGCCGCAACAATTTCGCCTCCAAAGACACCGGCTCCTGGACCGACGTCGATCAGGTAATCAGCCTCTCTCATGGTATCCTCATCGTGTTCAACGACGATCAAGGTATTGCCCAAATCACGCATCTTCTTGAGACTGGCAATCAAGCGGTCATTGTCCCGCTGATGAAGACCAATCGAAGGCTCATCCAGGATATAGAGGACACCTGAGAGGTTGGAGCCGATCTGGGTCGCCAAGCGAATGCGCTGGCTTTCTCCACCTGACAAGGTTCCAGCTGATCGAGACAAGGTCAAATAACTCAAACCAACATTGTTTAGGAAGCTCAAGCGATCCTTGACTTCTTTGAGAATCGGTCGCGCAATGGTCTCCTCATTCTTGCTTAATTTGAGATCAGCTACCACCTTAAGATGGTCCTCAATGGACAAGTCAGAAATTTGCCCGATATGTAGCCCCTTCTCTCCTCCCACTCGAACAGACAAGGCCTGGTCATTCAAGCGATACCCATGACAGGTGGCACAAGTCAATTCATTCATGTAGGACAACATCTGATTGCGGGTAAAGTCACTAGAAGTTTCGTGGTAGCGGCGATTAATATTGGTAACGACCCCTTCAAAAGGAATGTCAATGTCGCGAACCCCACCAAATTCATTCTCATAATGAAAATGGAATTCCTTGCCCTCAGAACCATAGAAAACCAAGTGTCGCTCTTCTGGAGACAAGTCTTCAAATGGCTTGTCCATATCAATCCCAAACTGGATCATGGCCTGCTCCAACATCTGAGGATAGTAGTTAGAAGAAATCGGATTCCATGGTGCCAGAGCTCCTTCACGGAGAGTCTTGCTAGCATCTGGAACAACCAAATCCAAGTCAACCTCTAGCTTGATTCCTAGTCCATCACAATCTGGACAAGAGCCAAAGGGGGCATTAAATGAAAAGAGACGAGGTTCCAACTCAGGGACGGTAAAGCCACAAACCGGGCAAGCGTAGTGCTCTGAAAAGAGCAGTTCATTTTCATCCATGGTATCGATGACCACATAGCCATCTGCGATCCGAAGCGCCGCTTCGACCGAATCAAAGAGACGGGACCGAATGCCATCTTTGATGACAATCCGGTCTACGACAACCTCAATTGTGTGCTGTTGGCTTTTGGATAATTCTGGGACCTCTGTCACATCAAAGATTTCGCCATCCACACGCACCCGGACATAGCCGTCTTTTTGCACCTTTTCGATGATATTCTTATGCTGGCCTTTTTTCTTACGAACAATAGGCGCTAAGATTTGCAGGCGTTGGCGCTCCGGCAATTCCAAAACTTGGTCAACGATCTGCTCGACCGAAGAAGCCGTAATCGCTCCATGGCCATTGATACAGTAAGGAGTCCCCACACGAGCATATAGAAGGCGTAAGTAATCGTTGATTTCTGTTGTCGTTCCAACCGTTGACCGCGGATTTTTGCTGGTTGTTTTTTGGTCAATGGAAATGGCTGGACTTAGGCCATCAATCGAGTCCACATCGGGTTTTTCCATATTTCCTAAAAACTGACGAGCATAGGCTGACAGGCTCTCTACATAACGTCTTTGTCCTTCTGCATAGAGAGTGTCAAAGGCTAAGCTCGATTTCCCAGAACCTGATAGACCAGTGACCACAACCAGCTTATCTCGAGGGATTTCAACATCAATATTTTTTAAATTATGAGCACGCGCTCCATGAATGACAATTTTATCGAGCATTTCTTCCACTTTTCATCAATTTATTTATCCTTCATTATATCAAATTTTTCAGCATTCTTTTATCCAAAAGCGTGCTTTTTCTGTTATAATGTTAAGGTGTAAAAAAACAAGGGGAGGCACCATGAAACAGGTCTTTTTATCGACAACGACTGAATTTAAAGAAATAGAGACACTGGAACCCGGTAGCTGGATCAACCTTGTCAATCCTTCCCAAAGTGAATCGATGGAAATCGCCTCTGCTTTTAACATCGATATTGCCGACTTACGGGCACCGCTCGATGCGGAAGAAATGTCCCGTATGACCATCGAAGATGAATATACCTTGATCATCGTAGACGTTCCCATCAAGGAAGAGCGGAACAATCAGACCTACTATGTCACCATCCCTTTGGGAATTATCCTAACAGAAGAGGCTATCATCACCACTTGCTTGGAAGAGTTGCCTCTCCTAGACACCTTTATCAATCGTCGCTTGCGGAATTTCTATACCTTCATGCGATCCCGCTTCATCTTCCAGATCCTTTATCGCAATGCGGAGCTCTACTTGACCGCACTTCGTACCCTGGATCGTAAGAGTGAACAGATTGAAAGTCAACTGCACAAATCAACGCGTAATGAAGAGCTGATTGAGCTGATGGAATTAGAAAAAACCATCGTCTACTTTAAGGCCTCTCTGAAAACCAATGAGCGCGTAATCAAGAAATTGACCAGTGCCACCAGCAACATCAAGAAATACCTGGAAGACGAGGATCTGTTGGAAGATACCTTGATCGAGACTCAACAGGCCATTGAGATGGCAGATATTTATGGAAACATTCTCCACTCTATGACCGATACCTTCGCATCGATCATCTCCAACAACCAGAACAATATCATGAAAACCTTGGCCATGGTGACCATCGTCATGTCCATCCCAACCATGATCTTCTCAGCCTATGGCATGAACTTTAAAAACAATGATCTCCCCCTCAATGGAGAACCTAATGCTTTCTGGCTCATTATCTTCATCGCCTTCGCTATGACCGGATCGCTCGTTGTCTACCTCATCCATAAAAAATGGTTCTAACACCTACTAATAACACTAAGGAGTATTTATGTCTCAATTTGATTTGACCCAATTAAGTAAAAAAAATCAAGAATTCGTTCGCATCGCTAAACACCAATTGATTGAAAACGGCAAAACAGAAGAAGAGGCTACTAGCCTGATTGAAGAAATTCTTCCAGCTATCTTTGAAAACCAACCAAAAGGAGTAACGGCGCGAACTCTCTTTGGAGCGCCAACTGTTTGGGCCAATGCTTTTAGTGATCAGGAACGCTACGAAAAAGAGCATCCAAAAGAGAATGATGCTCCTCATCTCATGATTACAGATTCTTTCCTTCTCGTCTTTGGTCTCTTTGCTGCCATTTCAGCCTTCATGAACCTTTTTGCACCTCAGGGAACCACTTATGGACTCCTCACTTTGACTCTTGGTAGCTTGGCTGGTGGGGTTGTGCTCTATTTGATGTATTACTACTTCTACCAATACTACGAAGTTTCTAAACGTGGAATGAAACGGCCTGCTTTAACCAAGTCACTTCCTATCCTAATGTTGGCGATGATCCTTTGGGTTGTGATTCTCATGGTCACTGCTTTGCTCCCACAATTCCTCAACCCGCGTGTACCAAACTGGTTCATGCTCTTACTCGGTGGTGGGGCTCTTCTCCTCCGCTACTACTTGAAGAAAAAATACAATATCAAGAGCGCCAACACAGCACCTCAACGACGCTAAAAAGAAACGGATGAAGTTCTCATCCGTTTTTGTTTTACTGTATTTTCCTGTTCAACCTTTTTGAAAAATAGAGGACTAAGTCATCATTGTTTTCACAAGAACTGTAAGGATCCAAGGGCTGATCCCTAAACCAAACTCCAGATCTATCTGGGATATAGCCCCGTTTGACATACAGTCTTTGAGCTGGGCCATAACCCGAGTGTAAACCAACCCCTAAAGTAACAATCTCTGATAGTAGCCGGACTCTTTTTTCTGCCTCCTCTAAGAGTTGATTCCCAATCCCTCGATTTCTAAATGGTTCAAAAACATTAAAATCAGATAGTTCAGGATAGACTCCCACGAAAGGGCCGTGCTTAGCAGCAGGCAATATAGTGATATAACCTGCCACAAATCCATCCGACTCAGCTACTAATACGTCCCTCTCTCTATTCTCCTGCTCTTGAAAATAGCTAGTCAAGATATCCTCTCTACCTGGCCACCCTTGGTGGATAAAGGCTTGAGAGATGTGCTCAATATCTGCCTTTATCATCCTCCTGATGATTACACCTTCCTTCATGTTGCGCTCCTTGATACCTTTCTCCCCCTCATTATAGCATAATTAGAGCTTGGGAAAGGGCAAAGAGGGCCACCCGGACCTGAAAAAAAGACCCGTAAGGGTCTTTTCTTTAATCTTCGTTTACGAAAGGCATCAAAGCCATTACGCGAGCGCGTTTGATAGCTGTTGTTACTTTACGTTGGTTCTTCGCTGAAGTTCCAGTTACACGACGAGGAAGGATTTTCCCACGTTCTGAAACGAAACGGCTAAGAAGCTCAGTATCTTTGTAATCAACATATTCAATTTTGTTTGCTGCGATGTAATCAACTTTTTTACGGCGTTTGAATCCGCCACGACGTTGTTGAGCCATGTTTATTTCTCCTTTATAGTTTTAATTCGTTAAACCCATTCTTAGAATGGTAGATCGTCATCCGAGATGTCCATTGGATTAGCTCCGAATGGATTGTCATCACGTCCAAAGTTTGGTGTTGCGTTTGATGGTTCAGATCCTCCAAAGCTTGGAGCTGCATTTCCTACAAATCCTCCAGCTGAAGCATAACCACCACCTGCTTGTCCTTCACGATTCGCGCGGCTTTCCAACAATTGGAAGCTGTCCGCTACGACTTCAGTGACATAAACACGTTGACCTTGCTGATTCTCATAATTACGAGTCTGGATACGACCTGTAATCCCAACTAAGGCACCCTTTTTAGCCCAATTTGCTAAATTTTCAGCTTGTTGACGCCAAATCACACAGTTGATAAAGTCTGCATCTCGTTCACCATTTTGGTTTTTAAAATTACGGTTAACCGCGAGTGAGAATGTCGCAACAGCCTGATTTTGAGGGGTATAACGAAGTTCAGCATCTCGAGTCATACGACCTACAAGTACAACATTGTTAATCATTAGTCACCTTCTTTATTCGTTAGGGCTTACGCGTCAACTTTTACGATCATGTGACGAAGAATGTCACCGTTGATTTTTGAAAGACGGTCGAACTCGTTAAGAGCTGCATCGTCGTTCGCTTCAACGTTTACGATGTGGTAAAGTCCTTCACGGAAATCTTGGATTTCGTATGCAAGACGACGTTTTTCCCAATCTTTTGATTCAACAACAGTTGCACCGTTGTCAGTCAAGATAGAGTCAAAGCGTGCTACCAAAGCGTTTTTAGCTTCTTCTTCAATGTTTGGACGAATAATATAAAGAATTTCGTATTTAGCCATTGATATGTTCCTCCTTTTGGTCTAATGACCCCAAGTCTTTGCAAGGGGTAAGTGAGGTTTGCTCACAAGAAACTATTATACCAGACTTCGAGATAGAAGGCAAGTATTATCTATATGATTTAAAAAATAACAAGAAGATCAAATATTGGTTTTCTGTTTTAAGATACAACGTCGAAGATTTCGATAATAATATACGATGAACAAGGCCGTCATGGCTTCCATCAAATAAAATGATACTCCTGCATCCACACCATAGTTTAGTATTAATAGTGTTTCTTTTAAGTAAAATACAATTACCAGATTAACGATTGATAAGACAAAAGGAAATAGATTGGACGCAAAGGTTCTTTCTATTGTTAGAAAATATCTTCTGCTTAGTATCACAAAAAACAAGGTTCCTAAAATAAGATCAGAAAAGACGCGAAGCATTAACTGATGGTTTATTAATTCATTCATTTTCGAGACATCGTTTATGAGAATTCCATTCGGAAAAGATCCATATCGATCATCTAAGGTCATAAACGGAACCCAGTAAAGCAAAATTAAATAAATAATAAGTAAAAACCATTCCCAGCTTTTCCAGATGGCAAACTTATTTTGATTTTTTTCTTGCACAATTAATAACGCTCCTCTATTATTTCTCCATTTTTCAATATAAGACCATTAAAATTACCATTTATTCGGTATAAACCATCTGGTAAGGGGGTCTTTTCATTGAGCATAATTAGCTCTTCTTTCATTTTCTCAATATCCAAAGAAGGATTCTCTTTTTCTGGAAATGAAATATCCACGTATAGAAGGTTCTCTTTTATTGCCTCCTCTACCTTAAGGGCTCCTGCTCCTCCAAAAGCGGTTTGCCCTTTTTGGATATTATTTTTCATTTCTGTTCCTAACCATACAAAAACCTTTGTAGGATATAATCGCGAATCAAAAATAAGTTTTAACTTTACTTTCGCCTGCTTAAATGTAGGATCCTTCTCGAAAGCTATTTGGTATTTTTTCTCAATAGGTTTGAAATCTTTTTGACTTTCTAATGCTTGATACACAATCGGTCCATAATTCTTTTCTATATTCTCCTCCGTAAAAATAGAAAAATCAGCAAATATCGATACAGTATCTTTTCTTCCCAAATACCATTCATCACCAGGTACAAAAGGAAAAAGTAGTTCGCTAGGTTGATGTTCCCTTACAATTGGGATTTGATATTGTCTTCCATTAACTGTTTCTGAGTAAATATAGTTAACTTTCACTCTATAGAAATTCCAATTAGCTGAAAAGGGATTGATTCCAGTCACTTTTAGCTTACCTTTAAAGTCCCTTGCTTGGAGATAGGCATTTGCTCGACTTTCAATATTTTTTATCCCTACATAACAAAAAATACCAAATACGAGTATAAATACAGCAAGTTTTTGAAACACTTGGTATCTTTTACAACACAAAAGAGCCTTTTTTAGATGATCTTTTTGATGATTTAATCTTTCCACTATTAAAACTCCTCTTTGCTAAGATTATCAAAAACCTTCATAGCTAAAGCAGATGCTCCCTGTAAATAACGACCATCACTCATTTCAATATGTTTATGGACGGACTCCTCATTAGTCCTTCTATTTTCCTGTTCTTTAATTATGCGATAAACAAACATGCAGACAAAAAGGGTTAACACGACTGTAATCGCTACAATGGCATGAATATGCCACATTTCCCATTTCCATTGTTTTTTCAATCTCACTCTTTTTCTCCTAAAAACTATTTATTAACATTATACAATAATTAATTTTCCCAAAAAAGTCCTTTTAAACTTTGAATTATCACTAGATTTAGTATGTTCTCTCTCCCTTTCCTTAAAGAAAACTGATATCAGTTAGCTTTAAGAAAGGGCCGTTATACTAACTTCATCACAAACAAGAAACGAGGAACGGTTATGAATTATTTAGTCATCCCCGCTTATCAACCCGATCAAAAACTTCTCAAACTGGTAAAAAAACTGAGAGAAAAATGTGACTTCTCCATTATCGTTGTGGACGACGGTAGCTCTGAGGACTGCCAAGCGATTTTTGAAAAGTTAGACGGACTAGCTACAGTCATTCACCACGAAACCAACCTTGGAAAAGGAGGGGCTCTCAAAACAGCCTACACCTACATTCAAGAGCAAGGGCAATACGGAACAGTCATCACTGCCGATGCCGATGGCCAACATAAGGTTTGGGATATCTTCCGCGTAGCCAATCAAGCACAAGAAAATCCCAACCAATTGGTTCTAGGGGCACGCGCCTTTTCAGGCAAGGTTCCTTTGCGTTCTGCTTTCGGAAATAAATTGACCCGATTCTTGTTCAAGCAACAAACAGGGGTCGCTGTGACAGATACTCAGACTGGCCTTCGAGCCTTTACAACCAACATGATCCCCTTTATGTTAGATATCGAGGGACAACGGTATGAGTACGAAATGAATGTGCTTCTTGCAGCTAGCAAGGCCTTTCCCATCTTGGAAGTTCCGATTGAAACAGTTTATATCAATGACAATGAAGGGTCCCACTTCCGTCCTATTCGCGACGGTCTCATGATCTACAAGGACATGTTCAAGTTCGCCCTCTCTTCCCTCAGTAGCTTTATCGTGGATTACCTGGTCTATGCCTTCTTCCTTTTCGTGATGATGGCTGTGCCGATTAGTCTTCGGATCCTCCTTGCAAACGGGATCGCTCGTGTAGCCAGCTCCATCTTTAACTACTCAACCAACAAACGTCTAGTCTTTAAGAACAAAGACAGCGTGGCTCGAACCGGAAGTGGTTACTTGGGACTTGCGATTGGACTCTTTATTCTCGATACCCTCTTGATTCGACTTTTCTATACAAGCTTTGGTCTCCATTTGCTCCTCAGCAAAGTGATCGTCGGACTCTTGCTCTTCGTCGTCTCATGGTTGATTCAGAAAAAAATCATTTTCAAGGAAAGGATTGCACCTACTCATGAAATTCTTTAAAAAATCTTATACCTATGCTGCTTGTTTCGGCATCCTGCTAACAAGCTCCTTCAGCTATTCTATGCTCAAGACCTTTATCTTATCCGATGCTATCCAAACAGTCAAAGCTACGACCACTGATACCAAGGCAGCTGAACAAGCTGCCGCAACTGCTACTACTACGGATACTAGTTACTCCGATGACAATATCCAGGTAAGCCTGACAGAAAAAACAGTTGAAAACACTCAAGTTTACATTGCAGATATTACGGTTAGCTCTTCTGACTATCTAAAAACAGCCTTTGCACAAAATACTTACGGAACAAACGTGACGGCTAAAACTTCCGTCACTGCAGCTGAGAACAATGCCATTCTAGCCGTCAATGGAGACTACTACGGAGCTAATATCACCGGCTATGTCATCCGAAATGGAGTGGTCTACCGTGATACGGTTCGCGAAGACTCTAGCAATGGCGACCTGGCGATTTATAAAGATGGTTCCTTCAAGGTTATCTACGAAGATGAAATCTCTGCGGATCAGTTGGTCAAAGACGGGGTTGTTAATCTCCTTGCCTTCGGACCTTCCTTGGTTGAAGATGGAGAAATTACAGTCGATACGAACTCAGAGGTAGGACAATCCATGGCGTCTAATCCACGGACAGCCATTGGGATCATCGATGAAAACCACTACATTATCGTAGTGTCAGACGGACGGACTTCAGAGAGTGAAGGCCTGTCTCTCTACCAATTAGCGGAAGTGATGAAGTCTTATGGCGTTAAAACAGCCTACAACCTAGACGGGGGTGGATCTTCTACACTTTACTTCAATGGCCAAGTTATTAACAAACCAACAACAAATGGTACTATCTCAGAAAGGGCGGTGAGTGACATTGTCTACATCGGTTACTAATCCTATTAAACAACGAGTGAAAAAGACCATCCTCTGGTACACTCTAATCTCAGCATTCTTCTTTGTCGGAAGTCGCATCTACGAACACTTTAGTTTTGGCGAAACCTCTGCCTTCATGCACTACCTCTTCTTGATTCCTTTGATCGGTGGTGCCCTGCTAGTGGCTCTGCAACTAGTGGTAAAAGGCCTCTCTCGAATCACTCTTAATCTTTGGAACTCAGCTGTTGCCACGGCAACTGCTGGAGCACTCTACCGAGGTATTGTTAACCTCTCTGGTCGTTCAACAACTCTCGATCAACCCTACTATTATGTTGCAGGGATCTTCCTAGCCCTTGCCCTCATCAGCATCTTCTTTGTCCGCAGTGTCTGGGTGGAGAAAGTAGCTTAAGATCAAAAACGTCCGTTTCTTTATAGAACGGACGTTTTAGTTTGAAGTCAAAGTCTTCTGAGAAACTTTCCTTAGGTGAGAACGGACGTCAGCGAACTTCTTCAAAGTTCCATGACTTATCCAAGATACAAAGGGCGTTCGCGGATAAAGTCAAAATAGGAAGTTTGACGAAGAATCTTTTGATTCTAGGAAAACTTATCTTTTTGACACAATCCGCAGCCCGTGTTCAATTAGTTTTGAAACCTTAGGTTCAAAACTCCCGAGTGAGGCTGGGACAAAAGTCCTAGCCTCTCAATTATTTTTGGATTGTCGAGCATGACGCAGTGGTTGAGTGGTCTCTACTACGCTGATTTCATCAGCTTTTACAGCCCTACTCAACTGTGCGGAGGTGGGACGACGAAATCGAATTCTAACGAATTACCGATTTATGTCCCACTCTCACTTTTCTCACGGCGAAAAGTCCCTGTAAGGAGTAAATGATATCTATTGCAGAATCATTTAATTTTTATGCAAAAACAGTTTGTTTACTTGCTATCCCCAGTTAGCCTTCTCGTTTTTTGCTAGCTACAAAGCCTGCCAAAGCTAGTGAGGTCATACCAAAGAGGCTAAGGACTGTTGAAACCAATTCATCTTGACCTGTTTTTGGAAGGCTAGTTGTTGGCATTGAAGCAGCCACTTCTGCTTGGCCACCTGTATGATAGGTAACAGCGACTGGTTTGTTTGTTGCAACTTCTTTCGTTTCAGGTGTAGTTGGTTGGTCTGGTGTCACTGGAGTTTCCGGTAACTCTAGCGTCGGATTTTCTGGTTGAATCCATGGCGCCACAATCGCTCCACCATACTCTTCTGGGCTAGCTTTGACCAAAGAAAGAAGGTGGAAATTGATTTGATTGCTCACTTCATAAAGGAAATCATTTTCCGATGCACGATACCCCGCTGGGAGATCTACATGAACACGATAGGAGCCGTTCATCAGCATGGTCTCAAAGCGTTTCAAATCATAGATACTTTGTGGGAGAAGGCGACTGATACCATCATTCCCCACCACTTTTACGACTGTTCCTGTCGGAACCGGCTGATCAAATCCAATAGTGAGTTTGTTTTCATCTAAATAATGGAAGGCAAAGGTCACTTTCGGATGTGGATTTTCGGCTGAAACCGTCACCTTCTTCACTAGTTCTGTTCCCCAATCATAATGGTAATCAGATAAGGTGATTTTCACTGTATAAGTGCCAAAAGGTAAGTCTGGGAAGGTGCCAGCATTGTAGGACGCATTGAACTCTCCTTCTACTACACGGCCTTGGTCATCCACTACCTGGTAACGAACGACGGATGGATAATACGAAATGACTTCTCCGCTGCTATCTGTGAAGACCACCTCCAAGGTGCTCTTTTCAGCCTTTGGTTTTTCAGTCTCTGTCTCGCCTGGTTGTTCATCTGAACTGGCTTCATTCGTCGAAGTCGTTGCCTCTACTTTCTTTCCTTCGATGTCCATCTCAGTGGTATTGTAGACCTTATCCCAGATGGTATAGCGAACAGTAGAAGGGTCCACCTCTTCCGGAAGCAGATAGCTACCGTCCTCTTGGGGTTCCAAGGCCACGGTTTCCCCATTTTTGACGTAGGACAGATAAGTCCCTGCTAGTCCACTACCAGTTTCGATCACCTTACCTGGTCGGAAAATCCGTGTTGCTGGATCGTACTGAGCACTTCCAGACTCGATGCTTGGAGCCGTATTGTCAATCTTAACCTTGAAGTTAAGCTCTTGTTGCTTGGCCCCTGAAGCAGTTGGACGGTAGGTGATCACAAATTGGTATTCCCCATCTGGTAATTGCTTGCCGTCTTTGTCCAAGCCTTCCCAAGAGATTTCATAAAACTCTTCGCTACGATTCCCAATCCGGTAACTCCAGTCCGTCTTACGGTGGACTTCATTTCCAACCTCGTAAATTGGGTTGCTACGAGCTGTGTCATCCTTCTTGTAGACTGATAGGTGGACATTTTCAACATTGCGAAGCATGACGGCTTTTACCTTGACACTATCAAAGTTGGAATCGTTGTTCGGAGAGAAGTAGAGTTGATCCCCGTCAAAGCGATCCCCATCCTGACCAAGAGTTTTAGCTACGGATTCTCCATTTTCATAGACATAACTAATCAAAGAGGTAAAGTGATTGTCTGGATGACGCTCTGGCGTTTCTGGGACCTTTTCATCTGGATAATCGGTCTTATCCTTGTAGTAGTAAAATGGCTTGTCGCTACCTGTATATTCGTAGATAGGCTTTTCAATGCCACGCAGATTTTGGTAATCTCCATGGAAGCCAACATAAGGGAGGCTGACCAGATGTTTTTGGGTGCCGGCATCTTTGACCAGTACATAACCTTCTAAGAAATAACCATTTGGCATTTGCTTGCTGAGCTCTTCCTTGTACTTGCTCGCATCAACCGTTACATGGATGGTCCGCTGACCATTGGCTGGAACAGTAATGGTTTCCTTGCCATCTATGGTTTCTAATAGCCGAGGATGAAGGGTGAATTTACCATCTTGAACTTGGTCTGTCTGAAGGGTCGTTTCATAACGAAGAGACTTCTCTTGATTGGAAAGATTGTGGATGGTCACGTCAAACTCAAAAGTATCTGTGACATTGCCTAGTGTCAGACTACTTTTAGCATCTTTTGCAGTCACATAGAGATCTCCTAGAGCTGCAGCTGTGACATCCATGACCCCTGCTCCTTGCTGACGAACAGAGGAATAGGCATGTGTTTCCTCATCCACATGCGGGACAGCTGTACTCATGGTCATCTGTTTGACAAGAACTTGTAACTGTTCTGGACTGAGATGAGGGAAGCGCTCCTTCAGGGCTTGTTTCACCAGCGCAGTGGCACCCGCTGCATGAGGAGAGGCCATACTGGTCCCCCTATCCATATAGTACTCTCCATTATTAACAGATGAGTAGATCATCCCTCCTGGAAGAGTGACATCCGGTTTGAGGTCGCCATCAGCTGACAGCCCCCAAGAGGAGAAGTCGGATAATTGATTGGCTGCGTCGTACGGAGCCCGTTTGAATTTGTTGGCAATATGGAGCTGGTAGTCCTTGGCATGTTGAGCTAAGACACTTCCAGCATCGTGGCCAATAACCCCAACTGGGAATCGTTCCCCCAGTCCTTCTAAGTCAAAGCCTACAGGATTATTGCCCTGCTCCTTAGTCTGGTAGAATATCACCCCTGTAGCACCTGCTCTTTTCAGCTCTTTGACCTTATCCACATCCGAAACTTCCCCACCTCGCTCCGTAAGGACTAAGTGCCCATTGATACTATCAGCTTGGTAGTGGTCGATTCCTCCCTTTTCCACATGGAGATAGCTTTGAGGGATGGTTGTCCGAAAAGCGTCACGTTCTACAAAGGAGTGCATCGGAATCTTGCCATCAGGAAAGTCCACGGAACCTTTTAAGGCTTCTACGGTCAGGCTTGCTTCTGTCGACTCATGCTTGGTGAGACTATTAATAGACGCGACTGAGATGACATTTGGGTTGACGGATGGGGTTCCTGTCATCCCATAATCCGGTGTGCTTGCAAGTGGTTTGCTGTGCCAGAAGCCATTGGTCGCCATATTGGTAGAGGCAACTGTAATGGTCACTCCCGCCTTTCTCGCTGCCTCAAAGGCCTGGCGCGTGATTTCTCCTACATCATAAATCGAGCCTGATGCGGTTCCCAAACTCATGTTGATGGAATCAGCCCCTAATTTGACGGCGTCTTCCACTGCCTTGGTATAGATGAAATTTTGCACCTGACCGCCCTTGGTGTCTGAGAAAACACGCAAAAACATAAGCTGGGCTTCGGGAGCGACACCTCGGATAATCTCACCATTTGGGGATGGTTGAGAGGCATTTCCCACAGCGGTTCCAGCTACGTGGGCACCGTGAGAGATTGGATCATCTTCTTTAACATTGTCATCCATATCACTATAGTTGTGAACGTAGACGACTTTATTGTTGTACCATTTACCGTAAGTGATGCCGGCCTTCTTCTTAGCCTCTTCAATTTCCGCTTCACTCTTGTACTTGGCCTTGCTGATATCTGTTAGACGGAAAATATCGTGGGCAGGGTCGACCCCCGAATCGATGACCGCTACAACCTGACCTTGACCCTTGATCCCCTTATCCCAGAGTGGCTGTAAATTAATCAGACTATTTTCTTCACTGACCTTGGTCGTAGTTGAAACGGGCGATGCAGGAGCAGGCTGGTTTTCCTCCACTCTGATCCGACCTAGTGGAGCATAATCTAGGGCATCTACACGTGCTAGTCCCCGAATCTTTTTAGCATCTCCATAGGTCGTTTCAAGAGCTAAGCCGTTAAAAAGCAAGTTAACGTCATACAATTTTTTGAACTGAATGGATTGCTTTTTGAGTTCTTTCAAAAATTGTTCATGATCTTGGTTGGTTTGTTCGATACGCGCTTCTTTTGAGACTGGTGATGATTCTCCAACCCCATCAGAAACTTTTTCTTTCAGACGAACTAGGACCTCGACTGGACTTGAATCCTCTAGAGTTTCTTTCGTTCCTTCCTTGGGAGTGTCCTTCGTAGCAAGCTCAGGATCAGCTGTTGGACTTGCCATAACAGAAGCTGACAAGGTCTTCGCTTCTTTTGAGTTCTCGTTTGAAGGATCGCTAGTAGCTGAAGAGGTAGTTTGTGATTGCTTGGATTGGTCCTTAGCATCAGGCTTAGCTTGCTCTTGTGAGGAAGACTCCTCCTTAACTACATCAGTTGCATGAGCTCCGTCCAAACCTTTGTCCTGTCCGACTGTCGAATTCACCTCCTGACTTTCTTCCTTGACTACAAGAGCGGGTACATCTGCCTGCCCTTCCTGCTCCTGGGCTGAAACAGTCACCCCACAAAAAAAGCATCCGACAAGTACTGATACTAAGCCGACTGCATATTTTCGTAAAGAAAAACGTTGTTGTCTGTCGCTTCCCATAACCAGACCTCCTTTATTTTTTGTAAGCGGTTTCCGCACCTATATTTTAGTCCTTATCTTATGCAAAGTCAATGCAATCTAGCAAAATCTAAAAAAATATACTATCTTATTGATTTTGTCAGATTTCTCTATCCATTATTGAAGAATCTTTTCTTGCCAAGGGGAATTCCTCAGACAAAGTTTCTTTCATTAAAAAGGAACAAAAAAAAGAAACCAGAATAACTTCTGATTTCTTTTGGAATAAACTTATTTATTTACGTTTTCCCATTTCCAGTTGTGTACTTCTGGAATATCATCACCATGTTCACGGATGTAAGCATTGTGGAAGGCAATTGTTTCGTCCATTTGAGCTGCGAATTCAGCTGCTTCTGCTCCAAGAGCTGCATTGGCTGCATCTTGTGCCAAGTGGAAGCGATCCAATTCAGACATGACACGCATATCGAATGGTGTTGTGATATCTCCGTTTTCACGGTAACCATGTACACGAAGGTTATGGTTGTGACGGTTAAAGAAGATGTCACGGATCATACCTTCGTAACCGTGGAAGGCAAAGATTACTGGTTTATCAGTTGTGAAGACTTTGTCGAACTCTTCATCTGAAAGTCCACGCGCATCGACGGATGGGTGACGCAATTTCAAGATATCTACCACATTGACAAAGCGGATCTTCAATTCTGGGAAGGCCTTGTGCAAGATTGTAATGGCTGCAAGAGCTTCTAAGTTTGGCTCTGTACCTGCAGCTGCAATGACAAGATCAGGCTCTTCATCTGCTGACACAGTTGATGCCCAATCGATCACCTTGTATCCTTCACGAACCAATTCTTCTGCCTCATCAGCTGAGTAGAATTGAGGACGTGGGTGTTTTGAAGTAACGATCAAGTTTACCTTGTCTTCTGCCTTGAAGGCTTTATCCATCACTGCAAGCAAGCTATTGGTATCTGCTGGCAAGTATTCACGGATATATTCAGGAGTTTTCTCAGCCAAGTGAGTCAAGATACCTGGATCTTGGTGAGTGTAGCCATTGTGGTCTTGTTGGAAAACTGTTGAAGTCGCAATCAAGTTCAAGGCAGGGTAGTTTTTACGCCATGTCGTGTGAGTCTTAGATTTACGCAACCATTTGAAGTGTTGAGTAATCATAGAGTCTACGACACGAAGGAATGATTCGTAAGAAGCGAAGAATCCATGACGACCTGTCAAGACATATCCTTCCAGCATTCCTTCTGCTTGATGCTCTGACAATTGAGAGTCAATGACACGTCCAGCAGGGCTCAAAGCTTCATCGTAGTCTGGTTTCGTACGTCCTAACCATTGACGGCTTGTACGAGTGAAGACTTCTTGAAGACGGTTTGATTTGGTTTCATCTGGTCCAAAGATACGGAAGTTATGTGGGTTCGCATCCACAAGATCTGCTGCATACTTACCAAACTCGATCATATCTTGCGCCATGATGGCACCTGGTGTTTCAATCTTGAAGGCATGTTTCTTCCAATCAGCAGTGTCCATTGGTTTGATGACACCTGCGTTTGTGATTGGGTTCATAGCCATGCGACGGTCACCTTTTGGTGCAATTTCAGCAATCTCAGGAACTAGTTTACCAGTTTCGTCGAACAATTCAGCTGGACGGTAAGATTCCAACCATGAAAGAAGGGCATATACATGCTCCATGTGGTGAGCATCTACTGGGATTGGAACTTGGTGCGCACGGAATCCACCCTCGATTGGTGTTCCTTCCCAAGCTTTTGGTCCAGTCCAACCTTTAGGAATACGAGCAATCAAGACAGGGTATACTGGTTGAGTTGCTTCTTCTGCAGAACCTTTACGAGCTTCTGCTTGGACTTTCTTGATTTCTTCAATCGCTTCGTCTAATTTTTCTGCAAACAAAGCATGAGCTGCTTCGTGGTCGTCAGAAATAGCCGTTACGTCTGCAAAGATTGGTTTCCATCCAAGACCTTCAAAGAAGAGGGCCAATTCTTCGTCTGTTTTGCGTTCGAAAATCGTTGGGTTGTGGATCTTCCCACCGTTGAGGTAGAAGATTGGAAGAACAGCACCATCGTTAACTGGGTTCAAGAAGGTATTAGCCAACCAACCAGCCATCAATGGACCAGTTTCTCCTTCGCCATCACCGATTACGGTTGCAGCAATTACATCTGGATTATCCAAAACAGCTCCAGCTGCGTGAGAAAGAGCATAACCAAGTTCTCCACCTTCGTGGATAGATCCTGGTGTTTCAGGCGCCGCGTGAGAGGCAATCCCTCCTGGGAATGAGAAGATTTTACATAGGTGTTTAAATCCTTCTTCATTTTGTGGGATATTTGGATTCAATTCTGTGTAAGAACCATCTAAGTAAGAGTTGGACACCATAACTTGTCCACCATGACCTGGTCCTTCAATGTAGAACATATCCAAGTCGTATTTGTTGATGGCACGGTTCAAGTGAGCATAGATAAAGTTTTGTCCTGGTACAGTTCCCCAGTGTCCGATTGGGTGAGCCTTCAAGTCGTTTTCAACCACTTCACGTTTCAACAATGGGTTGTCTTTCAAGTACATTTGAGCAGCCGAAATGTAGTTGGCTGCACGCCACCACGCATCCACTTTATCCAAGTAAGCTTTGCTGTTAAAATCAACAGTCATATTGTCTCCTCTCAAATTCTAGCTATGATTCTGATGAATTAGAATCCAGTGCAAGTATTTAGGTTATAAACATTCTGTTTCACTAACATGAAGACAGAACGAACGCGAACCAAATTTAATTCAATTCTTTTCTATTCTATCAATAATTTAGCTTTTTGTATATAGAAAAAATTAAAAAAAATATAGTTTTTTATAAAAAGTTTCAAATCTCTTCTAAAATCAAAGCATTTTTCAATCATTTTACAAACAGATTTTTGCTTAGACCGCTCGAAAAGCCTTTGAAATCAGCTATCTATAAATTTCCTTGTCACATAAAATCTTTCATGATATACTTTAGGTATCAAACTAAAGGAGATCGGTATGATAAAGGAAAAACGCAATAAAGGATTTGTGTCAGGTCTGGTGCTTGCCCTTGTCTTCCTTGCATTCGCAGGATTAGTATTTTCATTATGGATGGGACGCCAGAACCCTTCTACTAGCTTTGCGAAGGCAGAAAAGTCTGGGGACCCTGTAACGATGAAGGTCTATGATATTACACGAGAACCTGTCGGAACTGTGGACAACGGCCACGTCCTCTATATCGTCCAGTACGATAACCAAAACGATGGTAAGTTTGCAGGGATCGAAGCCAAAAAAGACGATGCGACGATTAAAGAGGTCATTGATAAGGCAAAAAATGGAGAACTGCAGACCCATCCTTATCAACTAAAGGGAACGCAATTAGCCCCTTTGGCAAAGGATAGCAAAAATACGTCTCGTAACGGTCGCCTTGTCGGCTATAGCGACTACATCCATTCCCTTCTCGACCCGACTTCTGTCGTGTCACTTAATATGACGACCAGCTATTACTTAAGCCTTACAGAGTACAACAAAGACTCCTTATTCCTCTTAATTGGTTCAGCTGCTCTTGCTGGACTTTCTATCATAATGGTCGTAGCCAGCTTCTCCGTTCGGAAACGGACCATTGCTTCCTATCAGGAACTCCACCAAAACTATCCCGAACTCCAAGGAGATCTGTCCCGCCTGTCTGATGAAGCCAGCTACTACAATCAAGACTTAAAAGTTATCTTGTACAAAAATCATTTGATTACCTATTTCAGAGGAACGCAAACGATTGATTTACGAGAGGTTCAACAACTATACTTACATGTCACTCGAGTTCGTCAATCAGGGATTGCTCGCTCAATCTTCCAATTGTGCTACATCCGCAAGGACAAACCAAAGAAACAGCACCGCCTAGCCATTAAGAATAAGAAGAACGCTGAAGAACAACTCTACACTCTTTTTGCACAGGTGTCTGAGAGATTCCCAGATGTCAAGGTTGGCATTTAAATATTTTCCAACTCCCTTTGGAAATACTTTTCTCAGCACTAAAATCCCCTCATCAGAATCAGTTGATGAGGGGATTTTTTTCTATTTAGGTCACATTTGAAACACGAAGATCAAATCACTTTTTTACCATTTTTATAGACATCTGTCACTAGGTTGGTCGCAAAGAAATAGAAGAGATAATCTAGATTTGGTGCATCGTAAATCGTGATATCGGCCTGTTTTCCAGTATCCAAAGATCCAATGGTTTTGGCACGATCGACTGAATAAGCTGCATTAATAGTTACTGCATTGAGAATCTCAACTGGCGTCAAACGCATCATAAAGCAACCTAGATGCATAGCAAACTGAAGATTGGCTGTCGGACAAGAGCCTGGGTTGCTGTCAGTCGTTAGCGTAATAGCCATACCAGCATCCAACATCTTACGAGCCGGTGCATAAGTATCTTCCATTAGACTGAAGGTTGTTGCCGGCAAAAGATTTCCGATGACTTTAGCGGCTGCTAGTTTCTGAATGCCTTCATCGGTAATCACCATCAAGTGTTCTGCACTAGTGGATTCCAATTCAGCCGCTACATTCACGCCACCGATGGACTCAATCTCATCCGCATGAATCCTTAATTTGAAGCCCATTTCCTTGGCTTTCGACAGAAGGTAGCGAGATTCATCTGCTGTAAAGACACCTTTTTCACAGAAGATGTCACAGAATTCAGCCAGATTGCCTTCTTTCACCTTCGGAAGCATTTGATCAATGATGAGATCTAAATATTCCTTTGAACGGCCCTTGTACTCTGTCGGGATGGCGTGAGCTGCCATAAAGGTCGAAACGAGATCGATTTCATGGTCGTGATTCAAGGCTGCTACCACATCTAATTGCCGTTTTTCAGTTTCCCAATCCAACCCATAACCACTTTTAGCTTCAACAGTTGTCACCCCATGGCGCAACATATAATCCAAAAGACGTTTAGACTTGTCATAAAGATTCTCAAATGAAGCTTCTCGTGTCGCTCGAACAGTGCTCAGAATTCCACCGCCTTGAGCGAGAATATCTAAATAGGAAACTCCCGCTAACTTTTTAGCAAACTCATGCTCACGACTACCTCCATAGACCAAGTGGGTGTGGCAATCGATCAGACCGGGGGTCGCAACTTTTCCTTCACAAGACTTCACTTCCGTATGGTCGTCAATCAATTCTGGATCTGGTTGACCTGTTCCAACTGCAAGAATCTTTCCATCTTTAATGGCAATATATGCATCCGAAAGAATTTGGGCATCTGCCATCTCCTTGCCATAAAGAGGATGGCCTAGATCATTTGGACAAAACAACTGGTTAAAGTGGGTTAATAGTACATCAGCAGACATATGAAAACATTCCTTTCTATTTCCATTATTATTCATTTTACAATTCTAAAGAAAAAGCGTCAAAAAAAAGTCAAAAAGTTTTCCCCTCATTTTTTTTTGCTTTATTAAAAATTAAATTTATTTTTGACTCTTTATTGACGTTTCTTGGATACAATAAAGAAAATATAAATTCATAGTTTATACATAAGGAGGTTCCTACTATGTCATTTATAGACGATAAAGAAATTGCAGCTGCTATGTCTGTCAAACTTGACTTTGATGTCCTACCTGAAAAGGCAACTTTTCAAGAGGGCATCCGTCGTGCACCTGATAGAGGCTTCCGCTTAACGCAAGCTCAAACTGAGATTGCCCTTAAAAACGCTCTGCGTTATATCCCTAAAAAATTCCACCAAGAGTTGATCCCAGAATTTTTAGAAGAACTAAAAACTCGCGGGCGGATTTATGGCTACCGCTTCCGTCCAAAAGATCGGATCTATGGAAAACCAATTGATGAGTACAAAGGAAAATGCACTGCTGCTAAGGCCATGCAGGTCATGATCGATAACAACTTGAGCTTTGAAATTGCCCTTTATCCATATGAATTGGTCACTTACGGAGAAACAGGTTCTGTCTGTGCTAACTGGATGCAGTACAACTTGATCAAGAAATACTTGGAAGTGATGACAGAAGACCAAACCTTAGTTGTTGAATCTGGTCACCCTCTTGGCCTCTTCAAGTCTAAACCAGAAGCTCCTCGCGTTATCATTACCAACGGTCTTTTGATTGGTGAGTATGACAACATGCACGATTGGGAAATCGCTGAAGAGATGGGCGTTACCAACTACGGTCAGATGACTGCAGGTGGATGGATGTATATCGGTCCTCAAGGAATCGTCCATGGTACCTTTAACACCCTTCTCAACGCTGGACGTCTTAAACTCGGCGTTGCTGATGATGGTGACTTAACTGGTAAACTCTTCATCTCATCTGGTCTCGGTGGTATGAGTGGCGCTCAAGGGAAAGCAGCTGAAATTGCAAAAGCTGTTGCGATTGTTGCAGAAGTTGACCTCTCTCGTATCGAAACCCGTCACTCTCAAGGCTGGATTAGCCAAGTGACAGACAGTGCAGAAGAAGCTGTGAAATTGGCCCAAGCAGCGCTGGAAGCTGGTGAATCAACTTCGATTGCCTACCATGGTAATATCGTAGACTTGCTCGAATATGTCAATGAACACCAAGTTCATGTTCATCTCTTGTCTGACCAAACCTCTTGCCACAACGTTTACGATGGTGGGTATTGTCCAGTTGGTATCAGCTTTGAAGAACGGACACGTTTGTTGGCAGAAGACAAAGAAACCTTCCACCGCCTCGTCGATGAAACCTTAGCTCGTCACTTCGCAGTGATTAAAGCTTTGACTGCTAAGGGCACCTACTTCTTCGACTATGGTAATGCCTTTATGAAATCTGTTTACGACTCTGGCATCAAGGAAATTTCTAAGAATGGTCTCGATGACAAGGACGGCTTCATTTGGCCATCTTATGTAGAAGATATCATGGGACCTATGCTCTTTGACTATGGCTATGGTCCATTCCGTTGGGTCTGCCTCAGCGGTAAACATGAAGACTTGATTGCAACTGACCATGCAGCGATGGAAGCGATTGATCCAACTCGTCGCTACCAAGACCGTGATAACTACAACTGGATTCGCGATGCTGAAAAGAACCAATTAGTAGTTGGTACTCAAGCTCGTATCCTCTATCAAGATTGTATGGGCCGTGTCAACATTGCTTTGAAATTTAACGAACTCATTCGCCAAGGCAAGATCGGACCTGTCATGATTGGACGTGACCACCACGACGTATCTGGTACAGATGCTCCATTCCGTGAAACATCCAACATCAAAGATGGATCAAACGTTACTTGCGATATGGCAGTTCAATGTTACGCTGGTAACGCTGCTCGCGGTATGAGCCTTGTTGCTCTCCACAATGGTGGTGGTACTGGTATCGGTAAAGCCATCAACGGAGGATTTGGTCTCGTTCTAGACGGTAGCCACCGGATCGATGAAATTATCAAGTCTGCTATTTCATGGGATACCATGGGAGGGGTTGCTCGTCGGAACTGGGCACGGAACGATCATGCTATTGAAACAGCGATCGAATACAACCGTCTCCATGCAGGTACAGACCACATCACCATTCCTTATCTTGCAGATGAAGATTTGGTCAAAGATGCGGTTCAAAAATTGTTTTAATTATAAAAAATAAAAATGGAGAAAGGGAGGAAAATTCAAAGACTCCTCCTCCCCCAACTTCTCCTATAAAAAGAGGTAATCATATGGCAAAAATTGTTGAGTGTATTCCAAACTTTTCTGAAGGACGCAATCAAGCTGTGATCGACGGATTAGTCGCTACTGCAAAAAGCATTCCAGGTGTGACATTATTAGACTACTCGTCTGATGCCAGCCACAACCGTAGCGTCTTTACACTCGTTGGGGATGAAGAAAGCATTCAAGAAGTGGCTTTCCAATTGGTGAAATACGCATCTGAAAACATCGATATGACCAAACACGAAGGCGAACACCCTCGTATGGGAGCAACAGACGTTTGTCCATTCGTTCCGGTCAAAGATATCACAACGGATGAATGTGTTGAAATCGCTAATAAAGTAGCGGAACGCATCAATCGTGAATTAGGGATTCCAATCTTCCTCTATGAAGATGCCGCAACTCGTCCAGAACGCACCAACCTTGCTAAAGTTCGTAAAGGTCAATTCGAAGGCATGCCAGAAAAATTGTTGGAAGAAGACTGGAAGCCAGACTATGGTGAACGCAAGATTCACCCAACTGCAGGGGTTACGGCTGTTGGTGTCCGTATGCCACTCGTTGCCTTCAATGTCAACCTTGACACAGATGATCTAGAAATTGCCAACAACATTTCGAAAATTATTCGTGGATCCAGCGGTGGATACAAATACTGTAAAGCGATCGGTGTCATGCTAGAAGATCGCAACATCGCCCAAGTTTCTATCAACATGGTCAACTTGGAAAAATTCCCATTGTATCGTGTCGTTGAAACCGTTCGTTTCGAAGCACAACGCTACGGAGTTCGAATCATCGGAACAGAACTCATCGGACTGGCTCCTGCTAAGGCTTTGATTGACTCTGCTGAGTACTACTTGCAATTAGAAGACTTTGACTACAGCAAACAAGTCTTGGAAAATCACTTGTTGGGTTAGAAAGGGAGTTCTATGAAACTAGTTGACTTAAGTATTACGGAGTTTGCCAAGGTTCTTGGTTCAGACGCTCCAGCTCCCGGTGGTGGTTCTGCTGCTGCCCTCTCTGCTGCGAATGGGATTTCCCTTACCAAAATGGTCTGCGAACTAACCATTGGTAAGAAAAAATACGTTGAATTTGAAGACCATATCAAAGGGGTTCACGAAAAAAGTGCCCAACTCCAAGACCAATTACTAGAAGCTATTGATAAGGATACAGAAGCTTTCAACGTCGTATCAGCAGTCTTTGATCTTCCAAAAGAAACCGAAGAAGAGAAAGTCGCTCGTCGCGAAGCCATGCAAAAAGCCTTGAAACATGCGACCGTATCTCCATTCTCTATGATGGAGCTCATCGTTGAGGCTCTTGAAACAACAAAAGAAGCTGTTGGTAAGTCCAACACCAATGCAGCGAGCGACTTAGGAGTGGCTGCTCTCAATCTCAAGGCTGGCCTTCAAGGTGCTTGGCTCAATGTCCTGATCAACATTTCAGGAATCAAGGACCAAGACTTCGTCCAAGAATACCATGTCAAGGGGCTCGAACTTCTTCAAAGAGGTTCTGAGCTTGCAGATGGTATTTACCAAAGCATTTTAGAAAGCCTATCCTAAACCAATCAATCAACTTTATAACTTCAATACCTACAAAGAAAGAAGGGATTCTATGGTTTTATCGGATATTGAAATTGCCAATTCTGTCCAAATGAAGCCCATCACGGAAATCGCTGCTGAACTTGGATTAACCGAAGAAGATATCTCACTCTACGGAAAGTACAAGGCAAAAATCGATAGCAATCAACTGGAACAACTAAAGGATAAGGAAGATGGCAAGCTGATCCTCGTGACAGCTATCTCTCCTACTCCTGCCGGAGAAGGAAAGACAACCACCTCTGTTGGTCTAGTAGATGCCCTCTCTGCTATCGGTGAGAATGCCGTCATTGCTCTCCGTGAACCTTCTCTTGGCCCTGTCTTTGGAATCAAAGGTGGTGCTGCCGGTGGTGGTTATGCCCAAGTGGTTCCTATGGAAGACATCAACCTTCACTTTACAGGTGACTTCCATGCCATTGGGATTGCCAACAATCTGCTTGCAGCCTTGATTGACAATCATATTCACCACGGTAATGAGTTGGGCATCGATTCTCGTCGCATCACCTGGAAACGAGTGGTCGACATGAACGACCGTCAACTCCGCCATATTGTCGATGGCCTTCAAGGAAAAACAAACGGAGTGCCTCGTGAAGATGGTTTCGACATCACGGTAGCGTCTGAAATCATGGCTATTCTCTGTCTCTCAGAAAATATCCTTGACTTAAAAGAACGCCTCGATCGCATCATTATCGGTTACAACTACCAAGGACAGCCGGTGACAGCCAAAGACCTCAAAGCTGGTGGTGCTATGGCCGCTGTTCTCAAAGATGCCATTCATCCGAACTTGGTACAAACATTAGAACATACTCCTGCTATCATCCACGGCGGTCCATTTGCCAATATCGCCCATGGCTGTAACAGTGTGTTAGCTACCAAGTTGGCTCTCAAATATGCAGACTATGTTGTTACAGAAGCTGGCTTCGGAGCAGACTTAGGCGCTGAAAAATTCATCGACATCAAGTGCCGCATGGCAGGACTCAAACCTTCTGCGGTTGTCCTCGTCGCAACCATCCGGGCTCTCAAGATGCATGGTGGAGTTGCCAAAGCGGACTTAGCTACAGAAAATGTCCAAGCCGTTATCGATGGTCTTCCAAACCTCGACAAACACTTGGCCAACATCCAAGAAGTCTATGGCCTGCCTGTAGTGGTTGCCATTAACAAATTCCCTCTGGATACAGAAGCGGAACTTGAAGCTGTCTATGAATCTTGTAAAAAACGCAATGTAGATGTTGTCATTTCGGATGTCTGGGCACATGGTGGAGCTGGTGGCCGTGACTTGGCTGAAAAAGTCATTCAACTAGCTCAAGAAGAAAACCACTTCTCTTATGTCTATGACGAAGAAGACAGCATTGAAACGAAATTGACCAAGATTGTCACAAAAGTCTATGGTGGTAAGGGCATCAGCCTAACACCAGCTGCCAAGCGTGAACTAAAAGAATTAGAAGCACTTGGTTTCTCAAACTACCCAATCTGTATGGCCAAGACGCAATACTCCTTCTCCGATGATGCTAAGAAGATGGGTGCACCGAAAGATTTCACTGTCAAAATCAGTAATCTTAAGGTAGCTGCAGGTGCTGGCTTTATCGTAGCTCTCACCGGAACGATCATGACCATGCCTGGTCTACCTAAAGTTCCAGCCAGTGAAAAGATTGATATCGACGCCCAAGGCAATATTACTGGTCTCTTTTAAGAAAGAGGACGTCCTATGGTGACTATCCTTCATCTCACCCCCGCAGATTATCAGATTTCTACTTGGTCTGGTGGTCAAACCACCCAACTCTTCCTCTCTCCAAAAGAGGGAAGTTATCCAGATCGGACCTTTGACTTTCGCCTCTCTACTGCAACGGTGGAGGTTGAAAAAAGTGATTTTACTGATCTCACTGGCTACCACCGAATCTTGATGCCTCTGACTTCATCGATTACACTCACCCATCAACATAAAGAAGTTGTTTTGAAGCCATTTCAAAGCTACTTCTTTGACGGGGGAGATCCCGTATCTAGCCAAGGGACCTGTCAAGATTTTAATCTAATCTATAAACCTTCTTATCAGGGGCATATGAGTGCTATATCCCCAAAAGAAAGTGTCACGAGCCAGAGTCGCTATCAATTGATCTATGCTCTCTGTCCACTAACACTTGAATGGAAAAAGGGACAACTTTACTCCCTCAAAACTCACGAGCTCCTGTTTATCGAACAAGCATCTCCTCTTCAAGAGATGACAATTACGTTTTCACCCCTTCAGTCTGGGAAGCAACCGATTGCTATCTGGACTGCGCTAAGATAATGTTTAAAAGGAGAGACATTATGAACGGAGCACATAAACAGTCGATTGAGGAACAAGAAAAAGCGAAATTCAGCTTTAGCGGTGCCACTCTATACGGTATCAATGCCGTAATCGGATCTGGTATCTTCCTCTTACCTCAAAAAATTTATGCCGGTTTAGGACCAGCTTCTCTAGCTGTCATGTTCGGGGTAGCTGTTCTCGTCATGCTACTATCAGCCTGTCTGGCTGAAACGGCTGGCTACTTCGACAAAAACGGTGGAGCTATGCAATACTCAAAAGCAGCTTTCGGAGACTTCGTCGGCTTTAACGTCGGAATTCTCGGTTGGGCCGTTACCGTTATTGCTTGGGCTGCCATGTTGGCCGGTTTTGCTAAGATCTTCATCATCACTTTCCCAGCATTCGAAGGCTATAACCTACCGATTAGTATCGTTATGTTGGTTCTCTTAAGTCTGATGAACATTGCCGGTCTGAAAACATCTAAGATGTTCACTCTGACAGCTACTGTTGCAAAATTAATCCCTATTGTCCTCTTCTCGCTCTTTGCCATCTTCTTCATTTCTGGTGGCGTGAGCAAGGGCAACTTCACACCTTTCCTCCAATTGGAAAGCGGTTCAAATCTCTTTAGTGCTGTTTCGAGTACTGCCGTCTACATCTTCTACGGATTTATCGGATTCGAAACCATGTCCATCGTTGCAGGGGAAATGCGTAACCCTGAAAAGAACGTTCCCCGTGCTATTTTAGGATCCATCAGTATCGTATCTGTCCTCTACATGTTGATCATTGCTGGAACAATCGCCATGCTTGGTGGTCATATCATGCAAACAAATGCACCGGTACAAGACGCATTTGTTGAAATGATTGGCCCTATCGGAGCTCCTCTCGTTTCTTACGGTGCCCTCATTTCAATCGCCGGTCTAAACATTGGTGAATCCATCATGGTTCCTCGTTTCGGTGCTGCCCTAGCAGACGAAAAACTCTTGCCAGCCGGTCTTGGAAAAACAAACTCTAAGAATGCTCCAGTCGTAGCCATTATCATTTCCGGTGCCTTTGCATTCTTACTCTTGTTATCTGGATCTTTCGAATCATTAGCAACCTTTAGTGTTGTCTTCCGTTTCTTCCAATATATTCCAACTGCTTTGGCAGCCATCAAACTTAGAAAAATGTACCCAGACAAAAAGGTTACCTTCCGAGTACCATTTGGTCCTGTTATCCCAGTTCTAGCTGTTGTGATCAGTATCTTGATGATTGCAGGGGACAACATGATGAACTTTGTTTGGGGAGCTATCGGTCTAGTAATTGCTAGTGGACTTTACTATGTCTTCCACGGTGACAAACTACCTAAAAAACAAAGTAATCCTCACTAATTTTATTTACACACTAGATGGGAACTTTAGCGGGAGTAAAGCATTCCTTTGCTCCCTAGCCCATCTAAGAATCCACGAATATCAAACCTGAGCTCTTTTCTCTAAGACTTCTTTCAATCTTCCTAAGAGCAATAGACAATGGGCTCACGTTTGGTATTCAAACTGAAGTAAACACATCTACTTCTACAGAACAATTCATAATCGGAGGTTTTATATGACTCAATTGATTCATTTAGATGGTAACAGCTTAACACTGGAAGAAGTCATCGCCGTTGCTCGGCACGGTGCCCAAAGTGAGTTAGATGAAGCGGCAAAAGAAGCTGTCATTGCATCTCGTAAAATTGTTGATGATATCGTCCGTGAAAAACGAGTCGTCTATGGTGTAACCACTGGATTTGGCTCCCTCTGTAATGTCAGCATTTCTCCAGAAGATACTGTCCAACTGCAAGAAAACTTGATCCGTACTCACGCATCTGGTTTTGGTGATCCACTTCCAGAAGATGCTGTTCGTGCCATCATGCTCATCCGGATCAACTCGCTCTTAAAAGGCTATTCTGGCATTCGTCTGTCAACCGTTGAAAAACTGTTAGAATTGCTTAACAAAGGAGTGACTCCTTATATCCCTGAAAAAGGCTCTCTTGGAGCTTCTGGAGACTTAGCACCACTTGCCCATATGGTTTTACCAATGCTAGGTCTTGGACATGCCTACTACAAAGGTCAACTCTTGAGCGGTCAAGAAGCTCTCGACCAAGCTGGTATTGAAAAGATCCAATTGGCTGCCAAAGAAGGACTTGCCTTGATCAATGGTACGACTGTCCTAACCGGTATCGGCGCTCTTGCAACCTATGATGGTATCCAATTGCTCAAACTATCTGACATTGCCGGTGCTCTTTCAATGGAGGTCCACAATGGTATTACCAGCCCATTTGAAGAAGACCTTCATACCATCCGTCCTCAAAGTGGACAATTGGCAACTGCTCGCAATATCCGTAATCTCCTTGAAGGAAGCAAGAACACAACGGTAGCAACCCAACAACGGGTACAAGATCCTTATACACTCCGTTGTATCCCTCAAATCCATGGAGCCAGCAAGGACTCTATTGCTTACGTGAAAACAAAAGTTGAAATTGAAATCAACTCTGTAACAGATAACCCAATCATTACCAAAGAAGGCCACGTCATCTCCGGAGGTAACTTCCACGGTGAACCAATGGCTCAACCATTCGATTTCTTAGGTATCGCCCTTTCTGAAATCGGTAACGTATCTGAACGTCGGGTGGAACGCTTGGTCAACAGCCAGCTCAGTAAATTGCCATCCTTCTTGGTCAAACACCCTGGTCTCAATTCAGGCTTCATGATTACCCAGTATGCTTGTGCCTCCCTTGCATCCGAAAACAAAATCTTGTCTCACCCAGCAAGCGTAGACTCAATCCCATCATGTGAAAACCAAGAAGACTTCGTCAGCATGGGAACTACTGCCGCTCGTAAAGCAGCTGAAATCCTCAAGAATTCACGCCGCATCGTTGCGACTGAAATTATGGCAGCCTGCCAAGCTTTGGATCTCAAACCAGAAAATCATGAACTTGGTAAAGGTACAAAACCAGCCTATGACATGATTCGCAGCAAGGTGGCCTTCATTGAATTTGACAAGGATATCGAAATCTTCGAAGAACTCAATAAAGCATCTGCCGTTGTCGAAAGTGAAGAATTCTTAGCAACCATCGAAAAAGTAGTTGACTTAAGCATTCAATACTGATACAGTAAGGATACAGCAGAAAAAGGCTGAGAAAATTTCTCAGCCTTTCCCTTTCTAGCCAAATACAAACAAACGGAGGCATGTAACGTGCTTAGAGATTATTACCCAATGACTTACAGTTATTACCAAGGCAGTATTGAGGACAATCCTTATACAGCCAAATGGGGAATGCTGACGAAGTTTTTGGATTTAAATGATGAAACCTTGACTCCTTTTGAAGAAGTCACCTTTGGAATCCTAGGTTTTAAAAGCGATAAAGGAGTCTATATCAATAACGGTCGCGTCGGTGCTGTCGAAAGTCCTAATGCTATTCGCACCCAACTCGCCAAACTTCCTTGGCACTGGGGCACCAATGTTACGGTTTTTGATGTCGGAAATATCGATGGCCCCAATCGTTCTCTTGAAGATTTGCAAGAGAGCCTCTCTCTAACTGTCAAACGGATGTTGGAGCTAAATATTCAACCAATCGTCCTCGGTGGAGGGCACGAAACGGCTTATGGTCACTATCTGGGCCTCAAATCCTCCTTGCAACCAGATGAACAATTGGCTGTCATCAACCTAGATGCTCACTTTGACCTGCGTCCTTACGACCAAACTGGTCCCAACTCTGGAACAGGATTTCGCCAAATGGCAGACCACGCAAAAGAAGAGAGCAAAGATTTCCCTTACTTTATCTTGGGCATCCAGGAACACAGCAACAATTTGTTCCTATTCAACTATGTGGCAAAAACACCAAGCATTGATTTCTTAACAGGACAAGATCTCTTCCGGATGAGCCACCAGGCCATTCTTAATCGGATTGATCAATTCTTAGAAAAACAGACAGCGGTTTACCTCTCTATCGATATGGATTGCTTTGCCGTTGGTTCTGCCCCTGGCGTCAGTGCCATCCAGTCACTTGGTGTGGATCCAAAACTAGCCCTGATGTTGCTCCAACACATTGCAGCTAGTGGCAAACTGATTGGCTTTGATATTGTGGAGGTTTCTCCTCCTCATGATATTGACAACCATACCTCCAACCTTGCTGCAACCTTTATCTTTTACTTGACCCAAATCTTGTCTCAACAAAAATAAGATACAAAACCTCTCTAACATACAAAAGGCTTATCAACATCCATCCCTTGGGTGTTGATAAGCCTTTTTTTATTCTTCCTTCATAACATTTGATGAGCTACACTAGAGATTTTTTAATCTCTTGAGGAAGGGACGGTCTCTATACGGAGTCAGGTGTTGCTCTGCCAGTTTCTTGTAGTAGTCCTTATCTTCTTTCAAGAAAGCACTCAAAGCAGGATTCAGTTGCTCTCCTTGCTCCTTCTGGGCCGCCAAGAAGGCCAAGAGATAATACACCATCCCCTTGTCTCGTGCATTCGTCGTTTGCTTCATGGCTCCTTCTTTACGAGATAGGTAAGTTGCCACCTTCTCTTGCTCTCCGAAATGACAGGCAATTAAGGATTGATAAAATCCGAGCAATTCTTCCTTCCAAGGGAAGCGAACGCCGGACAAAACCTTTTGAGCCCTGTCAAAATAGAAGCGGGCTTGGACCAAATCTCCCTTCCAATAGTAGGCAATCCCAAGATCAATTTCAAACACCACTCGGACTGAATCAACAGATTGATCTCCCACCAAGCGTAGGACCTCTTCCAAATGGGTGACAGCTACTTGAAAATGCCCTCTCACTTGCTCTATTTCAGCCAGGTAGGCTAAAGATGCTGCAATTTGAATGGCATACTTGGCCTGCATGCTATTGGTCAGACTAAAGCAATCAATGGAGCGATAGAGGTGGCGGGTCGCCTGCTCCTCATCCCCTACCATCAAATGGTACAAACCCTTCAAGCGTAACTGAATCGCAATCGCTTCATGGTTGTTGGCCTGAATCGCATCTTCTAAAGCCAAATCTGTGTAATAGGCCATTTCAGAAATATTTTCTGTTTGAATGCAATAATAAATGATTTGCCGGTAACCTTCTAAAAGGAAGTCGAGCCGTTTGAGTTCCCGCGCATAGGAGATGACCTTTTGAATATCATGAATTCCCTTTTGGTACTCACCGCTTCGAATGAAGTAGCGCCCCTCTAGATACAAGTAGCGCAGTTGCAAATACTTGTAGTCTCTATCCTTTTGGTGTCGTGAAAAAAGCTGATCCAGTTCTCGACGAAGACGAGAGAGCTCCCCAAAAATGTCCAAATGGCTATTTTCACCATCTGATACTACTCCCTCTTCTCCCTTGGAGTATATTGGGAATAGTTCATGTTCCAACTGGAGGATTTCTTCTAAGTAGGTCAGCTCAAAGGATAGGGAACGCAAGAGATTTTGGGACTGCTTGTATTGGTAAGCAATTTCCTTATAGAAGAGCAGGTCTGTCGAATCTTCTAAGGTTTCTTCCAGTTTTTGCGCGATTTGTTGGTGGAAGAGACGCCGTCTGGCTGGTGACAGGAGTTGGTAGAAGTACATGGCTACCAACTGCTTGCAAAATTGGACCAAGAGATCCTCCCCTTCCTCCACTATTGAGATGATTCCTCTTTGAGCTAAAGGATCTAATAATGCAGTTAAAACAGAAAGATCTGTAGCTGTCAAATCGGCCAAGATAGACATGGATATCGGCTTATGAAAACAAGACAAATAATGAAGAAGGGACTCCTCCTCACTGCTCAAGTCACCCAGCTCTTGAGACAGACAGGCTTGAATAATATCTGGTAAGGGCTCTAAACTTTCCTTCTCTTTCCACTCTTCTATATAGCTGGACAGCAAGAAGGGACTACCTTCACTCCACTCCATCATCTGCTCGATCAGGGCTGGTTCTATCTGCCCCAGTTGGCCTTGCAAGAGTAATCGACTTTCACTCGGATCAAAATTGGTCAACTCTAGCTGGGACAACCGTCTCTCGACTTTTAAACTCCCAAAGAAGGTGAGCAAGAATTCCGGCAAGGGCCCTTCTGCTGTAACAATCAGTTGCCACTTTTCCCCGCTACTTTTCTCCTCTAATTGCTTCACTTTGTCGAATGAGGCCTCATCCATCCACTGGGCATTTTCAAGAAGAATCAAGAGAGGTTTTTCTTGGCTAAGTCTTTGAAGGTGCTTCCGGACAGCAGGGAGATCGTCCACTTTTCCTAGAGGAGGAACTTCCAAGTCCCCACTCACTTTCTCTAGGGAAGCTTTGAGGTCACCCCAGATTCCTCCTTCTTCTTTGCGGCTACCGACTTTGCCTTCCACCTTGACAAAGCTAAAACTGCGATTGGACATCAAGACCAATTGACGCATCAAACGTTTCTTGCCTGTTCCCGATCGCCCCATGACCAAGAGAGGGCCAACCGCTTCCCCCTTCTCTACCAAGGAGAGGTATTCTTCCAGTTGGGACAGTTCTTGTTTGCGACCAAAGAAAGGGAGTTCTCGGACATTCATACGATTGCTCTGTTTATGGGTACGTTTAGCTTCCAAAACAGAATGATACAGTTCTTCTATCGCTCGACTGGGACGAACATTCAGCTCACGATCCAATAAATCAACCAACTTGTAATAGGTCTCAAAAAATTTCCCCAGCTGGTGATGGACTCTATAATACTCCATCAAGAGTTGGTAGTTCTTTTCTTCAAATTCATCCAGCTCTACTAAATGGTGGAGTAAGGACTCTATACCAGGGTCTCCCAGCCCCTCCTTGTCAATCTTTTGATAACAGCTTTCAATATAGAGTTGCTTATAAGCGCTCCGTTTGCGCGAAGCCCACTGGTCAAAGTCCTCATCATCCTTGACATAGAAGCCTTCTAGAAAATCTCCCTGATAAAGATGTAAATTGCTTATGGGATCCCTTTCAAAAAGCTGAACATCCAAAGAAAGATTCAGCTCAGGATTAAGGGCCAGACTGCTCCTACTTGGAGAAACAATGACATCTCCTTCAAAGATTTTATTAGCTTGGTAAACAGTATTCCGTAGATTTTTCCGAGCGACTTGGTTTTCCTTATCCCCCCAGAGAATACCCGCAATTTCATCACGGTTAACCTCACCCGATACAGCTAAGTAATAAAATAAAGCCTCCATCTTCGAGAAGGAAAAACGGATGTCTTTCCGTTGGAAAACAACCTTAGGGGGTCCAAATAACTTCAACGTGAGTTCTCTCTTCATTGCAAGCGCCTCCAAAATCTTCATATTAATACTATAAAAAAAAAGTTGTCATTTAGCAAGCGATTGGCCCAAGTAAAAAAGAGACTGAGAAAAATTTTTCTCAATCTCTACAATTCCTACTTAGACTGTTGATTAAATCACTTCCAAGTTTGGTTGGTGTTCAAATAAAGCTTTTGTTGCATGGTGGACATGATAGGCTACATCTTCATTGTTCATGGTGTAGAGATGGACACCGGCAACATCTTGTGTGACCAAATCAACGATTTGATCCACCGCATAGGCCAAACCAGCCGCACGAAGGGATTCTGGATCATGTTCATACTTATCCAGGATGGCTTTGAACTTCCGTGGGATATGAACATTTTCACAAGTCTTCAACAAGCGAAGGGCCTGGTTTCTGTTAAGAATTGGCATCACCCCTGCATGAATGGGAACATCAATTCCCGCCAAGGTACACTTATCTTGAAAATCGTAGAAACGCTCATTGTCAAAGAAAAGCTGAGTCACTAGGCTCGAACATCCAGCATCCACTTTCTTTTTCAGATTTTGAATATCTGAAATTTGGTTTGGCGAATCGGGGTGACCTTCTGGGTAACAAGCACCGATCACATCAAAGTGAGGAGCTTCTGTTTTAATAAATTCAATCAAGTCCGTTGCATAACGAAAGTCTTTTAAAGGCTCAATACCAGGAATAATATCACCACGAAGGGCCAAGATCCGATGAACCCCTACTTGATCTAATTCATGAAGGGTATCTGCTACTTTTTCCTTGCTTAGATAGATGGCAGGTAAGTGGGCAATGGTCGGAATAGACAATTCATTCTGAATATGATTGGCTAAAGCAACCGTCGTCTCTTTGATATTGTATTTATTATTGCTAGCTGTCACACTGATAAAGTGTGGAGCTAATTCCTGCATATTTTCCAAGGCACGTAAGAGCTTGGCATTGCCTACTTCAGGATTTGGAGGGAAAACCTCAAAGGAGAGCGACGGTGTTTGCTTAGTCATCAAATGTATTCCTTTCTTGATTGAGCAATCTTTTTTTACTATCGAGCAAGCTTAGGAATTTCTACTTGCTTTATAGCGCTTTACGAGCAGCTTTTGCCGCTTCTACAAGACGGATTAAGCTTTCTTTTGTTTCTTTAATTCCACGTGTTTTCAAACCACAGTCAGGGTTGATCCAAACTTTTCTGCTTGGTACTTTAGCAAGGATAGCTTCGATAGTGTGATCGATTTCGCCTTCGTTAGGCACACGAGGTGAGTGGATATCGTAAACCCCAGGTCCAACTTCTGTTTGGAAGTTTTTCGCTTTGAGTTCGTCCAAGATTTCAAGGTTTGAACGGCTTGCCTCAAATGAGATGACGTCTGCATCCATGTTGTCGATCGCTGGGATGATATCTGTAAATTCTGAATAACACATGTGCGTGTGGATTTGTGTGTCTGGCGCTACTGTTGAATGTACCAAACGGAAGGCTGGAATAGCCCAGTCAAGGTAGTCTTCGTACCAGTCACTACGACGGAGTGGCAATTTCTCACGAAGAGCAGCCTCGTCGATTTGGATAATCTTCACGCCTGCAGCTTCAAGGTCAAGAACTTCATCCTTGATGGCAAGAGCGATTTGAAGAGTAGAATCCTTGATAGAGATGTCTTCACGTGGGAATGACCAGTTAAGGATGGTAACAGGTCCAGTCAACATACCTTTAACAGGTTTGTCCGTACGGCTTTGTGCGTAGCTAGACCATTTGACAGTGATTGGGTTGAGACGAGTCACATCACCCCAGATGATTGGTGGTTTAACCCCGCGCATACCGTATGATTGTACCCAACCATTCTTAGAGAAGAGGTAACCTGACAAGTTTTGACCGAAGTACTCAACCATGTCATTACGCTCGAATTCACCGTGTACAAGCACGTCAAATCCAACTTCTTCTTGCCATTTAATCCATTCGTCGATGGTTTCAGCAAGGAAGGCATCGTATTCTTCTTGTGACAATTCACCCTTACGGAAGGCCAAACGCTTCGCACGAACTTCCTTCGTTTGAGGGAAGGATCCGATGGTTGTTGTTGGAAGGGCTGGAAGTTTGAATGCTTCTTCTTGGATTGCTTCACGTTCAGCGAAGACTGGCAAACGAGTGTAGTCTGCTTCTGTCAATCCAGCAATACGTGCACGAAGTTCTGCATTTGCTCCGACACGTTCTGTCGCAAAGAGTTCTTTGTTTGCTGCAAGAGCTTCTTCACCTTGACCATTGCGGATAGCATCCAAGTCACGAAGTTCTTCCAATTTTTCAACAGCAAAAGCAAAGTGATTCAAGATAGCTGGCTCAAAGTCTTCATTAGCTGTTGTAAATGGCACATGAAGCAGTGAGCAAGAAGTTGTCAAAACAATGTTTTCAGCTGGTACTTGTTTCAAGATTTCCAAGCTTGCTTCGTAGTTGTTACGCCAGATGTTCTTACCATTGACAATCCCTGCATAAAGAGTCTTGTCAGCTGGGAAGCCACCTTTAACGAGTTCAAGAGTTTTCTTCCCTTCAACGAAGTCCAAACCAATCGCATCTACTGGCAAGTTCACAAGGTCAGCGTAGATGTCACGTACATCACCAAAGTAAGTTTGGATCAAGACCTCAAGACCTTTCTTGTCAGCCAAGAGTTTGTTGTAGAGGTTCAAGAAGAGAGCTTTTTCTTCAGCTGACAAATCTTTAACAAGAGCAGCTTCGTCCAATTGAATACGAGTTGCACCAAGCTCTGCCAATTTAGCAAAAACATCTTGGTAAGCAGCTACTAAGCTATCCACGAAGTCTTCAGCTTTCACGCCTTCTTCGAAGTCTGATAATTGAAGGAAAGTGAATGGCCCAACCACAACCGGACGAGTATCGAGACCCAATTCTTTGGCTTCTTGGTACTCATCAAAAATCTTGTGACCAGCCAATTTAACTTCTGTTGTTTTTTCAAATTTTGGAACGATGTAGTGGTAGTTGGTGTTGAACCATTTCTTCATTGGAAGAGCACGCACATCCCCTTTTTCACCTTGGTAACCACGCGCCAAAGCAAAGTAGCGTTCAAGGTCAGACAAGTCCAAGTTTTGAACAGATGCAGGAACCACGTTGAAGAGGAAAGCAGCATCTAGGAAGTTGTCATAATGTGAAAAGTCATTTGATGGGATTTCAGTAATGCCTTTTTCTTTGACAATGTTCCAGTGTTTGGCACGCAATTCTTTTGCAGCATCCAACAAATCTTCAGCTGTAATTTCGTTTCTAAAATATTTCTCAGTTGTAAATTTTAGTTCGCGGAATTCACCCAAACGAGGGAATCCGATGATTGTAGTTGACATGTTTTGTCCTCCAAAAATTCAAGTTAAGTCTATCTTATCAGAAGAAGCCCCTTCTGTATAATTGCTTTTCAATGGTTTATGGTATAGCCAGAAGCTATAACCTTATAGATCAAGGGTTTCCGCCACTTGTCATTGACCAGAACTAATAGTTCTTATAAAAAATAACTATAAGGTTTCTACCAGACAGACTGAGCCCCCTCCCATTGGACAGTCCTCGTCTCCGCTAAAACAAAAAAAGAAGCTATCTGCTTCTTTTAGAATGTAGATAAACATTTCTTTACATAAAATAGCTAATTTATTTTTCAAAAAAATTGGTTTCTTTTTTAGTCATTCAAGCAGATCTAAAACTTTCCGCTGTGAGAAAAGTGCCTGAAACAATTGCGTTTTAGGCACTCGGGAGTTTTGGGAGTAAAACAGTTTGGGAAACTGTTTTAGCCTGAGCTTTGAAATTAATAAGCGAAGGGGTTCAAAACAAATTGAACACGGGCTGCGGATTGTGTCAAAAAGATAAGTTTTCCTAGAATCAAAAGATTCTGCGTCAAACTTCCTATTTTGACTTTATCCGCAGACGCCCTTTGTATCTTGATTTAGTCATGGAACTTCTACGAAGTTCGCTGACGTCCGTACTCACCTAAGGAAAGTTTTAAATAAGACTTTATATGCAATCTGAAAAGCTATACGCTTCTTTTTTGTAGGCCCTTAAGCTTCCCTTAGTTGAACACAAAAAGCATCCCAAGGTTCCAATACTTTTGTCTGTTTGACCTGCTCTACATTGGTATTGCTAATGAGGATCTCCTGATAGTCTTCCTCCAGTTCAAAGCTCTGGACTTGACTAGACAAATTGACCACGACCAAGTAGCACCGGTCCCCATCTACTCGTTTGTAGGCAAAGACTTGATCAGTTGTATCCACTAGCTCAAAGTCTGCAGAGATCAACCAGTCTTGCTCCTTACGGAGGGCAACCAATTGTTGATAGGTATAGAAAATGGATGAGGGATCAGCCAAAGCCGCTTCCACGTTGATTTCCTGATAGTTTGGATTAGCAGCTAGCCAAGGTTGACCGGTTGTAAAACCAGCCTGTGGCTGCTTGGACCACTGCATCGGAGTCCGAGCATTGTCCCGGCCAATATGTCGGATCTGGTCCATAATGGTATCTAGCTCCACTCCCTTTTCTAAGCTTTCCTTGGCGTAGTTAATAGACTCAATATCTTCGATTTCGTCTAGGCTCTTAAAAGGATAGTTGGTCATGCCAATTTCTTCCCCCTGGTAGATATAAGGTGTCCCTCTCATCAAATGAAGAAGAATGGCTAGGGCCTTAGCGGACTTCACCCGATAGACTTGGTCATCTCCCCAGGCAGAAACAATCCGAGGGAGGTCATGGTTGTTCCAAAAGAGAGAGTTCCAGCCTTCGTCCATGCCCAGTTCCGTCTGCCACTTGTTAAAGATTTCTTTCAACTTAGGAACATTGAGCTTCTTCGCATAGTGCCATTTGGGCTGCCCCTCTTGGAAGAGAAGCCCGATGTGTTCAAATTGAAAGACCATTGACAATTCCTCATTGTCAGGACCAGAGTATTGCTTGGCAATCTCAGGTGTCGCTCCCCAGGTCTCCCCGACCGTTAACAAATCCTTATCCCCGAAAGTCGCTCGATTCATTTCTTTCAGATAAGGGTGGAGCATGGGACCATTGGCTACGATCTTCTGATCAGGAATTTTCCCAATCATGTCGATGACATCCATTCGAAAACCACCGATCCCCTTGTTGATCCAAAAGTTCATCATGTCATAAATCTTCTGCCGAAGGGTCTCATTTTCCCAATTCAGGTCCGGTTGCTTCTTACTAAAGAAGTGCAAATAATATTGCTGGGAAGCCTGATCAAATTCCCAAGCTGAACCACTGAAGGTAGAGACAAGATCATTGGGTTGGTCCCTCCAAATATAGTAGTCCCGCTCTGGACTGTTTGGACTTTCCTTGGCTTCGATAAACCAAGCATGCTCATCAGATGTATGGTTGACCACCAAATCCATGATCATCTTAATACCGCGCTTTTGCCCCTCCGCAATCAATGTTTCCATATCTTCCATGGTGCCAAAGATGGAAGCAATAGCCTCATAATCAGATATATCGTAGCCATTATCATCCATAGGGCTTTGGTAGACAGGAGACAGCCAAATAGCCGTAATGCCTAACTTCTCCAAATAATCCAGTTTACTGATGATCCCCTTGAGGTCACCGATTCCATCTCCATTGCTATCTAAAAAACTCTTGGGATAGATTTGATAAATCACGGCATCATGCCACCATTTTTTCTTCATGCGCTTCTCCTTTTTGACTTTATTTGTAATCCCTTACATCATAACCAAACTAGAAAAGAATTGCAACCCTCAGCTGACCTATCAGTCTCACTTAAAATAGAAAAGAAAGTCTCTTTAGAGACTTTCTTTTTCAAGACTTCTGTTTTTCTTTTCTTTTTGCCAATTGTGATAAGAGAGCATGGCCAATCCAAAGAGATGACTACCAAACAAGGCCGTCACAAAAATCAACTTGCCCCTGTCTGGATAAGAAAGCGGGACATTGCTAAAGCCATAGCGAGCCCATTCGATAAAGATCGGATGCGAAAAATATAGCGCCATGCTCATCTTCTTTAAGTACTGCAAATCATAGCTTTTCAAAAAGGACGATCGCAGGCAAGCATTAACCAAATAGACCGTCACAAAGGGAAGGAGCAAGAAAAAGTTCTTATCGATTCCTTCATGTTGAAAAATGAAGAGGCCTTCTAAACAGAAGAGTCCAAAGGCAAGGGCCACTTTTTTCCAACGGTGAACCCTAAAGGTTTGATCATAAAAATGATCATACAGATAGTAACCCATATAGATAAAAACAGGCGTGTAAAAGAGACCATTTCGCGCTGTGAAAAATAAATTGCTGTAGAGCTGGTATCCCTTGAGAAGACTCGTGGTGTCCAGATAAGCTGAATAGGTCTCGATCAAACCCCAGCAGTACAGAAGAAAGGTGATCACCCCCGTCCAAACCATACCTAGGCGTTTGACTAATTGATTGACCAAAAACAAGCCCAGCAAAAAGGCTGGGATATACCAGAGTTGGTAGCACATTCCCAGATAGAGAAGAGCAATCAGAACGCCTGCTGGAAAGAGATAGACAGGGAGATGGAGACTAGAAAAAAAGACCCAGGCATAGGGAAGATAGACACAACTCCAAAATAAATAGGTTTTTACGATTTTGACTAGATAGGCCTTTATATTCCTTGCATCTCTTAGTGATGGCTTGAGGAAAAAGCTGGCACAGACGATAAAAAATGGCACCGCTAGCCGTCCAAGGATACTCTTGAGACCAAAATGCACCGGCTCATAGGAAGTTAAGCGACCACTATGCACCAAAATCACTGCAATCGCAAAGAGGTATTGAAAAAGACTAATACTGGAAGTGTTATAGAGGGAATTCTTTTTCATGGTCCTACTCCTTCGCCAAATGCAGATTCTATGGTTATTTTAGCATGAAAGAGAGGACCAAGCAAGGAATCCTTGCCTCCTTATCTACCTTTTTTCCTCTATTTTTGATATACTCAAAGCATGCATAAACAAACAATTATTGATTTTAAAGAGCTTGGATTGCGACACATTTTCACCAAGCCCCTAAAGGAATTAAAAACAAGAGACCTCGGCCAAGTAGAGACTCTTCTGAGAGAGGTGGAAGCCTATCAGGAGGCTGGTTTTTATGCCGTAGGCTATGTCAGCTATGAAGCCGCTCCTGCTTTTGAGAAAAAATTAGCCGTTCACCCAGCACTTCTCATGGGAGAGTATCTCCTCTATTTCACCATCCACGAGAAAGTCGAGACCCTTCCTTTCCCAGAGGACTATGAAGCAGTGAATCTTCCAGCTAATTGGCAGGAAGAGGTAGAGGCGCCTGCTTATAAAAAAGCCATCGAGACCATCCATCACCATATCCGCCAAGGGGATACCTACCAGGTCAACTACACCGTCCAGCTTTCTCAAGAGCTAAAAGCTGACCCTTTGGCCATCTACAATCGCTTGGTGGTAGAACAGAGGGCCCATTACAATGCCTTCATCCAGCACGATGATGTGGCCATCCTCTCTATTAGTCCTGAGCTCTTTTTTGAACAAGATGACAGGCTACTGACCACGCGCCCTATGAAGGGTACGACTCGTCGTGGGCTTACCAACCAAGCCGACCTCAAGGAAGCCGCTTGGCTAGAAGCCGATCCCAAAAATCGAGCAGAAAACATGATGATTGTGGATCTCCTCCGCAATGACATGAACCGGATTTCGGAAATTGGAAGTGAGCAGGTGACCCATCTCTGCCAGGTTGAGCAATACTCTACTGTTTGGCAGATGACGTCGACCATTGAAAGTCGCTTACGCCCCGAAGTCGACCTTGTCCAAACCTTCCAGGCCCTCTTTCCTTGCGGTTCCATCACAGGGGCACCGAAGATTTCCACTATGGAAATTATTCAACAGACAGAGGTTGCTCCTCGTGGCGTCTACTGTGGAACAATCGGTATCCTTCTTCCAAAAGGCAAACGAATTTTTAATGTGGCCATTCGAACCCTTCAAATGCAAGGGCATCAAGCCATCTATGGCGTAGGGGGAGGCATCACTTGGGACAGCAAATGGGAAAGTGAATACCAGGAGACCAAGCAAAAGTCTGCTGTCCTCTACCGACAAGAGCCTCGTTTTGACCTCTTGACAACTGGTCGTATCCACCAAGGAGAACTGACCTTCCTGGAGCAACACCTGACCCGTTTGAGAGAGGCCAGCCGCTACTTTGCCTATCCTTATGATGAGCCAAAACTCCTGAAAGAACTTCAAGAAGAGCTTGCTCGTTTGGATTCCAACCTTGACTATCGTTGTCGGATTGCCTTGCAAAAAAACGGGTCCTTCCAGCTGGCTATCACCGAGCTGAAGGACTTGCCAGCTAGCTATCTACAGGCTCAACTAAGAAAACAAACTGCTCCATTAGACCGACCTTTTACCTATTTCAAAACGAGTCAGAGAGACCATCTCAGCCAGTCAGATCACGAGCAGATCTACTATTTAGAAGACGGGACCTTGCTAGAGACAACCATCGGAAATCTCATCCTAGAAATTGACGGCCAGCGCTACACGCCTCCAGCTCACCTTCCTCTACTCGACGGGATTTACCGCCGCCATCTCTTAGAAACTGGACAAGTAGAGGAAAAACTGTTAACGCTGAAGGATTTAGAAGTTGCTGACCAAGTCTATGCCTGCAATGCCCTGCGTGGCCTCTATCCACTCGATTTCACTAGAGAGGAGTCAGAATGAAACTTATTTTTTTACATGGCCTAGGCCAGGATGCCCACTCTTGGAAAGGGGTCCAAGATGCACTTTCCCCCTTGCAATCTGAATCTTTCGCTATTTTCTCACATCCAAGCGAAAGCTACCAGGAGGCCAAAGAAAGATTGACGGAGTACCTCCAACAAGAAAGCGAACCCTTTATTCTGGTCGGACTCTCACTGGGAGGCGTTCTCGCTCTCGAACTCTCCAGCCAAGACTTGCCACAACTCAAGGGCTTGGTGCTTTCAGGGACGCAATACAAACTCAGCACCAATCTCCTCTATAGGCTCCAAATTCTCCTATTTCGTATGATTCCCAAGCGTGTCTTTGAAAAGCAGGGTGCCAATAAACAGCACATGTTGCAAATCTTTACCGAATTAAAATGTCTCAATCTAACCGATACCGCTAAAACCTGCCCTCTTCCTAGCTTAGTGATTTGTGGCAGCAAGGATGGGGCCAATCAGGCTTCTTCTAAAAAGTTGGCAAATCTCCTGCCTAAAGGTCACTATCTAGAAATCGCAGACGGAGGCCATCTACTCAATACTCAGAAACCCCATGAACTGGCAGAAGCTATCAAAGAGTTTGTCGCTAGGTTTTAAAATGAGGAGGCTAGCTTAAAAAACTGTTCCTCTTAATGTAGATAACGTATTTTTTCATGTTACATAACTTAAAAATCAAGAAATGTTTATATTTTTAAGTTATGCATGAATATCTAGAGGCTTTCCGCCGTGAGAAAAGTGCCTGAAACACAATTGTTTCAGGCACTCGGGAGTTTTGGAACCTTAGGTCCAAAACTAAGTCATGGAACTTCTTCGAAGTTCGCTGACGTCCATACTCACCTAAGGAAAGCCTCTAAGAAAATTTATTCTTAAAGTCACGGCTAACTTTTAAAAGGTTAGTCTTTTTTTTTAGAAATATTTTAGAATTGCTTGATAGTTATTTGAAAAGCAAGCTGTATACTAAGAGTGTAAAGAAAACAACTAGTCATTTGGACGAAGGAGAAAACCATGGAAAAAGTATTAGAAATTTCCCATTTGAGTAAAAAATTCGGTCATCAATACGCCTTAAATGATGTGAATCTCACTATTCGCAAAGGCGACGTCTACGGCCTGATCGGTAAGAACGGGGCAGGGAAAACCACCCTCATCAAGGTCATCACCCAGCTGATTCAAGAAACTGACGGAAGCGTCTCCCTCTTTGCTTCTAAAAATCGCTCCCAGTGGACACAAGCCCTGAAACGGGTCGGATCTGTCATTGAAAGTCCTGTGGCTCACAAGCATATGACCGCCTACCAAAACTTAGTCTACTATTGCAAGGCTCGCCATATCCCCAATCCCGACCAGGTCATCAAAGAAACCTTGAACTATGTTGGCCTGAATAATACGGGTAAGAAGAAATTCCGCGATTTTTCACTCGGGATGAAACAACGGTTGGGAATTGCGATTGCGCTCATTGCCAAACCCGACTTCCTCATTTTGGATGAACCCATCAATGGCCTAGATCCTGTCGGGATCAAGGAATTCCGTCAGATGATCAAACGCCTCAATGATGAACTCGGCATGACCATCCTTATTTCCAGTCACATCCTGTCCGAACTTTATCTGGTTGCCAATCGCTTTGGTATTGTCGACCAAGGACGCCTGATCAAAGAAATTAGCAAGGCCGAATTCGAGGAACAGGGAGAAGATTACATCATTCTCAAGACCAGCCAGCTAGCCCTTGCGAGTCAACTGATCCAGGATCAACTCCATCACCGTATCAAGGTCATCGATAAGGATGGAGAAATCCATATCTTCGGACAGACTCACGATATTAAAGTCATTGTCAAAGCCCTCGTTCAAGCGGATATTGACGTGGACGAAATCTACTATGCCCGCCAAGATCTGGAAAAATTCTTTACGGACTTAGTAGACTAAAAGCTACCAAAACACTTACTTCCTGTATTACATTTTCCACACATTTCATTTAGGAGATTTATCATGTTGCATACTATTCAAGCAGATTTTTATAGACTTTTTCGCTCCAAAGGCTTTTGGATTACAGAAGCCATTCTCGTTCTCAATATCCTGTCTGGAGTCATCTTTGGAGCTACCGGACACGTCGGTGTCAATACGGAATCAAAATTACCCCAAGCGACAGAAGTTTGGACGGGCTTTAAAGCCTTGACCAACTACTCCTCCAGCATCAGTGTGACCATTCTCTTTACCATTATTGTCATCACCTTGGTCCTGGGAACGGACTTAACGCAAAACTTATACAAGAATAGTCTGTCCTATGGCGTTTCTCGTACCAGCTACTACTTTGCCAAAAGTGCCGTTGTTCTGACCATTGCTCTCTTTCAATTTCTCGTTTCTTATGGTCTCGTCTTCTTGATTGCGACCCTCTACAATGGACTTGGGACCATGCCAGAGCACTTCTTCGCTCATTTTGGACTGACCCTTCTGATTCAGTTCCTCTGCACCTTGGCTTGGGTCAGTATTATTTCCTTCCTCCTTTACGCTAGCCAATCCATCACCTTGGCTTTCGTTGGCTACTTCGTTGGAAATATCTTCTTAAGCCTTCCTGCGCTCTTCTTTAAAGACATCGACATTTTGCACTATCTAAACTTGGAATTTCAATATTCCATGGTCCAAAGTACGACAGCAACCAACAATACCCTCTCTATCGCCCTTGGCTTCATCCTTGTTTTCGGCTTCCTAGGACTGTCTACTTTTAAACACAAAGATTTATAACAAAAAGACTTGAGCGGTGCTCAAGCCTTTTTTCTTAGTGTAATGGTCAAGATAAACCAATCTGCCTCCGTTGCCAGTTGCAAGTCACCCCCCAAGATTTCTACAAAATTTTGAATAATGTAGAGACCCAAGCCAGAAGACTCTTCTGTATCCGACAGATTTTCTGAGTAGAAGCGACTAGCCAATTGGTCTAAGTGCTGGATCGGTTGTTGCACAATATTGCGTAGCTCGACCCGAATCGTGTCCGCGTCCGACATCAAGGTCAAACGTGCATGCTCCTTCCCATGCTTGAGGACATTGCTGAGCATATTTTGCAAGAGGCGCTCCCAAAGCTCTGGATCGGTAGCATAATGGAGATGTTCTTCTAACTCTACCTCTAAGGCAATCCCCGCCTCAGACAAGCTATCATAATACTGGAATAACTGCTGGGTTAGCACTTGGCTGAGATTAACGTCTGAAAGCAGAGGCTGGATGGCTCCCTCCATCAAGCGTCTGTATTCCAAGAGAGACTCTAGGCGTTTTGAGACGACCTGAAGATTGGAAGCAATTTTCTTCAGCTTTTCCTCTTCTTGCGTCCCGCTCTTGATAATTTGTTGGGTATAACCAGACGCAATGGTCAAAGGCGTCCGAATATCGTGAGCTATATTACTGATGGCCATATCCAAGGTCTTCTTCTCTTGAAAGGCAATCCGATTGGTCCGCTCGATCTGGTCAAAGAGCTCACTGACCTGCTTGGTCAAGGCGACCAATTCTTTTTTTGAAACACGTGACGTCAACCGTACTCCACTCCCATTTTGGAGCTTATCTTGGATTTGCTCCTGCAAATCTTTTAAGGCAGAAAGCAGGCGAAGGTAGCCCAGTCCCAAGAGGAGGACTAGGATGACTAGAACTAGAAGCAATCCCCACATTACTGGTCTCCTTTCAAGCGAACACCCAAGCCCCAGACGGTTTCAATATAATCCTCATTAGGATCGAGCTGAGCAATTTTCTTTCGGAGATTGCTCAATTGGGCATTAAGGGTATTGTCTCCTGGCAGATAGACTTCTTCCCAGACCGCCTCATACAATTCTTCCTTGGTGAAAATTTTCTTTGGATGTGCCAGCAAGGTCTCAAAAATTTGAAATTCTTTTTTGCCCAAGCGAAGCGTCTGTTCGCCAGACTCCAGTTCAAAGGTTTCTGGATTCAGGATCAAATTCTTAAAGGATAGCTTTTGCGACACTTGAGATACCTGTGCTACCGTCGTTTGATTTCTTAACTGCACCGTCACCCGAGCTGCCACTTCATCCAGATTAAAGGGCTTGACAATATAATCATTGGCACCTGCAAGGAGATACTGGCTAATGAGGTATTTGTCTCCAAGAGCGGTCATCATGATAACAGGCACCTGACTCTGCAAACGGATCTCCTCAAGGACCTGGTCCCCATTTTTCCCTGGAAGCATGATATCCAGAAGGACCAAATCAACGGCTTCTTGCTGGAAGAGCCGCAGCCCTTCTGTACCTGAAAAAGCCTGAAGGACCTCATGATCTTCACTTAAGAGACTGTATAAAATTTCTTGGATATCATTATTATCCTCGATTAATAAAATCCGTACCACTTGCCTCACTCCTTTTTCCCTTGAACTCCAAATCATTTCTATTCCCCTAGCCTATCAAATAAAGGGACCTTCGTCAATCAAAAATGCAAAGAAAACACTCGATCAAGAAGAACTTTCCTCCTAATCGAGTGTTGCATTAGTGAACAGAAGCCCCATTTGTCGCAATGACTTCTTTGTACCAATAGAAGGATTTCTTACGGGAGCGATCCAAGCTTCCCTTACCTTCATTGTCCCGATCGACATAGATGAAGCCGTAGCGCTTCTTCATTTCTCCTGTCCCGACAGAGACCAGGTCAATACAGCCCCAAGTCGTATAACCCCAGAGGATAACGCCATCTTCGTTGATGGCCTCCCGCATGGCCTTGATGTGGGCAGCCAGGTAATCAATCCGGTAGTCATCCTCAATCTCCCCGGCTTCATTTGGGGTATCAACGGCGCCTAGTCCATTTTCTACAATAAACATGGGTTTTTGATAACGATCCCAGATGGTGTTGAGGGTAATGCGGAGACCAAGAGGGTCAATCTGCCAACCCCATTCTGAGCTTTCTAGGTAGGGATTCTTCAGAGAGGCAAAGATATTGCCCGCTGTTTTCTCTTTTTCAGCTGGATCCCCTGAAGCGACCCGACTGGCATAGTAGGAGAAGGAAATAAAGTCTACCGTGTGTTTTTTCAACAATTGAAGGTCCTGTTCCGTCATCTCAACCGTGATTCCCTGACGCTCCCACTCTTTCTTGGCATAGTTAGGGTATTCCCCACGCGCCTGCACATCGATAAAGAAATAGTTCTTACGATCTTCTTCTAGACCAGCCCATACATCCCGCGGAGCACAGGTATGCGGATAGTTCTGACCCGCTGCTAGCATACAACCGACCTTATTGTTAGGGTCAATCTCATGGGCTAGCTTGGTAGCAATGGCTGAAGCGACCAATTCATGGTGAGCCGCCTGGTATTTGACCTGCTCCTCATTCTCCCCTTCTTCAAAGCAGAGACCCGCTCCCATAAAAGGCGCATGGAGGATCATATTGATCTCATTAAAGGTTAGCCAGTATTTGACCAAGCCCTTGTAGCGAGTGAAGAGGGTCCGGCAAAGACGTTCATAACATTCCAACATCTTGCGACTACGCCACCCTCCATACTCGGTAATCAAATGCATGGGACAGTCAAAGTGGGTAATGGTCACCAAGGGCTCAATCCCATACTTATGACATTCCTTAAAGAGGCCTTCATAGAACTGTAGACCCGCTTCATTTGGCTCTAGTTCATCTCCTTGTGGGAAGATCCGAGACCAGGCAATGGACAAGCGATAGGTTTTAAAGCCCATTTCCCCAAAGAGCGCAATGTCTTCCTTGTAGCGATGGTACATATCAATGCCATCTTTAGCCGGATAAAAATAGCCCTCTTCAAAGTCGAACATCTTTTTCTGACCCGTAATAATGGCGTGACGATCAGGCCCAATCGGCACCACATCCACATTAGCCAAGCCACGGCCGTCTTCATTATAAGCTCCCTCACACTGGTTAGCAGCCGTCGCACCACCCCAAAGGAAACCATCTGGAAATTGAAGTTTATCGGTCATCTCTCTACCTCACTTGATTTGATAGTTCTATTATACCCTTCTCTAACCCGAAAATCTTACAGCATCCTAAGAAAAACTGATACTATTCTAAGATTGTTTTTGTTCACGTGCAACACAAAAAGACCGGAGGACTCCGATCTTATAGGATGTATACAAATTGTTTTTCACCTAATTTAATATCAGCTTTTCTGAAAAAATAAGAATGATTCCTATTTTTTAATCGTACAGAATAAACTGAAACTTTCCGCCGTGAGAAAAGTGCTAGAAACACGATTGTTTCTAGCACTCGGGAGTTTTGAAACTTTAGGTTCAAAACTAAGTCATGGAACTTCCTGGATTGCTGAAATCATCCACTGGATAATTTCACCTAACGTCCGTACTCACCTAAGGAAAGTTTCAAAGAAGATTTTGTCTTTAATAAAAAAGACCGGATAGCTCCGATCCTTTTCTATAGTTCATTTTCTCAAATTCTATTTCAAGAATAGCTAAGGTTGACGTTAAATGACCACGCCTCCTATTTCATACGATAAAAATCAATCACTAGACCAGCAGGGCCTTCAACTAGCAAGCTTTCGGTTCCCCAATCGGTTACAACTGGGCCGTTTAAAACCTGAATACCAAGTTCTTTCAACCGTTTGTAGTTCTTGTCTACATCCTCAACCTCGACATGAAGAATGATTCCTGACTGAAAATGTTCCAAAGGTATCAAATGGTTTTGGGATAACATGAGACAGTGACTGCCAATCGTGAACTGAGCAAAATTTTGGTCAACATAGTCCGCCTTTTTGTCCAAGATACGTTCCAAGCTAGCACAGACTTGAGGAACATTTGAAACGATAATATCTAATTGATTTAAATTCATTTACTATCCTCCAGAAAAAGACCGGATTGCTCCGATCTTTTAAGTTCGTCTCTATGAAAATCAATGAATAAACAAGGCGGAACCAAGTTTGATGGCAAAACTTTGCTCATCAAACTACGAAAAATCCTTTGGGACTTTTTCTAGGCTCCGCACTAGATTCCATCATTGAAAATTAAGGTTTCAATGATGAAATCGTCGGCAGTAACCTAATAAAGAAGTCTACAATATTTACATTTGATTTTCGACGAGCAGGATTATTTGATTGCGCGTGATTGCAATCCTTCTTCTTCCAAGAAGAGGCGGAATGGTACGAGTTCTTCTGCTTCGTATTTTTCCTTGAAGGCTTTGATCGCTTCTTCTGAGTGTTGTTTTGGATCCAACTCAAGAACTTCTACTGGAAGTGGACGGTGTGGAGTGATGTGAGCATCGATGACAACTGTCTTACCTTCTTTGTTCAATTTCACAGCTTCAGCAACGACTGCGTCGATGTCTTCGATACGGTCAACTGTAAATCCAATAGCTCCTTGAGCTTCAGCGATTTTCGCATAGTCAGCATTAGGGAAGTCACAACCAAACAAGTGTTTGTTTGTGTCTTCGTATTTGTCCTTGATGAAGGCATATTTACCATTTGAGAAGACAACGTTGATAACTGGAAGGTCGTATTGAACGTTTGTGATAACGTCTGGGTAGCACATGTTGAATGCACCGTCACCCATGATGTTCCATACTTGACGATCTGGATTGTCTTTCTTAGCAGCGATACCACCAGGAAGGGCGATCCCCATTGTCGCAAAGAGTGGAGATGTACGCCACATGTTCTTAGGTGTCATGTGAAGGTGACGAGTAGATGTTTGAGTAGTGTCACCTACGTCGATTGAATAGATCGCATCTTGATCAGCATGTTTGTTGATTGCATTGTAAACTTGGTACAATTGCAATTCACCTTCAGTTTTACCTTCGAGTTTGTTCATGTAATCACGCCAGTTTTGGTTGTTCTTAACGTTTGCACGCCACCATGGAGTAGATTCAACTGGATTCACTTTGTCAAGGATTGCTTTAGCTGCTTGACCTGCATCCCCAAGGATTGAAGCGTCAAGGGCATGACGTTTCCCAAGTTTGTAAGGGTCGATATCTACTTGGATGAATTTTTCAGTGTTCTTGAAGGCTTCGTAAACTTCAGCAAATGGGAAGTTTGAACCAAGGAAAAGAACTGTGTCTGCTTCAAAGACCACTTCGTTGGCTGGTTTCCAACCAACACGGTAAGCAGAACCTGTCAAACCTTCATAGTTCCATTCGAAAGCTTCAAAGTTTTTACCAGTTGTGATGATTGGTGCTTTAATTTTACGTGACAATTCAGTGATCACTTCACCAGCTTTCACACCACCGTAACCAGCGTAGATAACTGGACGTTCAGCATTGTTCAAGATTTCAACAGCTTTGTCGATTTCAACTTCGTTCAAAGCAGGAGCGATGAATGAACGTTCGTATGAACCTGAACCGTAGTATGAGTTTTCGTCGATTTCTTGGAAACCAAAGTTTACTGGAATTTCAACAACAGCTGGACCTTTTTTAGAAACGGCAGCACGGCAAGCTTCGTCAATCACTTTTGGCAATTGCTCTGCATAAGCTACACGTTTGTTGTAAACAGCGATACCGTTGTACATTGGGTTTTGGTTCAATTCTTGGAAAGCATCCATGTTCAATTCGTTAACTGGACGTGATCCAAGGATAGCAAGGAATGGAGTGTTATCCATAGCTGCATCGTAAACACCGTTGATCAAGTGAGTTGCACCTGGACCACCTGAACCAACTGCAACACCGATAGATCCGCCAAATTTAGCTTGCATAACCGCTGCAAGAGCACCTGTTTCTTCGTGACGAACTTGCAAGAAACGGATATCTTTGTCTTCAGCCAAAGCGTCCATGAGTGAGCTGAGTGTTCCTGATGGGATACCGTAGATAGTGTCTACGCCCCATGTTTTCAATACGTTGAGCATTGCTGCAGATGCAGTAATTTTTCCTTGAGTCATAAATATAACTCTCCTTCAATAAAAATAATTGTCAGTCTTTGAACTGAATTCGACAAAGAGTGAAAACGTTTCAAATAACTTTACTATATCAATTTATCACGTTTTATTGTCCTTGTATAAGAATATGCTCACTGAATGCCTGGAACTATTACATAACACAAAGCAAATATCTGTTCTGTTTCTGCCAACTATTTTATAACAGAAGTCACAAACCGCATAAGGACAAGGTTTTTGCTTGTTGTAGAATTAGTACAAAATAGAGTGTTTTCCCAAACTGTTTTATAGAAGACATTAAAAAATCCTAGCTGGAAAATCATTTTCCTTGCTAGGATGGGTTATATTTCGCTTTGAAAAGCCTTACTCAAGACCCTGTATCCTTCAATTGTTAAATGAAGACCATCTGTTGTATAAGCCGGTTTGAGCTGACCATCCTCTCCAAGCAAATGGTCAAAAACATTGATAAATTCAACATTTATCATCCCTTGGGCCAATTCGCGGTAAGCCTGGTTTAAGGTCTGTATCTTTTGATTGGTACGGATATAGACTGTCCCCTTGTAGGACTCTCCCTCATTCACAGGAAGAACCGAAACGAGTTTGATTTGCGCCAAGGGCAAGAGTCGTACCATCTCCTGCAAGATGATGCTCATGTTATCAATGGTTTCCGACAGGGGCATTTCCTTTCCAATGTCATTAGTCCCGATCAGTAAAAAAACCTTATCCACTGCTTGACCGAAAATATGGGCATCTAGATGCTCTCTTAAGAGGCCTGTCTTGTAGCCTCTAATCCCCCGGTTCACCATATACTGATTCGTCAACAGCAACTCTTGAAGGGGATAGTATTCGACGATAGAGTCTCCTATAAAAAGAATATCGGGTTCCCTCAAAGGATTTTGATTCAGTTCTCGGTAATTCTTCTGTATTTTTGCCTGTTCTTTCAACAGCCAGGTTTCTAATAATTGTACAGCCATAAAGGCTCCTTTCGATTCGTATAGTAGAAACTGTGCAAGGTAGGATAAAATCCTAGTCGAAGCTGAGCCTTCCATCCAAATAAACTTCGATGACTTCGTAGACTCCATGATTCTGATGAGAAGGCGCCGTATAGCGGGCTGCTTGTCGCGCATGGGGATCCGCATTTTCCATTGCATAGGAATAGGTCGCTAACTCAAGCATCTCGACATCGTTTTGGCTATCGCCAAATGCCATCAGATGCCCACCATCCACGCCCCAGCGTTCTTCTAAGAATTGAATGGCCGTAGCCTTATTGACACCCGGTTGCAGAATATCAATGGCTCCATAGCCACTAGCTGCTGGAAGCAGGCGCTCTCCAAACTTTTCTCGCAGCTCTTGCACAAAATCTTCGACTTTTTCAGTCTCCGTGACGACACTTAACTTCAAAACTTGCTCGCCATGTTCATGGACCAAATCATCCACAAAGCACATCCGTTTATAAAAAGCAGCCGCTAACTCAGGCGTCATCAATTGCTCTAAAAGAGGAAACTCTGTTCCTTTCTTGGCATAGCCTCCCGATAAGCTACTAACGACCAGATGGAGTTCTTCTTCTCGGCCTTCTAGATACTGCAAGACCTCCTGCACTAGCTCTTCCGGCCAGCTACACTCTCGGATGAGCTTTCCATTCTCTAATATCCGTGCCCCATTAGCCAGCACTAAGGTGACGCGATCTTTCAAGTCTCCTATTACATGAGCCATACGGCTATAGCCATTTCCTGTCGCAATGACAATGGGAATCCCTCTTTGGTCTAACTGATCCAAGATGCGGCTCAAGCGCTCATGGTCTACTTCTCCTTGCTCGTCCATCAGAGTGCCATCCATATCTGTCGCAATCATTTGTAGCATACCGCCACCTCTTTCCATCTTTCCCCTATTATACACCATTCCCTCATCATTTTGGAGCCTTCTCTCCCATAAATCGCCACTCTCCTCCTTCCTTAAAATTTAAGAAATTCCACCGAATCCTCTTTAATTTTTGGTCCAATTTTATTATAATATAGATAGTAGATTTTCCCTGTATGAAGTAACTAGCAGACCCTTTCACACACCTGGTAAAAACGTCTGCTACTCCCGAAAAAGATCTAAGAGGTAGGCATGAACACAAAGACCTTATACCGCCAAACATCCTTTACCAATAGCGATTTCCCTTTTTCAATCAAGCAGATTAGCACCCAAAATGGCCAGCCAGATATCTTATTTCATTGGCACACCGATATTGAGATTATTTATGTCAATGAAGGGACTGCTCAGTTCCATATCGACTATGAATATTTTAATAGTCAGCCTGGTGATATTATTTTGATCCGCCCCAATGCCCTTCACTCCATCCACCCCATCCAGAGTTCTTCTCATACTATGGATGTCCTGCATTTTAATCTGGACCTGATTGGGATTACCCATAAAAATATCGCCACTCTAAAATATTTACAACCCCTCTACAATGGGGATTTTGAATTTGTCCGACGCATTCAAGCCCAATCACCTGGTTACGAAGAAATCAAACAGAGCCTCTTAACCTGTATGGCAAACGGAAGAGAACAAGGCCCCTCCTATGAACTCCGACTTAAATCCCAGCTCAATGAACTCCTCTATCTCCTCTTCTCCCACAACTATATCGTCGAGAAGAAGTTCTCAACAGACGCTTACCGGAGAGAAGAAAAAATCCGTTTGGTCCTCGATCATATTTCGAACCATTACCAAGAGGAGCTCATGATCGAGCATTTGGCAGAGCTGTGCCATTTTAGCCCGACCCACTTCATGAATTTCTTTAAGAAACAATTAGGGCTCTCTTGCATGGAGTACATCATTCAATATCGACTGAAAAAAGCAGCCCATCTCCTCCAGCATTCCGATCAGGCAATCATTGATATCGCGAGCCAATCCGGCTTCAACAACCTCTCAAACTTTAATCGCCAGTTCAAGAAATACTATCAGGTCACTCCAAGCCAATACCGAAAAGCTTGTCTTTAACCAATAGATCAAATAATAAAAGCACATAAAACACAAGTGAAGTTTGCGTTTTATGTGCTTTTAATTTTTTACAACAGAAGGTCTGATACAACCTAGCAACCTTCCTCTTTATCACTCAACATTCTATTTAAAGACCATTTCCCTGTCTTTTCATATTGTCCAATTAATTCTTGGGAAGTTCGAGTGATTTCCGAAGGGAAATGGAGGCTTTTTAATGTATTGACCGCATTCTTCGTTACTGCAGCTCCCTGCTTTATCTGATAATCAAAGACGATTTTCCCGTCAACATAGCGACTATCAAAATGATAATTATCATTGACTGCACCAGATGCAGCAACTAGCTCAATATCATGGCTTGAAATCATATACAGGCAATCGTGTCTCGATAGCCAGCGGACAATCCCTAAGCCAGACCCAATTCGCTCAATGGTATTGGTTCCCTTAAAGAGTTCATCAATAAAGAAATAATGAAAACCTGACTTTTTCAGACTCTCAATCATTCGGAGAATCGTTTTGCTCTCTGTAATAAAATAGCTATCTCCAACCTCAATATCATCACTGACATCCATAGAGGTCATGACATGTCCAGAAGAAAGCTCCAAACTTTCGCCATAGGCGAAGCCCAAGCCCTGCGCTAAAATACAGTTAATGGCTACCATTTTCAGATAAGTGGATTTCCCGGAGGCATTATCCCCACTAATCACCATATTTCTTTCAAAACTAACGTCGTTAGCAACCGGATCCGCTAGTAAAGGATGGTAGATCCCCTTTCCTTTAATCCCAGCTTCTTCCTTAAAATTGGGATGACAAACCAAATCAACATCACGCTTATGGCGTAGAAGGCTGATGGCTACTTCCAATTCCCCCAAAAGATTGATTGTTTCCTGCGCTTCTTTCTGATGAGTCCTCACTTGCTGATAGATATAGATTTGGGCAATCTGCGGAATTAAGAAAAGAAAATTAAGGTAAATCAGGATAATTTCCATCTCGGAGCTTCCTGTTGGACTTTGTAAGATACTGGAAATGACTTTCGTCTTCTTAAATGGTTGGATAGCCTGTTTGAGGGCTTCTTGTTTTGGTAGCGCTAAACGGCTCAGCTTACCCGCTGAAGCAAAGATGCGAACCAGGTAACTAACTTGATCCAAGCGCATTTTATTCGACCAATTCCGAATGCTCGAAAAAATAATATTAAACGTTACACTCGCTATCAAGACTGACATGGCTTGAATTTGAAAAAACGGAAGAAAGAAAAGAGAGAGGACTGGCAAACACGCTAAAAAAAGATAGAGAGAAAGATAGATCCTCGAATCCTGCTTCCCTGGATTCGCCACAATACTTCTAGCCATATTGTGGTTCTTTTTTCCTAACTGGTTCATAACAAGCTGAACCTTCAGACGAAGATCCGGGTGATGTTCAAAGAAATCTTCTAACTCCTGGAAAGATGCATCTGGTTGAAAGTTTATCAAACGCATCTTCTGATACAAGGCCTCTGCCCCTATACTAGACTGTGTATGGTTCAACTGATCAAAAACTCTATGCATGTCTAAATCATGCCAAGTTTGACCATCTACTTGACTATCCGTTGGCTGGAGTGTAGATGCCAAAAGCATCGTTTCCACTAAACTCTCTTCACTATCATTTTTTATAAAAAAAGGTTTTCCTTCCCAAGCCTTGGCTAATTTTTTTCTCAGACGAATCGTTGCTATCCGATTTGTTAGAACCATAACGATGATCAGTCCAACAAATCCAATTGGTAACCATCCAAGTTTGTCCATTCCTTCATTCGCTCCTTCCTATTCCCAATTCAAATTCACACGTTCTTTCACTTCCTGGTAGGCTGTATCGACACGCGCTTTTGTTTCATCATCCAATTGGTCCCGGTACTTGCCACCTTCAATCCAGTCCTCCAAGATATAGGTCTGGAAATGATAGAGTTCATAGCCTTCAGGAGAATAACTGTCCTTTGGCGTCCGGTTAACCCAAGTAGGACGAGCTGTGGCCGTTTTGATCCGGGTCTTGCGCCCTACCTTCTCAATGGTTATATCCATCAGGACACCCCGTTCGGTCCATTGGGCATTGTCTATCCCTTCCATGGTTTCCAGTCGCTGATTCGAAAGGAAATTCCCCATCGAATAAATGATCAATTTCTGTTGCCCATCCTTATCCACAATCTCGGCTGGTTGGACGACGTGAGGATGGCCACCCAAGACAATATCAGCTCCCCAAGAAATCATCTTATGGTATAGTTCCTTTTGTTCCTCTGTTGGCTCTAAATCATATTCAATCCCCATCTGAGGCATGACAATGGTCATGTCCGCTTCCATCTCAGCTTTTTGGATTTCCTTGCGCATGCGTTCCTCGTTGAGGTCCGACAAACGATTGTCATAATCTCCTTGATCTAAATAAGCTTCCATCCCATTAAAGCCATAGGAATAAGCCAAAATTGCAACCTTGATTCCATTTACTTCCTTGATCAGGATAGGGGCTTGATCTCGCGTCTCATGCGGATAGACACCAACCGTTTGGATCCCTGCGTCTTCAAAGGCTTTCGCAGTCGAAAACAGCCCTTCCAAGCCAGTATCGAGGATATGGTTATGTCCCAGGTCCATCACCTGATAGCCTGCATCCTTAATCGAAGCAACGACCGCACCAGGGGCATTGAAAATTGGATAACCCGAAAGTCCATAATCCGAATTGATGGTTCCTTCAAAATCCCCCAAGACCAGATCCCCTTGCTTCAACCATTCCTGAGCATAGTGATAATTCTCAGAAAAATCATAGCTTCCATCTTCCTTGGCGCCACTCATATAAACCAAGTCATGGTAGAGTTGATCTCCATTTGCCATGATCCGAGCCGTATGTGGCAACTGATCCGGATGAATTTCTTCTTGCTTTTCAACAACTTCCGGCATCTCTAGTGCTGTAATGGGGAAACCATTCCATTTTTGAACCCATAAGACCAGATTCGCGGCCGCAAATACTGTAATCAGCAAACCATAGACAAACTGTTCGTTGGTTAAGCGAAAAGCGGTCACCTTTCCCAAGCCAATATCAAGCCAATCATTGAGCATCCTGAGGATATCTTTCCCAAGCTCGCTCCATCTCTTTAAGAGATCCTTCCAATTCTTCATCATCTTCTCTTCCTATTCAATTCTCTTGCACTTGTCAAAGACCTCTCCTTCATCTTTCAGGCCTTTTTTTCATTGTAACACAATTTTGACAAAAGAAAACAGACTGACCTAAACTTCCATGAATAGATAAATGGAGGGACTAAAAAGAGGGCTTACAGCCCCCTTCTCAATCATTCTTTTAGTGCATCTGCTTGAGTAAATCCCCGTATCCCTCTACCTCCATCTCCTCTTTAGGAATAAAGCGCAGAGAGGCCGAATTGATACAGTAGCGAAGGCCACCTTGCTCTCTTGGCCCATCGGTAAAGACATGGCCGAGATGGGCATTGCCTGAGCGGGAACGAACTTCAATCCGCTCCATCCCGTGGCTATGATCCTGGTAATAATGAACGACATCTTTGGCAATAGGGCGAGAGAAACTTGGCCATCCACAGCCAGACGCAAACTTATCCTTGGCAAAGAAAAGAGGCTCTCCAGTCGTAATGTCCACATAGATTCCCTCTTCAAAGGTCTGGTCATAGGCATTGTGGAAAGGTCGCTCTGTCGCACTCTCTTGAGTGACTTGGTACTGCTCCTCTGTCAATCGTGCCTTTAATTCCTCTTGACTGGGCTTGGGATAGGTTGCCGGATCAATCAAGGGTTGGTCCGCATCCGTCACATCGATATGGCAATAGCCCCCAGGATTCTTCTTGAGGTAGTCTTGATGGTAGTCCTCCGCCAAAATATAGTGGCGCAAGGGTTCTAGTTCAACCGCTATTTTGCTACCAAGTTGCTTCTCTTCTTCCGCAAACACTTGGGCGATCACCTCACGGTCCGCATCGTCCAGGTAATAGACACCGGTCCGGTACTGGCGACCTCGATCATTTCCCTGCTTGTTCATGGACAAGGGATCGATCACCCGGAAATAGTAGAGCAGAATAGCTCGTAAGGAAATCTTATCTGGATCGTAGATGACTTGTACAGTCTCTGAATGATCCGTTTCCTTAATCAGTTGGTAATTGGTCGTTTCTACCTGGCCATTGGCATAGCCCACCGTCGTCTTTTCTACACCCGAGATCCGAGAGAAATACTCCTCTAACCCCCAAAAACAGCCACCTGCTAGATAAATCTCTGCCATCTTTTTTCCTCGCTTCCTGCATTCCTTATGTGGAACACTTGACATCTATTAGCTCCATCATAATCCAAGAGCCTCCAATTTTCAAAGATTCTGCATCAAAAATCCCTTCTACTATACTAGTAAAAGGGATAAAGGCACTCACTCCCACTTATTTTTCAAATAAGAAAAAGAGCGAGTAACCAAGATTCCGTAGAGATACTAAAAACTGATGGAAAAAATCATGCATGAGAGACATGACCCACACCTCCTCTCAATCTCTGACCTTCCTAAACATCGTTGCCAAGATTAAAGAAGCACCGTCGGTCCATACACCTGCAACTGAGGCTTCACAACTTCGTAATGCCAATGATCATAAGCTCGCCAGGCTTGATAGGCCTCTTCACTCAAACCGAGCTCCCCCAGACCAATCAATAAACTGGTACTTTGATAAAATTTTTCCAACTCAATCAACAGGCGATTGTCTACCTGTCTTGCCTTCACTAAAACTTCCAAATTATGATTTAGATTTCCCTCAAATCGAAGGGCATCTGGACTAGTTTTGCATTCCCTAGAAAAGGCTGTTTGGAGAGTTTCGATCATGGTCTTTGCCTCTTGAATCACATCCCTTTCTCCCATAGCAATCACCTTCCTTCTCACCTTCATTGTACACCTTTTTCTCTCTATAAAAATGGAAAATCTTTAAAACTAGGAACAGATTCTCTCTCTTGACAAGAATCCATAAAAAATCCCCAAGTATCTACTTGAGGAAGTTCTTTTCGAAGGATTAGTCAATGTAGTGCAATTTTCCACGGAAATCTTCCAAGCTTTGGTAGCCTTTTTCTTCCATGATGGCTTTGAGCTCTGCAGTGATGCGTTCAAAAGCCCCCACTCCTTCTTTATGAAGCGTGGTTCCGATTTGGACCATACTAGCCCCACAAAGGATATGTTCAAAGGCATCACGACCAGTCAAGACCCCACCGGTTCCCACTATCTGAATTTCTGGATTCAAACGTTGGTAAAAGGCATGGACATTGGCCAAAGCAGTTGGTTTGATGTACTCGCCACCAATTCCACCAAAACCGTTCTTCGGACGGATCACTACGGTTTCATCCTCGATATAGAGACCATTTCCGATCGAGTTGACACAGTTGACAAACTTGAGCGGGTATTTGTTAAAAATCGTTGCAGCTTGATCAAAGTGGACAATATCAAAGTAAGGTGGTAACTTGATGCCAAGAGGTTTGGTGAAATAGGCAAAGACCTCTGACAAGATCCGATCCGTCGTCTCAAAATCATAGGCGATCTGAGGTTTCCCTGGAACATTGGGGCAGGAGAGGTTCAATTCTGTCAAACCTTTAAAATCACTTTTTTGCACCTTTTTCAAGATGGTATGGGTCTCTTCGGGCGACATGCCGACAAGAGATAAAAAGAAGGTCCGGTCAGGATCTGTTTCTTGCAACTCTAATAGGTAATCCAAATAATAATCCAATCCTTGGTTAGGTAGTCCCATCGAATTGATTGAGCCAAGTGGCACATCTTGGTAGCGTGGCTCTGGATTTCCAGCACGGAATTCCAGAGTTGCTGTCTTGGTCACAAAAGTCCCAGCAGCTGAATTCTTCACTTCCTCTAATTCCTCAGTAGTCATACAGGCTACACCTGCCGCATTCATCAGGCAGTTGTCAAATTCAAAACCAGCAATTTGCGTCTTTGTCGATACCATCTTCTTCTCCTTGAAATGAATTCTTACAGCCATTATAGCACGAAAAGGAGGATTCATGACTAGAAAACAAAAAAAGAGCAAGAAACGTACGGAAATAGGAAAAATCACCTTAAACGTTATCCTTTTATTTTCTATATAGAGGGGAAAAATCAGACATTTTTCCAATCCTATCGTCCTTTCGCATCCATTTCTTTCCACTTAATAGGTAGTTGTGAAAATTTTCAGAAAATTCAACTTTTTTCTTTACAAGTCAAAAAAAGTCTGCTATAATTATCGACGTAATAAAACATGACATTGCTTTCAGCAGTGCCTCCATATACCAGTAAATTCGCTAACCTGCTGGAATTCGTTTCAATGAAAAAAGGAGAAATAAGATGACAACTGCAAAAGAATATATCCAAAGCACTTTCGAAACCGTAAAAGCTCGCAACGGCCATGAAGCGGAATTCCTTCAAGCTGTTGAAGAGTTCCTCAGCACTTTGGAACCTGTATTTGAAAAACATCCAGAATACATCGAAGAAAACATCTTGGCACGTATCACTGAGCCAGAACGCGTGATTTCTTTCCGTGTTCCTTGGGTTGACCGTGATGGAAAGGTTCAAGTAAACCGTGGTTACCGTGTTCAATTTAACTCAGCTGTTGGTCCATACAAAGGCGGACTTCGTTTCCACCCAACTGTTAACCAAGGGATCTTGAAATTCCTCGGCTTCGAACAAATCTTCAAAAACGTTTTGACTGGACTTCCAATCGGTGGAGGTAAAGGTGGATCAGACTTCGATCCTAAAGGGAAAACTGATGCTGAAGTGATGCGTTTCTGCCAAAGCTTCATGACTGAATTGCAAAAACACATCGGTCCTTCTCTTGATGTCCCAGCTGGTGATATCGGGGTTGGTGGACGTGAGATTGGTTACCTTTACGGACAATACAAACGCCTTCGCCAATTTGATGCCGGTGTCTTGACTGGTAAACCTCTTGGTTTCGGTGGTAGCTTGATCCGTCCAGAAGCAACTGGTTATGGTTTAGTTTACTATACTGAAGAAATGCTTAAAGCCAACGGCGACAGCTTTGCTGGTAAGAAAGTCGTGATCTCAGGTTCTGGTAACGTTGCTCAATACGCTCTTCAAAAAGCAACTGAACTTGGTGCAACTGTTATCTCTGTATCTGACTCAAACGGTTACGTGATTGACGAAAACGGTATTGACTTCGACCTTCTTACAGACGTCAAAGAAAAACGTCGTGCTCGTTTGACAGAATACGCTGCAGAAAAATCAACTGCTACCTACTACGAAGGTTCTGTATGGGCTTATACCGGCAACTATGATATCGCTCTTCCATGTGCGACTCAAAACGAGATCAATGGTGAAGCAGCGAACCGCTTGGTTGCTCAAGGGGTAAAAGTTGTTTCTGAAGGAGCCAACATGCCTAGCGACCTTGAAGCCATCAAAGTCTACAAAGAAAATGGCATCCTTTATGGACCTGCCAAAGCTGCCAATGCTGGTGGGGTTGCTGTATCTGCTCTTGAAATGAGCCAAAACAGCCTCCGTCTTTCATGGACACGTGAAGAAGTGGATGGTCGTTTGAAAGACATCATGACCAACATCTTCAACACTGCTAAAACAACTGCAGAAACCTACGGTCTTGGTAAAGATTACCTTGCTGGTGCCAATATCGCAGCCTTTGAAAATGTTGCAAATGCGATGATTGCTCAAGGACTTGTTTAATTTGATTCTTTTGCCACACCTCTGAATCCTTTGGTTTCGGAGGTGTTTTTCTTGATAAAAAAAGAAGATTGGAAAAACCAAATCTTCTTTTATGTTTATAAATCATCCAAGGCATCTTTCATCTTGTCAAAGAAGCCTTTTTTCTTTGGATTTACCTTGATATCACCAGCTTCCGCAAATGCACGAAGGGCTTCTTTTTGCTTGTCATTTAGACCTGTAGGTGTCACCACATTAACAGATACATATTGATCTCCTACAGAGCCACCACGCAAGCTTGGTGCTCCTTTACCGCGGAGGCGGAATTTCTTACCTGTCTGAGTTCCTTCCGGGATGACCAAATCAACATCGCCGTGAACCGTTGGTACATGAACCGTATCTCCAAGAGCAGCCTGAACAACGTTCAAGTTCAATTTATAGTAAATGGTTGATCCATCACGCTCAAATTTATCGCTCGGCTCAACATTGACCACCACATAAAGATCTCCGTATGGACCTCCGTTAAAGCCAGCTTCTCCTTGACCAGAAAGGCGAATTTGTTGCCCTGTTTCGACCCCAGCTGGGATTTTCACGCTAACACTGTGGGCTTGTTTCTCATGCCCAGTCCCATGACAGGTAGTACAAGGTTCTTTGATTTCTTGACCACGTCCGTGACAGACATCACAGGTGATTTGGCGACGCATCATCCCAAGCGGTGTTTGCGTATCCACATTGACAACCCCTGAACCATGACAGCGTCCACAAGTTACTGGACTTGTTCCTGGCTTAGCACCAGTTCCATCACATGTCCGACAGCTGGCTTCCCGATGGTACTTCACTTCCTTCTCAGTTCCAAAGATAGCTTCTTCAAACTTGAGGTTTACGCGGTACTGAAGATCATCTCCCTGACGTGGAGCATTTGGATTGCGGCTTGCACCGCCACCTCCAAAGAAGCTTGAGAAAATGTCCTCAAAGCCGCCAAAGCCAGTGCCATCAAAACCACCGAAACCACCAGCTCCGCCACCGAAGCCGCCGAAACCACCATTGGCACCTGCAGCACCGTATTGGTCATAAGCCGCCCGCTTTTGTTCGTCGCTCAAAGTCTCATAAGCTTCTTGAACTTCCTTGTACTTGTCCTCAGCACCAGGCTCCTTGTTGATATCTGGGTGATATTTTTTAGATAATTTCCGATAGGCTTTCTTAATCTCATCTTGAGACGCATTCTTTGAAACGCCCAAACGGTCATAAAATTCAGTATTGTTCATTTAAGATACTAAGAGCGAACAGAAAGCGACTGAAATTTAGGAAATCGACAAGAAATCCTGATTTCTTAGACGGTTTATCTAATTTCCAAGCTTTCCGCTCGAGTTCAATTCTCCGAACGCTCTTTGTTCCTTTCTATAATTTTCATGTACATCTTTAGAGGCTGTTTTCTATACTCTGCTTCACTTGATCAAACTCTTCATCTGATAGAGTAAATATCAAATCCTCTTCTGCATACTCGTTCTGTTCTTTAAAATAGTTGTCCGTATTCTCTGCCAACCCTAAACTTAGAATCACTTTTCTTGCAAACTCTTGATGTGCAAAACCGATAGCCGTAATGATTTGTTTATCTTGCACAACCAGTTTGGGTTGGAAATTTTCACGTGGCAGAAATTCAAAATAGTCAAAGAAGTTTTGCCAAATTCCACCTGTAAATTTCGTATCCTTCAACAGACCTGCCTTCGCTAATAAAAGAGGCGCTGAAGAAATGGCTGCAATTAGGATATCTTGCTCACCAAGGTCCCTCAAAAACGAAATCAATTTCTCATCCTGTAGGGCAGGCCCTATATTGACCATTCCTGGCAAAATCACACAAGAATACTCTTCTATACAGATTTGATCTAGTGTTTTCGTTGGTTGACAATGCAGGCCATCTTCAGATATCACTATCGAATCATCCGAAGATACATAATCAATCGTGATGTCAAAAGACAGAGCTAAAGTACTCGTTAAAGCAGTTATCTCATAAAGAGAAAAATTAGGATAAATGATACAAAGTACTTTTTTCATACGCAACATCCTCTATTTTACCGAAAAACAGAGGCTGGGTTGCAACCTCTGGATTTCTTCTTATCACTACGACGTTCTAAAACAAAGTCGATTATACTTTGTTTTAGAACTAGTATGGCTGAATTGAGTTTCGGATTAAAGGAATCCTAAAATCTCGGAACCTTTCTTTATTTCAAGAGGTTCCGCTAAAACAATCCACTGGATTGTTTTACTTCTCAGTAAACTCTCCGTCTACGACGTCATCGCCTGCGTTTCCTGTTGCTTGTGCGCCTTCTGCTCCTGCTTGAGCTTGTTGCGCTGCTGCGGCTTGTTCGTATAGTTTAACAGCAAGTCCTTGTGCTTTTTCGTTCAATGCTTCAAGTTTTGCTTTCATTTCGTCCAAGTTGTTGTCTTCTTGAGCTTTCTTAAGATCATCAAGGGCAGCTTGTGCAGCATCACGTTCTGCATCGAAACCTTTGCCTTCAGTTTCCTTGATTGTTTTTTCAGTCGCAAAGATAGCTTGGTCTACTTCGTTACGAAGGTCTACTTCTTCTTTACGTTTCTTATCTGCTTCAGCGTTTGCTTCTGCATCTTTCATCATACGGTCGATTTCTTCGTCTGTCAAACCTGAGTTCGATTGGATAACGATTGTTTGTTCTTTTTGAGTTCCAAGGTCTTTAGCCTTAACAGATACGATACCGTTCTTATCGATGTCGAATGTTACTTCGATTTGTGGGATACCACGCGGTGCAGCTGGGATATCAGTCAATTGGAAACGTCCAAGAGTCTTGTTATCTGCTGCCATTGGGCGTTCACCTTGAAGAACGTGGATATCAACGGCTGGTTGGTTGTCTGCTGCTGTTGAGAAGACTTGTGATTTAGATGTTGGAATTGTTGTGTTGCGGTCGATGAGTTTTGTGAAGACACCACCCATTGTTTCGATACCAAGTGACAATGGTGTTACGTCAAGAAGGACAACGTCTTTGACATCACCAGTGATGACACCACCTTGGATCGCAGCACCCATGGCAACAACTTCATCAGGGTTTACTGATTTGTTTGGCTCTTTACCAGTTTCAGCCTTAACAGCTTCGACAACGGCTGGGATACGAGTTGAACCACCAACAAGGATAACTTCGTCGATTTCTGACAAGCTCAAACCTGCATCTGAAAGGGCTTGACGAACTGGAACTTTTGTACGTTCTACAAGGTCACGAGTCAAATCGTCAAATTTCGCACGAGTCAAGGTCATTTCCAAGTGAAGAGGTCCAGCTTCACCAGCAGTGATAAATGGCAAGCTGATTTGAGTTGAAGTTACACCAGAAAGGTCTTTCTTCGCTTTTTCAGCTGCATCTTTCAAACGTTGCATTGCCATCTTGTCGGTAGACAAGTCAATACCGTTTTCTTTCTTGAATTCTGCTACAAAGTGGTCGATAATTTTTTGGTCAAAGTCGTCACCACCAAGTTTGTTGTCCCCTGCAGTTGACAATACATCGAAGACACCGTCACCCAATTCAAGGATAGATACGTCGAATGTACCACCACCAAGGTCAAATACCAAGATTTTTTCTTCTTTGTCAGTCTTGTCCAAACCATAAGCAAGAGCTGCTGCTGTTGGTTCGTTGACGATACGTTCTACTTCAAGACCAGCGATTTTACCAGCGTCTTTTGTTGCTTGACGTTGAGCATCGTTGAAGTAAGCTGGAACTGTGATAACTGCTTTGGTTACTTTTTCACCAAGGTAGTCTTCAGCATAACCTTTCAAGTATTGAAGAATCATAGCTGAGATTTCTTGTGGAGTGTATTCTTTTCCGTTAGCAGAAACTTTTTCAGAAGTTCCCATTTTAGATTTGATAGAGATCACTGTATCTGGGTTTGTAACTGCTTGACGTTTTGCAGCATCACCAACGATGATTTCGCCGTTTTTGAATGATACTACAGATGGAGTTGTGCGGTTTCCTTCTGGGTTTGCGATGATTTTGCTTTCAGTTCCTTCAAGAACTGCTACTGCTGAGTTTGTTGTACCTAAGTCAATACCGATAATTTTAGACATGTGTTTTTCTCCTTAAATTTTAATTCGAATTTTGATTTTTTGATATTTCCCTTAAGTGGTGGGGACGTGAGCAACTCCCTTCGGGATTTCATCACTTATTTTTGAGCCTATTGTCTCAAAAATCCCCTGTTTCAGTAGCTTTTGCTACTGAAACTTTCACCACAGTGGGAAATATCTTCCTTGCAAGCCTCCGGCTTGCCTCTTATCTTTCTTCATAGTTTATTGTCGTTTCGGACAAATTTTCTATTATGTAAATTGCGACATGAGAAGTCGAAATCGATTTTATTTCGACGACGAGTTAGTAAGGAGGCTAGGCAAACGCCATAGCGATTGCCGTTTTCTGACGAGTTGCTTTAGCTACCGTCAGAATTGCCTAGTTGTACACTACTACCATGGCTGGGCGTAGGATGCGATCATGGAGTTTGTAGCCTTTTTGGAAGACTTGGGCGATGGTATCCGCTGGGTGGTCATCGTCTGCTGGGAGAGTTTGGATGGCCATATGGTAGTTATGGTCAAATTCACCGTCAGCTGCGATTTCTTCGATTCCTTCTTCTTTCAAAGCGTGAATCAAGCTTTCTTGCACCATTTCCAAGCCCTTCTTCACATCATCTGTCAAACCTTCAACTGCTAGTGCACGCTCAAGGTTGTCCAAAGAAGGGAGAATCGCTTTAGCTAAGTCCTGGCTACGATAACGTTGCAAGTTTTGACGCTCTTCATTGGCACGGCGTTGGATATTTTGCATTTCTGCATGAGCGCGAAGGTATTTATTTTCGAACTCATCCGCACGTTCATTTGCCAAGTCCAACTCAGACTTCTCAGGAGTTGTTTCTTCTACCGTTTCCACAACTTCCTCTTCTTGGACTTCTTCTACTTCTTCATTTTTTATATCTTGGGCCATTTTCGCCTCCTTTAATGATTTCAATCTTAATGTACTTCATAATGATTACTGCTGAGGTAGCGGTAAAAATCTGTCAACTTCATGGTCAAAACACGGTTGACCACATTGACTTGGTTGATTAGCTGTTGGTAATCCAGATCGACTGGACCGATAATGGCTAGAATTCCAACTCCCCGATAAGGAATGAGAAACTTACTACTAATCACCGCTAGGTCAGCTAGACAGGACTCTTGACTGTCTGCAACACGGACGTTCTGCATCTGATCTTCACGCAACCCCTCACGAATCTCCAGAGCTACCTTTTGCGGTTGGTCAAAGAACTGATAAGCTGCCAGATTGGCAAAATTCAAGAGATTGACCTTGCCTGCCACCACAATATTTTCGTTGAACATTTCCTTAAAGATATGTTCAAAGAGATCGATAACATTATCCGTTGTTGTAAAGTAACGCTGGATAATCTGCGGAATCTCCGTCCGAATCTTGTAGTGAATATCTAGAACGGTGTGACCTAGGAAGCGTTCCTGAATAATGCTCTTCAGTTTCAGCAAATCCTCCTGCAAAAAGTTCCTTGGAATCAGAAACTGACTGGTAACCGTTCGAGACTCGTCTAGGGTAAATACTGCCAAGGCTGTATGTTGCCCCAAAACAACGATATCAAAGGCTGTCAAACGTTGCCTGCTCGGCTCAACATCCAGTGCTACCACCGTACAGCCACTCAAGTCTGTCAGTAGATTAGCAGCCTCTTGCAGAATATCCTCCAATTTGAAGAATTCCTGATCAAAGGCTTTGACAATCTCATAAACCTCATTTTCAGCCAGTCGGTCAAAATCCAGTGAGTGTTTTACATAGTACTGAAAACCAGCAACACTTGGCATCCGACCACTTGAAGTATGAGCCTTCTCAAGCAAACCTTGCTTTTCTAGAGCCACCATGTCATTACGAATGGTTGCACTGCTAGAGTTAATAGACTCTTGCAAGGCTTTGGATCCGACAGGTTCGTGCGTTTTGGTAAAGATGTCAATAATCAGATTTAAAATATCCTGCTGACGCTCTGTAACCACCTCATCACTCCTCTCTGTCTGATCGATTAGCACTCGATACGCTCAAGTGCTAACTTATGATTCTATTATACACCCTTAAAAGAGAATGTCAAGATAAAAACTCAAAAAATTAGCACTCTTTTATCAAGAGTGCTAAAAATCAGTCTGAAGACCTAGAATCCTACCTTCCATCTACTTGGTATTTCCTTTTAAGTCTGAAAAAACCATGGATTAGATAAGAAATCAGAAAAGCATATAAAAGAAAATAATAAAGAAAGATAT
>NZ_JAJTNQ010000018.1:0-702 GCF_021341835.1 Streptococcus sp. XMC | reverse complement strand
CTCTAGCTCTTTTACAACTGAACCTTGTGCATCTACATGACGATAAATAACAATAGCTTTATCATCGCGTTTTACTGGTGCTTCTGGAACTTCTTCGTATTCATAAATAATTGTCTGCTTTTCTTCATTAACTTTTCCACTTTCAGGAGCTGACCCAACTTTATGCCCAACTAATTTATAAGTCTTGCCATCCTTAGGAATTTCAAGTGGTTTAAGAATAGGGGTATCTGATGTATAATTTGTATCAATCGGTTCATCTACTGATACAGGTTGTGAACTTTGAATCTCAGTATCAGTCCCTTTTATTACATATTTTACAACAACATCACCTGATTGTTTATAAAATCCAGAATCAATTGTCCAGTCGTTAGAGTTTTTTATTACAACTGTTGTCTCAAGACCATTCGAATCCTTAGATTCATCTGAAGTTCCTGCTTTTTTAGTTGAAACAAATCCTTCTGGTGTTTCAAATTTTACTTTATATGTGCCATTATAGACTTTCGAGAAGTAATATTGTCCTTTGTCATTTGTTGTAGTTGTAGCTATAATCTGTCCCTTATCATCAAATAACGAAACTTTTACATTTGGAATCCCTGATTCACCTTCGTCTTGGATACCATTTCTATTTGTATCATTCCAAACTAAATCACCTAAAGCGTATGGGAGGTCGGCTGTATTATAGCCATCTTCATCAGGAGCAGC
>NZ_JAJTNQ010000017.1:0-999 GCF_021341835.1 Streptococcus sp. XMC | reverse complement strand
TGTAAAAGAGGTATAAGATGGTATTAACAGAACAAAAACGCAACTATTTAGAAAAATTGAGCACCAAAGAGGGTGTGATCTCAGCCTTGGCCTTTGACCAACGCGGTGCCTTGAAACGCCTAATGGCTCAATACCAAGACACAGAACCAACCGTTGCTCAAATGGAAGAGTTGAAGGTCCTAGTGGCTGAAGAATTGACACCATTCGCATCTTCTATGCTCTTGGACCCTGAGTATGGACTTCCAGCGACTAAGGTTTTGGATGCGGAAGCAGGGCTCTTGTTGGCTTATGAAAAAACTGGCTACGACACTTCAAGCACCAAGCGTCTGCCAGACTGCCTCAACCTTTGGTCAGCTAAACGCATCAAAGAGCAAGGTGCAGATGCAGTGAAATTCTTGCTCTACTATGATGTGGATAGTGCTGATGAACTCAACCAAGAAAAACAAGCCTACATCGAACGCATCGGTTCAGAATGTGCGGCAGAAGAAATTCCATTCTTCCTTGAAATCTTGGCTTACGATGAAACAATCGCTGATGCAGGTTCTGTAGAATATGCTAAAGTGAAACCTCGCAAAGTCATCGAAGCGATGAAAGTCTTCTCAGACTCCCGCTTTAACATCGATGTTTTGAAAGTAGAAGTTCCAGTCAACGTTAAATACGTTGAAGGCTTTGGCAATGGTGAAATCCTGCATAGTCGTGAAGAAGCTGCAGCCTTCTTTAAAGAACAAGAAGAAGCAACCAACCTTCCATACATCTACTTGAGTGCAGGTGTTTCTGCCAAACTCTTCCAAGAAACTTTAGTCTTTGCGCATGAAGCAGGAGCGAACTTTAACGGAGTCCTCTGCGGCCGTGCAACTTGGGCTGGATCTGTAGAAGCCTACATCAAGAATGGGGAAGAAGCAGCTCGTGAATGGTTGCGTACCGAAGGTCGTCGCAACATTGAAGAGCTCAACCAAGTCTTAGACCAAGTCGCAACTTCTTGGAAAGAGCGTATTTAAT
>NZ_JAJTNQ010000015.1:0-1517 GCF_021341835.1 Streptococcus sp. XMC | reverse complement strand
TTAAATATTGAAAAAACCATTGGCAGTGGACATACTTTAAGACTATATATTTCTGAAACTAGTTTCACAATACAAATATTGACATGCAATTATTAATTGGTGGATTTGAAGTTGACATCTACAAAGTTTAATGTTAGAATACATTCAAAAATATATTTGAATAAGGTGTTTTATGATTCAAAATATTGTTACTTCAATAATCCTGTATTCTGGGACAGCCGTAGACTTACTTATTATCCTAATGTTATTTTTTGCCAAAAGAAAAAGCAGAAAGGACATCATTAACATCTATTTAGGACAATTTCTAGGCTCTGTTAGTCTAATATTCCTAAGTTTGCTTTTTGCATTTGTCTTAAATTATATTCCTAGTAAAGAGATTTTAGGTTTACTCGGTTTGATTCCAATTTTCCTAGGCCTCAAAGTTTTGCTTTTAGGAGATTCTGATGGAGAAGCTATTGCAAAAGATGGTTTGCGAAAAGACAATAAAAACCTGATTTTTCTAGTCGCTATGATTACTTTTGCAAGTTGTGGCGCTGACAATATTGGTGTCTTTGTCCCATATTTTACCACCTTAAATTTAGCGAATTTGATAGTGACTTTACTTACTTTTCTAGTCATGATTTATCTCTTGGTTTTTTCTGCCCAAAAATTAGCACAAGTCCCTTCTGTTGGAGAAACTTTGGAAAAATATAGCAGATGGTTTATTGCCGTTGTCTATTTAGGATTGGGGATGTATATCCTGATTGAAAACAACAGCTTTGACATGCTATGGGCTGTGTTAGGCTAGGAGAAAAATTATGAAAAAAGATAGTATCTGTCAAGTGGATGTTATAAATCAACAAAATGTTACAACCGCAACGAACTACCTTGAAAAGGAAAAAGTCCAAAAATCACTTCGCATTTTATCAAAATTTACCGATAATAAACAGATAAATATCATCTTTTATCTCCTTGCCGTCGAAGAACTCTGTGTCTGCGATATAGCCTGTTTATTAAATCTCAGTATGGCATCTGCCTCCCACCATCTTCGTAAACTAGCCAATCAAAACATCTTGGACACTAGAAGAGAGGGGAAAATTATATATTATTTTATAAAAGATGAGGAAATCAGAGATTTTTTTAATCAACTAGGATAACAACTATTTTTACTACTTTTCCATGATTATAGGGAGATTATATATGAAATTTTTTGATGAAAATTACTCACAAGAAATACCTACTCGTATCAAATGTTTAAGAAAAAAGTATAATTTAAAGCAAAGCGACCTAGGTAATGCAGGTCAAGTTAGCCAAGTTGAAAAGGGAGAAATTTGAAAGAATTTGTATCTTTTATTTTTTGTTTCATTTATGCCCTATGCTACTGGAATAGTTAGTAGTCATTTCATGAATCATACGGCACAGCTCTTTTATGGACTGATCGTTATTGTTTCAACGGTAGCAAACTGGTTTTTACATAAAGTAATTGATAAACCCAATATAGATCAGAAAGAATTACTTGAAGCTACCGCACAATATAG
>NZ_JAJTNQ010000014.1:0-1648 GCF_021341835.1 Streptococcus sp. XMC | reverse complement strand
ATATGCATAATAGTGTTGCTAATAGACCTTCTGCCTGTTTGCTTTTTTTACTTGTGTGATGAAACCACGATTACTTTCACGAGTAATAGTAGAGCGATTTCTCCCCAGCCGACGAGCAATCTCTGCACGTTTGAGTTCTAAACATAAATAATCCTCAAATTTTACTCGTTCAGATTCAGATAAGTGTTTATAGGATTGATTCTAGTATAAAACTGTTACAAAAGAAAAAAACAATTATTTTTAATATTTTTAAACGAAGTAGTTGCAGGTAGAGAAAGACTATGCTACTATTAGAGTAGTTAATAGTTACTGATCTTTTTATAAAAATTTTAAAAGATTATAGAAATTATTGACAAAAAATAACTAGAGCATTGAGATAGTGTTTTTGAACATTATCAAATCTTTTTAAGAAGGAGAAGTTATGTTTAAGTCAAATAAACAATCAACTGAACGAGTGATTCGTTTTGGGATTCGGAAGTTCAAGGTAGGTATTGCTTCGGTTGCTGTAGCTAGTGGACTTGTTCTATTAGGAACAAGTACTGCATATGCTGATGTCAATGCTGGTGTAAGCAATGAAGCGACCCCAGTATTAGGAATTAATGATTCATCGGCTAATGAAGAAAGTTCTAGGAATATTCCAGAATTAAATACAGCGAATCAACCATTTGAAACAACTTCAAATAGTGAGCCGACAGGGGTTCCTGAATCAACAACGGCATCTGATGCTGTTGAAGGAAAAGATATTTCTAATGATATTAACCCTAGTATCGAATTAAGTCATGAAACAACTCCGGTTGTAGTTGATAATGGAGATTCACTTAACGCTAAAATTAAATTTTCAGCTCCTAGTGTAAAAGAAGGAGATTATTTTACTGTCAAGTTCAGCAATGAAGTTGATTTGACTGGTATTACACGTCCTAAAGACTTTGATACAAGTATTTGGATTGAAGATAGTATTCGATTGGCTAAAGGTCACTACGATTCAGCTACTAACACGGTGAAATTTGTAATAACAAAAGAAGCAGAAGTGTTAAGAAATATCGAGGCATCTAAAAGTTTTTATGTTGCAGTGAATAGGGATATTGTTAAAGAAACATCAACAATTACACCAACTATTTCAATTGGAAATACATCAAAGCAGTTTTCTGTACCTGTTAGATATAATCAAATCGATAGTTCTAAGGCAAATGCAGTTAATGGACTTGCAGTTTCTAGTTTGATTACAGAAAGTAATGACAAAACAAAGGAAATCACAAGCGTTACCTTTGCAAATATTAACAGAGTTAATGTTAATAATGCTATTTATACAGAAAAAAATCTAAACAACAATGTTGCACAATTTAACTCCAATGATACTGAGGTGAAAGTCTATCGAGTCCCTGCTAATGTTGCACTTGATTCTAGTTACTACTATGACCCGTCTAAATTAGAAGATGTTACTGCAACATATTCTCCGACTTATAGTGGAAATCAGATGAAGATAAACTTTGGTAACATTTCAGATGCGTTTGTTATTGTAACTAAAAATAAAACAGTAACTAAAGCAAATGCAGATAATACGATGTTAGTATCCTCAACAATGGAGGGAAATGTTAATGGCCGGATATATACCAAGTCAGTCGCAAATGCAAATAGATCTATTACTTTA
>NZ_JAJTNQ010000013.1:0-2945 GCF_021341835.1 Streptococcus sp. XMC | reverse complement strand
ACCTTCCATCTACTTGGTATTTCCTTTTAAGTCTGAAAAAACCATGGATTAGATAAGAAATCAGAAAAGCATATAAAAGAAAATAATAAAGAAAGATATAGAAAGTTCTTCTTTAAATAAACTCATACAAACAACTAAACCACCTAAGAAAGTAGCTGTACAGGAACGAAGTCTAGATCGCATAACTTCCCACCTGAGATTATTACTCATATAAACTTGATCCTCTGAAAGTATATCAGAAGCTGGTTTACGAAGAATTGAACAAAAATCTCTTTCTATCAATTCCCAACCGCTATTTCTAAAATCTTGCAATTCATGCTGATACTTTTTAAGAAATCTAGAATCATAGATACAGTAGATAACATCGTCTGGTTGACATTGGTCAAAATAGAACAAACCAAAACGACTAGTTCTATACCTCCAACCTTTCAAGTGCATCTCATGTAAATATTCTTCCTTCTTATCCAAATCAACAATGGTGAAAATCCGAAATTCTACTCTACTATTCATTGTCTTACCCCAAAATTAGAAAACATACCTGGCGTTATTTATTAGATAATTCTTTCCACTTTTGACTCAATCTCCAAAAAATATAAGAAATCTGAATCGCAAAAACTATCAATAAAACACCATCTATTATGAAAATCAAAAATACTTCCCAACTGAAAGAACTACCTCCAGTGACAAACTTTGAGAAAACCGGTAGTAGAGCTAAAAAGAGAAGCAAAATAGGAAGCATCCGCATTGTTAAAATCCGTTTGACCATAGCTAACTTCCCGGCCGCGTCGTTATAAATTTCAAACTCGGCATCCGACTCAATTCCAGAATGAAGCTTCTAAAGTAGGAAACCCCATTAAAGTCTGTAATATGCTCCCAGCCATAGTCTTTAAATAATTGTAAATAGGAGGCTCTATCGGATTTTTTCATGGGATAAAAGTCCAACTGATAAGACACCTGCACCGGTTGGCACTTTTCAAAAGTATACTTAACCGCAACTACTAAGTTAGAGTAAGTTACTTCCTTAAGTTTCCAGCCCATAGTATGCATTTTTCTAAGATATAAAGCCTCTCTATCATAATCCGCAATGGTAGCAATTCTATAAACAACCTTCTTTTCCATCATCTTTCCTCCAGACTGTTTCTATAGAGCCGTTCAATACGTTTCAATTCAATATCTAAGACTTTTCGTCCCAAGTCTGTGATCTGATAGATTTTCCGTTTTTCCTCTTCACGGACAAAGGAAATCAAACCATCCTTTTCCATTTTTGACAAGGTTCCATACATAGTCCCAGGACTAATCGAAACTTGCGAATCTGTCATCTCCTTGACCTTTTGCGTAATACTATAACCATGACCTTCCTTTTGCAGACAGAACAAGATATAAAAGCCCGTTTCCGTCATGGGAAGATAAACTCGACGAATCTTATCCGTTAATTCCATTTTCATTCACCTCCTATTCAGTTCGATATATCGCACTTCGTTATACAAAATATATCACACCTCGATATAAAACACAAGAAAAAAGACCGCCCTCAGACAATCTTTCTGATTTATTAGGCTCTATAATATTTGTAGTGGGTAAATCCCCTATAGATATTATGGAGCCTATTTTTGTGTAAAAAAAGTCCCATATGACCTATAATGAAAAGCGACAAAACAACTCATTAGAAAGAATCATATGGAACAATTACATTTTATCACAAAACTGCTCGACATTAAAGACCCTAATATCCAAATTATGGATGTTGTTAATATAGATACCCACAAGGAAATCATCGCTAAACTGGATTACAATGCCCCATCTTGTCCTGATTGTGGACATCAAATGAAGAAATATGACTTTCAAAAACCGTCTAAGATCCCTTACCTTGAAACGACTGGTATGGCTACTAGAATTCTTCTGAAAAAGCGTCGTTTTAAGTGCTATCAGCGCTCGAAAATGGCGGTCGCTGAGACTCCTCTAGTAAAGAAAAATCATCAAATCCCTCGTATCATCAACCAAAAAATTGCTCAGAAGCTGATTGAAAAAACTTCTATGACCGATATCGCTCATCAACTGGCCATCTCAACTTCAACTGTCATTCGCAAGCTCAATGATTTTCACTTTGAGCATGATTTTTCGCGTCTTCCTGAGATTATGTCCTGGGACGAGTATACCTTTACCAAGGGAAAGATGAGTTTCATTGCGCAAGATTTTGATAAGCTTAATATCATCACTGTTCTTGAGGGTAGAACACAAGCTGTTATCCGGAATCACTTTCTGCGATACGATAGAGCCGTTCGTTACCAGGTGAAGGTCATTACGATGGATATGTTTAGTCCCTACTATGCCTTAGCTAAACAGCTTTTTCCATGTGCTAAAATCGTTCTGGATCGTTTCCATATTATCCAACATCTCAGCCGTGCTATGAGTCGTGTCCGTGTTCAAATCATGAATCAATTCGATAGAAAATCCCATGAATACAAGGCTATCAAGCGTTACTGGAAGCTCATTCAACAGGATAGTCGTAAACTCAGCGATAAACGTTTTTATCGCCCTACTTTTCGCATGCACTTGACGAATAAAGAGATTTTAGACAAGCTTTTGAGCTATTCAGAGGACTTGAAACACCATTACCATCTCTATCAACTCTTACTTTTTCACTTTCAGAACAAGGAGGCAGACAAATTTTTCGGACTCATTGAGGACAATCTTAAGCTGGTTCATCCTCTTTTTCAGACTGTCTTTAAAACATTCCTAAAGGATAAAGAAAAGATTGTCAACGCCCTTCAACTACACTATTCTAACGCCAAATTAGAAACAACCAATAATCTCATCAAACTTATCAAGCGCAATGCCTTTGGATTTCGGAACTTTGAAAACTTCAAAAAACGGATTTTCATCGCTCTGAACATCAAAAAAGAAAGTACGAAATTTGTCCTTTCTCGATCATAGCTTTTCTTCAA
>NZ_JAJTNQ010000012.1:0-2500 GCF_021341835.1 Streptococcus sp. XMC | reverse complement strand
TTCTTGGCAGTGTGACATCACTAACTTCGCTACTAAACTTCGCTCCCCATCACAGCTCAATGTTATAGAACTAAGCATTTAACTCAATTCACACCTCACTGCTTAGACGTGCACTTCCAATCGCACGCTTTAGTTAGCCTACTGCGTCCCTCCATCACTACATACTCTAGTACAGGAATATCAACCTGTCGTCCATCGGATACACCTTTCGGTCTCTCCTTAGGTCCCGACTAACCCAGGGCGGACGAGCCTTCCCCTGGAAACCTTAGTCTTACGGTGGACAGGATTCTCACCTGTCTTTCGCTACTCATACCGGCATTCTCACTTCTATGCGTTCCAGCACTCCTCACGGTATACCTTCTTCACACATAGAACGCTCTCCTACCATACCATTAAAGGTATCCACAGCTTCGGTAAATTGTTTTAGCCCCGGTACATTTTCGGCGCAGGGTCACTCGACTAGTGAGCTATTACGCACTCTTTGAATGAATAGCTGCTTCTAAGCTAACATCCTAGTTGTCTGTGCAACCCCACATCCTTTTCCACTTAACAATTATTTTGGGACCTTAGCTGGTGGTCTGGGCTGTTTCCCTTTCGACTACGGATCTTAGCACTCGCAGTCTGACTGCCGACCATAATTCATTGGCATTCGGAGTTTATCTGAGATTGGTAATCCGGGATGGACCCCTCACCCAAACAGTGCTCTACCTCCAAGAATCTTAATGTCGACGCTAGCCCTAAAGCTATTTCGGAGAGAACCAGCTATCTCCAAGTTCGTTTGGAATTTCTCCGCTACCCACAAGTCATCCAAGCACTTTTCAACGTGCCCTGGTTCGGTCCTCCAGTGCGTTTTACCGCACCTTCAACCTGCTCATGGGTAGGTCACATGGTTTCGGGTCTACGACATAATACTAAGACGCCCTATTCAGACTCGGTTTCCCTACGGCTCCGTCTCTTCAACTTAACCTCGCATCATATCGTAACTCGCCGGTTCATTCTACAAAAGGCACGCTCTCACCCATTAACGGGCTCGAACTTGTTGTAGGCACACGGTTTCAGGTTCTATTTCACTCCCCTCCCGGGGTGCTTTTCACCTTTCCCTCACGGTACTGGTTCACTATCGGTCACTAGGGAGTATTTAGGGTTGGGAGATGGTCCTCCCAGATTCCGACGAGATTCCACGTGTCTCGCCGTACTCAGGATACTGCTAGGTATAAAGACTATTTAAAATACGAGGCTGTTACTCTCTTTGGCCTACCTTCCCAGGTAGTTCTTCTATAATCTTTAAGTCCACATTGCAGTCCTACAACCCCGAAGAGTAAACTCTTCGGTTTGCCCTCCTGCCGTTTCGCTCGCCGCTACTAAGGCAATCGCTTTTGCTTTCTCTTCCTGCAGCTACTTAGATGTTTCAGTTCACTGCGTCTTCCTCCTCATATCCTTAACAGATATGGGTAACAGGTATAACCTGCTGGGTTCCCCCATTCGGACACCCCCGGATCTAAGCTTACTTACAGCTCCCCGAGGCATTTCGTCGTTTGTCACGTCCTTCTTCGGCTCCTAGTGCCAAGGCATCCACCGTGCGCCCTTATTAACTTAACCTTATTAACCTAATTTCTTAAAAAATTAGAAAACTCATTAAATATTCACAGCGTTTTCGGTTTATTTTCTTGTTACTATTTGATATAGATATTCAATTTTCAATGTTCATCCTTGGTGATCTCTCACCAATGGAGCCTAGCGGGATCGAACCGCTGACCTCCTGCGTGCAAAGCAGGCGCTCTCCCAGCTGAGCTAAGGCCCCACAAGACCTCTCAAAACTAAACAAGACGAACGTGCAGGTTTCCTTATCCTTAGAAAGGAGGTGATCCAGCCGCACCTTCCGATACGGCTACCTTGTTACGACTTCACCCCAATCATCTATCCCACCTTAGGCGGCTGGCTCCTAAAAGGTTACCTCACCGACTTCGGGTGTTACAAACTCTCGTGGTGTGACGGGCGGTGTGTACAAGGCCCGGGAACGTATTCACCGCGGCGTGCTGATCCGCGATTACTAGCGATTCCGACTTCATGTAGGCGAGTTGCAGCCTACAATCCGAACTGAGACTGGCTTTAAGAGATTAGCTTGCCGTCACCGACTTGCGACTCGTTGTACCAGCCATTGTAGCACGTGTGTAGCCCAGGTCATAAGGGGCATGATGATTTGACGTCATCCCCACCTTCCTCCGGTTTATTACCGGCAGTCTCGCTAGAGTGCCCAACTGAATGATGGCAACTAACAATAGGGGTTGCGCTCGTTGCGGGACTTAACCCAACATCTCACGACACGAGCTGACGACAACCATGCACCACCTGTCACCTCTGTCCCGAAGGAAAACTCTATCTCTAGAGTGGTCAGAGGGATGTCAAGACCTGGTAAGGTTCTTCGCGTTGCTTCGAATTAAACCACATGCTCCACCGCTTGTGCGGGCCCCCGTCAATTCCTTTGAGTTTCAACCTTGCG
>NZ_JAJTNQ010000011.1:0-5325 GCF_021341835.1 Streptococcus sp. XMC | reverse complement strand
CGCAACAAAACGGAAAACGTTATCTGTGGGGCTAGCCCCACACCCCAGGAACGTAGGACGTTCCATCCCACCCTCTGGAAGAAAAGGGTTGATTTTTTTCTTCGTCGTGTTTGCTAATCTAGCAGACCTCAAGCCTCAGCAAGGGTAAATACACGAGCGAGCTCGCCCTTGCTTTCGTCTTTTTACGGTCCGCTTTACCGATTGCACCCGACGGAAGAAAAATCAATCCCACCCAGGGAAAATGCCATCTTTTTTAGCATCTCGCCACATTTCCAAATCGAATTTAAAAGATTGCAACATAGCCTTGTGATTTGAGATAGCAGATTTAATCCCAAAGTGTTCATCTTTCGATGCAACTTTCAAGCGTTCTTCATACTTGCTAATGATCTCTTCTTGTTCTTTAACAAGATTTTCATGCAAAGCAATCTTGCGATCAGTTTCGTGCAGTTCGTATTTGTCCATACGTGTATTTTCCTTTCTATTTTTTATACTTTGAGTATATCACCTTCCTATTAGTTTGTCAAATGTTTTCCTCTTCCCAAATATGGTACAGTTGACATTGTGCGTAATTAAATGTTAAAATGGTTACAAAAGTATTTACAAAGGAGATCAAGATGATAAAAAAGACAACACTAACGCAATTCGTACAAGAGCAAATCGAGCGGTTTGGCATAGACGACAACCCAAAAACTATCAATAAAATAAGGATCAAATGTACCCGCGTTTTGAAAGATCTAAATGCGTGGGATAATGCAGAAACACAACTGATCGGACGAAAGCAGACAAAAGTATTCGATCAAGATCAATTATCTAAATTATATAGCGAAATAGAGCCATATTTGATCAAAATAAGCAATATAGATCTAGACGATTATAACGAGTACTTATCTAAATACAGAGAATACATGGATAAGATGTTAGCAGGCAACTACGAAGATGACATAGACGAAGAGCAATACATGGCACCACGAGTAACCAAAGAAGAAATGCGAGATGTCATGGTAGAAGCTCTATTTAACTTGTACTATGAACCGCTAGATATTAAACAGTGGGAAAAAGATAAAGCCTTAACATTCTATACTGATCCAATCGATGCAGATAATATAGAATACTACCAAGCTGTTAAACGTCTAAACAATCCGCTACAATCGTATACAACACCTAAAAAATAAAAGAGATCAAATCGATCTCTTTTTTATTTCCAGAATTGCCACCACCGACGCGATTTAGCCTCAAGCAATAACTGATTATCTCTCTGAGTTGCTAATATGATCGTGTGCAACTGCTCGATCTGTATCTTATAGCCATCTACTTGCGACTGCAGATCTGCTATATGATCATCTTTCGCTTGTATTACACTTGTATTATCTTCCGTAGCACTCGCTTCTTCACTCTCTAACAGAACTCTTCTCGCGTATGCACTAACAGAAACATCCATTTTATCAGCTTTATCTTTTATTTGTTCCTTTTCGCTTTCGCTCATACGAATATTAAGAACAGTCATTTTTTCAGCCATATCAAACCCTCATAATACATTATATAATACAATCATAACACATATAACTACAAAATAATACAAAAAAGGATAACTGCTAGTTATCCTTTTTGTCCAATCTCAAAGGCTCGCTTGATGGTCTTGAGATCATTTAGCTTGTGGAAGTGCAAATCAGTTACAGCGTATAGCAAAGGTTGCTCCAGTCCGTCAGTCAAATAGTAACCTCTAAAGCGTTCTACAGATCCTTTGGTTGCGACCTCTCCAAATGCCATTCGGTATTCTTCACCGCTACCGCCGACTTTACCAAGGACGATTTTTGTCGCTATCTGCCCTCTGATATCTGTCGTTATTCCTTTTTCAGCGAGGGCGCTCTGGTTACCCAAAATCAAAAAACAGCTAACAGAGCGACCTTTCATCACAATTTGCGTCAGCAAGCCCAGAAATTCTTTCTTTTGCTTGCTGTCCATAGATGCCATTAAGGCGCTCACCTCGTCAATCATCACGATCACGGGAGGCAAGCCCAGATCATAAGCCCGAAGTCCCATCTGCTGACGCTTCTTAACCCCATTAGATACAACTATCTGACGATCTCTGACGATATCACAGACGCGGTTCAACATAGCTATTACCTCGTCAGCCTCGACGGCTAGACGATCCAAAGGATAGAAGTCAGACAAAGCGCTAAACTCTCGTTTAGGGTCTGCTATATAGATCTGTGATCCAGCCCACATCAGCGCTTGCATTAAAACTGATATCAAACTAGTAGACTTTCCAGATCCAGACTTTCCGTAGAAAATCAGATGCGGACTGTCCGCTAGATTGATAGTCAGATCTTTCTGCAACCTTAAGACGTGGGTCGGTTGTTTCATTTCTTCCAACGTCGCTGGTCGCCACGTCCGATCTGATCCGACGTCTTCCAAAGTCAGCACAAACTCGTTTCCGTTTGTCGTGATCCTCGACGACGTTACCGCATATTCTGCCAAACGACCTCGAAACGATCCCGAAACGTCTTCAGCAAGTCGATCCAAGTCATACATGCCCGCTAGTTTTTCGATCTTAACAGTTAAGTGTGACGGCGTTCTATCGACCACCGTCACACTCGGCACGGTCACGTGTGGGCTGTCTTGCTGTCTGTTTAAGGTCATTGTTGCTAGTAGGTTGCGTGTGATATCTTTTGCGCTCCGTTGCTGGACGCGGTAACGTCTAATTGATCCAGCCGATCTAATACCTTGATAGATGCTATACGATCCTAGACCTATCATAATGACGACCAGCGACCAGATCAAGTATACAGCGACCCGCAACCAAATGACAGCTACAAAACTATTTATCAGCGTTATCAGCCCAGCAATTACCAGGGCAACGACTAACCAAGGCAGAAACAGCGTATAAATCGGTCTCTTGTAGACTTGCTGAGCGTTTCTCTTATAGATTGTAGCCATATCTATTCGCTCCGCTGTCCCATTTTGGCAAGCAATTCTACAGCTTTATTTACTGTTTCATCATCTGCAGATGCAGACACTCTATCCAGATCTTTTTGCGTTGGAGTATCCAATCCAAGCGCGATCATGATCGCTTTAATAGCTTTCTTTTGAAATTTGCGATCCCAAAAACCGCTATCTTCTGCATCCGTGCGAGGTGGACAGTCTAGCGTCATGATCGGCTGTAGTTCATGTGTCATTTTCTTGCGATCCGTTAAAACGTAACTACTGATCACTACCTGTTCATGACTAATATCAACCACGAGCGACACGCGTCGGCGTGGCTGATAAAGGACATTAGGCTTATCTGATGCACTAGCTGATCTAAGTTCCGAATACGAAAGTCTTGATGTCCAATCGTTGACCTCAGTTGATTTAGTAATGATCCCTAATTCCGCAAACCAAGCCTTATCTACAAAACGGCTTGAATATTTACTTACACGGCTAGGATCAAAGAGGTTTAAAAATTCGGTGTAAGAAAATGTGTTAGGTTTTAAGTCGTCAAACACAGTCACAGCCTCGTTTTCATAGCTTCCCAAAAAGTCATATCTCGCCCCTTTGGTATCGTTCGGTGCATTATGAATAGCTGTAGATCTCAAGCCTTTGCGCTCATTGTACGCTTTCGCTAACTCGTGCGCAAAGCTAGTCTTACCGATTGAAGACTTACCTTGAATATAGATAAGCTGGAACTTCCGACCGTGTTCAAGCCAATCGTAATATTTTTGTTGATAGTATTCAGTCACAGCCTCGCGGAAATAGCGCTTGTTCTTGACCCATGCCATCGTGGCTGTCGTGCCATCATAGAGCTGTTTCAACTCACTTTTAACGTCATCTAGGGTCATTAGACCCTCTGAAAGATCGTCGATAATACGTGCTACGTCGTCATCAGTATTTACCTTGTTAGAACCCTCTCGCCCAGCGATTTTAACTCTATACCAATCTTCCAGATCGTCACCTTTCAAAGTCTGACGGTGATCATTTTCATCAAGCACTAAAACATTGAGTTCTGATACATTGTAGCGCCGTTTCTTCGCTTTGATTGCTTCTGGTGTTGTGTGTGTTAGATACAAGAGCGCCGATGTTTCGGAGCGGGCGCGCTCGAAGTTTCTCGGCTCGCATCCGAACTTATCGATCGTCGCATCATAAGATACAGCATTAGCAAAACGGGCTACAAAATGGACGTGTAGAGCTTTTTTCTCGCCGTCTGTATCTATATCCTTATCATGGAAAATATAAGTCAGCTCGGTAGGATAAGGATCTACAATGCCCTCTAACTGCGTTTTGATGTGTTCTCGCCAATCTTCCTCGCTGATGTCCCATGTGACATTACCATCGACATCGTGGGTTTCAAATTTATAGTTTCGCATCCCAAAGAATAAGCGGGATCGTCTATCTTTTTTAGCCATTTTCATTCCTTTTTTGATTTTTCCGTGGCACAGAAAAGCTCTCTGTGTCAGCACAATACGTGCGTTCTGACGGAGGAGGAACGCACGCGTATCAACAGTTTAAGTAGTGTTTCAATAATAAAAATCATTGACACAACACACTTAAAAAACCGTGAGAGTTATCCAAAAATTGAGGATGCATAGCATCCCCTTTTTCGTCAAATCTGCCCTAATTTTGTATCTTTCTCTAAAAAGTACATATTAGAGTTTTTGATGTCATACCCCAAACCGCTGATAGAGTATAGACTAAGCGGTTTTAGCTCATGCTTTTGCGGTAAAACGACTTGAATGATCTTACCCGTTCCGAGTTCGTTTAAATTGTGCGTCCAGCCGTCACTTGTCTCACTTCGTTTATCTTGCGTGCGTCCGTTGATCGTTTCCTTGATCTTGTTCCCGTCCGCGTCTAACACTTTAGGATAGTGAGCTTTAGGCTCAACCCCTAAAAATACGCCCACTAGACCCTCGAAAGGGGTCATATTTGATGTTTGGCTTTGCTGTTTAGCTTTGCGAAGCAACGCAGTAGCTTTCTGCTCTGCTGTGAATGTTTGTTCTGACATATAAAAAATGTCCTTTCTTTTAATGATTTTGCTTACTATTCCGCAAAGTCACTAAAAGAAAAGACACCTAATGTATTTAACCCTTATGCATACCTATTGCCCTTTTTTAGACAATCTGGTATAATGGTCTTGTTCGTATATTAGGGGTCTTACGAGTGACTTGGCGGTTTCTAGTAAGACTTTTTTTATATCCGTAGGTTGTTCGACGACCTCGGATATTTTTTATTATATCACGTTTCCCTAAGTCTCGCAACAAAACGGAAAACGTTATCTGTGGGGCTAGCCCCACACCCCAGGAACGTAGGACGTTCCATCCCACCCTCTGGAAGAAAAGGGTTGATTTTTTT
>NZ_JAJTNQ010000010.1:4190-13535 GCF_021341835.1 Streptococcus sp. XMC | reverse complement strand
GCAGTCTGTAATTGATAAATACCGCGCTCAAGGTTACCGTCTTGTTCAAGACCAGTATGGAACAGGTAAAAATTATGACGGCCAAGAAGGTGTTGATACTTATTACGTTGATGTGACTCCATATGTTGTACCAGTTACACCAGACAAGCCATTGACGCCAGGAGGGGAAGTGCCAACTGATCCAAGCTCTCCAGAAGATCCTAATCCAGCAGATCCTCAATTCCCTAATCCAACAGTTCCAACACATCCTAAAGACCCTAAATATCCAAAACCAGATAATCAAGAAATTCTTAAGTTGAAAGAGGAAGTGAACCGTACAATCACTTATTATGCTGAAATTGATGGTGTGAAAACTCCAATTTCAAAAGAAATTCCGAGTCAAGAGGACTCTGTACAATTCGAACGTAAAGGGACAGTGAATCTTGTTACGGGAGAAACTACTCTTGGTAATTGGGAAACAACAAAAGATAACTTTGATACAGTAGTTCCACAACCAACAGTTGTAATCGAAGGTAAAGAATACACGTTATCTACAGTTGCTAAAGTAAAAGAAGGAACTCCTTCTGTGTTGGCAGGTAAGAAATCTGTTGATGGAGAAACGGTTGTTGCAACCGATGACGATTTGTTCTACGAAGTTGTTTATACACCTGTTACTCCTAAACAAGGAAATGTTATTGTTGAGTATTATGATACTGAAGGTAACAAAATTAAAGAAGATGTAGAAGACACTCCAAAAACAGATGAAGGTACTGATTATGATACTAAGGAACACAAAGATCAAAAAATCGTAAAAAATGGAGTGACATACTATTATAAAGAAGTGAAGAATGATTCTGATTCAGAAACTGGTAAAGTTAAAGAAGGCACTACGACTGTTAAATATGTATATGAAAAAGCAGGTAATGTCAACATTAACTATGTTTCTACAGAAGGGAAGGTTCTTCAATCTCCAATTAAAGATACTGTAGATGGTAAACCTGGTTCTACTTATAATGCATCTGAGAACTCTACTGAAAAACCTTCAACAATTACTACTGCTGAAGGTAAGACATACCGTTTAGTAACTTCAGCTGGTGAGACAATTGATGGAAGTCACAAATATGATGAGAATGGTGTCTCTATTAGCTCACAATCTTCTCCATCTCAGGGCATTGTTGAAGCCGGAGTTACTAAAGAAGTAACATATATTTACGAAGAAGTTCCAGAAGCACCAGTAAAACGCGATGATAAAGCTATTGTTATTTATCGTCATGTAGATGCACAAGGTTCAGTTGTAAAAGAGCTAGAGCGTACAGAAGAGTTTGCCGGTAAAGAAGGTGAACCTGTATCCTACACAGAAGCAGAGAAGCAGTCTGTAATTGATAAATACCGCGCTCAAGGTTACCGTCTTGTTCAAGACCAGTATGGAACAGGTAAAAATTATGACGGCCAAGAAGGTGTTGATACTTATTACGTTGATGTAACTCCAGAGAAGCCAGTAACTCCAGAGAAGCCAGTAACTACAGAGAAGCCAGTAACTCCAGAGAAGCCAGTAACTCCAGAGAAACCAGTAACTCCCCAGTTGCCAAATACTGGTACTGAAGATCATAGTAATTTAGCAGCACTTGGACTTCTTGGAGTATTGAGTGGATTTGGTCTTGTAGCTCGCAAGAGAAAAGAAGATTAAAATCTTTAAAATTCTAAAGGAAGAACGACTGCATTTTAGTAGAACTAATTTTTAGTGGCTCATTGTCAACTATAGTGGGTTGAAGAAAAGCTAAAATCTGAGTCTGGGACAATAGTCTCTTATCTCCAAAAAAAGCAACGGATTTGCCGTTGCTTTTTTGGCTCTTTATCAACTGTAGTGGGTTGAAGAAAAGCTAAGCTCGAGAAAGGACAAATTTCGTCCTTTCTTTTTTGATGTTTAGAGCGATAAAAATCCGTTTTTTGAACTTTTCAAAGTTCCGAAAACCAAAGGCATTGCGTTTGATAAGATTATTAGTTGCTTCCAATTTGGCGTTAGAATAGGGTAATTGAAGAGCGTTGACAATCTTCTCTTTATCCTTGAGATAAAGTTTTAAAGATAGTCTGAAAAAGGGGATAAACCTGTTTTAGATTGTCCTCAATGAGTCCGAAAAATTTGTCTGCCTCCTTGTTCTGAAAGTGAAAAAGCAGGAGCTGGTAGAGATGATAGTGGAGTTTCAAGTCCTCTGAATAGCTCAAAAGCTTGTCTAAAATCTCTTTATTCGTCAAGTGCATGCGAAAAGTAGGGCGATAAAATCGCTTATCACAAAGTTTACGGCTATCCTGTTGAATGAGTTTCCAGTAGCGCTTGATAGCCTTGTATTCATGAGATTTTCGCTCAAATTGATTCATAATTTGAACATGGAAACGACTCATAGCACGGCTGAGATATTGTACAATGTGAAAGGGGTCGAGAACGATTTTAGCGTTAGGAAAAAGCTTTCTGGCAATATCGTAGTAGGGGCTAAACATATCCATAGTAATAATTTTCACTCGACATCGGACGGCTCTATCGTAGCGCAGAAAGTGATTCCGGATAACAGCTTGTGTTCTACCCTCAAGAACAGTGATGATATTAAGCTTATCAAAATCTTGCGCAATGAAACTCATCTTTCCCTTGGTAAAGGTATACTCGTCCCAGGACATAATCTCAGGAAGACGCGAAAAATCATGCTCAAAGTGAAAATCATTGAGCTTGCGAATGACAGTTGAAGTTGAGATGGAAAGCTTATGGGCAATATCGGTCATAGAATTCTTTTCAATCAGTTTTTGAGCAATTTTTTGGTTGATGATACGAGGGATTTGATGATTTTTCTTTACTAGAGGAGTCTCAGCGACCGCCATTTTCGAGCGCTGATAGCACTTAAAACGACGCTTTTTCAGAAGAATTCTAGTAGCCATACCAGTCGTTTCAAGGTAAGGGATCTTAGACGGTTTTTGAAAGTCATATTTCTTCATTTGATGTCCACAATCGGGACAAGATGGGGCATTGTAATCCAGTTTAGCGATGATTTCTTTGTGGGTATCCCTATTGATGATATCTATAATTTGGATATTTGGGTCTTTGATATCGAGTAGTTTTGTGATAAAATGTAATTGTTCCATATGATTCTTTCTAATGAGTTGTTTTGTCGCTTTTCATTATAGGTCATATGGGACTTTTTTTACACAAAAATAGGCTCCATAATATCTATAGGGGATTTACCCACTACAAATATTATAGAGCCTTTTTTGGGATGTCCCTGTAATATATGAATTTATCGGCTTTTTGAATTCTTTTAGAGAGTTGAATATTTGAAAAAATATTGCTTGAAAAATGCTTTGATAAGTGATACAATACCATTTGACATGAGTGTAATAAAACGATTTCTTATAGTGTATTAATATATCAAAGCAATAAAGAACATTCATGGCATTTTACTATTATAAGAAAGGAGACGTTATGCAAAAAGACAAGTGGTGGTTACCATTTTTAGCGGTGGTGGTCATCATAGGTTTAGTGGTGGGTTTACTTTATTACACCAGACCCACTAAGGATGGAAACATAGGCGATTCATCGGTTCAGCAATCAACTTCGAGTGATGAGAACAATACAGCTTTGAGTTTAAAAGGTCAACAACTTCCAGAATTTAAAATGACCACTCAAAAAGGTATATTGATTGCTAGTTCAGAGCTGTATGATAAACCCATGTTAGTTGTGGAATGGGCTAGTTGGTGTCCGCATTGTCAGAAACAACTACCTATTGTTCAGCAGATGTATGAGAAGTATGGAGACCAAATTCATTTTGTTCTATTGAATTTGAACGAACCAGGTAAAGAAACAAAGGAAAGTGCGGATCAGTATATCAAAGAAAAAGGATATACCTTCCCGTATTATTATGACGAAGATCAGTCCGCGGCCGATCTTTTACAGGTTCAAACTATACCAAGTATGTATCTTGTAACAAAACAGCAACAGGTAAAGAATGTATTAGTAAATCATACCACTGCTGAAAACTTCTCGAAAGAGTTGCAAGAACTACTAGATTAATATATCTGCTATAGAAAAAAGGAGGAAGAAATCGCAATAAGATTTCAGAAAATAACATGAAAGATTTCATCAAAAAGGTCTCCATTTTGTTCATGATTTTGTTCATATCTATTCCGTTAGGATTTGCAAGTGTGCTTTTCGGTAGAACGGCTTCAGCAGAAGGTATTGAAACAACACAAGTCGGGAAAAGAACAAAAATCACACAAAGTGGATGTAGCCGTAAAATAGAGACGACAGAAGAAATTAACTGGCGTCTACCAAGAAAACCAATTGACTTGGTTATCTTGCAGGATGCGAGTGGATCTTTTAAAGACACTATTCCTAGTGTTAAAAAAGCCCTCAAAACGTTGACGACTTTTGTCACGGAAGAAGAGTACGACGAGAACAACCCTCGTTTGGTTAAGACTGATAACCCAGACACAACAGACCGCGTCATGATTGCTAGCTTCCAAGGTGCGGACGGATATAACTGGTATAACACCCAAGACTTTACAGGAACTCCGATTATCTATCCTGGTTGGGGAGCCGCATATAATTATAAGTATAAGTCTTCTAACTTGACATCAGATGAAAGCACCGTCCATAGCTTCATTGACGACATTAAGGTAAACGGAGGAACTCCAACAGTTCCAGCCATCGAAGACGCTATCAAAGAGTATAACGATAGTAAAGGTAGTATGGCTAACGATCGTAAGACCGTCTTCCTCGTGATTACGGACGGTGTTGCTAATGGTAAACGTAATGCTGATGGTAAGGTTCGATTGGACTATAGTGGCCCTCGTAACACCATTCTTGGGCAAAAATGGAACTTTAGAGGAATTTCTGAAGCTTCCCAAGATATTATAAGTCGTGTGAAGGAAGTAAAAGATGCTGGTGAAACTCTTAAGGGAGTTGTTGGACCAAATGGAACCGTAGTTGTAGGTTTCTGGGAAGACGTTAAGGTTTTTGCTAATAATAAGGACCAGTACTACGATGTTTATAAAAATGGTTTTGGCAATTACTTCGACATCGGAGACGACCGTTCGGTTCAAGCAATCTTCCACGAAGCATTGGAAGGCATGGCTTCTCCGAACAAAACCATCAATGGTAAGGATGTTTCCTTCTATGTTAATGAGCAAAACGACATCGAGAAATTCTCATCTCGTGTATTGGAATCTGTAGGTGCCGCTCTCGTTAAGGAAGACATCAAGGGACAATTTACTGTTACTTCTGGTTACAAGGTCGACGCTGTTCGTATCAACGGTAAGACAATTGTGCCTGAAGTGAAAGATCCTGCCAAGGAAATCCATGGTAAGATTGAACAGAATGGTGACAATGTTACGATCTCTGTACCAGAAAGTGTCTTCAACCCTGGTAAGAACGACTTTGACTATGACTTGAGTAAAGAAGCTCACGCTGAACAATTAGACGAAGACGATGAACAGGATCCTCCAGCTGACTATAAACCAGCTAAGGAAAAAGTTCCAGTTCCTGAATTGACAGGTACGTTTAAAGTCGGTGACTTTGAATCTAAAAAAATCGGTGGCCACAACGAAACAGTAGAAGTTCAAAAACTTGAATACTGCTACCCAAGTGCTACCAAGAAAATTGTCGATGCAGATGCAAGTAATGACACTGGTACTATTGAAGATCCACTTCAATTGAGCAAAAAACCATCATACGCTGCAAACTTGTCTGCGAAAGACGAGACATTTACTTATACAGTAGATTACAACTTCAACAACGTTCCTTATGAATTTAAGAAAAACGTTATGTTGACTGACCCTATTGACCACCGTTTGGAAGTCGTAGGTCACTCTGCTACTGGTCCTGAAGGTCCAATCGTGACTCGTCTCGTAAAACAAACAGACGATGAAGGAAATGAACGTGACGTCGTTGTCGCTGACGTTCCAAGCCTTGCTGGTAGCTATAACTACTTGGTTCTTAAGAAAGCTCAAATGACGATTACGGTTAAATTGAAAGAACAATACCGTAATAATCAAGCAAGCAAAGACTACATTGACATCCTTCAACTAAATAGTGGCTATGGTTTATTAAACCAAGGTAATATCATGTGGAATGGTGAAGATGACACACCTGAGCCAAGCAAGCATGAGAAAACAACTGACAAACCAAGCACCATCCGTCGTTCAAACTCTGTCTATGTTAAACCACCGGTTGATACAGAGATTGAGAAGAAAGTAAACGACAAGGAACACGAAGATCTTGATACAGAAGACCAAGTCTTCAAGTACAAGGTATCTGTTCCATGGCCAGGTATTGCTGACAGCTTTAGCATTACCGATACAGTAGTACCTGAATTGGAAATCCAAGAAGGTACTGTAAACGTAACTGTAGGTGGAAAAGAAAACAGTGATTTGACAGCTGGAATCAAAGTTGAAGGTCAGACTGTTTCACTTACATTAGACAAAGATGCTCTTAATAAAATTTCTCGTCGCGTAACTCGTGGTAAGAAGAAAGACATCCAATATGTTGAATTGACTTTCGATGCTAAAATCCGTCCGGGTGCTGACCTTTCTCAATATAAAGATGAAAGTGGTCAAATTAAAGTACCTAACACGGCTGATGTTGCCTTGAACGATATCAAGAAAACATCTAATAAAGTAACGGTTACTCCGCCAAAACCAAAAGAACCTTCTGTAACTAAGAAGATCAATGAAAGCTTGGAAGAATTCCAAACATTTGATGGACAACCTTACACTTACAACATCACTACAAACATCCCTGCAGACGTTGCTTCTTATAAGAAGTTTGTAATCAGCGATACCCTTGATAATGACTTGGAATTCGATGGCGAAGCTTCTATTAAAGGTGATGCTGCTGACCTCTTCACGGTAGAAAAGAACGGTCAAACTGTTACTGCAACTGTGAAAGATGGAAAATTTGCAGACCTTGCTAAATACACTACAGTTGAATTGGTAATTCCTGCAAAAGTTAAAAATGGTGTTACAGGTAAAGTTATCGATAACAAAGCAAGTATTTCATTTACAAATGAAAACAATGTGGATAAAGATATCGAATCTAAACCTGTTACTGTGACTCCTCCACCTGTAACTAAGAAGATCAACGAAACACTTGATCACTTGGATATTCCAACAGGGGAAGAATACAAATACAACATCAAGACAAAACTTCCAACAGATATCACATCTTACAAGAAATTTGTAATCACTGATACTTTGGATGGTGACTTGTCTGTTATCAATGAAGGTGGGAAATCACCTATCATGAAGGGTGCAGCTGCTGCCTTCTTCGACGTTAAAGTTGAAGGACAAACAGTAACTGCTACTATGAAAGATTTCGAGAATGCTGCTGCTCTTGCAGGTCAAGAAGTTGAACTTGAAATTCCTGCTAAGATCAATGATGGTGTAACTCGCGCTAACATTCCAAATACTGCGACAATCAGCTACACTGATAAGAACGATCATAGCGGAGAAAAAGAAACGAAACCAGTCACCGTAACGCCTCCATCAGAACCAGGTGTTGATAAGAAAATCAACGAAACATTGACAGAGGCAACAATCGGTGCAGAAACCGACTTTACTTATAATATCAAAGCGAAATTGCCAAATGATATTACAACGTACAAGTCCTTCGTTGTAACGGATACCTTGGATGAGAACTTGACTCCAGGTCAAGCTGAAATCAAGGGAGCGGCAGCAAAATTCTTCGATGTAACAGTTCAAGGTCAAACCGTGACTGCAACGATGAAGGATTTTGCGAATGCGGGTGACTACGGTAACCAAGAAGTAGAGCTCGTGATTCATGCCAAAGTGAAGAAAGACTCAAAAGTTCCATCTATTGAGAACAAAGCTAAGATTACTTATACCAACAAGAATGACCAACAAGGTGAGAAAGAAACCAAACCGGTTACTGTCACTCCACCGCCAATCACTAAGAAGGTGAATGGTCAGGAACATGCAGATCTTGGTAAGTTATCAGAAGTCTTCATGTATACGATTGACTCAACGGTTCCACATGTGGCAGATACCTTCACCATTTCAGATGATATCGTCAAAGAATTGGCATTTGAAGGGGAAGCAACTGTCACTGTTGACGGCCAAGCTGTTCAAGATTTGACTGTGAAAACAGAAGGTCAAACCTTGACAGTCACATTTGGAAAAGATCAAGTGAAACAATATGCTGGTAAAGCAGTCCAAGTTTCATTCAATGCCAAGATTAAAGATGGAATCACTTTCGATGCTCTCTTGACTGCTTATCCAAATGAAGCAAAAGACAAGCCAGTAGTACCAAATACTGCTAGCTACATCATTAATGACAATCCAGATTCTAAGAAAGAATCAAAACCAGTCACTGTCACTCCACCTCCAACAACAACTTCAGAGCTTAAGAAGGAAGTAAACGGAGCAGAACGTTACGATCTTGCAAAACGTAATGAAGAATTTACTTATACTTTGAAAACAACAATGCCTGCCAATGCAACTGTGTTTGAGATGACAGACGAGTTGAAAGAAGTTCTAGAATTTGTTGGTGAGAATGCTTCAGCTACTGTTAAACTCGATGGTGAGGATGCAGGATCTAAGGCGACAGTAACAATTTCTGGCCAAGTGATCAAAGTTGCCTTTACAGAAGCTTCTGTAAAAGCAGATGCCGGTAAGTCTATTGAAGTGAATTTCAAGGCTAAGATTAGAGATAATGCCAACTTATCAGCTTATGTGAATAAAGATGGTAAGACAGAGATTCCGAATAAGGCTTCTTATGACATCGATCACAATCCGAAATATCACAAGGACTCGAACGAAGTTCCAGTAACTCCACCGACTCCAGAAGAGCCAGAAATCAAGAAAGATGTGAACGGCAAAGAAGCTGAAACTCTTGACAAACGCGACCAAGTCTTCACTTACAACGTGAAAACAACAGTAGCGCAAGATGCGACAGCCTTCGCAGTAACAGATACCTTGGTAGACGTTCTTGAATTCGCCGGCACATCAAGTGCTAAATTGAATGGTCAAGCGCTTGACGCTAGCCAAATCAAGGTAGAAGGTCAAACTATTACCTTGACCCTTACAGAAGCACAAGTTAAAGCAAGTGCTGGTCAAGCAGTTGAATTAACATTCGACGCTAAGATCAAAGCCGGTGCTAACTTGTCTGCTTATGTAACAGAAGATAAGTCAATCAAGGTTCCGAACAAGGCAACTTACAAGGCAGATCTTCCAAACAAACCAGGCTTCACTAAGGATTCCAATGAAGTTCCAGTAACTCCACCGACTCCAGAAGAGCCAGAAATCAAGAAAGATGTGAACGGCAAAGAAGCTGAAACTCTTGACAAACGCGACCAAGTCTTCACTTAC
>NZ_JAJTNQ010000010.1:0-4097 GCF_021341835.1 Streptococcus sp. XMC | reverse complement strand
AAGGTAGAAGGTCAAACTATTACCTTGACCCTTACAGAAGCACAAGTTAAAGCAAGTGCTGGTCAAGCAGTTGAATTAACATTCGACGCTAAGATCAAAGAAGGTGCAGACTTGACTCCATATCTAACTGATCGTGGATTCACTGTACCAAATACTGCTGGCTATGACGCAGGCTTCCCACACAAACCAGGTGTTCACAAAGATTCTAATGAAGTTCCAGTTGTAGTTCCAAAAGAACCAGAACCAGAAATTTCTAAGAAGATCAACCGTACTTTGGACCACTTGGATGTAGACTACGAAGCACCTTACATGTACAACGTTAATACTGCTTTACCAAAAGATATTGATAAGTACAAAGAGTTTACAGTAACAGATACTCTTGAATCTGTGTTGGCAATCACAGATACACCAGTAGCTTATGTAGATGGTCTTGATGCAACTGGAGTTCTTGAAACTAAAGTTGAAGGAAATACAGTAACTGTAACAGTGAAAGATTTCGCTCGACTTAAAGGATTCAAAGAAATCCAATTGTACATCCCAGCTAAGCTTAAAGCTAACAGCGACTTGAGCGCTTACGCTAACCAATTGGTACCTAACAAAGCAACTGTAAACTTCAAGGATGCTAACGGTCAATCTGGTAGCAAGGAAACTAAACCAGTAACGGTTAAACCTCGTGAACCAGAAAAACCAACAGATCCAGAACCAGGTAAACCAGTTAAGACTGTTGGACCAGAAGACGGATCTAAACCTGGTAAAGAGTACCGCTTGCCAAACGCAACTGATACATTCCGCTTCGACATTTCAACTCTCGTTCCTGCAGATCCAACGGATGAAAATGGTAACGCATTGAAAGATGAGTATGGACGCATCAAGAAGACTGAATTGACTAACTTCACTATCAGTGATGAAATCGACCAAGTCCTCAAAGTGCAACGTGACCGTATTGCTCTTAAAGTTGAAAACGCACAGTTTGACAAACTTCAAGCAGCTCTTCAAGCTCAACTTGACCAAGTTGAAGCTGAGCTTAAAGCCTTGATGGCTAAGTCTGAAGACAAGTCAGCTGATGAGAAAGTGAAAGCGGCTGAAGCTAAAGTTGCTGACTTGAAAGCTAAGGTAGAAGCAGCCAAAGCAACAGTAACAACTGAGGCTCCTGCAACAACAGAAGCACCAGCAACGACTGAAGCTCCTGTAACATCAGAAGGCGCAACAACTGAAGCGCCAGCAACAACAGAAGCACCTGCTACAACAGAAGCAGCACCAAGCCAACCAAGTCCAGAACTTGCTAACTTGGAAGCTGAACTCCAAGCAGCTGAAGCAGAACTTGCAAGCCTTCAAGCAGCAGCTAAGAAAGAAGCTGAATTGTCACCAGCTGATAAGAAACAAGAACAAGAGAAACTTGAAAACGAAATCAAGAAACTGAAAGAAGCTCAAGCTAAGCTTAAATCAGCAATTGAAAAAGTTTCTAAAGTTTCAAATGACCGTGGTGAATTGGTAGGTAAAGATTTGGAAGCAATTGCCAAAGTTACTTACGATGAAACTACAAACCTTGTGACTGTTGAAATCAGTGACAAGGACGTTCTTGAAGCCTTGAAGGGAAGTAAAGTAAGTCTCGTTCTTTACACTAACTTCAAAGAAGGAACTGACTTCTCTAAATATGCTACTAAAGGTGTACCAAATACTGCTAAAGTAAGCTTCAACAACAAGCCAGGTACTACTAATACTGTTGTAGTGTTCCCACCAACACCACAAACACCAGAAAAACCACAAACACCACCACCAGGAGGAAACATTCCTCCGGCAGAACCTAAGAAAACATTGCCAAATACAGGTTCTGAAGCATCTTCAATCTTTGGAGTACTTGCAGCCCTAGCTCTAGGCCTTGCTGGACTTCTTGTTTGGGGACGCAAAGTGGAGCGTTAAAAGACGGTAAAGAGGAGAGTAGAAGAATCTACTCTTCTCATTACTGTTTAATGAATAGAGTCAAGGGAAGAATAATGAGTAGAAAAAAGTTATTAAAATTAGGAATTTCAATACTCGCTTTAAATGCTCTTGGAGTTGCGACTTATCATGTAGCTCCTGATCTATATGAAATTAAGACTGTACATGCAGAAGAACCAGGCGAAGATGAAGAAATCGGTGATGCGCAGGAAAAAAGTATCGCTTTTAAGTTCAGAGATAAATTGAACGACCTTGAAGAGGATTTTAATGATTTTAAAAAGAATCCTTCAGATGAAGAAACTCGTGAACTTGTACAAGAAGAGTTAGATGATGTTGTAAAATATTATGGTATTGCCAAAAAAGCAATGAAGAGCGAAGATGCAAAAAAATTCTTTGCACCTCTTGAAGAACGCTATCATACTTTGAAAGCTAAAGTAGAAGCGGCTTTGAATGGTAAAACTGAAGAACCAACAACACCAAAAGTTGAGCATCAAGAAATCACAACTAAGGAACCAGTTCCTTACCCATCTCGCACTGAGTACAATGCAGCCCTTCCAGAAGGGACTCGCAATGTTAAGCAGGCAGGTGTTAATGGTGAAAAGACTGTTGTTTGGGATATCACTTTGACAGATGGCAAAGAAACAGCTCGTACCAAGAAGAGCGAAAATGTCACTAAACAGCCGGTTGAAGAAATCATCGAGGTTGGTACTAAGAAATCCGCAGTAGAAACCAAAGAGAATGTAACTGTTGAAGAAAAAGTTCCATTCAAAGAAGAAACTAAGGTAGATCCAGCACTTGACAAGGGTAAAACTCGTGTTGAGGAAGGTGAAGAAGGTATCGATGAAGTTACATATGAAGTAACTAAAGTTGATGGTAAAGAAACAGCTCGTAAAGAGGTTTCACGTAAAACCAAAAAAGCACCTAAGAACAAAGTAACTTATACTGGTAGCAAAGCTGTTATCACAACTAAGGAAGTAACTCGTACAGAAGAAGTTGCCTTTACATCACGTGAAGTTGAAAATGCAATGTTAGCTGAAGGTGTTCGCCGTGTGAAAACAGCTGGACAAAAGGGTGTACGTACCATTGTTGAAACAGTAACTTACACAGATGGCGTTGAAACAAGTCGCGTTGTGAAATCAGACGATATCACAACAGCACCAGTTGAAGAAGTCATTGAAGTAGGAACTAAGAAAAATCCAGTCATCACAACTAAAGACGAAACTAGAACTGAAGAAGTTGCCTTCCAAACTAAGGAAGTAGCGAACCCAGACCTAGCGGAAGGTGTTCGTCAAGTTAAGGTAGCTGGACAAAAAGGTGTTCGCACCATTGTTGAAACAGTAACTTACACAGATGGCGTTGAAACAGGTCGTGTCGTGAAATCTAACGTGATTACAACAGCACCAGTTGATGAAGTCATCGAAGTAGGTGCTAAGGAACTTCCAGTTGTTACAACTAAGGAAGAAACTAGAACTGAAGAAGTTGCCTTCCAAACTAAGGAAGTAGCGAATCCAGACCTTCCTGAAGGAACTCGTGAAGTGAAAGCTGTTGGTAAGAAGGGGGTTCGCACTATTGTTGAGACAGTGACTTACACAGACGGCGTTGAAACAGGTCGCGTAGTGAAATCAAGTGAAATTACAACAGCACCAGTTGATGAGATCGTTGAAGTAGGAACTAAGAAAGTAGTTGCAGACGACAGTAATAAACCAGTAAATCCAGGAACTAAACCAGTAGATCTAGGAACTAAACCTGAAGGTCCTGCAGCTAAACCTGCTCCAAACCAAGATAAGAATACTCTACCAAACACAGGTTCAGCAGTATCTAGTCTTCTTTCAATCATCGGTCTTGCCTTTGCAAGCCTAGCAGCTTTTGTCCTTCGTAAGAAAGACTAAGCCATTCTTAATAAATAAGAAATTGAATTCTTAATTCCGGCTCATTGTCAACTGTATTGGGTTGATGAAAAGTTATAACCTGGAGAGGACCAAATTGGTTCTCTCCTTTTTGATATTTAGAGCAATGAGAATTCTAGTTTTAAAGTTGGGCTCTTTGTCAACTGTAGTGGGTTGAAGAAAAGCTATGATCGAGAAAGGACAAATTTCGTACTTTCTTTTTTGATGTTCAGAGCGATGAAAATCCGTTTTTTGAAGTTTTCAAAGTTCCGA